>JBGAUO010000079.1:0-20293 GCA_044228605.1 Nannocystis sp. | reverse complement strand
GGATACGAGCGCTGGAGCGCCGCGAGCGCGGCCTGTTCGGCGCGAGGGGCGGCCGCGGCGGACTCGCGCACGAGCTGCTGCACGGCGTGGAGCGCCGCCTCAGCGCGCGCGCGGCGCAGCTGCTGCGCCTCATCGAGTCGGGCGACCCGGGCGCGCAGCTGCAGCAGGCGCAGCTGCTCGACCGCGCCAGGGCCGAGGCGGAGGCCGCGCTGCAGGCCGGGCGGGCCTTCCTCGAGGGCGGGCAGGCGGCCGAGGAGGGCGAGGGCGAGGCGGGTGCTGGGCATGGCCGGGGGTCGGCCGGGGTGGAGGGACTGTTGCAAGGAAAATGGGGATGCGCGCAATTGATTGCGCGGGATGGGGTCGAGGGAGAGATCTCCCTGACGTGTGAAAAAAATCGCTGGGGGCGGCCAGGCGAGGCGTCCACGGGACCGCGATTTGCCAGGTACGGATTGAATCGAGTTCAATAGGCGGAAAATGTGTAGTGAACCTCACGAAAATCAGGGGCATTCAGGGTTTTAGCGGGACATGTAGGTGGCGTGGGGCTGGCGTGGGGTGGCGTATTCGGTTCTGCTGAAGAAAAGTCAGTAAGCGGGTTCACGTGGATAACCACGGGTGCGGGAGGTGTGTGGAGGGTCCGTGCGGGGAGTCGCGGGTCCGGCTGGGTGTGACTTTCTGGTCGTGGGGGGATTGCTCGCGAACTTGACTGTTGCCTATGGTGCTCACGCCATCGGGGTTGTGCTGACCCCTCCTCGCCGAGCGCGAGGCGTCCATCTCACCGAACCGAACCTGGTCCACGGGCCAGGGTGCACGCATCTGCCAGTGGGCATTTGTGTGGCCCTGAGCGCCTGCGAGGAGTTTTTCGATGCTGCTGCGTACCGCTGGAATCGTCGCTTCTGTCCTGACTGCCGCCCTTCTGACCGCCTGTTATGAAGGTGGAGGGGAGCAGGTCTTCGCCCGTGAGGAGCGGGTCGTGACCGCGTCCGACCTCGAGGGATTGGCGCCGGAGGGGTTGTTGGAGCTCGACCTGCGCGAGGAGGCGGTGCGTTTTGCCTTCTCGGAGGGGCCGATCGACTTCACGCGGGTGGTCGTGGTGGGTGAGGGCGGGCGACGGACGCTGATGCAGGACCTGCTGGCCGGGCAGGCCGAGGTGTGGGGGGCGAGCCCGGGGCAGATGGCGCTGGGGACCAGCTTTGTGGTCGACGAGGCGACCCTGGCGGCTGCGCTGGGCAAGTCGCGGCCGGGGGCGCTGTTGTGGGGCCAGCAGGCGGCGCTGCAGCGGTTCCCGCGGGTCGACCAGGTGCTCGCGGCGGGGGACGGGGTGCCGGTGTTCCTGACGGGGGACCTCGGGTTGATGCCCAAGGGCGAGGCGCGGGCGGCGGCTGCGGAGTTCTTGCGCGGGGCGGGGCCGGTGTTTCGTATGTCGGAGGACAGCGAGTTGGAGCCGGTGCGCAGCCGCAGTGATGAGCTGGGGATGGTGCACGTGCGCTTCCAGCAGTACTTGCACGAGTTGCCGGTGGTGGGCGGCGAGCTGACGGTGCACGCCGACGGGGTGTCGGGGCGGGTGCAGGCGGTGACGGGGCGCTTCGTGGCGGGTGAGGATCTGGCGACGGAGCCGGCGGTTGATGGCGAGGTGGCGGTGAGCGGCGTGCTGACGGGGTTGGCGGCGGACGCGGTGAGCGTCGATGTGCCGGACCTCGTTTATGTGGTCACTGAGGATTCCGCGCATCTGGCCTGGAGCGCGGAGGTGCAGTACAGCGGCGAGGCGGGGGAGGAGCGCGACCAGGTGTTTGTCGATGCGGTGAGCGGGGCGCTGGTCGCCCGGCATCCGAAGCATCACCGGGCGCTGAAGCGTTATGTCTACACGGCGAATGGCGGGCAGCAGTTGCCCGGTCAGAAGCTGATCTCGGAGGGGGGGAGTTCGAATGACCCGTCGGCCCAGGACGCGTACAACTTCGCCGGGCTGACGTACAACTTCTACCAGGCCAAGTTTGGGCGCGACTCCTTCAATGCGGCCGGGGCGGCGCTGAACGCGACGGTGCACTACGGGTACAAGTACGTGAACGCGTTCTGGGACGGGTCGCAGATGGTGTACGGGGACGGCGACGGGGTGAACGCCGGCAGTTTTTCGCGCGACGCGGACATCGTGGTCCACGAGCTGACCCACGCGGTGACGCAGTACGAGGCGAACCTCGTGTATCAAAACCAGTCGGGTGCGCTCAATGAGGCGTACTCGGACATCATGGCGGCGGCGGCCGATGCCTACGGCGCTGGCGGGGTGCGGGCGGCGACATGGGATCTGGCGGAGACGATCTGGACCCCCGGGAAGGCCGGCGACGCGCTGCGCTACATGAACAACCCGACCAAGGACGGGCAGTCCTATGATTACTTCCCGGAGCGTTACACCGGAAATGGCGACAACGGCGGGGTGCACCTTAACTCGGGGATCGCCAACCTGGCGTTTTATCTGCTGACGGTGGGTGGCAAACATCCGCGCAGCAAGACCACGATCGAGGTGCCGGCGCTTGGGATCGAAAAGTCGGGGGCGATCTTTTACCGCGCGCTGACGGAGTACCTGAGCAGCAACGCGAGCTTCCAGGACGCTCGCAACGCGACCGCGAAGGCGGCGGCGGAGCTGTATGACGCGGCTGCGGAGACGGCGACCCATGCGGCCTGGACGGCCGTCGGTGTGCCCGGGGCGCCCAATGGCGGCGGCGGTGGTGGCGGTGGTGGCGGTGGCGGTGGTGGTGGTGCGTGCACGGGCACGCCGTACGCGGGCAGCCTGGGCGGCACCGGGGCGACGCAGTGGCAGCCGAACAACAGCTACTACTCGGTGGGAGGCGCGGCGAAGCACAATGGGTGCCTGACCGGGCCGGCCTCGGCGGATTTCGACCTCGAGTTGTTCAAGTGGAACGGCGGTGGCTGGGTGCAGGTGGCGAAGTCGGACGGGCCGACGAACCAGGAGGCCGTGAGCTACAGCGGTAGCGCGGGTTATTACACCTGGCGGGTGTCGTCGGCCGGCGGGTCGGGCGCGTACACGATGACGCTGCAGCTGCAGTGAGCGGATCTTCGGCCCTGGCCCCCGGGACATGGCCGCAGATGCAGGTGTGAAGGCCCCGGTCGGGTGTCCGCGAGGACATGCTCCCGGGGCCATCTGTCGTTTTGGGCCATCTGGCCGGCCGGCGGCGGATCGCGGGCACAAAAAAAGCGGGCACGGTTCCTCTTCCGTGCCCGCTCTGCAAGCACGGTTCCTCTTACCGTGCTCGCCTTGCGCCTCAACAACGATTGGAACCTTCGGCCGGACCCTCCTGTTGTTGTTGCCCCCACTGAGGGGGAACGATGAAACCGTCGGCAAACCCGCGCAGCGCTTGCGTGGGAGGTGTCAGCGGTTCGGGCTCGGGGGGAGCCGTCACGATGCTGACGATGCGATATCAGTGTATGCGGCGATTGGCGATGAATGTCAAACCAAATTGTCGCGCGGCGTTTGTGCCAGCGAACGTATGCAGACGAACCTGCGGTGGGTATCGCCGCGCGGTGCGGAGGAGGCGTTTGGTGGTCGATCGCGCGGCGCCGGGGCGCGCGGCGCGGTGCAAGCGGGGGCAGCTTCGCGTGCAGGCGCTCGTGGCGAAACGGCGCGAGGATCGTGAATTCGCGTGAATTCAGGCGATTGGAGGTGAATTGACCGCTGTCTCTTCATGCTTTGGGACATGTCTTGAAGGTCAGCTCGGTGCGCGATGACTGTCACTTTCGCTGTCGATGCCGCGCAACAGCACCGGGCGGCTGGCCGTCCGCGGGGCATTGCGAGCACGAGAAGCGCGGGCGCGGGGCCCTTCTTGGTCCCGCGCCCGCGCATTGCCACGTGTCCGAACGGACAGGTGCCAGGATCTCGAGGAAGGATCAGAGCCGCTCGAAAATGCCGGCGGCGCCCATGCCACCGCCGATGCACATGCTGACCATGCCGTAGCGGGCGCCGCGGCGGTGGAGCTCGGCGATCAGCGAGGCGGTCAGCTTGGCGCCGGTGCAGCCGAGCGGGTGTCCGAGGGCGATCGCGCCGCCGTTGACGTTGACCTTCTCCGGGTCGAGGCCGAGCTTGCGAATACATGCGAGCGACTGGCTGGCGAAGGCCTCGTTGAGCTCGATGAGGTCGATGTCGGCGAGGGTGAGGCCGGTCTGCGCGAGGACCTTGGGGATGGCCGCGACCGGTCCGATGCCCATCAGCTCGGGGGCGACGCCGGCGACGGCGAAGCCGACGAAGCGCGCGAGCGGTCGCAGGCCGAGGGCCGCGGCGCGGCTGGCCGAGACCAGCACGCTGGCGGCGGCGCCGTCGTTGATCGGCGACGAGTTGCCGGCGGTGACGGTGCCCAGCGCGTGGAAGACCGGGCGCAGCTGGGCGAGGGCGTCGAGGGTGGTGTCGCCGCGCGGGCTCTCGTCGACCGCGAAGGTGGTGCCCTCGGCGGTGGTGACGGGAACGATCTCGCCCGCGAAGCGGCCGGCCGTGATCGCGGCGACCGCCTTGACGTGCGAGGCCAGGGCGAAGGCGTCCTGGTCGGCGCGCGAGACCTCGAATTTGCGGGCGACGTTCTCCGCGGTGAGGCCCATGGAGATGTAGACCTCGGGGCGCTCGGCGACGACGGCGGGGTTGAGGACGGCCTTGTTGCCGCCCATCGGGACCATGCTCATGGACTCGACGCCGCCGGCGATGCCGGCCTCGATCGCGCCGACGCGGATGCGCTCGGCGACGCTGGCGATCGCCTGCAGGCCGGAGGCGCAGAAGCGGTTGAGGGTCATGGCGCTGCTGCTGTCGGGGAGGCCAGCGCGCAGGCCGACGACGCGGGCGACGTTGAGGCCCTGCTCGGCCTCGGGCATGGCGCAGCCGAGGACGAGGTCGTCGATCAGATCGAGCGGCAGGCCGGGCAGGTCGTGGAGGACGGCGCGCACGACCTGGGCGGCGAGGTCGTCGGGCCGGGTGTTGCGGAGGGTGCCTTTCAGGGCGCGGCCGACCGCGCTGCGGCGGGCGGCGACGAGGACGGCGTCTTGGAGTGTGGACATGGAATGGTTCCTTTCCTGAAAAAGCGGCGGTCAGTTGCGCAGCGGCTTGCCGGTCTCGAGCATGTGCTTGATGCGGGCGACGGTGGCCGCCTCGCCGGCGAGGCTGCAGAAGGCCTCGCGCTCGAGATCGAGGAGCTGCTGGGCGGTGGCGGTGGGTTGACCGGTCATGCCGCCGGCGAGCACGTTGGCGATCTTCTGGGCGATCTTCTGGTCGTGGGCGGAGGCGTAGCCGCCCCAGAAGAACATCTGCGCGCCCATCAGCAGGCTGGCGCCGCGGCCGGTGGAGATGAGCGAGATGGCGGCGTTGCGGTCGGGCGGGACGTAACCGGCCTCGGCGAGGCCGACGGCGCGGCGCTTGGCCTCGGCGACGACGCGGGCGCGGTGGAACACGACGGTGTCGCCCGGGGTGAGGAAGCCGAGGGTGCGGGCCTCGTGGGCGCTGGTCGAGACCTTGCCGGCGGCGGCGTTCTCGAAGGCGCGGCGGATGAAGGGGTAGGGGTCGCCCTCGGGGGCCTGGGCGGCCCACTCGGAGCCGCGGCGCGCCATCTCTTTGAGGCCGCCGCCGGCCGGGAGCAGGCCGACGCCGATCTCGACCAGGCCCATGTAGAGCTCGCTGTTGGCGACGATGGCGTCGCCGTGGAGGGTGACCTCGACGCCGCCGCCGAGGGTGAGGCCGTGGGGGGCGACGACGACCGGGAGCTCGCCGTGGCGCAGGTCCATGAGGGCGGTTTGCAGGGCCGCGACGGCGCGCTCGAGGGCGCCGAAGTTCTTCGCCTCGGCGGCGGCGAGGACAGTGCGCAGGTCGGCGCCGGCGCAGAAGTTGTCGCCCTGGTTGCCGATGACGAGGCCACGAAAGCCGCCGATGCGGGCGAGGGTCGGGAGGGCCTCGGCGAGCATGGTCACGGCGCCGTCGTCGAGGACGTTCATCTTGCCGCGGAACTCGAGGCAGGCGATGCCGTCGCCGATGTCGATGAGGCTGGCGGTCTTGTTGCTGTGGAGCTCACCGCGGGCGTCCTTGGCGGCGGCGAGGCTGATCATGCCCGCGGGGGTGGGGATGGCTCGTGCACCCGCGCCGGGGACAAAGATCGTGGGGGCGCTGGGGCGGCCGGCGTACCAGCGGGCGGCATCGCCCTGGGCGGCGACCAGCTCGCGCAGGGCCGGGGCGGGCTCGAGGCCCATGGCGGTGAGCTGCTGGGCGCACCAGGCGACGCCGGCGGCGTCCATGAGGGCGAAGGGGCCCTGCTGCCAGCCGTAGCCCCAGCACATGGCGTCGTCGATCTCTTTGGGGGTGTCGCAGATGACGCCGACACGAGCGGCGCTGTAGTTGAAGAGCGGGAGGTAGACCTTGCGCAGGAACTCGCCGGCGCGGCCGGGGGCGCGCAGGGCCGCGTGCACGCGCTTGCCGAGGTCGCGGATCGTGGCGACCTCAGCGAGCTCGGGGAACTGCGCGGGCTGGTTGTCGCGGTACTCGAGGGTGTGGAGGTCGAGCGTCTGGATGGCCTTGCCGGCCTTGCGATAAAAGCCGGACTTGGTCTTGTCGCCGAGCAGGCGGCGCTCGATCATGCTGGCGATCATCGGCGGGACGACCATGAGGCCGTGGAGCTCGTCGAAGTCGGGCGAGGCCGGGTCGCCGCTGAGGACGGCGGCGAGGTTGCGGATGACGTGGCCGACGACGTCGATGCCGACGAGGTCGCCGAGGCGGTAGCTGGCGGTGCGCGGGCGGCCCATGAGCGGGCCGTTCAGGAGGTCGACCTCCTCGACGGTGTAGTCGCCGGCGGCGGTGGTGGTGAAGGTCAGCAGCATCTCGGCGGTGCCGACCCGGTTGCCGATGAAGTTGGGGGTGTCGCGGCACAGGACGACGCCCTTGCCGAGCACGCGGTCGGAGAAGGTGGCGAGCTCGTCGACGATCGCCGGGTCGCTGTGGCGCGAGGGCACGACCTCGAGCAGGTGCATGTAGCGCGGCGGGTTGAAGAAGTGGAGGCCGACGAGGCGGGCGCGGGCGGCCTCGGGCAGGCCCTCGGCGATGGCGCCGATGCCGAGGCCGGAGGTGTTGGAGGTGAGGATCGCGTGCGGGCCGGCGGCGGCGGCCACCCGGGTGAAGAGGGCCTGCTTGATGTCGAGGCGCTCGACCACGGCCTCGATCACGAGGTCACTGGCTGCGCAGGCGCGCTCGAGGTCGTCCTCGAGGTTGCCGGGGGTGATGCGGGCCGCGTGGCTCGGGTCGGTGTAGGCGGCGGGCTTGGCCTTGAGCAATTGCTGCAGGGCGCCGAGGGCCAGGGCGTTGCGAGCCGCGCGGGGAGCCGACGCGGGGGTATCTCGCGGCACCATGTCGAGGAGGAATGTGCGGATGCCTGCATTGGCGAGGTGGGCGGCGATCTGCGCCCCCATCGTGCCAGCGCCGAGCACCGTGGCCGTGATGGAGTGGGTGGGACGAAGGAGACTCACAGGGCGGCAGGGTAGACCATCCCCGGGCGATCGGTTGGTGAGAAAATCGGAGCGGTGCGGCGTACGTGCTAGCGTTGACGAGGATGTCAGGCGACTTGCGACGGCCGCGATGGGGCGGGTGGCTGCTGGCCGCCGGGCTCTTCGCGTGTCGACCCGCGGCCGTGAACGAGGCTGCGCAGCAGGTGCACCCGGCGGTCCACACTGTGACACCTGGGCCACAAGCGCCGCTCGCGGTGCCGGTGACCGTCGCAGCGCCGGTGGAGCCGGAGCGCGACGCGGCGGTGTTGCTGGGTTTGGGGCAGTTTGATGCTGCTTTGGTGGCGCTCTCGGGGCAGGTGGTGGCGGTGTCCGGGTCGCCTGAGTGGTTCACGCAGGCGATGCTGCGGGGGCGAGCGGAGCGACTGGCCGGGCGAGCTGCGCAGGCGAGCGCGGCTCTGGCTCCGCTCGTCGAGAGTCGGGTGGCGCCGCCGGGGCTGCCGCGTGAGCTGCTCCTCGACGAGTACGCGCGTAGTTTGTTGGCGCAGGCGCGAGCTGAGGGTCTGCCGCGACATGAGGCGGACGGGCTGCGGCGCAAGGCGGCGGAGCAGTGGCGCAAGGCGATGAAGCAGGAGCCCGTGCGCAACCTCGCGGTGCTGCGGGTCGCTCACGCCGAGGCGCTTGCGGCCGTGGAGGGCGAGGGGGCGGGTCGGAGGTCGGCGGCGACGCAGGCCGTCAAGGCGCTCGCGGAGGTGTTGAAGGCGTATCCGGAGCATCCTCGGGCGGGGGAGCTGGAGCTCTCGCGGGCGCAGGCGCTGCTGCGGGCGGGCAAGTCGGGCGAGGGGCTGGCGGCGCTGCGGCGGACGGCGATCGATCGCTGTGGGACAGCTGTCGCGGACCAGGCCGAGGCGCTGCTGGTCGGGGCTGGCAAGCCGCCGCGCTGGTCGGCGCACGAGCAGCTCGATCGCGCGAACGCGGCGCGGCACTTGCGGCGCTTCGCGGCCTCGCGGGCGCTGCTCGATGGCCTGCTGGTCGACCCGAAGACGCCGGCGGGGCTGCGTCCGGTGGTGCTGCGCTCGCGGGCGTTCACCGCGACGCGGCAGCGGGACTTCGCGCAGGCGGCGGCGGACCTCGAGCAGCTGTATCGTGCCAGTCCGTCGGCGGACCTGCGCGATGATCTGCTGCGGGCCTTCGATCGCGCCGGGCGATACGATGATGCGATCGCGCTGTGGCTGACGCAGGCCGGCCGCCGCGGCGGGCACGGCAAGGCGGCGCTCGCCGGGGCGATCGAGCAGGCGTATCGCGGGGGCCGCTACGCGCAGGCGCAGGCGCTGCTCGAGCGCTTGCCCGCGAAAGATCGGCTGCGCGGCGATCGGCCGTGGCTGGCAGCGTGGTTGAAGTTTCGGCTCGGGGAGCGCGATGCGGCGATCGCAGGTTTTGCGGCGCTGGAGAAGAAACTGCGCGGCGAGCAGGCGACGGTGGCGCGGTACTTTCGCGGGCGCCTGCTGGTGAGTGTGGCGGAGGATCGGGCCGAGGGCGTGGCGCTGCTGCGCGCGGTCGCTGCGGCCGGGCCGATGGACTATTACGGGCTGCAGGCGCGGCAGCGGCTGCTTGACCTCGGTGAGGATCCCGGCCCGTTACCTGTCCTTTCACCCATGTCCTCTGAGACAGCTGCGGCGCCCGGGGCTGCGCAGGCGCGGGCGACCTTCGCGGGGCTCGCGGCGCGTCACGGGGCGGCGATCCCGGCGCTGCGCCGCGGCGAGCTGCTGTACGCGGCGGGCTGGCGCGACGAGGCGCAGCGCGAGCTGCGGATCGCCGTCGATACCCTCGAGGTGGTCGGGGCGATCGGCAAGACCGGCTGGGTGCCCAAACACGAGGACCACGTGCGCGGGCTTGCGTGGCTGGCGACGTGGAAGCAGCCGAAGCTGAAGGTGCCGCGGGAGGCGCGAAAGCTGCTGCGCGAGCCGGGGGCGCTGGTGGAGCTGCGCGAGGGGCTGCGCGCGTTGTGCTGGACGCTGGAGGAGCCGCATCGCATGGCCCGGCTGGCGCCGACCAGCGCGGGCAGCTATCGCTCGCGCTGGCACCCGCGGGCGTATCGCAGCACGGTCGAGCGCGAGGCGGCGCTCCGCGAGATCGACCCGACGCAGCTGTGGTCGCTGATGTACACCGAGTCGCGGTTTCGTCGCCACGCGGTGTCGTCGGTGGGCGCGCGCGGGGCGATCCAGATCATGCCGAACACCGGCGAGTTGTTGGCGGCGCGCCTGGGCGAGACGCTGGCCGATACGGACACGCTGTTTGAGATCGACACCAACGTGCACCTGGCGGCGTACTACCTGGACGAGCTGTTGACCAAGTTCCACGGCCAGGCGGCCATGGCCTACGCCAGCTACAACGGCGGGCCTTTCAACGTCGAGCGGTGGATCAAGGCCAAGTCCGACCGCGCCGGCGGTGGTCAGCCGCTCGAGCTCGACGTGTTCGTGGCCGAGATCCCGCTGCGCGAGACGGCGAACTACACGCGCCGCGTGCTCGAGGTGCAGGCGGCGTACGAGCTGATGTACCGCGGCCAGCTGCCGCGCTGGACCAACGCCGTCGACCCGCAGGTCGAGGCCAACATCGACTTCTGAGGCGCTGCGCTGTGCGCGGGGATGCGCGCTTCGGAGGGGGCGCGCGAGGGCTTGTGGCGGCGAGGCGGGGGGTCTACGGTGGCGTGACGTTCGGGACTCGACGGTCCTGGCGCGCCCTGACGGGCTCCGGGAGGAAGCATGGCGATGAACGAACGACTCAATCAACTGGGACAGGCGGCGCGGCGCTTGAACGAGGGATCGGACCAGCTCAACGGCTTGATATCGGCGATCGACAAGGCGCTCTCGCGTCTGATGATCGGGATGGATTATGTGCACCCGCGGCCGCTGTCGGAGACGATGAGCGTGGGCCGCGACGGGAAGCGGGTGATCGAGCTGGCGTTCCTCGGGTACCTGCGGATCCAGAGCGAATATCATCTGTGCATCAAGACAGTGAAGATCCTCGAGTCCAAGGTGGCGGCGGCGTCCGAGACGGCGGGCACGGTGACGCCGCTGCTGTCGGCGCCGCGGACCCTGCGGCATTCGGCGGTGGATGTGTTGCCCGAGCTGATCCAGGTGCTGTCGCATCAGGTCGGCGATCTGGTGGCGCAGATGGAGCGGCGCTGCTCGACCGCGAAGGCGCTGCTCGAGCAGCTCGAGGGGCTCGAGGCGCAGATCGCCGCGAGCCGTGAGGCGCTCGGGCAGACCGGCGGTTAGCGCGGGCGTGCCGCGTGCGCGGGCGCTGTTTACCGGGTGGGCTCATGAGTGTTATACGCGCGGCGATGTCTGGCCGCGTCCTCGTCACTGCCGCGCTCCCTTACGCCAACGGGTCGATCCACCTCGGGCACCTGCTCGAGGCGATCCAGACGGACGTCTACGTGCGCGCGCGCAAGCTCGCCGGCGACGACGTGATCTTCATGTGGGCCGCGGACACGCACGGGACGCCGATCGAGCTGCGGGCGCGCAAGGAGGGCATCACGCCCGAGGCGCTGATCGAGCGGGCGCACGCGGAGCACGCGGCGGTGTTTCACGACTTTGGCATCGGCTCGGATATCTACTACACGACGCACTCGCCGGAGACGCAGCGCCACGCCGAGGGCATCTTCGCGGCGATGAAGGCGGCCGGTTACATCCACACGCGGGTGACGACGCAGCTGTATTGCCCGCACGACCAGATGTTCCTGCCGGACCGCTTCGTGCGCGGGCAGTGCCCGAAGTGCGGGGCGCTCGATCAGTACGGCGACAGCTGCGAGGTGTGCGGGTCGACCTACGCGCCGACCGAGCTCAAGGACCCGCATTGTTCGATCTGCGGGACCGCGCCGGTGCTGCGCGACTCGGAGCACCTGTTTGTCGCGCTCGGGCAGCACGAGGCGGCGCTGCGGGCGTGGCTCAACGGCGGGGCCAAGCTGCAGCAGACGGTCCGCAACTACGTGATGCGCTGGGTGGAGGACGGGCTGCGCGACTGGGACATCTCGCGCGACCCGCCCTACTTCGGGTTTGCCATCCCCGGATATGATGGCAAGAAGTTCTTTTACGTGTGGTTCGATGCGCCCGTGGGTTACATCGGCGCGACCGAGAAGTGGTGCAGCGAGCACGGACGCGACGTGAACGAGTACTGGCGCGGGGACGCCGAGATCGTGCACGTGATCGGCAAGGACATCGTGTATTTTCATACGTTGTTCTGGCCGGCGATGCTGCACACGGCGGGCTATACGGCGCCGTCGCGGGTGCAGGTGCACGGGTGGCTGACGGTCAACGGCGAGAAGATGTCGAAGAGCCGGGGGACCTTCATCCTCGGGCGCACCTACCTCGAGCATCTGCCGGCGGATTATCTGCGCTACTACTTCGCGGCCAAGCTGGGGGCGGAGCAGGACGACATCGACCTCAGCATGGAGGACTTCGCCAATCGGGTGAACGCGGAGCTCGTGAACAAGGCGGCCAACCTGGCGAGTCGCTGCGTGAAGTTCGTGCAGCAGCGGCTCGGGGCCAGGTTGGCGGCGCCGCCGGCCGACGCGGCGCCGCTGCTCGCGCGGGCGCGGGCGCGGCTGGCCGAGGTGCCGGGGCTCTATCGGGAGTTCGAGTCGGCGAAGGCGCTGCGTCTGGCGATCGAGATCGCCGAGGACTTTAATGTGTACGTCACCGAGGCGGCGCCGTGGAAGCTGGCGACCAGCGACCCGGAGCGGGCGCGGGCGGTGTGCAGCGCGGCGATTGAGGCCAGCAAGATCGTGGCCGCGATCTTGAAGCCGGTGCTGCCGACCTGGGCCGAGAAGACCGAGCGCATGCTGCGGTTGCCGGCGCCGCTGAGCTTCGAGAACGCGGGGGAGCCCTTGCCCGCGGGGCACGAGATCGGCGAGTACGAGACTCTGGCTGAGCGCCTCGACCCGGCCAAGTTGGCGGCGATCGTCGAGGCGAGCAAGGCGAGCCTCGGCGCGGCGCCGGTCGTGGAGGCCGAGGCGCCGAAGTTCGCCTATGAGGTCGAGCCGCTGGCGGCCGAGACGACGATCGACGGCTTCAAGGGCGTCGATCTGCGGGTCGGGGTGGTGCTGACCTGCACGAAGGTGAAGCGCTCGGACAAGCTGCTGCAGCTCGGCGTCGACCTCGGGCCGCTCGGGGTGCGCAATATCTATAGTGGGATCGCCCTGAGCTACACGCCGGAGCAGCTGATCGGCAAGCGGGTGGTGGTGTTCGCCAATCTCAAGCCGCGCAAGATGGCCGGCGGTATGAGCGAGGGGATGATCCTGGCGGCGGGTGCCAGCGATGATGCGATCACCGTGCTCGAGCTGGATGTGCGCAGCCGGCCGGGCGAGCGCATCTCGTGAAGCGGCGGATGTGAAGACGGGGCGCTGTCCGAACGGACAGGCGCCCCGTGGCTGTCTTTAGGGGCAGGTCAGCGAACGGCGTGCAGGGCCTGCGTCAGGGTGCGCTGGATGCCGCCGAGGCGGTCGGCGAAGCGGCCCTCGCCGGCGAAGCCGCGCAGGCGCCCGAGCACGCGGGCCACGGTGCGCTCGGCGAGGCCGAGCACCCGGCCGCGCACGCTGAGGCCACGCTGGGTCTCTCCGAGCAACACACGCAGCGAGCCGATGAGCTCGCGCTCGAGGCGTTCGCCGAGCGGACCGAGGTCGGGCTCGGGCTGCTTGACGTTGAAGTGGATGAGGTCGGTGAGCGCGGCGCAGGCCCGCGATTGGGCCTCGCGGAAGCGGTCGCGGCGGGTGTGGAGATCGGCGTGGCAGCCGTCGGCGAGGAGCTGCAGGAACTCGCGCAGGTGGGTCTCGGCGTCGCGCAGCAGCGGGCCGTCCTTGACCGTGCGGCGCAGATCACCGAGCTCGGTGAGGAGGTCGGTGGCGATGTGAAAGCTGTCGAGCTCGCGCACCGAGGTGACCACCCCGGGCGGGAGCGGGTGCGAGAAATTTACGGTGAAGTGCTGGCGTGAGGGCCTGCGCGGTGACTCGTGGGCGTCATCGAGTTCGGCCGCATCAAGCTTGGTGTCCGGGTCGTTCTCGTCGTCGGCCGCATCGGCCGCGTCGTCGGCGTCGTCGATGTCGTTGCCGACACCGGCGGCCTTGCGGGCGATCAGGTCGTCTTGGTTGATGAGCCAGCGGGAGCCGATGCGACGGGCGGGTAGCCGGCCGGTCTGGGCCATGTGGCGCACGGTTCGCTCGCTCTTGCCGAGCATCTCGGCGGCGTCTTTGATGGAGATTTCCATGGAGGCTTCCTCGTCAGGTGGGCGGATCGGCCAGGACGGCCGCGGCGAATGTAGCCGAACTCGGATCGAGCGGCGCATTTCCGGCAAATTTCTTGCCGACCCCGGCACCACGCTTGCCGAAGTCGGATCGGTTGTCTCGGAAGCTGACTGTTTGTTCAGGTCGAGATGTCGCGGTGGGTATGCGAGGGTCGGGACGTGAAGAAGCCGGAGCAGCAGTGGGAAACAGGGCGTTTTGTCGCGCTGCGGCTGGCAGAACCCCCCGCAGAGGGGGTTGGGGAGCCGGCGGTGCAAGGGTTTGAGCTGCGAGCCCGCGACGGCGGGGGGGCGCTGCGGGCCTGGTTTTCGCTGCGGCGGCAGGTGGTCGATCGGGAGGCGGCAGACGAGGGCCTGGTGTTTGCGGCGCGGGCCTGGCTGGCGGCACGCGGGGGTCGGTCGTTAAATCTGTGCGATCCGAGCGGGGGGGCGATCGCGGAGGGGCCGTTCACGCTGGGGGAGCTGTCCGATCCGCCGCCGCGGCCGGCGATGCGGGTGGTGACGCTATGCCCGTCAAATGCGGAGATCGTGGGGGCGCTGGGGGCTTTCGATCGGGTCGTGGCCTGCGAGGATTCGTCGGACTGGCCGGCGGAGGTCAGCGCACGGGAGCGCCTCGGACCCGACCTTGGGCCCGATCTCGAGCGCGTGGCAAGCATCGCGCCGGACCTGGCGATCAGCTCGCTCAGCGTGCCGGGGATGGAGCGGGTGGTCACGGGCTTGCGCGTGCGTGGGGTGCCGCAGCGAGTGCTGGCCCCGCGCTCGGTGGACGACGTGCTCGCGGACCTGCAGGTGGTCGGTGCGGACCTGGGGGTGTCGGCGGCGGGTGTATGTGAGGAGATGCGGCGGGAGCGTGCGGCCCTGGTGGCGGCGCGGGGCGAGCGGCGACGGCGGGTTTACCTCGAGTGGTGGCCGCGTCCGATGTTCAGCCCGGGGGCTGCTTGTTACAGCAACGAGCTGATCGAGCTGGCGGGTGGGGTCAATGTGTTCGCGGACCGGCCCGGGGCGAGTGTCGAGGTGAGCGCCGAGGAGGTGGTGCGCGCGGAGCCGGAGCTGTGTTTTGTGTCGTGGTGCGGGGTGGCGGAGGCCAAGCTCGATCCGGACAATCTCATCCGGAGGCCGGGGCTCGAGGGGTTGGCGGCGGGGCAAGCCGGGCGGGTGTATCGCCTGGACGAGCGCTTCTCGGGGCGACCGGGGCCGCGGATGCTGACGGCGGCGCGCATCATGGCGCGGGCGATCGCCGGGCTCACCTGAACCTTCGCCGAATTTTTGTGTCGCGGATCGCGGTGTGCCAGGGATGGGGCATGCAGGTCGTGTCGCTCGAGCCCCAGGTCGCCCGTCTCGTGGAAGAGCTCGCCCAGTACCGCGGCTATCGCACGCTGTGGCTCGATCGCCGCGGATACCTGTGCCACAGCGAGCCCGAAGACGACTACGAGGATATCGGCTTTGCGTATGTGGGCACTGTATTTACCCCCGATGGGGATGAGCTCGGCAAGCTGCTGGCGACCTTCGCCGCGCGTCGTGCCGCGCGGGTCGGTGCCTGGCCGGTGGCAGCGGCGCTGCGCATGAGCTCGGTCGCCGCGCTCGCGCCGGCGTGAGTGGATCAGCGCCGCTTCGGGCGGCGGCGGAGCAAGGGTAGAAGGGTGAGCGTGAGCCACGGGGCGGGTGGTGCCTGCTGGGTGCAGCCGCAGCCAGCATCGGACTGCTCGCCGCCGGTGTCGCTGGTCGTCGAGCTGCTGCTGGTGTTGCTCGGTGGGTCGCCGCCGGTCGTTGGGATCGGTGGGTCGCTGGTGGTGCTGGCGCTGCCTCCGGTATCGGTGCCGGTGCCGGTGCCAGTGCCGGTCTCGTCGGGGCACGCGGGGCCGGGGTCGAGGTTGTCGTCGACGTGGGTGCGGTTGACGAGCGTGGCGCGGCCACGGGTCTGGCCGACCCACAGCTCGAGCGAGCGATCGACGATCGCGTCCATGGCCGCGAGCTCCTCGTCGCAGAAGGTCTCGCCGGGGCGCTTGATGAGCAGGAAGGAGAGGTTGAACTCGCTGGGGGCGTCGGGGTAGGCGGGGATGCGGGGGCCGTTGGCGGCGAGCACGTCGTCGATGGTGAGGTCGCGGCGAGTGCCCTTGACGCGGTACTGGTCGGCCTTGAAGGAGAAGCTCTCGGGTTTGGCGCACTCCTGGTTGTCGAGGACCGAGTCGATGCAGTCGTGCGGGTCTTCGATGACAAACCATGGCTTGACCTCCTCGGGGGGCATGAGGCCCATGAGGTAGAGGTCGAGGTCGCTGAACTGGTAGCTGGTGAGCTTGGCGGCGGTAAAATTCCCGCCGCCCTCGTCGGTCCAGCGGTGGCCCTCGACGGGGGAGCCGTCGGTGTGCATGTAGAAGTTCCAGTGGGCTTTGGCGCGGCCGAGCAGGAGGTCGCTGGGGCCGTTGCCGGTGTCGGCGAGGACAAAGGCGAGCCAGGCGTGGCCGAGCTCCTGGCCGAACACGAGCGAGATCCAGGTGTCGTCGAGGCCCTGGTCGCCGGGCAGGAGGAAGTTGTGCCAGTCGTTCATGTGCAACATGCCCTGGAACTGGCTGTTCGGGGTGTCGTCGAAGAACTCGGCGGGGATGATCGGGTCGAGGTCGGCGGCCTGCTGGTAGCCGATGCCGGCGACGTCGTTGGCGAGCGACTGGTAGAAGGCGCCGACGCCCTCGACGAGCTTGAAGGTGGAGTAGACGACGATGAATTGACTGTCGTCGGGGTGGACCTTCAAGAAGCCCTCCTCGATCGGGTAGTAGCCGTCGTAGAAGGGCTCGCGGGCGAACCAGTTGGCGTTTTCGACGGTGCCGTCGACGTCGTCGAAGATCATGAAGTTGCGGCGCTGTTCGACGAACTCGATCGGGGCGGCGTGGGCGGTGCCCGCGACGAGGGAGAGGAGGGCGAGCGTGGCGAGGCGAGGCACGATGAGCGCAGGATACGGCGAGGCGGCGCGCGGGGTCACGGGCGGCGGGCCCAGAACAGCAGGCGCTCGAAGGAATAGAGGTAGGGCCGACCGGTGCCGAGGGCGGCGTCCACTCGGCGGCGGTATTCGGCGAAGAACTCGCGGTATCGCGCGGGGCTCAGGCGGCGGCTGTAGCCGGTGAGGAGGCTGCCGGCGAGGAAGTCGGCCACGGCGGCGCCCTCGGAGAGAAGCGCGACGAGCCGCCGGGTCCCGGGGGACACGGCGGCTCGCGGGTCAGCAGGCCTGATTGTCAGGGCTTGATGGCGTTGTTGAGGACCGCCTGGATGCGCTTGACCATGCCAGCGGGGTCGGCCACGACACCTTCGGCGAGGGCGGCCTGGTCGTAGAGGAGCTCCAACCAGGTGCCGACGCGTGGGTCGGCGGGGCTGTCTTTGGCCAGCTTGCTGACGGCCTGGACGAAGGGGTGCTCGGGGTTGAGCTCGAGGATCCGCTGGCGGGTCGGGACGTTCTGGCGGGCGGCCTTGAGGATGCGCTCCATGTTGCGTGACAGGCCGCCCTCGTCGTCGACGAGGCAGGAGGCGCTCTCACGCAGGCGCTTGCTGGCGCGGACGTCCTTGACCTTCTCGCCGAGGAGGGCGCGGCCGACGGCGAGGGCCGGGCCGATGTCCGACTTGCTGTCGTCTTGCTTGTCCTCGGGCTTCTCGGGGATGTCGAGGTCGCCCTGGGTCACGGAGCGCAGCGGCTTCTCCTTGTAGTTGGGGAGGTCCTGGACGACCCACTCGTCGATCGGGTCGGTGAGGTAGAGGACCTGGTAGCCGCGGGCGAGGCAGGCCTCGAGGTGCGGGCTGCGGGCGACGGCCTCCTGCGACTCGCCGGTGATGTAGTAGATGGCGTCCTGGCCCTCGGGCATGGTGGCGACGTAGTCGGCGAGCGAGATCAGCTTGCCGTCGCTGTTGGTGCTGCGGAAGCGCAGCAGGCCCATGAGCTCCTCCTGGTGGCCGCCGTCGGTGTGGAAGCCCTCCTTGATGACGGAGCCGAAGTTGTCCCAGACCTTGGTGTAGTCGTCGGGGCGCTCGCTGGCGGTGTCGGCGAGGTGCTTGAGGACCTTGCGGGTGAGCTGGCGGCGGATCGCGTTGAGGGTGTTGTGCTCCTGCAGCATCTCGCGGGAGACGTTGAGCGGGAGGTCCTCGGAGTCGACGATGCCGCGGACGAAGCGGAGGTAGGCGGGGAGCAGCTTGTCGCAGTTGTCGATGATGAGGACGCGGCGCGCGAACAGCTGCAGCGACTTGCGGTCCTCCATGAACAGGTCGGCCGGGGGTTTGCCCGGGATGTAGAGCAGCGCGACGAACTGGATCGGTGCGTCGGCGCTGATATGCAGGTGGCCGAGGGGCTCGTCGCCGGGCATGACGAAGCCGCCCATGACGTGCTTGTAGAACTCCTTGTAGTCGGCCTCGGTGAGCTCTTTGGCGGGGCGCATCCAGAAGGCGGTGGCCTCGTTGACCTGCTTCTCCTCGTCCTCTTTGCCCTCTTTGTCGGTGACCTGCACGCGGATCGGGTGCATCACGTAGTTGCTGTAGCGGCGGATGACGGTCTCGAGGCGGTAGCGCTCGAGGAACTCGCGGGCCTCGGGTTTGAGGTGGAGCTCGATGCGGGTGCCGCGGACCTCGCGCTGGCTCGCGCCGATCGTGAAGGTGCCGTCGCCGGAAGAACTCCAGTGCACGGCTTCGTGGTCGGGAACGGCGCTGAGGCTGTAGACGTCGATGCGGTCGGCGACCATGAAGGCGCTGTAAAAGCCGACGCCGAACTGGCCGATGAGGTTGAGGTCGGGCTTTTGCCCGCTCTCTTGCTGGGCCTTGGCGCGCTCGAGGAAATTGAGGGTGCCCGAGTGGGCGATGGTGCCGAGGTTGAGGGCCACCTCGTCGCGCGTCATGCCGATACCGTTGTCCTCGATGACCAGGACGCCGGACTGCTCGTCGGCGTGGATCTGGATCACCGCCTTGGCGTCGCGGTCGCGCAGGCTGCTGTCGACCAGGCCCTGGAAGCGGGCCTTGTCGAGCGCGTCGGAGGCGTTCGAGAGCAGCTCGCGGAGGAAGATCTCCCGGTTGGTGTAGAGGGAGTTGGTCACCAGCCGGAGGAGCGCGCTGACCTCGGCCTTGAACTCGTGCTTCTCTGCCTTCTCGTTCACGTGGGCACCTTTTGGGCTTCTCGGGACAATACTTCAGGACGGCGCGCCCCCAATGGGCGGCCGGCCGGGAAGATAAAGCGCTCGAGAGGCGCGTCAAGGGGCCTGGGAGCAATCCCAGGATTCTCCGAGCAGGCCCCGCTACACGAGGATGCTGGACAGCTTGGGCGTTGGCAGGTGGACGAGCCGGCGGTGCCACAGCTGGGCGCCGATAAACTCGTCTTCGCGGGTGATGTGGTCCGTCAGGCGGGCCGTGACCTTGAAGCCGAGTTCGGTGTAGATCTGATTGCTGAGGGTCCAGTCGGCGGCGCAGAGGGCGAACACGCTGGCCGTGTCGACCTTGATGAGCTCGTCGAGCAGGGTCTTCACACAGAACTCGAGGACGGGGATCTCGACGTCCTTGAGCGGGGGGGTCAGCATGTCGACCTTCGCGTGGCCGAACGAGCTGTCGGTCTCGGCACCGACCCAGAAGTCGCGCTTGTTCAGGTTCGCATGGATGGCGATGTCGGGGTTGAAGACACCGCGGCGGAACGGGGCATAGAGGCCACCACTGCCGATATCGCGGGTCATCTCCTGCAGCTTGACGATGTCATTGATGACCTCGAAGGTGAGGCCGCGGGGCTTGCTGGTGTGCTTGAGGTCCTTCTCCTTCGGCTCCTTGCCGGTCGGGAGGGGGGGCACGGTGAGCTTGGGGGCGCCGCCCTGGATGGGCTCGCCTTCGTCGGTGTAGACCCGGCTCATGATGTAGGCGTCCGCAGTGCGGAAATATCCGGGAATGGCACCCTCGCGGGAGAAGCCGACGCTGCGCCAGGATTTGCTGTCTTGCTTCTCGACCACCGTAAAGACCTTGCGCAGGCCTTCGGCGCGCGCGATCCTGTCGAAGAAGTCGCGCTTTTGCTGATAATTCCCGACCCGATAGTCGAAGACTCGCAGGTTGTGGTGCCTCCGGTTGAGGAGGAAGCAGAAGTCGATGTCACCCTTGCGGTAGTAGATCTCTTCGACTGGATCATCGCCGCCGAGGAGTCGCGCGGCTGGTTGACTGGACATGTGCACTCCTGAGGCTACGGCTTTTACCCCTACCATCTACAATTATTGATGTCAAAGCCTGGATAGGGATAATAGGCAAATAAATTGCAAGCCCTTTTTCAGGGGTGGCCGGCCCGCAAAGCGGCGGCCGAGAGGGACGGAACGTTTGTTTAGTAAATCGGCTCCTGGTCGGGAATTGTTGGCTCTGGCGGGTCTTCGCGCAACTGCTCTGATGTGCGCTTGCGCGCTCTCGGGCTGCCCCGCGACCGAGGTCCCCGAGGAGGTGTCGGGCTGTCGCAAGGACACCGACTGCAAGGGCGAGCGTGTGTGTGAAGCCGGGGTTTGCGTCGCCCCACGCCCCGCTGCGGCCCAATCGCCAGCGGCGC
>JBGAUO010000078.1:0-20683 GCA_044228605.1 Nannocystis sp. | reverse complement strand
GCCCTCGCGGGGTCGGGGCTCGCGGGGCGGTCCGGTCTTCGACCCTACGCGAGCGGCGAGGCCGGTGCCGTCGCCGAAGGCGGAGCAAGAGCCGCCGGTCGTCGAACCGTGGATGGAGGATGTTGCGCGTCGGATGTCCGAGGGGATCAAGGCGCGACGAGCCGGCCGGCGGTGATGAATGACGAGGCCGCCTACCGCGCGACGCGCCGTAGGCGGCCTCTCGCCGCGAGAGCCGAGCGGGCGTCAGCCCGGCAGCAGCCGATCGACCACGCTCCGGCAGTGCTCGTCCGACGTAGCGGCAGCCGGGTCGCACCCGACGGCCGCATCCTCGCCGCGCTGCACGGCTCAGGATGGGTCGGTCGTGATGGACTCGGCGCGCTGGCGGGCGAGGTGCTGGCGGTAGCTCGGGCCGTCGATGGTGGCGTCTCGGATGTGGGCCGAGCCGCTCGCCGCGGCGCCCCGCTGTGGACCCGCCGAGCGCAGCCAGCCCGACGCCTACGAACCACTCCTCACCGGCGACGGCGAGCTCGTGCGCCTCCACCACCGTCGCCGCCCAGGACGCCGTGCACGACCTCGCCACCGTCGACCTCGCCAGCTCCGCGTGGACGCAGCCGATCCCCGCCACCACCGGCCACCTCGAGAGCGTCGCCCCCGCCCGCAACGGCCGCTTCGCCGCGCGACCCCCGAGCGCCTCGACCTCGAGCTCGGACTCGTCGCCCCGCTGCGGCCCCTTCACCGCCACCACGGGCCAGTCGGGTCGCCTCGAACGCATAGCCACTCGCATGCCCTGCGAATCACCATCCGCCAGCCGGGCGCGACAGGCGGACGGCTCCAGCAAGCCGCCGCCTCCCACGGCGCTGCGCGTATTTGACAAAGTAAACATTGGCACGTCCATAGCGGACTCGCGCCGCGTCGCACACACGATTCGCGCCCGGCGAGTTGCGAGCATAGGCTAATCAATGGGCGCTCTCGGCAGGGCCAACGCTGCCTCAATTGACCTCATGACTGTGTGAACGTTGGCTGATCGAAGGCCGCCCTCAGCATCGTCGTTGGGATTGCGCGATTCTGCTGTCCCCGGCGCGCGATGTATCGCCTTTCGCGTCCGGTCGTGAACAACATTCTCGTTGTGCCAGTGCACCGAACACCTTCGCTCGCTAGCCTTGGTTACACTGAACGGAACCGGGTGGTGTGGGATGGCGGGTGGAGTCTCAAGCGACGAAGGCGGTCGAGCATGCTCTGAGAGACATGTCCGTAAGGACATCTCAAAAGACGCGAGCAAGTCGGGTGGCCGCGGGGGAGGGATCGCCTCCGCGCGGAGCGACGATGCGTTCGATAGGGCCAAAGGGGAGCCTGGTCTGCCCCCGGTCCTAACCGTCCGTGATCTCGCCCAATTTTTGCGCATCAGCGAGAAGGCACTACGGCACCGGATGGCCCGAGGGCATCTACCGCGGCCGTTCCGGTGCGGGAAAGCGCTTGCCTGGACGCGCGATGTCGTTGTCACCTGGCTCTGGGAATGCGGTCGGACGCCAGGTCCGACCATGAAGATCACCACACGCCCCTACCGCAACGACATCACCCGCTTCCACGTCGACATCCGCTTCATGAACCCCTGCAATGAGAACGACGAGATCCGCCGGCGCCTGGTCGCGCCCCCCGGGCTTGATGAAAAGCAAGCCCGCGCTTGGGGGGAACGACAAGTCCCGGCGATCTTGCGCGAACTCGTGGGAGTCACGGGCAGCCCCGTCGTGCTTGAAGCGCAGAAGGACAAGACCCACGGCGCGCGCGCCTCTCGGCTCACCTTTGCCGAGTTCTACGAGCAGCGGTTCCTCCCGGAATACGTGCAGCTCCTGAAGGCCGCGACCCGCGTCAACTATGAAAGCGTTTACCGCAACCACCTGGCGCCCCTCCTCGGGGACCTGCCCCTGTCGGCGATCGATGCCAATCGAGTGTCATCATTCCGCGCCGAGCTGCGCCAGCGCATGGGCGCGAGCGCGGCGAATCACACCCTGGCCAAGCTGGCCAAGCTCCTTGGTTTCGCCAAGAAGCTGGGCGTGCTCACGACCGTGCCGGACATCGAGCGGCTCCCGCAGCCAAAGGACAAGAAGAAGGTCGTCTTCACCGATGCCGAGATCGCCAGGCTCACCGCCACCGCAAGAGGCCACGGTCCGGAGGCGCTGATCGTGTGCCTCCTGGCGCTCGACGCGGGCTTGCGAGTCTCTGAGATCTGCGCGCTGGAGTGGGCGGACCTCGACCTCGAGGCGGGCACGATGATCGTCCAGTGCAACACCTACCGCGGCGAGAAGCAGACCCCCAAGGGGACGATCGGCACGATCACCCTCACCAAGGCCCTGCGCGCCGCCCTGGTCAAGCACCGCAAGCGCGAGCCGATCGGGGCCCTGGTCCTGTACCGGCGTTCGCAACGCACTGGCGGCGAGTGGAAGCCCCACACGCCCCACAGCATCCGCCACCGGCTGAACACCCTGCAGAGCGAGGCTGGTCTCGTTGAGTCCGGCCCCCACCTGCTCCGGCATACGGCACTGACGCGCCTCGCTAACCTCGGCGCGAGCATCTACCAGATCCAGGCCGTCGCACGGCACGCTCGCCTGGAGACCACGCAGAAGTACATCCACACGCAGCAGACCAAGCTGACCGGCGAGGCCGCTGGGCTCGTGGATGCCGCCGCCAACAGCACCGCTGGCAAAGCCCTGGCAAAACGGGCAAGCGCCCGCCGCAAGTAGCGTATTCGCCGGGATTCCGGCGATCCGCGACTTCAAGCCGGAGTCTCGCCGACCCTCTCAGACCGCCCCACAGCCCACCGACCGGCCGCATTCCCGCGAATTGGGGCGATTTGAGAGGGTCAGCTTGCTCCGGCTTGCTCCCCATCGCCCCGCCTTGCCCCAAGTTTTGGCAAAGCTATGGCAATGGGTGGGAGTCTCCCTGCTCGCCTAGCGCCACCGAGACTCAACGCTAACCGCCTGCCGAGTTCGAGGCACCGCGCATAGACCGATCGAGCTCGTCCATGATCGGCGTGTCGTCGCGGCGTTCGTCCGTCAGGCGAGCCCCGGCGGCAATCAATCCGGCGTCGGGTCGGCTCCATTCGCGTCCGCCAGGGTATCCCACCGCGAGGCCAGGGCACCCGGCACCTCCGCCTCCAGCCAGTCCTGGATCAGCGAGGCGCTGAGGAGACCGTGGGTGGCGGCTGCATCGAGGGTGAGGTTGAAGATCTGCGCGTGGGTCGGCTGGGTGCCGGCGTCCGTGCGAAAATCCCACAAGAAGCGCAGCCAATCCATCTCGACGCCGCGGTCCGCACAACCGGTGGCCGTGCAGGTACAGCCGTTGGCGGAATGCAGCCAGTCCGAGACGCCGCCCGCCGGGCTCGCCCCGCTGCCCTCGACATCGACCAGGTCGAAGTTGTAGGTGACGCCGCCGCCGGTCGACGTGTCGTCCTTGTAGTACTTAAACCACGCGCTAGTCGACAGGTGGCTATTGAATGTCAGCGTCGCCATGTAATGCGCGAAGCCCTCGATAAAGGCGCCGCTCGACAGCTCCTCGGAGCGCAATGCGTGCGCGCCGGGGATCCCCGCAGAGTCACAGCGCGTGTGGTGGCCCGTGGCGATCACCCAGGGGTTCCCGCCCCACGCGGGAAATCCGCTGCGGACATCGTGTAGCAGGTGGCCGGTCTCGTGGGCGATCAGAAATTTGCGCTGATCACCGTTGTCGGTGGACTGGATCCACGCGATGTGTGGCTCGCCAGACTCACGCCGGAAGCACGATCCGCTGCCGCCGGCGCCGCCGCAGGGCTCGTTGATCAGCGCAAGCTCGACCGTGCCGGAAATCCGCGGGGTCGTCTCGCCGTCGATCTTGTGCAAAACTTGAGTGCCGACCGCGATCATGTTCGACACCGGATCGGTGCCGCTGGTGTTCGTCATCGTCAGGGTGCAGTTGGTGCCCGTGCAGGCCGGCGTGACGCCTAGCCACAGCCACTGCTCCAGCGTGGCCGAAGGCGCGCCCGGTCCGTCACGCCACGACACATAATTCGCCTCTGTAGCGAACGAACGCACGATGATGTTCCCGCTGGCGCCGACCTTGGTCTCGGCGTAGATCGTGACCGTGAAGTTGCTACTCGCGGTCGACTGGAAGTCGACGCAGCCGGTTCCGACGTTGGTGTACATCACTGGCTGGTTTCCGGCCACGGCGTGCTGGACGCCGATGCGCGCGCCCCGAGCGGTCCAGGTGGAGGTGAGGTTGAAGTCCTCACCGATGTTGGTGTCGAGGTTGACCGCCTTCCAGTTGAAGCACCAGTGGTGATCGAAGGTGGTCGCGCGGGCAGTCAGCGGGGCAGCGAGCGCCGCGAGGAATGCACATCCTTGACAGAATTTCATGACGTCCTCGATTCGAAGCAGAGATTTGCTCGCGCTCACGGGGCCCATACATGGATCCGCCGCACACTGTCCAGCTTCTCGGCGACATCGGCGGGTATTGCCTGGGCTACCGCGCCCCGCGAGAATTGCTCACGCATCACCTCGTCCCCATACAGCGCGGTGAGGTCGCCCTCCTGATGGAAGTAGAGCGGCTCGGCGATCGTCTGCTCCACCCGCTGCATGTCGGGCGTGAACACCTGCAGCAGCGGCAGCAGCACCCGCGAGGCCGGATGCGACTTGCCCTGGGTGAGAGCTGCGAGATCGAGCTCGATCGACCGCGACTCGTCCGCCGCGAGCGCGAAGGTCTCCAGCTCGAGGTTGGACTCGAGCGCCCCCGAGGTCTCGAGATCCAGCGAGAGGGTCGCAATTAGTGGGAGCGGGGTCGCGTTGTGGGCGCGCAGCTTCAGGATCGGCGCGCCCGAGAGCGTGACCTCGGCGAGATCGAGATCCACCCATTCGAGGGGCACCTTGATCGCTGAGAGCGTCTCGGCGCATACGGCGTCCAATTTGAGCTCGTCCTGGCGCGACTCCACCCATGCCCCGAGGTCAGGCGGCGGCGTATCGTCACACGCCGTCAGTGCCAAATATAGCGAAATCACAGCGATCGATCGCAACGAATACACCATAGATTGTCCTTTCCTTTCCGCAATCGCGCCCCAACCGGGGCGTCGCCGGCTCACCCGCAGATCGCGTACGTGGAGCAGGCCCAATGGTTCAGCTTCGCCTCGAATGCGCAGCGATCGCCGCCTGGCTGGCAGTCGTCGTCGCCGTGGCACTCGTCCTCCGCGGTGCGACAGTGCAGCGCCTCGCCGGTGCGGCAGATCGACGGGCTCACGCCGCACGTGAACGCGCCGCAGTCCGCGTCGGTCAGGCAGCTCGCCGGGCGACAGCCGGTCCCGAAGATGAAGTCGTCGCTCGTCCCGCACAGACACGCCGCCTGCGGCCCGCAATCCGCGTCGCCCGAGCACGGATAGACGCACGCGCAATCGCCGGGCGAGGATTCGTCGCATACGCCCGGGAGGAAATCGTCGCACCCGCCGGCGCAGGCGCCCGGCTCGCACGCGGAGACCGCCGGCAGGACCTGGCAGGCAGCGGCCTCGTCGCGGTGGACGCCCGCGCCGGGGCACGCCTCGAGGCCCGACGCGAACCCCTCGGCCTGCGACTGCACGAGCTTCGTCCCGCCCGGGCAGCTCGGCGTGGTATCGCCGGTGCTGGTCGCCACCGTATCGCCCGTGGTGGTCGAGCCGGTCGAGCCATGGGTCGGGCTGTCGGTGCTGCTCGTGTTCTCGCCTGGTCCCGAGCCCGTGCTCACACCGGCAGTGCCCGTCGTTTCGCCGGTGACGAAGGGCCCGGTCGAACCCCCGATGGCGCCGTCCTGCTTCGCCGTGCATCCACAACCGAGCGCGACCACGAGGCTCACGCGGCGCCACCGCTCGGCGAGCATATCCGAGACCATGGGATGCGGATACCATCCGCGTTTTCTGAAGTCAAGCTTGGCCTTCACCCCGCGCCGTAGGATCAGGCTGCGGTCCGGGCCGGCGCCCTCGCCTATGTCGAAGGTGACCGAGCCGGCGTCCTCCAGGCGACCTCGCCCAACGGATTGGGGCGACCCGTAGATTCGCCTGCGGCGGCGCTCGTGAGTAGGCCGTGTCCCCGCCGGTGGGTCCGTTCTCGACATTCACGATGTCGGGATGCCGCTCTTGTAGTAGTGGAGGATCGCATTTTCGCTGCGCTGTTGAACGCATCGGTCGAGACCGAAGTGGGCGAAGCCCTCAGCCGAGGCGCCGGAGGAGGGCGGCGCGTAGGCGATAGAGCCGTGTCGGTTCAACGAAGAGCACGAAGAAGCAGCCGATCTGCAGGGCGAAGAAGATGAGCTCGTACATCGTGAGTGAGATGGTGGCGAGCATGCCCAGGCCCATGAGATAGCCGAGCGGGCGCAGGCGGCGGACCATGAATAGGAGCGGGGCGGCGAGCTCGAAGCCGAGCGCAAGGTGCTGCAGGATGGCCCACAACCACATGGGCAATTCCCGGACCATCCAGGCGGCGATATCGGTCATGAAGGCGATCTGGACCTGGTGCCACAGGGTGTCGCTGTGGCCGATCCAGGCGCCGAAGCGGACCTTGCAGATGCCAGCGCCGAACATCTGCAGGACAAACGTGGCCTGCAGGACGCGCAGGGGCCAGGCGGAGCGGATCTGCACGGAGCCGTCCGTGCTGGTGGTGATCGGGGGGGCGAGGGCGAGGATCAAGAGGCCAGCGACAAACAGCTTGTTGATGGTAAAGGCAGCGAGGCGGTCGGCGGCGGTGACGTAGACGGTACCGGCGAGGACGGCCCACAGCGCGAGGCGCGGGCGCAGGCCGAGGATCAAGGCGAGTATCGCGGCGAAGTAGGCGAGGCCGAACCATGGCAGGGCGGTCGCGGGGAGGAGCGGAACGGGCTGCTGGAGGCCGCCCGTGACCGCGCCGGAGGGATGGTAGCCGGCAGCGGTGAGCCACTCCTCGGCGTGGCGCCAGCGGAAGAGTATGTAGATAAGGAGGGCGTGAGCGAAGAGGAGGCGAAATGTGAGCAAACGGACAGCGTCGACCGGATAAAACGACCAGCGCAACGCGAGGTCGGCGATGGCACGGGGGCTCATGGGCGTCGCCCCGCCTGGCCGGTGGTGTGGATGCTGTCGAGCTTCGGGGGCCGCAGGAGGCGGGTCGGATCGGGTTTCTGCCAGTGCCCGCGCGGCGGCTGATCGGCGCGGATCGCCTGGGTGGCGACGAGAAAGCGGACCGAGAGGATCGGTGACAGGTCCGGGTGGAGTTCGCGGTCACGGGCGATCAGCCAGCGGACCAGGTCGTCACGCGCGGGCAGGTTGCGGCTGCCCCAGCGCTCCATGAAGCGGTCGAAGCGTGTCCGGTGGCCGAAGGGCTCCATCGGGAAATACTCGTGCTCGTCCCAGAAGCGCCATTCCTCGCGGTCGCGGCGGGTCTGTAAGTAAAAGAAGCTCCGCCCCTCGGGGCGGCTTCTGAACAGGCAGGAGATCGTGCCCGTGTCGCGGATGAAGAGCGGCCAGGCGGCGTTCGGGGCTGCATTCAATGCACCCTCCGCGATTGGGACGACCCAACATAGCATGACGAGCACGCCCGCAAGGATGTCCCGGCGAGCGGGTCCTTGCCGTGTCCCGGCTGTGGAGACCAGCTCGGGGGTGTCCGGGGTGTCTGCCATCGCGCGCGGATTCTATCATCGCGGACTGGGTCCGGTCGTCAGCCTGCGTGAGAAGCCTTACACGCGAGGCGAAGGCTTGCCGGCCGTGCCCTCCAGCGGAGATTGCATGCATACGTGGGACGACCGTCGTCGAAGGTGACCGAGTGCTCGGCTCACTGGCGGGCATCGACCACTTGATGCAAGGAACAACCAGCCTTGGTATCTCCGCTGCTACCGTTCCAGCAAAATGTGCAGATCTGCGCCCTTCTCGGTACACCGCCGCGCGCCAAAACGCCACGCTGAGCGAAAATATCTCTTGACTCAAGAACAGCCCACAGTTAGGGCTGTATAATGAAAGCCCGAGCTATAATGCTGTTTGTTCTTGGCCTGGTGGGTTGCGATACATCTGCGCCCGACGAGGATGAGAACAGTAGTCCAAACCAGGTGGAGAAACGACTCGGCGAGCAGGCGGAGCCAGAGCCGATTCAAGACGATGAACCTTTCGACTCAGTAAAGATTGTGAAAGATGCTCTCCGCGCGGAATCTAAGGCCGCTGACGTCGTCGCTGTCGTCAAAGTCTTGGGGCGAGAGGTTCTGCCCCCTGCGATTAAGGGGGATTACGCACACACCGTCTATGAATTGTCATCGACAGGCACTGTTCATGGTGCGTCGTTCAGCACGTGCAAATTGACAGTTCCGGGTGGAATCATCGAGGGGGTCGAGATGACGACCTCAGAATATATAGAGTTGCCCAATGGAGGCGAGTACATTGCATTTTTAAGATTCGGAAAGGACAAGACTTGCCAGCGCTCTGGGCCAATGCAACCTCTTGGCGAAGGGGTCGCCCAATTTGGGAGCGAGGTGTCCTTGACACCAGCCGAACTCAGTGAACTACTCAACAAGTGAGACTCGAGAAGGACTCCTTCATATGAACACGAACATCAAATCGCTTGCAAGCGCCAGCATCTGCACCAGCATCTGGCTATTTGCATCCACCGCCAGCGCGGATCCCGCTTGTATCGATACTAATAGGCGGAACCGGTGGATCAACAACGATCTTGGAGCTGTCGAGCCCGCATCGGGTAATCTCCCGATCAACGTCTACATCGTCAACACCGGCGGAACCGCGGCTGATACCTGTAACGTCGATCCCCTGAAGCTTGGTCCCAACCGATGTAGCTCTGCGCTCTACTCCGGATCACTGACGATGGCCGCCGCCAATCGTGCAGTGGTACGAGCCGCTGTTCAAGATGCGATCGCCAATTGGAATCGTGCCTCCGCCGAGATCAAGCCTCTCGTCCTCGTGGGAGAAATTGTCGTTGCCAATGATAATTATCCGACTTTGGACGCTGCGCTTCCCAACCAAAGTGCGGTGTTCGTGTCAGTCCTCCCGAATTGCGACGATAATGCTGCGACGGAGTTCTGCACGGACCCTCTCTGCAACGGCAGCAATACCGATTTTAAGGGCCGTGTGCGGATTACTCCAAGTTCTTGCAAGTCGAAAGATTGGGCGACGTATCCCGCATTTGTAAACGACGATTCCAATGGCCCTACTGACCTGTACGGGACGGTGTTCCACGAGTTCGGCCACGTGCTTGGTTTGAAGCACACCGATGGGACGGAGCCTGGATGTCTGTATAACAACAGTGTGATGAATCCTAAAAACGCGACCGGCGGGCTGCGGCAGTATCGCCGGCGCGCGCGTGCTGTTGACATTGAGAACCTTCGCGATCTCTGGTCTGGAATTCCCGAGCGAGATCTTTATCTTGGAGAGAAGACATTCGTTCAATCCGCCGCAGTCAATGCCGCGAATCTCTCCTGGGGGCTGTTCTCTGGCAGTCCTTCCTTTCGGACCAACACTCCACCGAGCACCACCAACGCTCACGACGAGGACTCTCGATATACAGTGATCGGATACACCAACTCGGCAGATCGTGTCTCATTCACGACCGGCCTGTTTGGAGCGGG
Organism: Nannocystis sp.; assembly: GCA_044228605.1. Classification (GTDB taxonomy): domain Bacteria; phylum Myxococcota_A; class Polyangia; order Nannocystales; family Nannocystaceae; genus Nannocystis. The sequence continues at coordinate 11,104 of JBGAUO010000078.1, read as the reverse complement.
GTACAACTTTGACCATACAGTTCTCACATACCCCCCGAACTTCCCAACCGCAAAAACCTTTGACAGCGTGGCGGTCAACTTCGGGTCCCCGCCCGGTACCAACAACAATAGTGATATTCGTGTGATGATGGCTTGGTACGATGGGGAACTCAACAGCAGCTGGGATCTTGGTGTACGTTTCGCGATTCGAAACTTCGGTTCAACGGTTCATACCCACGCAGGACTCATTGCTGGCCTGACATTTGGATGGCGACCAAAGACAGGGATCGGGGTCGGGGTCGACCATAATGCAGGGCGTTTCCTCGTTGTCTATGGAGACTATGACTACCAGCTGACCGCCAGATTTGTCAATATGAGCACCGGTGCTCAGGGCGCCACGTTTTTGCCCGCCGGTCCCATTTTCCATGTCACAGACATCGGCACGCCGACGTGTGTCCTCAACGGGAACACAACGAATTGCTCGATCCCGGTGACTACATCGGGGGGCCTTTTCTTGGGCACGTGTGCAGGTTGGGTCGAAGGCTCCATGCAAAATGGAGGATCCTGGGTTTTCAGCAGTGTAGTATGGGATCCAATGTGCGCACCGTCGAATTCGATGCGCTTCGCGAACGGTGCACCAACAATTGCCACCGACACAAGAGAAGGTGCTTTCGAGAGCGAGACACACCTTGCCACGTTCGTTTCGGGAGGATCCGTTCAAGGCAATAGTTTCACTCTCGTCGACAGCGCGGCGACCGACGGATGGGTCGTAGCGTCACCCCTCGTCGGTTACACGCAGCTCAGTACACAAGGGTGGCCCTTGGCGGCAGGAAGCAATACTTCGAACAACGACACGCTCAACTATCGCCTCGTAACTGGCGTCGAGCAATAAAGGCTACGAGGCGGCAGCACGTCGAAGGCGGCGCGCCGAGCAACAGCGCGGCCGGCCCGACGCTGCGCAAGCCCGTGGAGCAACAACTCGCGCGCCCGCAACCAACCCAACACCACGGGCTCGCGGAGCAACGGCTCGCGCGCCGAGCAACGGTTCGGCCGGCCCGACCCGCGGAGCAACGGCTCGCGCGCCGAGCAACGGGCTCGCGCGCCCCCAGCCAGCCCGACGCCCGTCCGGACCGATAGGCGATCCCAAAGTTCACCCCGCCAAAGACAGCAAGCGGGGTGTTGCTCGGCGCGCGAGCTGTTGCTCTCGGCGCAGCATTTCGTGCGGTCGACACCGCCGAGGGCACGTCACGGGGCGCGGTCAATTTCGAGCTGACAGCCGGTGCAGCGCGGACTAGGCTTGCAGGGTGACGCGCGCGCCGCTCCTCGCCGCTCTAGTCCTCGCAGCTTGCGGGGACGCGGCGCAGTCTGGACTCTCGACCGGACCGGGCCTCACCAGCGTGTCCACGTCGACGAGCGGCAGCTCGACCGGCGCCGACACGACGTCGACCAAGCCGGCGGACGACTCGGCCGGCAGCTCCGGCAGCTCGACCACGGGGATCCTGCGCGACGTCGGGTCCGCGATGGACTTCGGGCCCGTCCAGCCGCCGGGCTGCAAGGGCAAGGTGGACGTGCTGTTCCTGATCTCGCGGCTCGGCACGATGGACACCGAGCAGGAGCAACTCCTCGCCAGCTTCCCGGGCTTCATCGACACGATCGAGCAGACGCTCGAGGGCTTTGACGTCCACATCATGACGGCGAATCCGGACGGCATCTGGCCGGGAAAGTACGTGTGCGAAGGCGGCGATGGCGGGTGCTCAGACTACTGGCCGACCTGCGGCCCGGACGCCGAGGACTACGACTGCACCACGTACAAGGACCTTGTGACCGAGTGCGACGAGGTGCTCGGCGCCGGCCTGACGTTCAACACCGGCGGGTTCGCGGCGAACAAGGTGTGCGACCTGCACGGCGGCAACCGCTACATCGTCGGCGACGATCCGAACATAGCGGGCGCGTTCGAGTGCATCGCCAAGGTCGGCACGTCCGGCGCAGACCCGCCGCTGGGCGACGCGATGATCGGCGCGCTGTCTGCCAAGCTCAACGGCCCCAAGGGCTGCAACGAGGGTTTCTTGCGCGAGGACGCGTTGCTCGTCGTCGTACTGATCATGGACAACGCGGACATCAAGTCGAAGTCCTACGCGAAGACGCAGTACGAGGCGATCGTCGCGGCCAAGAAGGACGCGAGCGCCGTCGTCATGCTCGCGGTTGTGCCGCAGCATCTTAAGGAAGGCGAGCCCATGGTGCCCGGGTGTGCTTACGATGAGGGCGGTCCGCTCACCTTCGCGGATCTGCTGTCGAGGTTCCCTTACCACGAGGTAGGCGACACCTGTGCGCCCAGTTACGCCCCGTTCTTCGAAAAGGCCGCCGCTAAGATCGGCGAGGCGTGCGGGAGCTTCATCCCGCAGTAATCCGCCCGTCGTAAGTGCGCTGCGCCCTGCGAGCTACCCGTGGATCAACGTGATCTGGGCCTGCGTCTTGCCGCTGACGGTGATGTAGCCGGCGGGGAAGATTCGATCGTAGCTGTCCCGGACGATGCCCAGCGCCTCGGAGGGCCCTGCGCCCGGGTACCAGTGATCGAGCAGGATCGGTCCGTCCACGCCAACCTCGCGGCCGAACACGTAGCCGCGTAGCTTGCTGTTCTGTGTCACCGCGCCCGCGACGAGCGCACGCCCTTGGCTGTCGAGCGCGACGTCGTTGCCGTAGGCAAGGCCGCTGTTCGACAGCTCCGGCGCGAACCACGTGCGCTCGCCGTCGGCGGAGTAGCGTGATGTCTCGATCCGGTACTTCGAGCAGGTCTCGTCGCACCCGTAGCCGGTCACGACGATGCCATCGGAGCCAAGTGCAGCACCGAAAAAGGCGCTCTGAAGCCAGGGATTGACCGTTGGCGCGACGATCACGGGTCCAGCGATCTTGCCAGTGTGGAGGTCCATCGGCACGAGGACGCCGCGCAGAAAGTTGTTCTTGACGTTGTTGTCGTGCTTCCCCTTGCTCGCGCCGACGATCCAGGCGACGTCGCCGTCGATCAGAACGTCGGTGGCGAAGTCCACGAAGCTGTGAGGCAGATGCTTGCCATCGGTGTAGTCGTAGGTGTCGCCGAGCGTCTGCACGCCCGCTTCGTCGACGGCCCAGAACGCGATGTCCCAGTCCCCCATGACTCCGGCGAGACCCACGGCGAAGCAGCCCCCGTCCGCGTCTGCTGCGAGCGCCCGGACCACCCGGCCAATGGTTCCCGGGGCTTCGATCCCGACCTCGTGGCCGTCCGCGTCGAGCAGGACGATCCGCGGCAGCGGGTCAGTGTTCGGCGCGTGGACGTTCATGGCGACCCACATGCGTCCGTCCGGCAGCATGGCGACGTCAACCACGGCGCCCTCGCGCGTGTCGAGCGTGATCGTGCCCTCGGGCCACAGCTCCGTCCCGGTGACGCCTGATCGCTTGCGGATCGTCGGCCGCGGCACGCCGCCGATCTCGGTCTGGCCGACCTCGATCAAGTCTCCCGCGGGCGTGACAGCCACGCGGTTCGTGCGGCTGGCAACGGGCCCGGCCTGCGACCACGCCTCGGTGCCAGGCTCGGGCGTCGAGACCACGTACATGGCCGGGCGGCTGTCCTCGTAGGGGCCTTGCTTGGCGATGATCTCGACGCTGTGTGAGCCGTTGTCGATCGCGCCGTGGACCGCCAGGGCGCCGGTGAACAGCCCGCCGCCCGCCGCGATCAGCTCGCCCGCATCGGCGCCGTCAAGCGTCACGTGCACCGCCCCGGTGTGCTCGGTCTGCACGGCGAGCTTCACGGGACCGGCCGCGTAGACCTTCGCCGGCAGGTCCACCGTGACGATCTTCGGCTTCTCGGGATCGACCACGGGCGGGCCGTCGGCGGTGTCTGTCGCGGCGCCGCTGTCGGTCGTGCTGTCGGCCGTCGTCGTATCGGCGGCCGTGTCAGCGTCGGTCGCCGACACGCCCGCGCTGTCGCTGCCGGTCGGGCCTGTGCTCGCGGGCGACGTGTCGCCCGTGGTCGCGGGCTGCCCGTCGCCGCTCGAGACGTCCTCCGAGCCCACATCGTCCGCGTGTTCTTCCAGGAGCGCCTGGTACTGCGGGGAGGTACACCCCGCGAGGACGAGGGCGGCGAGGGACAGACGGCGCATGGGTGCCACGGTAGCGGAAAAGACGAATTCGCGCATGGTCAGAACCTCCATCCGAGGGCGAGGCCGCCGATGCCTCGTGCCCCCCACGGAGCGACCGCCATCCGGCGCTGCCGTGCGCCGGTCGCCAGCAGCGATACGCCGGTCACGACGAGTACGGCGCCCGTCACCCCGAGAGCGACGGCCCCAGCCGTAGTCGCCGTGTAACGTCGGCCGAGCGCCGCCGAGTCGTCCTGTTCCTGCTGCGTCAGCGTGCGGCCCTTGCTGTCCTCGCGGATCCCCGCGAGCGTGCCCTCGCCGTGCGCTCGGTAGGCCAGCAGACCGGCCATCGGCGCGAACAACACAAGGCCGGGGACAAGCGTTGCCAGACCTGCCCGGACGCGGCGGTGATCGACCGGGGGCCGTGCGACGGGGCGGGCGATGGGGGACTCCACAGGGCCGACGAGAGCGGCATCCGGCTTTACTTCGGTCGGCGGCGGGCTGTCCGTCTTCCCGCTCGGGGCTTGCTCGCAGGGTCTCGCACCGAGACTCTCGCGCGCCTCGGTGCGAAAGTCCGTCGCCGCCGCGGACAGCACCGGCGGGATGCTCTCTCGCGCCAGCACATGATCCGCCGCGTCGATCAACCGACACAGGTGCAGTGCTTCGCCGGTGCGCTGGTAGGCGACCTTGAGCCCACCCACCGTGAGCATGAGGAGGTCGGACGTCGCATCGGCGTCGGCCGCCTCGCGCAGCTTCTCGTCCGCGAGCTGCGTCGCGGCCAGGAGCCGCTCGAGCGACGCGGGCGAGTCGGTGAGCGCCGGGTTGCTGGCTGCGATCTCGGCGTAGATCGCATCGTTGTCGGCCGTCGGCGACAACGGCCGTGTGACAGGGTCCACGAGGGCCACGGCGAGCAGGGAGGCGAGGGCCAGCATGGTCTCCCTTGTAGCGCACCGACGGGGTAGCGAGAAGATGCCAGGGCACGAGGGGGGACCTCGCGGCACCCGGGTTGTGGCAGGCTTGGGGACGATGGACAGCGCCACGTCCCCTTCGTCTCACCCCACGGCCAAGGGCTGGCCCATCTACAAGGAAGTCGGCGCCGACATGGTCGGCGAGCTGATCGGCCGCCGTCACAAGATCCTCCGGCGCCTCGCCAAGGGCGGCATGGCGGACGTGTTCCTGGCCAAGGACCTGTCCCGCAAGGCCCACGTGGCGATCAAGATCCTGCGCTCGCGCAGCCCCGAGTCGTGTCGCCGTTTCGGTGTCGAGGGCGTGGTGCTCAGCAACCTCAAGCACCCGTTCATCGTGCGTGCGGTCGACGTCGGCAAGGCGCCAGACGGCCAGCCGTACATGGCGCTCGAGTACCTCGAAGGCGAGTCGCTGTCGGTACGCCTCGCGCGCGGGCCCATGGCCTGGCGCGACGTGGCGGTGTTCGGGGGCCAGATCGCGGGCGCCGTGCATGCGCTGCACGCCGCGGGGATCGTCCACCGCGATCTCAAGCCCGACAACATCATGCTGACGACGGAGGACGATCGCACGGTCGCCAAGCTGATCGATCTGGGCCTCGCACGGGTCGGCGCGCCGTTCCAGGATGCCCAAGACGCGCGCTTCACCCCGGACCAGCCGGCCCGCCACCAGACCCAACTCGGTCACCCGATCGGCACGCCGACGTACCTGCCGCCCGAAGCCGGGCAGTGCCCCGCCGAGCCCCGACTCGACGTCTACTCGCTGGGCGTGACGCTCTACCAGCTCTGCACGCAGCTCCTACCGCAAGCGACCGGCGGCCGGCCGATCCGCGAGGTGTGCCCCGCGAGTGACGCTCCCGACGAGCTGTCGCGGCTGCTTCAAGCCGCGTTCGCGGCCGACGTGGACGAGCGTCTGCCCTCCGCAGATCACATGCGACGCGGCCTCGAGGCGATCCTCGCTGCACACCCGCGGCAGCGCTCGCCCCACCTGTTCGGCGGCAGCTACGATCGGCTCGAGGTGCTCGGGGTCGGCGCGAGTGCAGTGGTCTTCCGTGCCTCCGATCGCGCGCTGTCCCGCGAGGTCGCGGTCAAGGTCCTGCGGGACGCGGAGCCGAGCGAGGACGACGCGATCCGCTTCCGTCTCGCCGCCAAGGTGCTGTCCGCGCTGTGCCACGCGAACATCCCCCGGATCCTGCACTTCGGGGTCCACGACGATCAGTCCTTCGCGGTGACGGAGCTGTGCCCCGGCGCGCCCGCGACGGTGTTCGTGCGCCCGGACAACCACCTCCGCCCCGACGAGACGATCGCGGTCGGCCTCCAACTCGCCGGGGCGCTCGCGGCGGTACACGCCGCCGGCGTCGTCTACCGCGACCTGCATCCGGGCAACGTGCTGATCGCCCGCGAGCCGCTGCGCGCGTCGATCTTCGACTTCGATCAGGCGCAGGTGTCTCCCGAATTCTACGCGGCCCTGACCGAACGCTGGGCCACGCCTCCCGAGGAACGGCCGCAGCCGAAGCACGACAAGCGCTTGCAGAACATGGACTACGCGGCGCCCGAAGTGCGCGCGGGCGCGGCGTTCTCCGCGGCCAGCGATGTATACGCGCTCGGCCTCCTGCTCTACCGCCTGCTGACCGGCAAGCGGCCGTTCCCTGTGTCGGGCGGCGAACCGACGCCCGCGCGCAGGGTGTGTCCGGCGTGCCCGCGCGGGCGCGAGGGTTTGCTGCTGGCGATGCTGAACCCCCGCCCGGACATGCGCCCCGGGCTCGCCAGGATCCTGACCACCCTGGACGACGAGCAGGAGGAACTCGCCGCCGAGCTCGCCGAAGACGAGGCCAGGGACGAGCCGGGCAACGATGCAGGGCCCTTCGCGCCCGCGGGCGATCGAACAATCGAGCCTGTGTCTGTCGCCGTGGCCGACACCGTGACTGCGGGCACCGCCTCGCTGCCTATCCCCACGACGGACACCGCGGCGGCGGCGTCGAGCGGCCGGCGCGACGTCGTCGCTGTGCCCCCACCAGCCGGCCGAGCACGGCACAGCGTGGGCGTGTGGACTCTCGGGCTCACGGCAGCCGCGTGCCTCATGATCGGCCGTGCGACGGTGGCGCGCGACGAAGTCGACCCCGGCCGGGATGCGACGGCCCTGACGGCCCTACCGACGATCGAGGCGACGCTCGAGCCGAGCAAGCCGAGCGAGCCGAGCGAGCCGAGCGAGCCGAGCGAGCCGAGCGAGCCGAGCGAGCCAGCGTGCGACGCAGAGGTGTGCGAGCTGCCGGTAGTCGCCGCGGACGACGCTGCGCCCGCTCTGCCGGCGTTGGTGGTGGAGAAACCTCCACCACCAGCCCCGAAGCGCGACATGACCGGCCCACGTTCGCGGCGCGGCGCAGTGACGTCGACCGAAGCGACTGCGGCGGCACAGGACGCTGTACCAACCCTCCGCACCTGCAAGGACGTCCCGCCCTCCGTGACCGCGGACCTCGAGATCGTTCGTGGCCGCGGCGTCGTCAAGGCGCTCAACCACCATGCACCCGCGCCGGACGATCCTGACTACCCCTGGCATGGCTGCGTCCAACGGAGCCTCCGGGGTGTCCGCTTCCCGGTGAGCGAGACTGCCGGACCCGTGCAGATCCGCCTCACACTGCGGTGACAGCCTTCCGCTCGAGGCTGTGTCCCGTGCTGATCGCGATCTGTTGCCTACGGGTCGGCCCCAGACGCATGCTTCAGCGATGGTCTCTGCGCTCCTCGTGACTCTCGCACTGGTGGCGCCGGCCATGGTGCAGGACTCCTCGTCGCTCGCCTCACCGCGGCTCGTCCAACGCCGCGCGCGCGCCGAGCAACACCGCGGCTCACCCGACGCCGCGCTCTCGGCCGGCGCAATAGCTTGCGAGTTAAGCAACAGCTCGCACGCCGAGCGACACCGCGGCCCGACGCCGCGCGCTCGCCTGGAGCAACACCTCGCGCGCCGAGCAACACCGCGGCTCGCCCGACACCGCACGCTCGCCTGCCGCGCGCTCGCACGCCGCAACAGCTCGCACGTCGAGCAACACAACGGCCCGCGTCGCCGACCAGTGGTTCCGCGCGCCAGCCATCGCCCGAGCCCCCGTATCGGATACGCGCGGGTCGGCTGACCCGTCGCCCTCGCCGAGCGACGCACCGCCCGTCGCGCGGCGCCGGGCGTCGCGTGCGGCGGCCAGGCATTCTGATCGCTACCCTCGGTATGCAAGCGGCGACCCGCCGCCTCGCTGGCGCACGCGTCGGACACGGCGCCGGCACGGCGCCGCCGTGATGTCATACGCGGCGCCGCGGGACACGGACACGGCGCCGCGGGATACGACACGCACGCGGCGCAGCGGGATGCGACACGCACGCGGTGCCGCGATGCGACACGCACGCGGCGCCACGCGGCGCCACGCGGCGCGACACGCACGCGGCGCCGCGGATGCGACACCGACCCGGCGCCGCGGGACGCGGTACGGACCAGGCGCCGCGGGATGCGACACGGACGCGGCGCCGCAGGATGCGGCACGCATCTGACACGGCGTTGCCTGCCGTCCTGCACACAAAGCGCCTCATTCGCCTGTGCCGCGAGCCAACCATTTCTGATAGCAACCAGCGATCACCTTGATATCAGGCGAACGACGCGGGGGGCTGTGTGGTCCGGTCATTTCTGATCTCTACCAGCGATCACTCTGATATCTGGCGAGCCTCGCGGGGGGCTGCATGGTCCGGTCATTTCTGATCGCTACCAGCGATCACTCTGATATCAGGTGAACGACGCGTCGGGCTGCATGGTCCGGTCATTTCCGATCGCTACCAGCGATCACCCTGATACCAGGAGAAACGACGCGGGGGCCGTGGGGCCTGGTCATTTCTGATCGCTACCAGCGATCACTCTGATATCTGGAGAACGACGCGGCGGGTTGGGGCCCGGTCCATTTCTGATCGCTACCCGCGATCACACTGATATCTGGAGAATGCCGTTGGGGGCGGGGGGCCGGTCACGACTGCGGCCCGATGCGGCGGCGTGCCCGATGCCGCACACGACGCACGTGGGTGCAGCGTGGATGACGACTGGAGCACGCTGGAGAATTCGTGGGTGCGCGTGGATGAAGGGTGGAGGATCGCAGAGACCGCGCATCATCGTCACCAGTCTCAACGGCGCCGAGGGCCACCGCTCGACGCTCGCGCGACAGCTCGCGTGCACGAGGGCTGGCCAAGGAAGCGCGGGTTATGTAGGCAGGCGACGCGCAGGATGCAGCGTGTCTGCGGGTGGCGTGCCGTCGCGCAGCGCGGATGAGCCCGCCGTCGCGTGCGCCAAGGGCCATCGCTCGGATCCGTCGTCTTGTGAGCCCCGCGTCTTCCGGATATCAAGGTGATCGCTGGTAGCGATCTGAAAAGGAGACGTTTGTGATCATCGGAGTCCACAACCACAAGGGCGGCATCGGGAAGACCACGATCAGCGCACACCTCGGGCTCCGCGCCGATCAGCGCGGCATCCCAAGCCTCATGGTCACACTCGACCGCCAGGGCGACCTGATGCGCTGGTACAGCGACGAGCGGCAGCTCGACCCGAGCAAGCCGAGCAAGCGCGGGAACATCACCGCGCTCTACTCGCCGATGGAACAGCCGCCTGCGAGCGCAACGGGCGGCTTTCCCCTCGTGGTCATCGACACTCCTCCCGAGGCAGGCATCCCGGCCATCGTCACCCCAGACCTCTGGATCTGTCCCGTCGACAACCGCACCGCGATCGAGTCCCTCGCCGAGGTCGTGCCGGCGATGACTGAGAAGGCGCCATGCTACGTCGTCTTCTACGGGGCGGATGCGGGGGGCATCAACACCCTCCGCGGCTTGCAGGAGGCCACAAGGCTCATCCCGGACGTCGAATATCACCCGGAAGTCATCCCACACAGCCCCGCAGCGTTTCGGACCCAGGCGTACTACAGGCCGGTGTGGGACGTGCCCCATGGCAAGGGGACGGCCGCCCATCACTTGATGGTCGGGCTCTGCGACGCGATCCTCAAGCGGGCTGGATTCCCCGAGGAGAAACGTTGATGGGGCGTGGCCCATCCTTCAACCCCCAGCCCTTCCCGGGTACCCACGCACCACCGGGCGCCAGCCCAGAGGCGCTGCATGAACTCGAGAAGATGAGGCAGGAGGCTCCGAAGCCGCCGAGCACGCCGACGCAGTCGGCGCGTCGATCTCCCGACGACGTAGGGGACGACGACGACGCGGGCCCGCCGCTCCGCGCAGCCAGGCGCCGCTCGAACACGTCACCCCAATCACGCTCCGACGAGGGCACGGGCGAGGCCGACGAGACCAAGCCACGCGGCCGGACTCCGCGCGCGCGTGCGCAGGGCGGCCAAGGCCGACCGCCGAAGGAAGACCGCGCGCAACGGGTGATCCGTCTGTCACCGCAGCTCGATGCGAAGCTGCGGCAGCTCGCCGAGTTCCGCGGCGTGGACCTGAACGCTGCCGCCAGCGTGGCGATCGCCGAAGACTGGCGACGTTGTTTCGGATCGCCGCATGATCGCAGCTAGACGTCGGTCAGCGATCAGCACGCCCGCCGCGCGCTCCCGCATCTTGAGCGGCTTACAGGTCTCTTCTATGCTGTCCTGATGGCGGACGCGCGGGACAACTCGGAGACCAAGGAGGCGATCGCCGGTATAGCGATCGGTGTGATCAGCGGCATCGCGGGAGGACTGATCATCGGCGGGATCGTTAACGGGCTGAGGTCCAGAGATCCCGAACCGCGGCCGCGACGCAAGGTCGCCAGCACGCCGGGTCCTGGCCTCCCAGTCGATGGCTGGCAAACACCCGCCTGGCCACGCCCGCCCGGATGGCCGCGACCGCCCGGACCATCCCCCCGGCGATCCCCCTCGCCGGCCGCGGAGTCCTCGCGGGCGCCCCCAGGCCCGAAGCCCGCGGAGCCCTCGCGGGCGTCCCCGGGCCCGACGCCCGCGGAGCCCTCGCGGGTGTCCCCGGGCCCGCAGCCCGCGGAGCCCTCGCGGGCGTCCCCAGGCCCGACGCCTGCGGAGCCCTCGCGGGCGCCCCCAGGCC
>JBGAUO010000077.1:8596-21035 GCA_044228605.1 Nannocystis sp. | reverse complement strand
CCAGCTGCAGCTTCGCCACCTCCGGCTTCGGCAGCGAGGGCTCCACCAGCGGAGTCACCAGCAGCACGACCGATACCACCAACGCCGACCCTACCAGCGGCGGCCCGACGTCGACCACCACCACGAGCACCGGCGACCAGACGACCACGAACCCGACGACCGGCAGCACCGGCGGATCGACAGGACCCGGCCCGAGCTGCGGCGACGGCGTCATCGATGCCGGCGAAGACTGCGACGACGGCAACGACGACAACACCGACAACTGCACCGCCCTGTGCCTCGAGGCGATCTGCGGCGACGGCTTCGTGCGCGCCGGCATCGAGGCCTGCGACGACGCCAACGCCGATGACACCGACGACTGCACCTCCCAGTGCGCCGCGGCGGCCTGCGGCGACGGCTTCGTCCACGCGGCCACCGAGGCCTGCGACGACGCCAACAGCGACGACGGCGACGACTGCCGCGGCGACTGCCAGGCGATCGCCGCGTGCGGCGACAAGGACGTCAACCTGAAGGGCGATCCGAAGGGCGGCCTGCTCGAGGACTGCGAGCCCAAGTTCGCCGACGACCCGCTCTGCACCCAGACCTGCAAGACCCTCAGCCGCATCCTCATGCAGGCCGCGCAGGTGTCCCGCCCGATCCTCAAGGCGACCAAGCTGGCGGACATCAACCTCAACCAGGAGTGCCTCAAGTTCGACACCCTGCTGGCCCCCGAATACCCGCGGGTGCTCTACAACATCGTCGTCGACCTCCCGATCGTCCACCCGACGGTCGGCCACCTCGAAGTCTTCCTCACCCACGTCCGCGGCATGGAGACCCAGACCGTCCTGCTCATGAGCCGCCCCGGCTACGCCGAGAATGGCCCCTTCGACAGCCTGGCCGGTGGCCACGACGCCAACCTCACGGCCGCCAACCACCTGATCTTCCGCACCGACGGCCTCAACATGCCCGGCCCCGCCGAGTCCGTCGGCGAGGGCGTCGCCAGCCTGCTCTGCGACAAACCTGGCTGCCAGATCACCCCCGACGCCGGCAGCAACGCCGACCCTTACGAGCCCAAGGCGCTCCTCGACACGCTCGGCGGCGGCCTGTGGTACGTCTGCGTCATCGATCCCGTCGGCCCTGACGTCATGGGCAACGAGGTCCGGAAGGGCACCATCACCCTCGACCTCGTCGCCAAGTGACGCCGACCCGGCCCTCAGCGCGGCAACACGATCACAAAGGAGCTCCCGCCGCCCGCCCGCGCCTCGCAGCGGGCCGTGCCTCCGTGCCGCTCCGCGATCTGCCGCACCAGCGACAGCCCGAGCCCGACCCCGCCGTCGCCCTCGCGGTGCCCCGCCGGGCGGTAAAACGCCGCGAAGATGCGCTCACGCTCCGCCTCCGGCACCCCCGGCCCGCGGTCCTCGACGCAGATCCGCAGCCCACCCGCGCTCGCCTCGACCCGCGCCTCCACCGGCGGTCGCCCGTGTCGCGCCGCGTTCTCGAACAGGTTGCGCAGCAGCCGGCGCAGCGCAGCGCCGTCGCCCTGGATCATGGCTGGCCCCGAGGACATGTCCTTCGCGCCAGCTCGCTGCGCCTCCTCGGCCATCAACGCCGCCAGGTCGACCGGCTCGCGCACCGGCGGCCGCGCTTCGAGGCGGCTGGCCAGCAGCAGCTCGCCGACCAGCGTATCGAGCTCCTCGATGTCGCGCCCGGCCTCGCTGGCCAGCGCGCGCTGCTCCGGCGCCGCCTCGGCCAACAACTCGACCGCCATCCGCAGGCGCGCCAGCGGCGAACGCAGCTCGTGCGACGCGCTGGCCAGCATGCGCTGCTGCCCCGCCACCAGCCCCTCGATCCGCTCCGCCGCGCGGTTGAACTCGGCCGCGAGCCCGGCCACCTCGTCGCGCCCGACCACCTGCACGCGTGTCCCGAGCGCCCCAGCCGCCAGCCCCTCGGCCCCGCGCCGCAGCTCCTCGATCCGCCGCGTGATCCGTCGCGCCAGCGGCAGACACAGCAGCCCCACGCTCGCCACGATCAACGCCAGCATCATCGCGAAGTGCGCCAGGAAACGACGCTCTTCATCCGACTCGAACACCGCCCCCAGCCAGCGCCCGTCCGCCAGCCGCACGACCACCGCCGGCCCATCCTCCCCGCGAAACCACTGCGTCGCCGGACCGCCCAGCTGCGGCGCCGGCAACTCGGCCGCCCCGCTGCCCGCGAGCCGTCGCCCGTCCGTGTCGCGCAGCTCCAGCGTCACCCGCATGCGCGCGCCCAGTCGAGCCAGCAGCGCCGCCTGCTCGCCTGCGTCCGCCGGCAGCTGCTCCGCCAGCATCGCCGCCGCCGCCTCGATCCGCGGGCTCTCGCTCGGGTGCAAGTACAACACGACCTGACCCGCCACCAGCACGAGCGCGACCACCACCGCGACGATGCCGAGGAACGCGAGGTAGATCTGCAGATACAGCCGCCGCATCAGCCCCTCCGATCGCCGACCGCGAACACATAGCCCGCGCCCCGCACCGTCACGATCCGCTGCGGATGCTGCGGATCCTCCTCGATCGCCGCACGGATCCGCGAGATGTGCACGTCGATGCTGCGGTCCAGCGGATCGAACTCGTCGCCGCGCACCCGCTCCATCAGCTGCGTCCGCGACAGCACCCGCCCCGCGCTCTCAGCCAGCGCCCACAGCAGCTCGAACTGATGCCCCGTCAGCGCCCGCGCCTCTCCTCCCAGCCGCACCACCCGCTCGTCGCGGTCGATCTCCAGCGACCCGAAGCGCAGCACCCGTCGCGCCTCCGGCTTCGCCGGCGCGCCCCGCCGCAGCACCGCCGCCAGCCGAGCCACCAGCTCGCGCGGGTTGAACGGCTTGGGCAGATAATCGTCGGCCCCGAGCTCGAGGCCGACGATGCGATCGGTGTCCTCACCCCGCGCGGTGAGCATCACCACCGGCACCTGCGAGCCGGCCCGGATCCTGCGCAGCACCTCGAAGCCGTCGAGGTCCGGCAGCATCACGTCCAGCACCACCACGTCGGGCCGGCAGGTCCGTAGCCGGGCCAGGCCCGCGGCCGCGTCGGCGCCGTGCTCCACCGCGTAGCCGCGACCCTCGAGGTAGCTGCGCAGCATCGCCGCCAGCCGCTCGTCGTCGTCGATGATCAGGACCAGGCCGCTCATGCGCCCGCGATCTTAGCGGTGAAACCGCGCGACCGCCTCCGCCAGCGCCTTGCGCTGCGCCGGCGTGAGGGCCTCCGCAGCGTCCGCGACCCCGGTCAGCACGATCTTGCTGCCGCGATCCGCGAGATCGATCGCGTCCTTGCGGGCCGCCTCGAGCGCCGCCCGGTCGATCTTCTCCGCCGACAGCAGGTCGTGGAACTCGGTCTTCAGGTCGCGCCCCTCCCCGTGCAGCTTCTCCATCTGCGGTGCCGTCCGCGCCGCGATCGCCTTGATCGCCGCGCGCTGCTCCTCGCTGCCCTCGACCTTCTCGATCATGTGATCGATCATCTTGTCCATGTGCGCCCGCGCCTCCTCCGGCGTGCTCGGGTGGCGAAACCCGGCCGGCCCGGCCGCGTACGCCACCCCGCCGAGGCCGAGCGTGATCCCGAGGGCGAGCAGGGCCCGGCGACCCCAACGGCGCGCGCGACGGGGCTTGTTGCAGTTCTTGGTGCTGTGGATGTCGTGACTGGTCATGTCCAGAGCATGCGAGCCCGCCTTTGCTCGCGTATGTCCGCCACGTTAACTTGCGTAAAGTGTGCCCGGGACGCCGCCAGCCGCCGGCTGCACGCCCCTGTCACCCGCCCGCCAGCGGCGTGTACACTCCTCGGCCGTAGGTCCGATCGTCGTCTTACCACCTGTCCCGAGGGACATCCGACCGCAGGTCTGAACATCGTCCGGTGCCGCCCGCACGCCCAGCCATCAACCTCCGATCATGGGCAGCCACGCCGCTGCCCGGCCCCGGAGGTCCGTGTATGCGTCGCTTCGCCCCACCGCTCGTGCTCCTCGGCCTCGCGCTGATCGCCGCGACGGTCCGCGCCGCGCCGCCCAGCGCCGTCGTCATCCAGGGCGTCGTCCGCGACCAGAACAGCGGCGACCCGATCGCCGGGGCGCTGGTCATCGTCCAGTGCGCCTGCCTGCAGGGCCCCGTCGAGACCACCACCGATGCCAGCGGCGTCTACAACCTCCGCAACCTCCCGCCCGGCAACTACACGGTCCAGGTCCTCTCCGGCCAGACCATGTTCACCGAGGCCGTCGCCGCTGCGGCCGGCGTCTCGCGCATCGACTTCAAGGTCGACGCCGCCTCCGGCCGCATCGTCACCAACATCACCGTCGAGCAGCCGGTCCGCCGCGACACCGCCAGCGGCCTCAAGCTCAAGCCCGAGCAGCTGCGCCAGGCCGGAACCGGCGGCATGGACCGCAACTTCACCGGCGTGGTCGACGTCGCCTCGACCGTCACCTCCGACGCTGGCGGCCTGCGCATCGCCGGCACCACCAGCGCCGAGTCGAAGTACACCCTCGACAACGCCAACATCACCACCCCCGCCTTCGGCAGCCTCAGCTCCACCGTCGTCTCGGAGTTCATCGACGAGGTCGAGGTGCTCGAGGCCGGCTACGACGCCGAATTCGGCGGGGCCACCGGCGGCCAGATCCGGGCGCGCCGGATCGGCGGGTCGAACAAGCTGCGCGGCGTCGTCGTCATGCGCATCGCCCCGCGCCTGGCCCCGCCGCGCCTGATCGCCGCCACCGACGAGTCCCTGCGTGTCGCCGAGATCGCCGAGGTCGACACCCAGGCCGTCGTCCAGATCTCCGGGCCGATCGTCCGCGACAAGCTGTTCTTCTCCGTCGGCGTCGCCCCCGGCGGCCAGCGCAACAGCATGATCCAGTCGTTTTATCGCCGGCGCGACAAGAACCGCGACGGCGGCTACGAGGGCTGCGCCTACGAGAACGGCACCTCCGACTGCGCCGCTAACAGCAACTACATCGACACCGTCAAGTTCGCCGAGCAGACCTTTCGCACCGGTCGCTTCGACCTCCAGGCCTCCGGCACCCTCGACTGGCAGATCACGCCCAAGCACCGCCTGCGCCTCTCCGGCGGCACCAGCCCGATCAGCTTCCGACGCACCAGCTTCCGCCTGCCCCCCGGCGCCGAGCCCAGCGCCTTCGGCACCAACCCCACGCAGACGCTCGGCGGCCAGTCGCGTGTCGGTCAGGGCGTCATCAACGACACCTTCGGCACCCGCTACGTCGGCGCCTCCGGCGTCGGCCTCGACTACGAGGGCCGCGTCAACAGCGACAAGCTCGAGATCGACGCGACCGCGTTCTACAGCCGCTTCCGCAGCGTCGACGCCTGGCGCCTCGACGACCCCAAGCTCCGCAACACCCCGCTGCTGCAGCAGACCGACACCCAGGGGCGAAACCTCTACGACCTGCTCGACCGCGACGGCGCCACGCGCCTGGTCCCCGGGGTCGACGGCGCCTGCAACAACAGCGGCCTGCCCGGCCTCACCTGCCCGACCCGCACCTGGCTCTCGGGCGGCCTCGGCAACTACTCGAGCTACACGCAGGACCGCGGCGGCGGCCTGTTCTCGCTGACCCACTTCCTCACCAGCCGCCGCGCCGGCTCGCACCAGATCAAGTACGGCGCCGAGATCGACAACGTCCGCTTCCGCCAGAAGACCGCCTACTCCGGCAGCAACCCCGCCGACTTCTACAACAACTGCCCCGCGGGCCAGCAGGGCGGCGGCGAGTACTGCTACGACCCGGTCACCGACAACTACACCACCAGCGCCGGCAACGGCCGCGTCGACAACCACCGCAGCGTCACCGTCGACGGCGACAACCCCGACATCCGCACCAGCTACGGCTACGGCCGCGTGCGCGCCGAGCAGCACGACCTCCGCGCGATCGCCACGCCGATCGGCGCCGGCGTCCGCGTGCCCGCCTACGACGCCACCCTCACCACCCAGAACTACGGCGTCTTCTTGCAGGACCGCTGGGCGATCCTGTCGAACCTCTACATCAACGCCGGCGCCCGCTGGGAGCTGCAGGACATGCGCGACCTGCTCGGCCGACGCAACGTGTTCATCTGGGACAACGTCGCCCCGCGCCTCGGCATCACCTACGACTGGACCGACGAGGGCAAGAGCCGCCTCTACGCCAGCTACGGGTGGTTCTACAGTCAGCTGCCCGTGCTGCTCAACAGCCGCGCCTTCGGCGGCCTCGTCAACGTCACCCGCACCTACCGCAACGCCGACTGCAGCACGCCGACGACCGGCGGCGAGCCGCGCAGCGACGCCGCCGGCGTGCCGACCCAGTACTGCGTCGACGCCAACCAGAGCACCACGGGCCTCAGCGGCGGCGCCGTGGTCCCGCGCCTGCGCGGCATGTACACCCAACAGTTCCAGGTCGGCTACGAGCAGGAGGTGCTCGAGGACCTCGTGGTCGGCGTCAACTGGCTGCATCAGGACCTCGGGCGCGCGGTCGAGGACGTCTCGACCAACGGCGGCCTCAACTACCTGATCGCCAACCCCGGCGATTCGGTGTCCGCGAGGGACATCGCCCGCCAGCAACAGACCTGCAGCGGCCTGCAGCAGCGCTTCGACGCCAGCGAGCAAGACGACCCCGCGCGCGACGTCCTGGCCCGCGAGCTCCAGCACTGCAACTTCCTCGCGGACGCCTTCGAGAAGGTCGGCAGCCTGTTCCCGAAGCCGACCCGCAACTACGACGCCTGGACCCTGCGGATCCAGAAGCGCTTCGCCCGTAACTGGCTGCTGCAGGCCAGCTACACCTACTCGCGCCTGGTCGGCAACTACGACGGCTTTGTCACCCGCAACACCGGCGCGATCAACCTCGGCGCCAGCCCGCAGTACGACCTCCCCGACCTCGTGCGCAACAGCTTCGGCCCGCTCTTCGACAACCGGCCGCACCTCGCCAAGCTCGACGCCTTCTACACCTTCGACCTCCGCGGCGCCGGTCGACTCACCCTCGGCGGCTCCCTGCGCTTCCAGTCGGGCTCACCGATCAGCCTCTACGCCGACAACAACCGCTACCGCGGCCAGTTCCTCAACTACATCCTGCCGCGCGGCGCCGGCGGCCGCCTCGAGCCCAACTACTTCACCAACCTCAGCATCAGCTACGCCTACCCGCTGCCGCGCGAGCTCGAGCTCGAGTTCACCGCTCGCCTCGCCAACCTCACCAACGCCCGCGCCGTGCTCCGCGTCGACGAGGTCTACTCGTTCTCGACCGCCCGCCCGGTCGCTGGCGGCGACCTCGAGGACCTCAAACACACCAAGGTCCAGAGCCCCAACGCCCCGACCTCCTTCTTCCGCCGCGACATCGTCCCGCGCCAGGGCAACTACGGCGTGCAGACCGTGTTCCAGCAGCCCGTCCAGGTCCAGTTCGAGCTGCGCCTGCGCTTCTAGTCGTCACGCCGCGGCCAGCGGCAGCCGCAGCAGCCGCAGCGGCTCGCCCGGGCGTGAGCGCGGGTTGGCGAGGTAGTAGAACGCGCCGTCGGCGAAGGTGCCGGTGGTCGGATTCTGATAGTCGGGGCGGCCCGTCTCGAGGATCTCCGCCGCTGCGAGCGAGCCGTCGGCCGCGACCGGGATCCGCCACACCCGACCGCGACCGAGGATGTTCTGCACCCCGATCAGCGCATCACCGTGGAAGTAGAGCCCGTCGATGCCGCCCAGTGTGCGCGCGCCGGCTGGCACACGCAGCAGCGTGCTCGTGGCGGTGGCGAGCGTCACGCGGTGCAGGCCGCGAAAGTCGGCGACGTACAGGTGCGCGCCGTCCGGCGCGAGCGCGAGGCCGTTGGGGCCCTCGAAGCTCCCGGGTGGCAGCAGGTCCCGCATCTGGCCGTCGCGCACCGAGACCACCGCGCCGCTGTTGCTGTCGGTCGCGTACACGGTGCCGTCGGCGGCGAGGTCGAGGTCGTTGAGCATCGACGGCGTGCGCAGGTACGGGATCGCAGCCCGGGTCTCGCCGGTGTTCAAGTCGAAGGCGTGGATCGTCGAGTGCCCGCGCGCCTCGGGGCTCGCTTCGGCCATGAACGGCGCATGGGTCGAGGCGACCCAGATCCAGTCGCGTGTCGTGTCGACCTTCATGCCCAGCACCGCGAGCAGGCCGTCCTGACCCGGGCGCGTGAGATCCGAAGCCCGCCCCTGACGGTCGACCGCGACGACCTTGCGCTGGCGACCGCTGCTGAGGAAGAAACGGTCGCGCCGCGGGTCGTAGGCGTGCCCCTCCGGCATCAGCTCGGGCAGATCGAGGCTGAGCGCCACTGTGCTCGGCGTGTACACCCGGGCCCGCGCGGCCAGACGCCCGGCGATGTCCCTCGCCTCGGGGCGACGCATGCTGCGGCGAAAGTCCTCCGGATCGATCGCGTCATCGAACTCGGAGCGCTCGAGCTGGGCCAACCACGTCAGCGTGCCCGGATAATCGCCGACACCCTCGCGGACGCGGGCGAAGGTGTAGATCACCGCGGGCGAGCCGGGGTCCTCGACGAACATCCGCTGCAGCAGCGCGATGGTGTCGCCGCTGGCCTGGGTCCGCGGCGCGGCGCAGGCGACGAGAACCGTGGCGAGGAGAGAGAGCGTTCGCATGCCGGTTTGAACCCGCGGGCCTGGCTGCGGCTTCGCGACCACATGCCCGTTCGCTGCGGGCGGGCGCCCGTCGGCTGCACCCCACTCACTCGTGCCGCGCGACGAAGTCACGGATGATCTGGTTGACCTCCGTCGCGCGTGAGCGATGCACCCAGTGGTTGTCGTCGATGCGGTGCTCCTCGAGCCTCGGCACGAACTCCGGCAGAAGCTCGTACAGCTCGGGCGTGAGCGCCAGGTCCCGCAGCGGGATCACCATGCTCACGGGGATCTCGATCGTCCGTGGGCCGCTCCGGGCCGCGCGCATCGTCGAACGAGCGAACATCTGCCGGTACAGCGGCAGCAGACCGACCAGGTTGTTGTAGGCCTGCGCCCGATCGACGCCGTCGAGCTCCGGATCGCCGCGCAGGACCCCGCCCTGGCGGTGCGCGCCGACCCAGGTCCGCACCGGATCGAGGCCGAGGTACTTCTCGGGCAGCCAGGGCAGCTGAAACAGCAGCAAGTACCACGAGCGCCGCACCTGCTCGGCGAGTCGGGCCAGATCGGCGAGGCTGTGGCGACGCAGGCGCGCGCGGAACATCGCCAGTGCGGCGCCGCCGTGTGGCGCCGCGATCACCGTCAGGCTGCGCAGACGAGCGGCCCGCGCCGGGTCGGCCGCGAACATCCAGGCCAGCGCGCCGCCCCAGTCGTGCGCGACCAGGTGCACCTGTCCCTGCGGACCCGCGACGCGGTCGATCACCGCCGCGATGTCGTCGAGGTAACGCGGCATCCGGGTCGCCGCCTCGGGCTCGCCTGTGATCTGCGAGTCGCCCACGCCGCGCAGGTCGAACGCGGCGACCGGGTGCTCCGCCGCCAGATCCGCGAGCTGGTACGACCAGGTCGCGTGGGTGTCCGGATAGCCGTGCACAAACAGCAGCGGCGCGCGACCGGACTCACCCTTTCGCTGCACGACGGCCAGGCTCGCGTCGCCGCGCTCGACGATGCATCGTTCGAGCCCCTGCACGAGCTCAGTCATCCATCGCGCCGGCGTTGATCCAGTCCTCGACGAGCAACAGCTTGTCCGCCGACAGCATCGGCAAATTGTCGGGCATCGTGCCGTCGCCGCCACCAGGCACCGTCGCCTGCTCGCCCGTGAGCTTGAGGTACAGGTAGCTGGCGGCCGGATCGTTGGCCGTGATGAGGTTGGTCGTGGTCGCCTGTGTCGACTTGACGTCGACGATGTTGGCGTAGGCATCTGCGAGCTGCAGGCTGAGGTTGCCGTTGAACGCCGCCGGCGCCGCGAGGTGGCAGCTGCAGCTGACCGCGAAGATCTCGTTTTTCACGCGGGTGAAGGTCGGCGTGGTGTCGCCGGTGGTCGTGGTGCCGCCGCTGCTCATGCCGCTCGTCGCCCCGCCGCCACCCGGGAAGGTCGCGCCGCCGATCCACGCGAGGATCGTCTCCGTGTCCGCGAGCGTGTCGGCGCTGCCGGTCGCATAGTCGAAGCCGAGCGGCATACGAGCCCCCGTGCGGGTCGATCCGAGCGCCGCGATCACATCGTCGGGCAACATCTTGATCGCAATGTACGAGTTGGCCGTGTCGCCGATCGTGACCAGCGGGATGCTGCTGCCATTCGCGGTCCCGCCGATGATCGAGCTGCTGATCGTGGCGTCGAGCGTGGGCGGCTGACCGCCGGCGGCGTGGCAGGCCGGCGAGGTGCCGCAGCTGCGCTCGAACGCCGAGACAACGTCCGGCGGGAGATCACCGCCGCCGCTGCCGCCGCTGCCGTCGAGCTTCTCGAGCTGGTTACAGCCTGCGAGCGCGAGCAGGAGGAGGTGGGTGCAGGTTGCGAGGCGCATGATCAAAGGCTCCACTTTCGGCTGAGGTTGAAGCCGAAGAAGAAGTTGCCGCGCTGCTCGAAGGGGTTCTTCGACTGTCCGCCCGGCGCGTACAGGTTGGTGTGGATCTCGCGGGTGTTGGTGATGAAGATCTGGAAGAAGTGCAGGCCGGTGCGGATCGAGCCGCCGAGCGACCACGAGCCGATGTTGCTGCCGTTCGGATCGGCGTTGCCGCCGTTGAAGTAGAAGGCGTTCACCGGGATCGGCAGGTTGTATTCCATGTCGATGCCCCAGCGCTTCTTCTCGCCGATCCACACCGTCGAGGCGATGCCGACGCCGAGCGTGCCACGCTTGTCACGGACCTTCACCGCCCCCGCGCCGTCGCCGAAGTCGACGGTCGGCGCGGCCTTGTGGTCGGTGCGCAGGCTGTAGCCGACGACCAGCTGGGTGCTCCAGCGCTGGAACCACAGGCGGCTCAGCATCAGCTGGAAATTGCCCGCCCATGGGTTGGCCGTGTTCGAGGGGAAGTCGCGGTAGTACTCGACCGAGGCGTAGCCGCCGAAGCTCACCGGCTTGCCGTCCTCCTGGCGGATCGGCACGTACTTGGTCCCGAGCTCGTAGCCCTTGCGCGAGTTGCTGCGCCGCAGCACCACGTCCCAGCCGTTCAGGATGCCGTAGGCGAAGCCGTACGAGATGTTCGCGCCCGCGTCGAGGCCGAAGGCACCGCGCTCCGAGCCGACCCGGCCGAAGCGGTGGTCGATGCGAAACTCAAAGGTCCGGCGCCCGAGCGACGTGGTCGTCGGCAGGTTGATCTGAAACACGCCGTGGAAGGGCGGCTTGCCGGGCTGCTTGTCGTCCTTGGGCGCGTCGGGCTCGCCGCCAGCGTCGGTCGCCGGTGGGTCGACGGCCGGCGTGTCCACCGGCGTATCGGTCACCACCGCTGGCCCCGCGGCCGCCTTGTCGCGCTCGCCGAGCGCCGCGATGTACTGCCGCAGCGTCTCGACATCACCCTTGGCCATCGGGTCGCCCCCGAGCGGCATCGCATCGCCGGCGATGCCCTTGGCGCCCGTGACCTTGGCGATCAGGTAGCTGCCCTCGGCGTCGCCCGCGACCAAGATCGGCTTCTTGTTCGCCTTGGAGCTCTCTTTGAGCAGCCGCTCGGGCGAGCCCGCGAGCACGATGTCATCGCTGCCGGTGTCATGGCACGCGAGGCACTGGTCGGCGAAGATCTTCTTCACCTTCGGCTCGAGCTCCGCGACGCGCCTGGCGGCGTCGTCGTTGCCAGCCGCCGACGCGGCAGGTTTGCTCGCCGGCGCCGCCGCAGGTGGTGGAGCCGTGGCGGGCGCGAGGCTCGCGATCCACTCCTTGATCGTGTTCTTCTGCGCCGCGGGCATTGGGTCGCCGCCCAGCGGCATCGCGTCCCCGGAGATATTCTTGCCGTTGATCTTGGCCAGCAGATAGCTGCCATCGGGATCGCCCGCGGCGATCAGCGGCTTGCCCGTCGTTGACTTCGCCGACTTGAGGCCCGACAGCGCCCCCGAGAGGGACGGAGACTCGCCGCCATAGTTGTGGCAATCGGTGCAGTGCTCGGCGAAGATCGCCTGGACCTTCGCCTCGAGATCCGGGCCAGGTGCTGCGAGTGCGAGGAAGATCGAGAGGGACAGCGGCATTGTGTAGGGCCTACCGTACGTGAGCCGTGAGTGTTACCACAATGCGGCCCCCGGCAGGCTCGGATAATATTGCCGTCATGCGCTCGCGCCTGGTCCGGCTCGTCCTCGTCACATTCACCGTTTGTACGGCCATGGCCTGCCAAACGCCCAACCCCGAGGGTGCCAAGAAGGACGCCGTCGACAGCAAGACCCCGGCCAAGGACACGAAGGCCGTCGAGCCCGCGCCCACCGCCGTGCCGACGCCGACCACCGCACCGACCACGGCGGGGACCGTCACCGCCCCCGCCACGGCCGGCGGCGCCGGCGACCCCCAGCGGCCGGAGGCTTCGGTCACGGTCGAAGCCTAACAAGCGGCAAAAATGGCCACCATCAAGGCGGCGTGGGATCGCGCCAAGGC
>JBGAUO010000077.1:0-8586 GCA_044228605.1 Nannocystis sp. | reverse complement strand
GACGCCGCTGCCACCGCGGGCGCAACCCCGCCACCGGCGGACCCCGCAGCGGCCGCCGCCGACAAGGCCGCGCTGCTCACCGAGATCAAGGCCAAGAAGACCAACGACACGCGCGCCAAGAAGGCCCTCGAAGAGGCCGAAGCCGGCGGCGCGACCGTGCGCGAGCTGGCCGAGGCGAGCAACGCGCGCGGCGAGACGCTGCTCGGCGCTGGCGAGCCCGACCGGGCCAAGCTCGCGTTCGAGTGGGCCCGCGACAAGGACACCACCTACCCCGATCCGAGCTTCAACCTCGCCAAGCAGTCTGTGCTCGCCGGCGATGTGGCGGAGACCGTCGCCCACCTCAAGGAGGTGCACAAGCGCGGCGGCAAGAAGCTGCTCAAGCAGGTCGGCTTCGACCCCACCTTCGAGATCGTGAAGGACGACCCCGAGGTCGCCAAGATCATCAAGTAGGCCGGGGCGCATGGCCGACGCAGTCACCCGGGTGCTCTTCGTCTGCCACGCCAACGTGGTCCGCTCGCCGCTCGCCGAGGGTGTCCTGCGTCACCTGGTGACGCAGCGCGGACTGGCCGATCGTTTTGTCATCGCCAGCGCCGGTATCGCGGCGTTCGAGGGCGTGGGCCCGGACCCCGGCAGCGTCGCCGTCGCCGCCGCCCACGGCATCACCCTCGCTGGCCGCTCGCGCCAGATGACACGCGTCGATCTGTACGATCACCACCACGTGCTCGTCGCCGACCGCCCAGTGCTCGCCAAGATCCGCAGCCTCACCGGCTCGGCCTTCGGCGAGGTCCGCGGCCAGGTGACGGGCGGGGCCCGTGTTCGCCTGCTCGCTGCCCTCGCCGACCCGCACGCACAAGGCGACGCGCTCGACGTCGCCGACCCGATGCGCGGCGGCCCCGAGAGCTACGCCCGAGTGTACCGCCAGATCGAGCGTGCCTGTCAGAACCTGCTGCTCGAGCTGACACCACGCGGCTGAAGGCCGCGCGAATGTCAGGTCGCAACGGCGGCGACGGGGGCCGCGGCGGCCCTCGCAAGAGCCGCGGCCTGGATGCCAGCGAGCGCGTCCGGGTGGATCTCGAGCTCCGCGATGCCGCCGGGGATCTGCAGCGTGGTGATCGGCGTGCCCTCGGGGATCACGCTGCCGTCGTGACGACGGAGCACGATCTTCGGGTGCGCGAGCTCGTGGACCTCGAGCAGCTTGGCGAGCTCCGTCTGTTTGGCCTCGTCGAGCGCGGTCCAGGCCAGGCGGCCGCGGCACTTGGGGAACTTCGAACAACCGAGCCACGGGCCGCGACGACCCGAGCGGAGGTTCAGCGCTGACCCGCACTTCGGGCACGGCACATCGACCTCGAGCGCCGGCGGCGTCGGATATTTGATCTGCTCGCGCTTGTCGAGGTTGATGGTGAACTTGACCTTCGGGTAGTTCACCGACACCAGGAAGGGTCCGAAGCGGCTCGAGCGCAGCTCCATGTCGGAGCCGTCCTCGGGGCAGGTCACGTCGACGCGCTCGGGCAGCATCGGTCGGCCATCGCGGGTGATCGGCGCCGCGTAGTCGCACTCCGGGTAGCGGGTGCACGACAGGAATCGGCCGTTCTTACCGAAGCGGTACGAGGTCGGCGCCCCGCACTTCGGGCACTTGTAGATCGAGGGCTGCACCTCCGCCTTGGCGTGGGTCATCGTCTCGCTGGCGGTCGCCAGCGAGCGCGAGAAGCCCTTGTAGAACTTGCGCAGCATCGCCTGCCAGTCCGCGCCCTTGTCCTCGATCTCGTCGAGCTCGGACTCCATCGAGCGCGTGTAGCCGACGTCCATCAGCTCACGGAAGGCCTCGATCAGCTTGTCGGTCACGACCTCACCGAGGTCGGTGGCGTAGAAGCGACGATCGAGCTGCTCGACGTACTTGCGCTCCTGGATCACGCCGATGATCGACGCGTAGGTCGACGGGCGTCCGATGCCCTCGGACTCCATCGTCTTGACCAGGGAGGCCTCGGAGTAGCGGGGCGGCGGGGCGCCGAAGCGCTGCAACGCGTCGATCGCAAACACCCCGAGCTTCTGCTCCTGGACCAGCGCCGGCAGCGTCTGCTCGTCGGTCGCTTGCTGGCCGAGGACCCGCAGGAAGCCGTCGAACACGAGGATGCGGCCGCTGGCGCGCAGCACGGCCCCGGTCTTCTCGTCGTCGCGCTCGAACAGCACGCTGGTCGCGTCCCACTGGGCGGGGGTCATCTGGCAGGCGACCGTACGCTGCCAGATCAGGTTGTAGAGCTTGAACTGCTCCTCGGTGAGGGCCTCGCGGAGATCCTCGGGGCGCCGGGCGACGTCGGTCGGGCGGATCGCCTCGTGAGCCTCCTGAGCGTCTTTGTTGGACGAGCTGAAGATGTTCGGCTTCTCCGGCAGGTAGGCCGCTCCGTAGCTCTTTTGCACGAAGCCGCGGATCTGCTCGAGCGCCTCGGGCGAGAGGTTGGTCGAGTCCGTGCGCATGTAGGTGATAAGACCGACCTGGCCCTCGCCTGGCACGTTGACGCCTTCGTACAGCGACTGCGCCGTGCGCATCGTCCGTTGCGTGGGGAAGCCGAGCTGGTTGGCGCCGGCGATCTGCAGCGACGAGGTGATGAAGGGTCCCGGCGAACGCGAGGTGGTGCGCTTGGTCTCCATGGCGCGCACGCGGTAGCGGGCCTTGGCGTCGACGGTGCCGCTGACGACCCGCAGCGTGCGCGCGGGTCCCTTGCCCTCGGGGTTGTCGCGGCTGGTGATGTTGATGTTGACGAGGCCGACCGCCGCGGCCGCGCGGGTCACATCGGCGCTGAGGTCCCGGGGCTCGGTCGACAGGCAGCCGAGCGCGAACTTCTGACCGCCGAGCTCGACCAGCTCCGCGTCGAGGGCCTTGTGCTCGGCGAGCCAGGCGTTTTGCAGCTTGAGGGTCGGGCCGCGGTTCTTGTCATCCTGGCGGGCGAGGAACTCCGACCAGGCCAGGCCCAAACCGGCCGCGGCGGCCGGATCGAGGCTCAAGCGGGCGCCGATCTCCCAGCGCTCGTCGGGCACGAAGGCCGCGATCTCGCGCTCACGCTCGACGACCAGGCGCACCGCCACCGACTGCACGCGCCCGGCCGACAGCCCGCGCGAGACCTTCTTCCACAGGAGCGGCGACGCCTGGTAGCCGACGATGCGGTCGAGGATGCGACGCGCCTGCTGGGCGTTGACCTTGTCGACGTCGATCGGCCGCGGATTGGCGAACGCCTTGTGCACCGCCTGCTGGGTGATCGCGTTGAACACCACGCGCTTGGCGTTCTGCGGCTTGATGCCGAGGACCTCAGCCAGGTGCCAGGCGATGGCCTCTCCCTCGCGGTCCAAGTCTGTTGCGAACCACACGTCGGAGGCGCCCTTCGCGGCCTTCTTCAGGTCCGCGACGGTCTTGCTCTTGCTGGCGAGGACCTCGTAGGTCGGCTTGAAGCCGTGCTCGATGTCCACACCGGGCACCGCCTGCTTCTCTCCCTTGGGCGACTTGGTCGGCAGGTCGCGGATGTGGCCGACGCTGGCCTGCACCACGAAGCCGGGCCCGAGGTACTTGTTGATCGTCTTGGCCTTCGCCGGGCTCTCGACGATGACCAGCTGCTTGCCTTTGCCGCGAGCGACCGGTGCGGCGCTCTCCTCCCCGTCCTCGTCGTCGGCCACCTCTTCGTTTTCGGCAGCGCGGGTCACGGCCTTGGCAGCGCGCGCCGGCTTGGCGGCCTTGCTCGCCTTCTTCGCGGTCGGGGCTTTTGCCACCTTCTTGGTGGCAGCCTTCGCCGTCTTCTTGGCCGGGACCGCCTCCTTCTTCGCCGCGGGCTTCTTCGCCGCTGGCTTCTTCGCCGCTGGCTTCGCGGACTTCTTTGTCGTCTTCTTCGCCGCCTTCTTCGCTGTCTTCTTCTTCGCCGCCGTCGTTTTCCCAACGGCCTTTGGTTCGGGTGCAGACGTCGCCTTGGGCTTGGCGGCGCTCGTGGTTTCGTCTGCGGAGGGGGCTCGGGCCATTTGGGTCACGTGACGGGAAGGGGGATACCGAAAGGCCCGGGTTTATAGAAGCCCCAGGTCGGGCCGCGCCAGGGGCGAGCGACCCCGCTGCATACAAGAAGGCTCACGGCGCGGCTTTGCGTCAGCGAACGCCGACCACCTGGGAGATCGACCCCGGATGGTCAGCCCGCGAGCGAGCGACGGGCCTCGGAGCGGGGCTAGATCGTCGGGACGCCGCCAACACACGGCGAGACGTAGCCCGGGTTCTTCATGGCGCACACGTCCTCGACGCAGGGGCAGGTCTTGTAGCAGAAGCCACGCTGATCGGCGACGGTGAGCTGGGCGTAACAGTCGCTGAGCGCAGCCGCGTCGACCGGAGCCGCTCCGCCCGCCGAAGCAAACAGCGTGCAGCTCGACCCCTGCGGGTCCTGGTTGGTCGTGTGCTTGTCACCCCAGGTGGAGAGCTTGGGGATGTCGGCGCCAGTGACCGCGCGCCACTTGTTGTCGACCGGGTCGAGCACGCAGTCCTTGGCCGCGTCGAGCTCCTGCATCTGGCAGCACAGGGAGCCCACGCCGCAGATCCCGTCCCGCTCGGGCTGCGTCCACTTGGGATTGCACGGGACCGGGCAACCGGTGGTGAACGGGCTCGTGAAGCCACCAACCTCGACACACATGCCCGAGGTGCTCAGCGAGTTGTTGTTCCCGGAGAAGATCGGAACGCCGTACTTTGCGTCGTTCTTGCCGTTGAAGTAGTTGGGGAGGCGGCCCTTGGTGGTCGCGGGATCGTCGGAGCAACACACCTCGGCGTCAGGGCAGGATTCGCCCGTCGCCTTCGAGGGGTTGCAACGGAACGAGGGATTCTCGAACTCCGGCTGGAAGCACGAGACCGAGGTCACGGCGCCGACGCAGAAGATCGCGACATAGGTGAGGGCAGTCTTGACGAGGTCCAACGACGGTCTCCTTACGGCGAGCGTCAACGTGGCATAGACCCTGGCGGCTTGTAAAGCTCTGCGCGAGCCGGACGGGACAGTCCCAACGGGCCAACGGTCTCCACGCAGCCCTGGGCACCGCTGGGGCGAAAACTGCCGCCCGCATGTGATCGCGCCCTGCGCACGGCCACACGATCCGAATGGCGGGCCGCCCTGGCCCGTTGATCGCTCGGTCCGGCTGTCGCAACGCTGGCCCGCGTGCGCCACCGCCGGGCTTTGCCGCTCTTTGGCGGTCTGTGAGCCAGCACGCTAAGCTGCGAGGCTGTCACGATGTCTTACCTGGTGAAACGCTCCTGTCTCGTGTCTCTGCTGGCCGCGCTCGGCCCAACCGTGCTGCTCGCCTGTTCTGGGACCCAGCAGACCCTCCCCCATGGGGCGCCCGAACCGGACGCCGGCGCCAGCGCGGGCGATGTCACGACGCCGCCCGTGCGCGAGCCGAGCACACCGCCTGCAACCGTGCTGCCCAAGGTGAGCCAGCGCGAGCACCCGGCCGCGCAGGTCTGGCTGTTCGAACCTGGCGCCGAGCCACGCAAGCAGGAGATCGCCCAGGCCGAGACCGCCGGCTTCACCGTGATCGACCTCGGCAACAGCTGGGTCCCCTACATCTTTAGCGAGAAGACCACCGGCGTGGAGGACCTGAGCGCCAACGAGTATCGCCAGCGCTACATCGGCCTCGCCAACGACAAGGTCGACGCCGACGGCGAGAAGCTCGACGCGCACGAGCGAAACTTCCTCGAGCTCTACGGCATCCCGCCCACCCTGCAGGTCGTCCACGGCGAGTGGCAGACCGCCGACAGCGAGATCGACCCCTGTCTCACCCAGGCCGGCTTCGACCCCGAGGTGTTCAAGCGCTTCTCCGGCGTGATCCCCTACACCGGCAAGAAGGGCGGCGACGTGCGCAAGGCCAAGGCGCTCGCGGCCAAGCTCGCCAAGGACATGAAAAAGGCCGGCCTCGACCCCGCGACCCCCGAGGCCGCCAAGGACCACCCCAAGCTCGGCAACACCTACGCCTTGTGGCAGGAGACCAAGGCCCGCGTCGATGTCATCGACCACGCCCAGCGACGCCTGCGCTGCGAGAAGATGTTCGTGTCCGCCGAAGGCGTCGGCAAGTACGAGCCCGGCGTGTTCGACAGCGCCACCACCCACGCCCTCGCCGCCTTCGAGAAAAAACACGCGATCAAGGGATGGGGCCACTTCACCCAGGACAACCTCGCCGCCCTCGCCCTCAGCCAGGCCGAGAGCATGCACGGCCGCCTGCTGCGCGTCGTCGAGGAGCGCACCGTTTCAGGCGCCGGCATCCTCGAGGACGGCTCGGCCGCGAAGTGGAAGCCCAAGTTCCGCTGGACCGACAGCCAGGGCCAGGAGCACGCCCTGCGCGACGTCGTCGGCGAGGCCCGCACCGCCGTCATCGCCGCCCTCGATCTCGCCACCCCCACGTCCGCCAAGGCGACCCTCGCCCGCCTCTCGGACCTCGGCGGCGGCAACTTCGAGAACCTGCTCGTGGCCGTGCGCCTGCCCGCCTTGCCCTCCTACTACGCCGAGGACATGAGCTTCGACGTCGTCATCGACCGCGGCGACGTCTGGTACGACTTCCCGTTCGACGCCGAGGGCAACAAGCTCGGCCAGCCGCGCGAGCGCTACCCGCACTTCACGCTCTACGCCGTCCTGGGCGAGCAAAAGATCCCTCTGGTCCACTGGCGCACCACGATCGGCTCGTGGCGCAGCGAGATGTACAACGGCAGCGAGCACTACAAGTACAAGGAGTCCGACGTCGGCGACCGCGTCTGGAAGGAGATCGTCGCCGCGCCGGTGTGGATCCCCCCGGCCTCGACCCCGCCGCGCGAGCTGGTGCGCCGCAAGTGGAAGGACGGCAAGGTCCGCACGGTCGTCAACTACGGCGAGTTCGGCCCCAGCTACACCTCCGCCTACGGCCTGGTCGCCGCCTATCACATCAAGGAGATCAAGAACCCGGACGGCACCCTCAAGGCCGACTTCGACAACGGGATCCGCACCCACGGCAGCGTCGACTACATGTCGATCCTGCGCCGCTACTCGCACGGCTGCCACCGCCTCTACAACATGTCGGCCGTGCGCCTGTTCTCCTTCGTGCTCGCCCACCGCGACTTCCAGCGCGAGGGCCAGATCAAGCTCGGCTTCGGCCGCGAGTTCAGCCACGAGGGCAACAGCTTCAAGCTCAGCCTCAAGACCCGCGGCTATCGCTACAACCTCCCCGAGCCGATCCCCGTGCACGTGCTCGAGGGTCGCATCCGCGGCGAGCGCAAGAGCCCGGTCGAGGCCTATATTCCGAAGCCCAGCAAGGCCCCCGCGCCCGGCGACGAGCTGCCGCCGGGCACGCCGACCGAGGCCGCCCCGCCCGAGATGAGCCCCGTCCTCAACCCGGCCCGCCCCTGAGCCCCGGGGCGTGGGTTGCCGCACGCCTCTCACCGGCCCGAAAAACCCCGGTCCGCGCGCGTTCCAGCGCGGGCCCTTGAGCGCGCGGGGTCCATGCTGCAATATCCCGCGCCGTGCAACGTACCCTCGCATCCGGGTTTGATGACAGTTTCCGTCGCCACCTCGCGGTCGAACAGCGCCGCGCAGTGCTCGACACCATCGCCCGCGAGCTGACGCCGGAGACGACCCTCGGCGACATCGTCGACGCCGCACAGGACCTCGGCTGGGGTGACAGCCTCGGCGAGCTCCGCCTCGCCGACCTCGCAGGCGCCCTGCTCGGCGAGGCCCCCCCGGCCCCGCCTCGTACGAGCACCAGCGCCGACGACCAGGCCGACACCGATCTCGTCGCGGATGCAAACGAAGCGGACGACGGGGACGAGCACGCCGCGGAGCAAGACGAGGACGAGCAGGACGAGCAAGCCGAGCAAGACGAGGAGGAAGCACTCGCGCCGGTGGCCGAGCCGCCGAAGACCGCCCGCGCCCGCAAGACCGCCGCCAAGGCCGCTGCCAAGGCCGCCGCCCGGGTCGAGCCGCCCCGCAAGCCGAGCAGCCTCGACCGCGCCCTCGACCGCATCGACAAGGCCCTCGCCGCCCGCGGTCGCAAGGGTAAGACCAGCGCCGCCGCCAAGAGCAAGCCCAGCCCCGCCGCCGCCAAGAAGCCCGCCCTCGCCGCCAAGAAGCCCGCCGCCCCCGTCGCCGCCGCCAAGAAGACCCCGAGCAAGAAGGCGCCCGTGGTCGTCCGCGAGGACGAGGACGAGGACGACGACAACGACGCGATGAGCCTCGAGCAGGCCGCCAAGGTGCTGGTGCCGCTGGTCCGCAAGCTGAAGGAGGCGACCATGCAGGACCTCGAGGAGCAGACCGGCATGGGTCGTCGCAAGCTGCGCTTCCACATCGGCCAGCTGGTCAAGCACGGCCGGCTCAAGCGCCACGGCATGGGCCGCGGCACCTGTTACACCGTCAAGTGAGCGCGGCGGTGTCGGCCAGCGCCATGGCCTGTGCTCGCGGACAGCTGCCCCTCGGCGGCTGTCTCCGGGGACAGCTCCGCGGTCGCACGGCGCAGGAGCGCGCCAGACCTGTCCTGAGAGACACGTCCCAACCCGTCGATCGGCGGGCACTGCTCACCTGCACAGGCGCGGATGACCCGTCCCCCGCCCGAATACTTGCC
>JBGAUO010000076.1:0-21264 GCA_044228605.1 Nannocystis sp. | reverse complement strand
CGCCTCGTCGACGGTCGCGAAGCCGTCCAATTCCTCGTCCACATCAAGGAGCGCATCGAGGCCCCCGAACGCCTCATGCTGGAGGTTTGACATGTCCCAGGACACCTACGACCTCGTGGTCATCGGCGCCGGCCCCGGCGGCTACGTCGCTGCCATCCGCGCCGCCCAACTCGGCATGCGTGTCGCATGCGTAGAGAAGGACAAGACCCTCGGCGGCACCTGCCTCAACGTCGGCTGCATCCCCAGCAAGGCCCTCCTCGAGTCGAGCGAACGCTACGTCGCCGCCGAGCAGCACCTCGCGGAGCACGGCGTCAAGGTCGGTAAAGTCGAGCTCGACCTGCGCACGATGCTCGCCCGCAAGGACAAGATCGTCTCCCAGCTCACCGGTGGCATCGCCGGCCTGTTTCGCAAGCACGGCATCACCTCCGTCCGCGGCACCGCCAGCATTCTGGCCCCCGGCAAGGTCGAGGTCCGCGAGGCCGCCGACGCCTACACCCTCGAGACCCGCAACATCCTCATCGCCACCGGCTCCACCCCGTCGAGCCTCCCCGGCGTCACCATCGACGGCGACTACGTCGGCACATCCACCGAGGCCCTCGCATACCCCGAGGTCCCCGAACACCTGATCATCATCGGCGCCGGCGTCATCGGCCTCGAGCTCGGCTCCGTGTGGGCCCGCCTCGGCAGCCGCGTCACGATCCTCGAATACATGCCCACCCTGCTGCCGATGCTCGACGACGACGTCAGCACCCTCGCCGGCAAGCTGTTCACCCGCCAGGGCCTCGAGCTCGTGCTCGGCGTCAAGGTCACCGGCACCTCGCGCAAAGACGACCGCGTCACCGTCGAGTACATCGGCAAAGATGGTCAACCCACCGGCGTCACCGGCGACCGCGTCCTCCTCGCCGTCGGCCGCAGACCCAACACCGCCAACCTCAACGCCGAAGCCGTCGGCATCAAACTCGACAAACGCGGCTGCATCGTCGTCGACGAACACTACGCCACCGGCGTCCCCGGCATCTACGCCATCGGCGACGTCATCCCCGGCCCGATGCTCGCCCACAAGGCCGAAGAAGAGGGCATCGCCGCCGTCGAGCGCATGGCCGGGCAACCCGGCCACGTCAACTACGACGCGATCCCCAGCGTCATCTACACCCACCCCGAGATCGCCACCGTCGGCAAGTCCGAAGCAGACCTCAAGAAGGCCGGCACCCCCTATCGCAAGGGCAAGTTCCCCTTCGCCGCCAACGGCCGCGCCAAGGCTCTCGGCGAGACCGACGGCTTCGTGAAGATCCTCGCCCACAAAGACACCGACCGCATCCTCGGCGTCCAGATCATCGGCCCCCGCGCCAGCGACCTCATCGCCGAGGCCGCTGTCGCCATGGAGTTCTCCGCCAGCGCCGAAGACCTGGCCCGTAGCGTGCACGCCCACCCCACCCTCGCAGAAGCCGTCAAAGAAGCAGCCCTCGACGCCGGCGGTCGTGTGATCCACTTGTAAAGGTGGCGACGATTCGGTGATAGGCTCGGGGCCCATGCGGCGGCAGGCCCCCATCAAGCGATCTCCCACGGGCCAGCGCACGGTCGCCAACCCCAAGGCCGCCGACGCCACAGCCCTCGACGACCGCCCCCTGGCGATCGACCTCAGCCGCGACGGCAAACACCTGCTCGTCACACTCCCATACGAGCTGTGGCTGCTCAGCCTCGCCACGCTGGAAGTCGAACGCACGATCGAACTCAGCTCCGCCGAGCCCTCGATCCACGAAGCCAGCAAAGACGGCGCCCTGTGGATCGGTGGTCACCACCTCCACTA
Organism: Nannocystis sp.; assembly: GCA_044228605.1. Lineage (GTDB taxonomy): Bacteria > Myxococcota_A > Polyangia > Nannocystales > Nannocystaceae > Nannocystis. The sequence goes on along the minus strand of JBGAUO010000076.1, from coordinate 19,457 downwards.
CGGAAGCATCTTCTCCACCACGGTCACCAAAGTCGGCACCAAGCTCGCCGACTTCGTCGACCGCGTCTGCCTCGTCCGCCCTGGCCTCCTTTGCTGCGCCGGCAGCCAGGGCGAGGTCCTGTGGGACATCGAACGCGAGGCCCCGGTCCATCGCCGCAAGTCCTCCGAACACCGCGTCCTCGGCCTGGTTCCGCTCGAGAACCGCGCCGTGTGGGCCGATGGCTCCCAGAGCGCCTGGGTCATCGACCCCGAGCACCCGTCGGGCTACATGCAGCTGCGCCTGCGTACCACCAGCACCACCGACGTCGACGCCGAAGGCATCATCGCCATCGGCCTGTCCTCGGCAACACCACCGCGCTGCCTGCTCGCCGCCCGCGACGGCGCCGTCGCCTGGACCGGTCGGCAGCTCCGCATCGACAACGAAAAATTCCCCCGCCTCGCACTCCGCACAGCGACCCCGCTCGCCATCACCGGCGACGAACGTTGGGTCTACGTGCTCCGCCCCCGCGGCCTCCTCCAGCGCTTCCTCATCGACCAACCCAAACCGCCCCCCGGCGAAGAAGACGACTTTGTTCCCTTGCCAGAAGCGGAGGAATGCCGCCTCGAGTGGCCAGCCGAATGCATGCTGCTGCATGCTGCCGCTCTCGGCAGCAATCGCCTCGTCCTCGGCGGGCCCCAGGCCGACGGCACCCTCGGCCGTCTCTGGCGGGTCGACCCGGCCGCTCTGAACTGGCAGCCTGCCAAGCTCGGCAAACGCACGCTCGTCGAGCCAAAGCCCTCCGAGCCCGCCGACCGCCGCCCCGACTTCACCCCAACACGCAGCAAGCTGACGGGCCCACCTCTGGCCGAGCTCAAAGTCGATGCCGTACTCGGCAGCGACGCAACGGCCGTGTTTGTCACCCACGGCCACGGCTCCTTGCTCGAGCGGCCGGTGCTCCGCCGCGCCGCGGCCGAGATCTTGCCGGCCGACGCCCTGCTCCTTCCGGCCATGCTCCGCCCACGCGAGGGCACCGCCCGCCCCGGCCTCCTGCTCTGGCCCGGCATCCAGGACCAACACCGCGAACCCCAGGAACCCCTGTGGCTGGTCTGGGGCGACAACCCGCGTGGCTGGATGCCGCTCGAGACGCCGCAGATCCGCGCTCAGGGCTGGTCACGCGCTGACCTCTTCCCCATGCAGATCGCCCTCATGGCCGCCCCTACCGTCGCCGGCAATCGCACCGCGCTACCCGATAAGTGGGTCGACCCCGAGCTGTTTCAGGCCCTCGCCCGCGAGTGCAAGAAGCTGCTCAAGGTCATCTGGTAGCGCGCACAAGAAAGGACAGGTCTGTGGAGACCTGTCCTTCGAGCCAGCCTCGCGCGGCCTAAAATCCGATGACCGCCTTCACCTCATCGGTGCTCAGCGTGTGGTTCTGCAGCTTGGCGAAGTTAAACACGCGATCGACGAGCTCGTCCGATGGTTCGTAGCCGTGCGCGCGTAGCCAGTACAGCACGTTCGAGCGCCCGCTGTAGTGGCCGATCTCGATCTGCTGTTGCCGCCCGAACACCCGCGCGGGCACCGAGGAGTAGACCTTGTCCGCCAGCTCATGGTCGCCGGTCTTTTCGGCCTTGATGATCGCCGCCGCGTGCACCCCCGTCGCCGTGCGGAACGCGTCCCGCCCCGCAAGCGGATAGCTTGGGTGGATCGGCACTCCCGTGTACTCGCTGATCGCCTCGACATACTCCACCAGGCACGACAGATCGTGCTTGTGTGGGTCGAGCTGCCCGAGCAGATACAGGTTGAGCAGCAGCAGGTCGATCGAGGCGTTGCCGACCCGCTCGCCGATGCCGAGCCCGCAGCCGTGAACCCGGTCAAAGCCCCATTCAAACGCGTAAAGCCCCAGCGCGAGCGCCAAGCCGCGGTCGTTGTGACCGTGCCAGTCGAGCTCGACCTGGCTCTCCATGTCCATCGAGCGCAGCACGCCGCGCGTGAAGCCAAGCAGGTTGCGCAACCCGTCGGGCGTCGCGTGCCCGCAGGTGTCGCAGAGCACCAGCCGGCTGGCGCCCGCGTCGATCGCCGTCCGGAACAACACGTCCAGCGTCTTGGGGTGTGAGCGCGTCGTATCCTCGGTGACGAAGCCGACCGGCAGGCCGTTCTCGACCCCGAGCTTGACCGCATCCAGCGTGTGCTTCTTGAGGCGCTCGTTGTCCCAGCCCTCCGCATAGCTGCGGATCGGGCTCGAGCCGATGAAGGTCATGACCTCGATCGGCACACCCACGCGCTGCGAGATCTCGATGATCGGCGTGATATCCGAGGCGATCGTCCGCGCCGCACAATTGGTGGTGATGCGCAGCTTCTCCTCGACGATGAAACGCAGCAGGCGCTCGACGTCCTCCTGCGCCCGTTTTCCCGCCCCTGGCAGGCCCAGGTTCACGGTCTGCACCCCCATCCGGTCCATCAAGCGGACCAGCGCCATCTTCTGTTCGATCGAGGGATCCCGCACCGACGGAGATTGAATTCCGTCGCGGATGCTCTCGTCGACGAAGCGGGGCGCACGCCGCAGCAGCGGTCCCGTGCGCTCCTTCTCGTTCCAGTCGTAGATGAGGGCGGCAGTGTTCGCGTGGGTCGCCATGGGCCTTTGGTTTACTCCTCCCCGGTGCTCATCTCCAGACCCTCGAGGCGGAAGAAGCGGCGCAGCTCGTCGATGATGCTCACGATCATCAGCTCGGGGATGTCGTCGTCATCGTCGATCTCGTCGAGCAGGAAGTCGCGCATGATGATGATCCCGTCGAGACGCGCGTCGCCGTCGTCGGTCTGCGGGCGCCCGACGAAGGTGACCACGCTGCGCGGATCTGCACCGGACCCGACCTGCTTGGCTGTGGGCCGCGCCTGCACTGTGATCGGCGCGTTGGCCAACAACTTGAGCACCGGCTCCGGCAGCTCCTCGAGCACCCCCTCGAACTGGCCGCGCAGGTCCTCCTCGATGTCGTTGGTCAAAGGATCGTGCTCGTGGCCCGCTTCATCGTGGTCAGCCTGATCGAGCTCCAGCACCTTGAGCATCGACTCGCGGGCCCCGGTAAAGTCGTGCACCGAGTCCAGCGCCTGGCCGAGCCAGTAGTGGACATCCGGATCTTCCGGATCCGCCGCGACCGCCTCACGCAACGCCGTGACCGCCTCCGCATCGCGGCCCGCGTTCATCAGCACAAAACCGTAGGTGCTCAGGTACACCGGGTCCTTCTTGCGCGCCTCGCTGATGCCGTCGAGCAGCTCGAGCGCCTCCTCGCTGTCCTCATCCGCAAGACGGATCTGCGACAGCAACAGGCGGGCCTGATCGACAGCGTCGGACGACGCCTTCTCGAGGCGCAGCACGGTGCGCGCAGCCGCCTCTGCCTCGTCGAGGTCCTGGTCGTGGAGCAGCAAGCACTCCGCACAGTCGAGGTAGATGTTCGGGTCCTCCGAGCCCGCGTCCGCCGCCTGCATCAAATAGCCCGCAGCGTGCTCCGGACGGCCCTCGGCCCACGCGAGCATCCCAGTCAGGTGCAGCACCCGCACATGGTTCTCCCCCGCGACCTTGGCCGCTTCCTCCAGGATCTGCGTCGCACTCTCGAGGTCGTCGGACTCGACCGCCGCGAGGCCACGGTCGACAAGGTCATCGATGGATTGGCTGCTACTCATGGCGGCGGACTCTATCACCAACACGCTCGCCCCCGCGCTCGCCCCCACCTGTGGTAGAGGTCCGTGGCGTGCCCTCAACCCACGCCACTCAAGACGTGAGTCCACTCATGGCCCTCCTGCGTGAGCGCTGGGTGCTCACCCTGGCGACCATCGCCCCTGGCGAGGCCCCCTACACAACGCCGCTATTCTACGCCGTGGCCCCGGATCGTCGCACAGGCCCGCGGCTCGTGTTCGCCAGCCGACCCGAAAGCACCCACGGCCGCCATCTCGGCGAGGGCCCGACCACCGTCTCCGCCGCGCTCTACCTCGAGTCCCACAACATCGCCGAGTTACGCGGTGTCCAGCTGCGCGGCGAAGTGATGCCCACGGCGACGACCGCCTCGCTCGCGGCCTACCTCGAGCGCCACCCGGGCGCGGAGCCCTTGTTGCGGGCCGGCGCACGTGAACGCCTCTACGCACTCGCGGTGACCTGGGCCAAGCTCACCGACAACCGGCTCGGCTTCGGTTTCAAGCGTGAGTGGACCTTCGAGGCATCCCGGGGCGACGAAGATCCTCCCCACGAAGCAGGTTGATGCTGGCTCGGATTGATCGCCGGACCTGGCCCATGCCCCCGCGCCGTCGAATAGCGAGAAGCGGGTCACCCGCAGCGCCCAGTACGTGCCGTGTCTCACTCACCGTTCTCGGGGCTTCCGTGACAACCCCGGTGCGGCCAGCCTATCATCGCCGCGCGCCGCGGTTGAGGGTTGACCAGACCTCGCCCATGCGGCGCCCATGCGTTTATGGACACCTTCGCTCCGAGCACCACCAGCACCTCGCGTGAGCTCATCGATTCGGTCGTAATCCGCTTCGCCGGCGACTCCGGCGACGGCATGCAGCTGACCGGCTCGCAGTTCTCCGAATCCACCGCCCAGATGGGCAACGACCTGTCGACCCTGCCCGACTTCCCGGCGGAGATCCGGGCCCCCGCAGGCACGACCTTCGGCGTCTCCGGCTTCCAGGTCCATTTCGCGGGCCACGACGTCATGACGCCCGGCGACGCCCCCGACGTGCTCGTGGCCATGAACCCCGCGGCCCTGCGCGTCAACCTCCGCGACCTCAAGATCGGCGGCATGTTGGTGGTCAACACCGGCGCCTTCACGCCCGGTAACCTCAAGAAGGCCGGCTACGACGTAAGCCCACTCGACGACGAGAGCCTCGGCGCATACCGCCTGCTGAAGATCGACGTCTCCAAGCTCACTCTCCAGGCCGTCGCCCCGTTCCAGCTCGGCACGAAGGAGGCCCTGCGCGCCAAGAACATGTGGACGCTCGGCCTGATGATGTGGATGTTCGGCCGTGAGCGCGAGAGCACCGTCGAGTGGCTGCGCCAGAAGTTCGCCAAGCACCCGGCCATCGCCGACGCCAACGTCGCCGCGCTCAACGCCGGCCACGTCTACGGCGAGACCGCCGAGCTCCCCGGTGGCATCGGCTGCTACCAGGTCCCCAAGGCCAGGCTCGCCCCCGGCGTGTATCGCAATGTCACCGGCAACGAGGCCACCGCCTGGGGCTTGTTGACCGGCGGCCGACTCGCAGGCCTCGAGCTGATGCTCGGCTCCTATCCGATCACCCCGGCATCGACGATCCTCCACACCCTCTCGAACCTGCGCGGCTACGGCATCACGACCTTCCAGGCCGAGGACGAGATCGCGGCGATCTGCGCGGCGATCGGCGCCTCGTACGCTGGTGCCCTCGGCATCACCAGCACCTCGGGCCCGGGTCTCGCGCTCAAGTCCGAGGCGCTCGGCCTCGCCGTCTCCACGGAGCTCCCGCTGGTGCTGGTCGACGTGCAGCGCGGCGGACCGTCCACCGGGTTGCCGACCAAGACGGAGCAGAGCGACCTCCTGCAGGCCATGTACGGCCGCAACGGCGACTGCCCGCTCGCGGTCATCGCCGCTTGCACCCCGGGCGACTGCTTCGACATGGCGATCGAGGCCGTGCGCATCGCCACCAAGTACATGACACCGGTGCTCCTGCTCACCGACGGCTTCCTGGCCAACAGCGCCGAGCCGTGGAAGATCCCCGACATCACCACGATCAAGCCGTTCCCGGTGCAGTTTCGTCGCGACACCGAGGGCTTCCATCCCTCGCTCCGCGACCCGCACACGCTCGCTCGCACCTGGGCCGTGCCAGGGACCCCCGGCCTCGAGCACCGCATCGGCGGCATCGAGAAGCACCACGACTCCGGCAACATCTCCTACGACCCGGATAACCATCACAAGATGACCAAGGTGCGGGCCGCGAAGATCGCCGGCATCGCCGACGACGTCCCGGCACAGAAGATCGAACAAGGCGAAGACAGCGGCGATCTGGTGGTCGTCGGCTGGGGCTCCACCTTCGGCGCGATCTCCCAGGCTGTACTCGGCGCCCGCCGCTCGGGCCTCAAGGTCTCGCACCTGCACGTCCGCTACATGAACCCGCTGCCGCGCAACCTCGGCGAGCTCCTGCGCGGCTTCAAGAAGGTCATCGTGCCAGAGATGAACAACGGCATGCTCGTGAAGGTGCTGCGCGCCGAGTACCTGGTCGACGCCCAGGGGCTCAACAAGATCGCCGGCCAGCCCTTCAAGATCGCCGAGATCGAGGCGGAGATTCGCAAGCAACTCAACGTCCCGGAGGCCAACTGACATGACGCCCCTCGACCCGCCCCAGTCCGCTCCCCTCACCCGCAAGGACTTCACCTCGGACCAAGAAGTCCGCTGGTGCCCTGGCTGCGGCGATTACGCGATCCTCGCGGCCGTGCAGCGCATGCTGCCCGAGCTCGGGGTTCGCAAGGAGAACACTGTGTTCGTGTCAGGCATCGGCTGCTCGAGCCGATTCCCGTACTACATGAACACCTACGGCTTCCACACGATCCACGGACGCGCCCCCGCGGTCGCCACCGGCGTGAAACTGGCCAACCCCGACCTCGACGTATGGCTTGTCACCGGCGACGGCGACGGCCTCAGCATCGGCGGCAACCACCTGATGCACGTGCTTCGCCGCAACGTGAACTTGCAGCTGCTGCTGTTCAACAACCGAATCTACGGGCTCACCAAGGGCCAGTATTCGCCGACCTCGCTGCTCGGAAAGCGATCTCCATCGACGCCGATGGGCTCGGTCGATAACCCGCTCATCCCGGCCGCCTTCGCGCTCGGCTGCGGCGGCCGCTTTGTCGCCCGCGCCATCGACACCGACGCCAAGAGCCTCGTCGCCACCCTCAAGCGCGCCCACGCCTTCATTGGCACTGGCTTCGTCGAGATCTATCAAAACTGCCCCGTCTTCAATGATGGCGCCTTCGACCACTTCACCGCGCGCGAGATCGCAGCCGAGACCCAGCTGCACCTCGAGCACGGCAAACCGATGCGCTTCGGCAAGGACAACACCAAGGGCCTGCGCCTGCAGCCTGGCAAGCTCGAGCTCGAGGTGGTCACGATCGGCCAACACGGCATCACCGAGGCGGACATCCTCGTCCACGACGAACACAACCACACGATGGCTTTTCTGCTCGCCACCCTCGAGCCCCCGAGCTTCCCGGTCGCCCTCGGCGTGCTCTACAGCCACCCTGGGACCGGCACCTCGTTCGAGCGCGGCATGCACGAGCAGAACAAGCAGGCCCGCGCCAGGGGCGTTGGAGACCTGAACGCCTTGATGCGCAAGGGCCACACCTGGGCCGTCGAGCCCGACCCTACCTGAGCCCCCGGGATCTCCGTCCGACCGCTCGCGGCGCCTGCTGCGGGCGGTTCTTCGCGCTCTTGTAGCCCCTCCGGCCAGGGGGGTGAGAGAATCAAGTTTCGTCGGGCCCCGTCTCAGGCCCCACGCCGCATTTGGCCGCACCCACGCCTTTCCAGGACCTTGCCATGATCGCCTCTACCTTGAAATTCGGTCGCCTGTCCGCCCTTACTACCTTCCTCAGTTCCCTCGCGCTCGGCTGCGTGATCACCCTCGGCGACGGCGGCAAGACGGCCGAGGAATGTCCCGACAACAACAGCAGCCTCAGCGACGGCAAGTGCTTCTGCAAGGTCTCCTACGACTGGTGTCGGCCCGATGACCCCAAAGACCTGACCTGCTGCCTGGACACCACCTCGGACAGCAACTCGAACAGCAACTCGAACGGCACCACCACCAACAGCTCTAACTCCAACAGCGGCACCGACGGCACCACCGTGCCGACCGGCACTTCTGATGTCCCGACCGGCGGCACCACCGGCACACCCACCGGCTGCAGCGTCACCACCGACCCGCCCGCAACCTGTGACGCCGGCACCTTCCTCTGCATCGCGGCCGACAACGCCGAATGCGGCGTCGAGGGCAGCAAGTACTACGTGTGCCAGAACGGCGTGTGGGTCGAGAACACCACCGACGGCGACGCCAGCTGCAAGTCCGACGGCTACGACTTCAGCTACGGCTGCGAGGACAAGGGCAACACCGTCGAGTTCAGCTGCGGCGTTGGCCCGGGCACCGCCTGCGAGACCGGCATTCCCGACGTTTGCAGCACCGACGTGGGCCTCGACTCGTGTGACCTGGGCAAGCTCAGCACCACCGACTGCACCGCCTACTGCATGGAGGTCGGCGACGACATGGGCATCACCTACGACTACGGCTACTGCGGCGACAAGCGCGGCATCGCCTGCATCTGCTGCGACGAGGGCGACGCGGGCTGCCCGATCAACGGCGGCACCAGCACCGGCGGCTCCACCACCGGCAGCACTGGCACCACCGGCTGATCCGTTCGTCGTGGTCTCACCGCAGGGCGGGCGCACGGCGTCCGCCCTGCTCTCGTCGGTGGCGCCTACGGCCCGCGCCAGCGGGTCAGTCGCGGCTGCTGACTGTGCCGCAGCACCCGCGCCAGCTTGAGCAGCTCGGCCTGCGCCCACGCGTCTGCGCATGCCGGCTCAGCCACTGCACGGCCGTCCGCCTCCCAGCGCAGCGTCGCATCGTGGGTGTGACCACCCGCGAGGTGCACGGCCACCGTGTAGACCAATTCGCTGCCTGGGGCCCGCTCACACACAAAGCGGGCCCCGGCGACGGGATGCAATTCCTGGCTCGACGTCATGGCCCTCTAGAAGCGCAGCAGCGCCGTGTTCGTGTTGGGACCGATGTTGCCGAGCTCCGGCTCGAAGCCCGGCTTACGCGTGAGGACCACCGCCGTGGTGACGGCGGCTGCGACCACGACCACTCCGATCACGCCCCAAAACCACCCCCGCTTGTACACGGGCTTCTTTTCAGGCTGGTCCGGGAGCGGCTGCGGCTGCGGCTGCGGGTCGGGCTTGACGATCGGTGGTGGCGCAGCGGCGCGTTTCTCGTGCTCGGCGATCTGCTCATCGATGCGGGTGATCTGCGCCTCGGCCTCGTCGCGCTGGCTCTGGTCCATTTGCGGGTTCTCGGCCAGGCGCTTGGTATAGTTCTGAAACAGCCGCTTGGCCTTGCGCAGGTGCCCGACGTCGCCGTCGAGCCCGTGCCACTGCGCGTAGGCCATACCGAGGTTGTAGAGCAGGTCGGCGAAGTTCGACAGCTGGTAGCTGCGCTCGAAGTGCCGCACCGCCTGCTCGTAGTTGCCGAGCGCGTAGGCTTGCTCGCCGCGCCGATACTCGAGCGCGGGGTCGTCCGAGAGCGGCTCCGTTGGCGAGGTCGCGGCAGAGATCGCAGCGCTGTCGGTCGGTGCCGACGCTGCCGCGGGTGCAGGGCTGGCCGGAGCGACAGCCTGGCTGTCCTTTGGGACAGACGCAGTTTCACCCGCGCTCGGCGGAGCCAGCACAGCGTACGGGCTCGCCAGCGCCTGCAGTGGCGCTAGCACGAGCAGAGCGACGAGCGACGCGGCGAGCGAGCGGGTCCTGGCGAGCGTCATGGCAGCGGCGGGACGATGCCACCACCGCGCGCGGATGTCACTCCGGCCCTCGCAGGCGGGCCAGCGCTGTGAGCCCGGGCCCGAAGGCCAAGCGGGCGCAATGCGGGTGCCCCCAGCCGAGCTCCACGGTGTGCCGCTGTCCCTGGGTCCAAACCTCGACCCACCAACGACACCACCCGATCTGCGGCGCAGGAGCCTCACCGGCGCGGGCCGGCTCGAAGCGGACCCACAGCCATGAAAGTTGGTGCCGCAGGGTCCACTGCCGGGCAAAAGCCTCAACGGCGCGGACCAGGGCTCGGTGGTCGACGTCGTTGAAGTAAGCGGTCACGTAAGTATCAAACAGGATCACCGGCGCGACGGGGTGCACCGGGACCGCGGCGCGCAGCATCTCCTCGGTCTCATCCGGCAGGCGGGCCTTGAGCATCCGCGCCGCCTGCGGCGTCCCACGCAGCCCCCGACGCAGCACCAGAGCCTCTTGCAAGCGTTGCATGCGAAGCGGCTGGTCGCCCCAGATGCACGCCGCGAGCTGGGTCTCCGCATCGGGGAGATCGAGGTCGACCACCCGCGCGTCAGCGCCGGTGCGCCCGACGATCTCCGGCGGTCGCACCTGCGAGGGCAGCGACGGAGGAGGACCCTCGCACTCGATCGCGAACTGCGGCGCATCGCCAAGCCCAAGCCGCAGCTCTGCGCCGGCGCTCCAGCGCAGATCGAAGCGACGTAAGTCGGCCAACAAGTTGAGCCCTGCGCTCGCGCCGAGCTCCACCAGATACGCCGCCTCGATCTGCAGCAGCGCCGCCGGCAACAGCCAGATCACCCCGCGCGCCGTCTCGTTGGTCTGGATCTCCCAGCTCTCGGCCCGGATCATCAAGTCGTCGCCGAGAGCCGAGAGCGCCGCGAGCAGTTCGCCTGCGAAGGCCGGCTCATCGGGCGAGGCCACACCTGGCGTACCTGAGCCGAGCACGGTCCGATAGTAAGGTCGTAACCCAGCGATCCGCGGGTCGCCGCGCAGCACGTAGCTATGGAGCGTCGCCGCGAGCTTCAAGATCGGCTCGAGATCATTGTCCCACCGCCTCGCGCCGACAAACGCGAAGAAGCGCCGCCGCAGCGCCTCGACCTCCGTGCTGACACCCGAACCTGCCCCGAGCCAGCCGCCCAGGCAGTCGAGGATCGCCGCCGACAACGGCGAGTAGCCCCTCGTGAACGCCGCCTGCCGGGTGATGTTCGCCACCCACTCCTGCGTCTCCGCTGCGCGCTGCATGAGGCTGGGGGCAACTGTACACCTTGCGGTCCCGGCTCACATCTGAAAGCATGCGCGCTATCGTGCAGGTCTCCCTGCGACCCTTGGAAGCCGCTTCCTGGGCCCACTCTGTGGTCCCGGGCGCCCGCTACGACCTGTCACGCGGCTTCTCGTCACAGCGTCGCGACGACCACGACGAGCACCCAGCGCTCGACTGGGACGAGGCCGAGTCGTCACTCGTCGACGCCGTCGCCGACCGCTATGGCGTCCACCCCGGTCAAATCGCGCTCTGCCCCGGCGCGGGCCAGGCGATCGTCCACGCCCTGATCGCCATCCTCCGCCCCGGCGACCACGTGGTCGTCGAGCGCCCCAGCTACGAGCCTCTGTTCCGGGTCCCCGAAATGCTCGGCGCCAGCGTGGCCCGCATCGACCGACGTATCGAAGACGGCTGGCAGTTGGTCCCCGAACGCCTCGCCAAGGTGCTCACCCCGCGTACCCGCGCGGTCGTCCTCACCAACCTCCACAGCCCCTCCGGCGTCGCTTGCAGCCCGCGCACTCTCGCCGAGATCGCCAGCCTCGCCGCTCGTGTCGGTGCAGTCTTGCTCGTCGACGAGGTCCTCCTCGACTTCGCCTTTGACCCGGGCTCGGCCGCGCCCTGCCGCCCCGCCTGCACCATCGCCGACAACGCCGTCTCCTTCAGCTCCACCAGCAAGGGCTTCGGCCTGCCCGATCTGCGTGTCGGTTGGCTCGTCACCCGCGACCCGGACCTCGCCCGCGGCCTCCGCATCGCCTCCGACTACCTCCACACCCGCCTGCCTGCCACCACCACCAGCCTCGCTGCCCACGCCCTGCGCCACGCCGACGACTTCATCCCTCGCGCCAATCGCCTCGCCGCCGCCGGCCGCCGCGTCGTCGAGCGCTGGGCCCAGGGCGAGCCGCGCATCGAGTGGGTCCCGCCGCACGCCGGCGTGCACACGCTCGTGCGCCTTCCCGTCGGCGTGCAAGATCTCGCCTTCGCCGCGCACCTGCGGGCCCGCTACGAGACCCAGGTGATCCCCGGCAGCGTGCTCGAGGCCCCGCAGTGCGTACGCCTCGGCTTCGCAGCGCCCACCCAGGTGCTCGAGCAGGGCCTCGCCAACTTCTCGGCCGCGCTCGACGACCTGCTCGGCGGCGCCACCTCGGACCGCCCGCCGACCTACGACGACCCGCGCGACGCCGCTTGATGCCTCATGTTGAAGCGCCGCACACGTTGAAGCGCCTCACGTGACACCGCCGCACACGTTGAAGCGCCGCACGTGACACCGCCGCACACGTTGAAGCGCCTCACACGTTGAAGCGGAAGTGCATCACGTCGCCGTCCTGCACCGTGTACTCCTTGCCCTCGACGCGAAGCATGCCCTTGGCCTTGACCGCCGCCTCCGAGCCGAGCGTCACCAGATCGTTCCAATGCATGACCTCGGCGCGGATGAAGCCCCGCTCGAAGTCCGAGTGGATCTTGCCCGCAGCCCCCGGCGCCAGGGTGCCCCGCTGGATCGTCCACGCGCGGACCTCCTGCTTGCCAGCCGTGAAGTACGTGATCAGGTCGAGCAGCGAATAGGCGCGACGGATCAGCCGGCTGAGCCCCGGCTCCTCGGCGCCGATGCCCTCGAGGAACTCACGCCGCTCCTCCGGCGACAACCCGGCGATCTCGGCCTCGATCGCCGCCGAGATCACAACGACCTCGGTCCCCTCGCGGGTCGCGACCTCGACCAAGCGCGCCACCTTCGGGTCCGAGAGCCCGGCAGCCAGCTGGCTCTCGGCCACGTTCGCGGCGTAGAGCGCCGGCTTGGCCGTCAACAGCGCCAGCGACTGCACGACCTCGCGGTCGGCATCGTCGAGCTCGATGTTGCGAACCATGAGCCCGCGACCCATCGCGTCCATCAGCTTCTCGCAGCTGATCGTCGCCTGCTTCTCGGTCTTGTCGCCGCCCTTCGACGCCTTCTTGGCCTTGTTCAGGCGCGCCTCGACCGACTGCATGTCGCGCAGCAACAGCTCGGTGTTGATGATCTCCGCGTCGCCGACCGGGTCGACCTTGTTGTTGACGTGGATGATGTTGTCATCATCGAAGCAGCGGACCACGTGGACGATCGCGTCGACGTTGCGAATGTGGGTCAAGAATTGGTTGCCGAGCCCCTCGCCCTGGCTCGCCCCCTTCACCAGCCCCGCGATGTCGACAAACTCGACCGTGGTCGGCACGGTCTTGTTCGGCTCCACAACCTTCACCAGCGCGTCCATCCGCGGATCTGGCACCGACACCATGCCGACGTTCGGGTCGATCGTGCAGAAGGGATAGTTCGCCGACTGCGCGCCCGCGTTGGAGAGCGCGTTGAACAGGGTGGACTTACCCACGTTAGGGAGCCCGACGATGCCGACAGCCAGTGCCATGGCGGCCTCGCTAACACGAACCGCGGCCCGCTGCGAGCTGGGTTTCCGCACACCCGCGCCGGCCGCGCGAGCGACTCAGAACCGGTACTCGATGATCAGCGGCAGGATCTCCATGCCGAACAGGAAATTGGCGGTCTTGGTCGACGACTTGGCAGCCAGCGGCCGGTCCTTCGAGACCATGGCACCGACCACGAAGTTGATGTCGAAGCCGATGGCCAGGTCGAGGATCGGAAAGAAGCGGATGCCACCGCCTGGCCGAAGATTGAGGGTCCAGCTCGACTCTCGCGACTGCTGCCGTGAGCCGGTGAGGCTCGGGTAGTACCAGGCGCCGCCGCCGATCGCCCCGCGAACGATCGGCACCAGCCACGGATACTCTTCGAGGTACCACTTGTGCGCGTACCCGGCGTAGATGTCGAAGCCCGCCACAGTGCCCGAGTTGCACGAGCTCGCCGAGTCGCCGAGACCGCAGTTGCCGAGCCTGAAGGTCTTGTAGTCGCCGCGATCGAGCAGCGCTGCCGCTCCCACGTAGACCCAGTGCGCTTTCAAGATCTGGCGGTCGTACTGAACGCCGATGCGCACCCGCGGCATGAACTGCGTGAAGCCGACCTGCACCGGCATCAACAAGGAGATCGCGTTGCCCTGGGCGACCCGCTCCGGCAGCTTGAAGCCACCCTTCTTGCCCTTGGCGCTGCTGCTACCGCTCACCCCACCGGTACCGGCCTTGCCGCCGATGGTCGCACCGGCCGCTTCCGCGGCCTGCGGCGCGAGCCCAAGCCCGATCACGGCGAGCGCCAACGAGACACCGCGACGACGCCACGGGAGCAGGCGAAGGAGATGGCTGGGTCGTGGATCGGTCATGACGGTCGCTCCTGCCGGCCGCGCCACGCTGGACGTGCGCGCTCCTGAACCGAGGCTACCACCATCCGCCGATCGAGCCGTAATTTCTCGCGCGACCGCGGGCCCACGCCGACCGGGCGGGGAATCGGCGCCCACCAACCATGGTTGCCCGAGCATCACGGCCCCGTTTGCCGTTATCCTCAAAAGGCCCGCCGTGCCAATCCGCCACGATCTGCACGAGTTCCTCGCCCTCACCGCCCTCGGCGTCGTCCTTGGGCTCGCTCACCTCGCATTGCGTCCAGGTCTGCCCGTCGTCGCCGAGCCGGCCGCCGCCTGTACGCTCGACGAGCCTCCCGCAGCGCCCCAGGAGCCGCTGTCCTCGACCCCGCCGGAGCCCATGAGCTCCATGCTTCCGGAGGCGACCCCATGACCGTGGCGCCCGAATCTGTCGCCGAGGACATGTCCCCATGGCCAGCTCGACGCGAGGCGCTGGCGTGGCTGGCGCGACTCGTGCTCGCCGGTGTGTTCCTGGCCGCCGCCGTGCCCAAGATCCACGACCCCGCCGCCTTCGCCGCTGCGATCGCCAACTATCAGGCCTTCCCCGACGCCAGCGTCAACCTCATCGCCACCGTCGTACCTGCCCTGGAGCTGCTCGGCGCCCTCGCCCTGCTGACCCCTTGGCGCCGCGGAGGCGCCCTCCTGCTCGCCAGCCTGCTGCTCGGCTTCACCGTGCTCCTCGCCGTCAGTCTCGCCCGGGGCCTCGACCTCAGCTGTGGCTGCTTCGGCGCCGCCGACGAAGCCAACACCAGCGAGCGCGTGAGCCCGCTGCACCTCCTGCGTAATCTCGGCCTGCTCGCGCTCGCTTGCCTGGTCCTGGCCGCTCCCCGCACGAACGTGCGCTAGCCCACCGCCGCCGCGCACCAGGCCTTGCGAAGCGGCGTGGTAGACCGGCGGCGATGAGTGGCACGCCCTACATCCTGAGCATCGATCACCTGCTGACCGACGAGGAGCGCCTGGTGTGGTCGGCCGCGCGAGAGTTCGGCGAGCGACGCATCGCCCCGGTGATCGAGAAGCACTACGAACACGCCACCTTCCCACGCGAGCTGATCGCCGAGTTCGCCGAGATGGGCTTCCTCGGCGCCCCGCTGCACGGCTACGGCTGCGCCGGCATGAACCCGGTCGCCTACGGCCTGACGATGATCGAGCTCGAGCGCCAGGACAGCGGCATCCGCAGCTTCTGCTCGGTGCAGTCGGCCCTCGCCATGTACCCGATCCACGCCTTCGGCACCGAAGCCCAGCGCGAACGCTTCCTGCCCGGCATGGCCCGGGGCGAGATCATCGGCGCCTTCGGCCTCACCGAGCCGAACTCCGGCAGCGACCCCGGCTCGATGCGCACCCACGCCCGCCAGCTCGCCCCCGGCGGCGACTACGTGCTCTCGGGCCAGAAGTGCTGGATCACCAACAGCCCGATCGCCGACGTCATGATCGTGTGGGCCAAGACCCTCGACCACGGCAGCGACACGCCGGTCATCCGCGGCTTCCTCGTGGAGCGCAGCATGCCTGGTCTGCAGACCCCCGAGACCCACGGCAAGCTCAGCCTCCGCGCCTCGATGACCGGCGAGATCGTCCTCGACGAGGTCAAGGTCCCGAAGGAAAACCTGCTGCCCGGCGTGCACGGCCTCAAGGGCCCGCTCAGCTGCCTCACCCAGGCCCGCTACGGCATCGGCTGGGGCGCGGTCGGTGCGGCGATGGCCGTCTACGAGCGAGCTCGCCGCTACACCCTCGAGCGCGTCCAATTCGGCAAGCCACTCGCGGGATTCCAGCTCACCCAGCAAAAGCTCGTCGAGCTACACAACGAGATCGGCAAGGCCCTGCTGCTCGCCTTCCACTTCGGTCGCCTCAAGCAGGACGGCAAACTCAGCCCGGTGCAGGTCTCCTACCTCAAACGCGACAACGTGCGCATGGCCCTCGAGGCCGCTCGCACCGCCCGGTCCATGTTCGGCGGCAACGGCATCATGGGCGAGTTTCACGTGATGCGACACCTGTGCAACCTCGAGACCGTCTACACCTACGAGGGCACGCACGAGATCCACACGCTGGCGATCGGCCGGGCCATCACAGGCCTCGACGCGTTCACCTGAGCTCGGCTCACCAGAAGCGGATCGAGATCACGCCCGTCGAGATCAGCCCACAGATCAACAGCGACAGCGACAGCGACAGCACGAAGAATCCGGTCGAAGGCGGGCTCCGCATTTGCCCGGAGATCGCAGCGCCCGCGGGGCTGCCGAGGCCGTGGCACGAACAGTCACAGTGGCGATGAAGCTTCATGACGGACGCCAACCTGACTTTAGCACGCGGCCTACACGCAGGTGCAAGCGGCCCTGTGGAGCCCTGGCGACCACGCGCGTGTGAGTCAGGGCTCGCCCGCGCGCGAGGAACAGCGTCATTCGTGGCGTCTGCGGCCCCGAACGGCCTCGCCAGGGCCGGTGAGTTGGGCTAGGTTCGCAAGGCCTATGGTCCACCCGGTCCAGAGTGTCATCGAGTCGCTCTACGCGGCTGGCCGTTGTCCGCGCCTACACGTGAACGCGACCCATGCCGCTGTCGTGTGCCCGGACGAGATCCGGCACCAGTGGAAAGAGCGGCTCATCATCGACCTCGACTCGAGCTACCCGCTCGACCTCACCTTCAGCGCGACCGGTATCGCGGCCAACCTGTCCTTCGGCGGCACGGTCACCCGCTGCTCCTTCCCGTGGGAGGCGATCTACGTGGTGATGGACCGCGCCACCGGCCGCGGCATCGTCCTCGACCGTCACGTCCCCGAATCGGTCCGCCGGCAGTCTGGCACCGCCGCGCCGGCCGTGCGCATGGACGCCGAGCCCGAGTCCGAGGCCATTCCCGAGCGTCCCGACCTGCGCGCGGTCGCCGACGTGCCGGCCACGGCGCCGGCCAAACCCGCAGAGGTCGAGCCTGGTAAGGCCGAGCCCGCGAAGGCCAGCGAGCCTGAAGCCGCGCCCGCCGAGAAACCAGCCACCGACGAGTCGCAGGTGAAGAAGCGCCGCGCCGCCTTCCGGGTGATCGACGGCGGCGGCTGACAGCCATGGCAGCCCTGAAGATCGCCGGCCTCGTGGTCAGCCTGCTCATCGTCATCCTCGGCACGCTGTGGATCCTCTACGTGCGCGCACCTGCGCCAGAGATGGTCTGCGAGCACAAGATCGCCATCACCCTCGCCGAGGTCGGCGACCAGCACGGCGACGCGGCCGCCAACCTCCTCGACCAGCTGCGACTCCAGTGCGTCAAGGAGAAGCGCAAGCTGCTCGAGCTGCGCGGCAAGATCGTCTACGCCCGCCAGGCCAAGTGCATCATGGCCGCCACCACGCTCAGCGCCGCCGAGACCTGCGGCTAGCGCGGCTCATGACCTTTCCCGCGGCGGCCTGACCCGCACACCGACGCCCCACCACGCGGCCTGGTTATACTGCGCCGCCATGTCGACCCAGTTCATCCCCGGCGGCCTCGCCTTCCCCAAGCGCAGCGCCCCCACCGTGAGCGCCGAGGACGACGAGACCAGCACCTACAAACTGCACCGCCGCTTCGACCGCATGGGCCGGCTGATCGGCGACAGCGGCATGGAGCGCCTGTTCGCCAGCCACGTGATGGTCGTCGGCCTCGGCGGCGTCGGCAGCTGGGCCGCCGAATCGCTGGCTCGCTCCGGCGTCGGCACGCTCACGCTCGTCGACTTCGACCTCATCTGCGTCACCAACGCGAACCGCCAGCTCCACGCGCTGCGCGGCACCACCGGCAAGCAGAAGGCGGCGGTGATGGCCGAGCGCCTTCGCCTCATCAACCCGCGCCTCGAAGTCCGCCCCGAGGCCGTGTTCTACAACAGCGAGTCGAGCGCGGCGCTCCTGGCCCACAAGCCCGACCTCGTCATCGACGCGATCGACAACCTCGCCGCCAAGACCCACCTCATCGCCACCTGCCGCGCGCAGGGCATCCCGTTGATCGTCAGCGGCGGCGCCTCCGGGCGCATGGACCCGACCCAGATCCGCGTCGCCGACCTCAACGCCGTCGTCCACGACCCCTTCCTCGCCGCCACCCGCAAGCTCCTGCGCAAGGCCCACGACTTCCCCCACGCCGACAAAGAGCCGTGGAACATCCTCGCCGTGCACTCGCACGAGCCCCCGCAAGACCCCCTCGAGCTCACCTACGACAACGGCGAGGGCTTCCGCTGCGTGTGCCCCCACGGCGGCAATGACCTCCACGGCTGCATGCACCGCAACGTCATCTACGGCACGGCCAGCTTCGTCACCGGCGCCTTCGGCCTCGCCTGCGCCTCGGCGGCGGTGCGCACCCTGCTCGGCCAGAGCGTGTAAACGCCGCAGGCACCGCGCCCTTGAGCGCAGTGCCTGTCCTTTCGACCATGTCCCTTCGGACCTTCAGTAACGACGCACTGGCGGCGGCGGGGCGTACTGATTGTGGCGCTCGCCGTCCTGGGGGAACGGCTGCGGCGTCGGGTTGTAGGGCGGGTAGTAGACCGGGTCGACTGGCACTCCGCGCGCCCGCAGGCCCTCGAGGCTGTCGTAGTACATCGTCACCAGCGAGTCGGGCCGACGGGTGTGCTTGCGGACGAAGCTGACCTCGCGCACCGAGCTGTAGGTCGACTCGCCGTACTCGGTGCCGAGACGGTTGCTGCGCGGCTGATAGCGCTCTGCATAGCCGTCGCCGTCGTCGTACGCGGTCTTGGCCCGCGCTCCGCCCATCGGCGCCGACGGGGCCGCCGCATCAGCGGCCGGCGCCGGCGCGGAGGTTGACGCCTCGCCTGCGCTCTTCCTCGCCTCGTCGCGGTAGTCGTAGCCACCACCGCCGTAGGGCTCGTAGTACGGCCGCGTGGCGATCGGCGTCGGCGTCGGCCGCGGACGTCGCGGCTGATACTCCTTGAACACCGCCACGCCGATCACCCCGACGTGCTGGCCGCTCCCGCGCCGCGCCGAGTAGCTGTTGCCGATGTCGGTGAAGCGAAACGCGGCCACCTGGTCCAGCGACTGACGGAAGCCCTCGATCACCACCGAGCCGTACGCCTCGATGACATAGCCCCGCTGCCGCTTGTAGTTGCCGAGCTCGCCCGACACCACGTCACGCCCGTCGACCGTCACCACCGCCTCGACCCGCTCACCCGTGTTGTTCTGCAGGCGGATGTTGTAGCGGCCACCGTTGTTGCCCGCGGCGTACAGCGAGCCATCGTGCCAATAGGTCTGCACCGACCCGCCCCCGGGGCTCTCGAGCGTCAGTGACAGGTCCTGCGCCGGCATCGGCGCCCGGTAGCGCTCGGTGTTGTTCCAGGGCGTGTGGGCCTCCGCGACCCCGGGGCTGCACGCGAACATCGCGGCGCCGAGCAGCAAGGTCGAGATCAGGCCGAGGGTGGTGGTCTTCACGGTTCGTCGCATGGTCAGTCT
>JBGAUO010000075.1:0-21279 GCA_044228605.1 Nannocystis sp. | reverse complement strand
GGTGCGTGCCCCTCGCCGCCGTGGTTGGTGAGCATCACTCCGGGGGCCATCGACAGCAGCTCGGTCGCGTTGCGGCGCGGGACGTCGGCGAGGTGCCCGACGTGCAGGTGCAGGTCCGCGACGTTCTGGGCGGCGCGGCGGGAGCGGACCCGGGCGGTCATTCCGGGGCCGTCGTCGACGACCTTCGGCGCGGGCGCGGGCGTCGGCCTCCACCTGGGCCTTGGCCTTGAGCTCCGCGAGCTCGCGCTCGAGCGCGTCGACCGGCCGACCCATCGCTTTTCGCAACTCATCACGAGCCTGCTCGAGCCCCCAACGCATGGCGAGGAGCGTCGCCTGGGTCGCGTCCGGCCGAGTATCGACTGGCGGCGCCTCGACCAGCACCGCGGCGGCCGACCCACGTCGTTCACCGGCCTCGATCGCGCTCTGGCGCCGCTGCTGCTCCGCGACCTGATCCTCAAGTTTGTCGACGCGGGCCTGGGCCGCATCAAGTTGCTCAACCAGCGACTGGCGGGCGATCGCCGCCAGCTCGACCTGCCGCCGCGCCTGCGCCAGCTGGATCTTGAGGTTCTCCAGCTCGGCCTCGCTGCGGCTGCTGCGAGCCTCCGGTGGCCGTGCCGCATCATGCGGGCCACTGCTCGGCCGGCTCGCCTCGCTCGGCCGTGCCAGCACGGCCGCGGCCGGCAACTCCACCAGCGTCACCCCCTCCGGCTCGGCCGCGGCGTTGACGAGCGCAACGTAGGTTTCGTAGCGCAGATCGTCCCCGAGGCGATTGTCGAAGCCAAGCGGCGGCGGGCCCTCGTCCTCGTCCTCGCCAGCGTCGCCCTCATCCTCGTCCTCACGCACGACCTCGCCGCAGTCGACCACCACCGCCACCGCCACCGGGGCCAGCGCGTACACTCGCGACCGCGGGAAGTGCTGCTCGAGCAACTCCTGAAAATCTGACAGCGCGAGCCCACCCCGGCTCTGCGCCGGCACCGATAGGATCACGGTTCGGCCCCCCAGCGCCCCCTCGGCCACGGCGCCCAACAGGCGAAAGGCCCGCGTATCGAGGCGATTCTCGAGGCGTCCGCGGGCCCTCGCCGCGAAGCGCGACAGGCTCCCCGCGTCGACGAGGAACTGCCCGAGGTCGACGATCGCAACCTCCCAGGGCGCCTGCGTCAGCAGCCCATCGAACTCCTCGAGCGCATGGACGCCACGCCGCCGCGGCCCCGCGAGCTCGTCAGGTCGCTGCGCGAGTAACCACACCGTGCTGGCCCGCTCGGGCACCAGTTCGGCCAGCATCTCGGCCGCGACGCCCGGCAGACGCCGCGTGTCGCGCAGGGACGCTTCGACCTCGGGGTCGCAGACCACCCGCGCACGTCCGGCCCACAGATCACGCGAGAAGCCGAGTCGCGCGCACCAACGAGGCGCCTCCGGGCCACCAGCGCTGGCCGGCACCTCGGTTCGGCGACTGTCGGTTCCGGCGGACATGCGGGCGCCCACTCTTTATCCCGGCGACCGGGCCGCTGGCAACGCCCGAGGCGCGTTGCGAGCCGCTGGCCGGAGTGTTAGCTTCCCGCCCCCCCGTGGACGCCTCCCTGCGCGCAAAACTCGACAGCATCGCCGATCGTCACGACGAACTCGGGACGATGCTCTGCGATCCAGAGATCGTGGGAGACAAGGTCCGCTACCTCGCCCTCTCGCGCGAGCACGGCGAGATCGCCCCGCTGGCCCTCACGCTGCAGCAATACGTCCAGGTCGAACAGAGCCTCGCCGGCGCCGAGGAACTGCTCGCCGACCCCGATATGCGCGAGATGGCCGAGCACGACGTCCGCGAGCTGCGGACCCGGCGTGACCAGCTGGAGGGCGAGCTCCAGCGCCTGCTGCTGCCCCGCGACCCCAACGACAGCCGCAACGTCATCCTCGAGATCCGGGCCGGCACCGGCGGCGAAGAAGCCGCGCTGTTTGCCGCCGACCTCTGGCGCATGTACATCCGCCACGCCGAGCGCCGCGGCTGGAGCGTCGAGGTCATGAGCGTCAGCGACGCCTCGGCCGGCGGCCTCAAGGAGATCACGGGGCTCATCCGCGGCAAGGACGTCTACGCCATGCTCAAGTTTGAGAGCGGCGTCCATCGCGTCCAGCGGGTGCCGGCCACCGAAGCCCAGGGCCGGATCCACACGTCCACCGCGACGGTGGCGATCATGCCCGAGGCGGAGGAGATCGACATCGTCATCAACCCGAAGGACATCGAGATGCAGACGATGCGCTCGAGCGGCTCGGGCGGACAGTCGGTCAACACCACCGACTCCGCCGTCCGCCTGACGCACCTCCCCACCGGGCTCGCGGTCCACTGCTCGCAGGAGAAGTCGCAGACCAAGAACCGCGACATCGCCATGCGCCTGCTGCGTTCACGCCTGCTCGACCGCGAGATCCAGAAGTATCAGACCGAGCGCGCCGCTCAGCGCAAGGGCCAGATCGGCACCGGCGACCGCGCCGAGAAGGTCCGCACCTACAACTATCCGCAAGATCGAATCAGCGATCACCGCATCGGCCTGACCCGCCACGCGCTCGACGACTTCATGGACGGCGACATCGACGACCTCATCGCGGCCCTGCGCGCCAGCGACGAGGCCCAGCGCCTCGCCGAAGCCCAGAGCGCGTAGCCCACCGCTCCTCCGCGCTTCCGCATTAAACGCGAACAGGCGCCGGGCCGGAGCCCAGCGCCTGCATCACTCAGACGACTACCCCGCCACGCAGACCATCGCGCCGCCGGGGCCGGCGTGCGGGCAGTGGGTCATCGGATCGCCGAGCGCGACGCCAGCGTGGTACTCGCGGCACCCGACGGTGTCGCCAGTGGTGTCGCCATCCTTACCCGGGTACCACGCAGCGCACTGGCCCAGGCAGTCGGCCTCATCCTTGTACAGGTTGAGCTTGTCGACGCAGTTCTTGAGGTACGTGGCGCAGTAGTTTTGGCACTGCGGCGCGTCGGCCGCGACGCACACGCCGTCCCCGGTGGGACCAGCGTGCGGGCAGTGCACGTCGGGGTCGGTCTGGTTGGCGACGCCGACGTGGTACAGGCGACACCCGAGGCTGTCGCCTGCGGTCTCGCCGGCGATGCCGAGCGGCCACTGGGCGCACTGGGCCAGACATTCTTGCTCGTTCGCGTATTCGCTGAAGTCGCTGCAGCCGCTGGCATACAGCCCGCAGTAGTTCTGGCAGGTCAGCTCAACCGGATCACCGGTGGTGGTGGTCGTGGTCGCGTCGGTCGTGACCGGATCCGTCGTCGCGGGATCCGTCGTCGTCGTCACCGGATCCGTCGTGACCGGATCCGTCGTCGTCGTCGTCGAGCTGGTGGTCGGGTCCGTCGTGCCGGTGGTCGGGTCCGTGCTGGTCGTGCCCGGAGTCGTCGTGTCGACCGTCGCGCCGGTCGTGTCAGTGTCGCCCTTATCATCCCCGCAGGCGGCGAGGGTGACGGCGAACATGGAAGTTAACATCCAGAGTGAAGTACGCATCGGTCAAGTCCTTGTAGGGTGCTGCGACAGAGTAACGCAGCGACCACGGAAAGCGACAGGTCTCGCAACGCGGTCCGCATTTTCGCTGTGACAGCGCCCACTCGCGGGCAAAAAATCCCCTCCGAACGACCGTGCAGAAGCCAACGCACCGCTCGCGCGCCCGTGCATCCAGAAAATCCAGATTGCGACCGATCCCTGAAGCAGGCAGGCTCGTACGACACCGCCGGTCGTGGGTCGATCCGGCGGCGACCTTCCAAGGGTCGCAGAGGTTCAAGATGAACAATACACGCAAGAACGCGGGCCTGCTGGCCCTCGGCATCGCCGGCTTCGCCGCGATGCCGCTCCTCACCGACGCCGTCCACGCCGCCGATCACGTCGACGCGCCGAAGACCAAGGCCTTGCTCGCCGGCGACATCACCGACGTCTACGCCTGGCACACCGGCGACGGCAAGATCGTCGCCGTCCTCGACTTCGCCGGCTTCGGCGAGGCGGGCGCGCCCGCGACCTACGACCCGAACGTGCTCTACACGATCCACGTCGACAACAACAACGACAACGTACCCGAGCATGACGTCCACATTCGCTTCGGCCAAAATGGCGCAGGGGCCTGGGGCGTGCAGGTCAGCGGCATCCCAGGCGGTCAGCCAGTGGTCACCGGGCCCGTCGAGACCACGCTCGCCGCTGGCCTGGGTCTGCGGGTCTTCGCCGGCCTGCGCGACGACCCCTTCTTCTTCGACCTCGACGGGTTCACGAAGACGCTCATGCTCGGCGCGTTCAGCTTCGACAACGCGCACGACACCTTCGCCAAGACCAACGTCACGGCCATCGTCGTCGAGATGAGCACCGATGCCATCGTCGGCAACGGCAAGACCTTCCGCCTGTGGGCGTCCACCCGGGTCAAGCCGTGAGCTCGGAGGAAACCGCCATGCATTCCTTCAAGCGCAGCTCCCTGACCCTCCTCGCCGCCGCCGCGTTGACCACCGCTTGTGGCGACGACAAGGGCGACGCCGACGTCTCCACCAGCGATCCGACCGCACCCGCCGCGACCGGGGACACCACGACCGGACCGCCGCCCACCACCAGCGCGACCTCGGCCGACACCACCACCGACACACCAGCCGACCCCTTTGTCTTCGACGAGACCCCGCCCGACGCCATGGTCCAGCTCGACCGGATGGGCATGCCCGCCGTCGCCACAGCCGTGATCTCCGCCGACACAAAGGACGCCTACAACGCGGCGTCGCCCGCGGACGACGCCGCCTCCGTGTTTGTGCCGGACATCATCAAGAACGTCACCGCCCTGCACAGCGCCCTCGACGACGACATCATGGCCCTCAAGCTGGTGCCCTGCGCAGCCGACACCTGCGTGGCCCAGGGAGCCCCGCTGGTCGTCCCCGACACCCTGCAGGTCGACGTCAGCCTGCCCCCGGCCTTCCCCAACGGCCGCACCCTCACCGACCCGTGCATCGACATCACCCTCGCGGTGGTGCTCCTCGACCTGGGCGTCCCGGGCCAGACCGCCTCCACCCTGGCCAACGTCCCCGTGAACCCGCCGAGGAACGACAAAGACTTCGAGCCGGACTTCCCGTACCTCGCCTCGCCCCACTGATCGCAGCCGCAAGCGGATCCGCCACGGCTCGCAATACGACCTCGGTCCTGCGGGCCGCGGCTGTACTCGGCATCGCGCCCACCTGCCCCGATGACGCGCTCCCTCGCCCTCGTGCTCGCCCTCGCTTGCTGCACCCCGGCCGGGCCCGACGCTGCCGACGTCATGCCGGGCAACACGCCCGCGAGCGCGAGCGAGGCCTCACCCGCGCCGCGCCGCGTGCAGACGATCCAGCACGCCGACGCCCTCGCCGAGCTCGACCGCAAGGTCCGCGCCGTGCTGGCGCGCAGCGACTCACAACCCGCGGGCTGGCTGGCGCACGAGCAGGCCGCGAACCTCTACCTCACGCGCGCCCGCCTCAGCGGCGACCACGACGACTACGCCAGGGCCGAGGCCGAGATCGATCGCGCCTTCGCCATCGCCGGCGACGGCGTCGGCCCCTTCTTCACCCGCGTCGCCCTCAACTTCGCCCTCCACCGCCTGGACCGCGTCGCCGCCGACCTCGACCGCATCGAGCGCTTCGCCGTACGCACCGCCGCCGACCGCAACGAGCTCGTCATCCAGCGCGCCGACCTGGCCTTCCAGAGCGGCGACTATCCAGCCGCGGTCATCGGCTTCGAGCAGGCCCTCGCCGTCCACGCCGACATCACCAACCAGGCCCGCCTCGCCCTCTACCGCTGGAAGACCGGCGAGCCGCTGCGCGCCGAGCAGCTCTACCACGACGCCCTCGCCAGCCTGCCCCCTGGCACCGGCGAGCCAGCCGCCTGGCTGCACCTCCAGCTCGGCTTGATCGACCTCGAACACGGCCGCTGGGACGACGCCCTCGCCCACTACAACGACGGGGCCGCCGAATTCGCCGGCTACTGGCTGCTCGACGAGCATATCGCCGAGATCCTCACCCTCGAGGGCAAGACCGACGCGGCCCTCGCGGCCTACAGCGACATCCTCCGCCGCACCGCCAGCCCCGAATTCATGGACGCCGTCGCCGGCATCCACCTCGCGGCCGGCCGCACTGCCGAGGCCCGCGTCTTCATCGACCGCGCCGAGCAGATCTACGAGGCCCGGCTGACGCGCTTCCCCGAGGCCGCCTACGGCCACGCCCTCGGGCACTTCCTCGACTACGGCGAGGACCCGACCCGCGTCGTCGACCTCGCCGAACAAAACCACCGCACCCGCCCCAACGCCGAGGCCAAGATCTTGCTCGCGCGCGCGTACCTCCAGGCCAAACGCGTCGAGGACGCCCGTGCAGCCATCACCGCGGCGCTTGCGACCCCATGGCGCACCGCCGAGCTGTACGCTGTCGCCGCCGCCGTGGCGACCGCCGCGGGTGACGCCAGCACGGCCAGCAAACACCGCGAGCAGGCCCTCGCCATCGATCCCCACGCCCTCGACGAGCGCCCGCGCCCCGCGCTACCCTCGCGCCCGTGAAACGATCGGTCCAGGTCGAGATCGCCGGCCAGCAGCTCACCATCCGCAGCGACGAGGGCGCGGACTACGTGCAACAGCTCGCCGAGTACGTCGACGCGCACCTGCGCGTGCTCTCGGGCGGCCGCAGGATCACCAACAGCGCCGGTGTCCAGCGGGTCGCGCTCCTCGTCGCCATGCAGCTCGCCGACGAGCTGTTCCGCGAGAAGGACCTCCATCAACGCTTCCGTCGCCGCGTAGGTGATCGCCTGGAGACCCTCCGCCGCGCCCTCGACGACCACGAGCAGCGCCTCGCCACCCTCCACGAGCCGCCGCCGACCACCGCCGCCCCCTGAGCCGCGCTCGCCCTGCGGGTGGCCAGCCCCGTGTCGCGGGATGTATCCTCGCGCCAGCCATGACCGCCGCCCCCGTCGCCGCTCCGCGCTCCTCCGCCCTGGCCACCTTCCTCGAGCGCGGCTACTTCGAGCAGGCCAGCGACTTCGCCGCCATCGACGCGGAGATGCACGCCGGCATGATCACCTTCTACGTCGGCTACGATCCGACCGGCAATTCGCTGCACGTCGGCCACCTGGTCCAGATCATGGCGATGCGGGCGCTGCAGCGCGCCGGCCACCGCCCGATCGTCATCGTCGGCGGCGGCACGGCGATGGTCGGCGACCCCTCCGGCAAGAGCGAGGCCCGCAAGCTGCTGTCCGCCGCCGACATCGCGGCCAACGCCGCCGCGCTCAAGCTCCAGCTCGGCCGCTTCCTCCACTTCGACAGCGGCAAGCCCAACGACGCCGTCATGCTCGACAACGCCGACTGGCTGCTGCAGCTGCGCTACATCGACTTCCTCCGCGAGATCGGCCGCCACTTCACCGTCAACCGCATGGTCGCCGTCAAGACCTACCGCGACCGCCTCGACGCCGAGATCCCGCTCTCCTTCCTCGAGTTCAACTACCAGCTCCTCCAGAGCTACGACTTCCTGCACCTGTTTCGCCACCACGGCTGCACCCTGCAGTTTGGCGGCAGCGATCAGTGGGGCAACATGGTCGCCGGCATCGAGCTCATCCGCCGCATGACCCCCGAGGGCGAGCCCGGCATCGCCCACTGCCTGACCCTGCCGCTGCTCACCACCGCCGACGGCAAGAAGATGGGCAAGACAGAGCGCGGCGCCGTCTGGCTCGACGGCGAGCGCCTCTCGCCCTTCGACTACTACCAGTTCTGGGTCAGCTGCGACGACCGCGACGTCGCCAAGTACCTCCGCATCTTCACCGAGCTGCCGATCACCGAGATCGCCGCGCTGACCCAGTCCGGCGGCGCCGCCCTCAACGCCGCCAAGGCCCGCCTCGCCCACGAGGCCACCCGCCTCCTCCACGGCCAGGAGGCCGCCGACACCGCCCAGGCCGCCGCTCGCCAGGCGTTTGGCGGCGGCAACGACTGGAGCGCCGTCCCCGAGCACCGCCTCGAGCAAGCCGAGCTGCGCCTCGTCGAACTCGTCACCCTCCCCGGCGTCGACGGCTTCAAGTCACGTCGCGAGGCCAAGCAGTGCATCGAACAGGGCGCCGTGAAGCTCAACGGTGAGCCCTGCCTCGACCCCACCCGCCTGGTCAGCGCCGCCGACTGCGACGGCGAATACCTGCGTCTGCAAGCCGGCAAAAAGACCCGCGTCCGCGTGTACTTCCCGGCCACCGGCCACTGACCGACTTCCCGGCCCGCGCGCCAGCGGATACTCTTGCGCTCATGCGCAGACTTATCCTTGCCTTGCTCCCCGGCCTCACCCTCGCCTGCAGCGACAACACCGTCATCGCCACGTCGACCGGTGAGTCCTCGACTGGGACCACCAGCAGCAGCGGCGACCCGACGAGCGACCCCACCAACGCGCCCACCGGCTCGCCCACCAGCGACAACCCGACCACCAGCAGCGCCTCCGAGTCCAACAGCGAGGTCACGACCGCCCCCGCGACCGAGACCTCCGACCCGACGCTGACCACGACCGACCCGTCGACAACCTCCACCACGTCCGACACCGGCACCTCGTCCGGCACGACCGCCGACACCACCACCGGCCCCGGCGCCCTGTGTGGCAGCGACGGCCCCGTGATCGAGGCCACCCTGATGCACGACGACATGGTGCCCGACTGCGGCCCGATCGAGTTCGTCGGCCAGAACCAGGCCAACAGCCCCGGTCCCGTCTACGCGCTCGACGGCTGCCCCTGCGACGCCGACTGCCTGCTCCCGGACCCCTGGACCTTCACCCTCGACGCCCCCAAGGGCTGGGATCCCGGCTTCCTCCCCAAGTGCCCGCGCATCGTCGTCGAGCGGCAAAAGAGCAAGAAGGGCTGCGAGCTGGTCGGCGTCGCCATCTGGGACGCCCAGGAGCCCGAGGGCGCCGCCGCCGTCTACCACGCCGGCAGCCTGCTCGGCCCGATCCAGGCCGTCATCGGCCAGATCAGCCTCGAGCAGATCACCGTCGACGAGTGCGAATGCGACGGCTGCTGCGGCATCCCCACCCTCCTCGACCTCAGCTTCTCCGCCCTCAAGACCGACGCCGTCATCTCCGAGGGCCAGAGCGGCATGCTCGGCGACGCCGACCTCGGCTACGAGGTCAAGAACTTCCAGTCGCACCTCAGCGGCATCTGCGACGACTCGCCCGCGATCGACTGGGCCGCCAAGCGCGTCGGCAAGCCCTGATCACCGCGCGTCGAGCAGGCGGTGCAACGCAGCGACCGCCTGCTCGGGCTCGGCCGGCAGCTCCACCGGCCGATTTGCATACGTCGCCGGGAAGCCGAGCCCCGCCTCGTGGTAGCGCGCCTTCGAGTCGGTGAACTTGAGCCCGTGCGCCGTCGACACCACCACGACCCGCGCCCCGCGCTCGATCGTCCCCGCCGCCACCAGCTTGAGCAGGCACGCCAGCGCCACCCCCGTGTGCGGACAATTAAACAGCCCCGTGCGATCGGCCCGCGCCGACGCGTCCGCCAGCTCCTGCTCGCTCGCCTGCTCGACCACCCCGTCGCACTCGATCAACGCCCGCACCGCCTTCGGCAGCGACACCGGCGCGCCGATCTGGATCGCCGACGCCAGCGTCGGCCTCGCCGTCTGCGCCACATAGTCCGACTCCGCGATCGTCCGCCCCGCCGCCCGCGCCCGCGCGAACGCCTCGTACAGCGGATTGGCGTGCTCCGCCTGGCAGCACACCAGACGCGGCAGCTTCTGCGTCAGCCCCAGCTCGCGCAGCTGCGAGAACCCGCGATGCAGCGCCGACACGTTGCCGAGGTTCCCGCCCGGCACCAGCACCCAGTCCGGCAGCGCCCAGTCGAACTGCTGCACCATCTCGATCGCCACCGTCTTCTGGCCCTCGATGCGTAGGCTGTTCATCGAG
Organism: Nannocystis sp.; assembly: GCA_044228605.1. Classification (GTDB taxonomy): domain Bacteria; phylum Myxococcota_A; class Polyangia; order Nannocystales; family Nannocystaceae; genus Nannocystis. The sequence continues at coordinate 11,396 of JBGAUO010000075.1, read as the reverse complement.
TTCGCCAGGTAGATCTGCGGGTCCTCGGTCAGCCGCTGGACCACCCGCATGCACCCGTCGAAGTCCGTATCGAGGCTGCACACCAGCGCCCCGTTTGCGATCGGCTGCACCAGCTGCGCCGCGCTGATCTTCCCCTTCGGCAGCAGCACGATCACCGGGATCCCCGCCGCCGCCCCGTAGGCCGCCAGCGCCGCCGAGGTGTCCCCCGTCGACGCGCACGCCAGCGCGCGGATCGGCCGCCCCAGCGCGATCGCCTGCTTCACCGCCGACACCAGCACCGTCATCCCCAGGTCCTTGAACGACCCCGTGTGGCTGATCCCGCACTGCTTGATCCACAGATCATCGAGCCCGATCTGCTTCCCAAAGCGCTCCGCCCACAGCAGGTTCGAGTTGCCCTCGAACAGCGACACCACGTTGTCCGCCGCCACCTCCGGCAGCACCCACTCGAGCTTGCTCCACACCCCGCTGCCGTACGGCCACTGCGTCCGCCCGTAGCGCTCATCGAACAGCTGCATCCACGCCGCAGGCGAGCGCGCGCGCAGGGCCTCCGTGTCGTGCTGCACCTCGAGCAGCCCAGCGCAACCCGGGCAGCGGTAGATCACTTCGGTCAGCGCGTGGCGCCCTGGGCAGCCGCGAATGCATTGAAACCAGGCCGTGAAGCGCATCGTGGGCCGTATACTGCCGCAGCATGACCGGCCCCGGAACCCTGCTGCGGCGCCACCTCGGCGCCCCCGCCCTGCGCCGCCGCTGGTTGCTCGGCCTCGGCACCGCCGCCCTCACCACCGCCCCGCTGGTCGGCACCCTCGGTTACGAGGGCAGCCTGGTGCTCACCGCCCCGCTCGCCTGCCTCGGCCTCGCCCTCGGCGTCGACGCCGTCCGCACCCTGCGCGAGCGCGGCGAACAAGTCGATCCCCTCCCTGCCCTCCTCACGATCGGCCTGCGCGAGCTGGCGATCCTCCTCGCCATCCCCCTAGCGATCCTGCTCGTCGCCCCGCTCTGGCAGCCCAACTGCGACCCGCTCATGGGCCTCGCCTACTTCGCCATGGGCCCCGCGCTCTCCGGCCTGTGCGGCCTCGTCTGCGGCCTGTGGGGCGGCCTGCTCGCGACCCGCCGCCGCCGCCAGCTCGGCCTCGCCCTGCTGCCCCTGCTCTTCTGCCTGATCGTCGGCCTGTGGCGGATCTACGCCGACCCCGTCGTCTTCGCCTTCGACCCCTTCTTCGGCTACTTCGCCGGCCCGATCTACGACGAGGGCATCCCGATCTCCGCGCGCTACCTCTGGTTTCGCGGCTACAACCTGCTCGCCTGCGCCGCGGCCTTGCTGGCGATCCGCCTCCTGATCGCCCCCTCGTTGCGCCTGCAACGGCCCCTGCTGCGCCCCTCCTTCAGCCTCGCCGGCCTGCTCCTCAGCCTCGCCCTCGCCCTCAGCCTCGGCCTGCGCCCCGGCCACCACGGCTTTCACCACGACGTAGGCAGCCTCTCCCGCAGCCTCCTCGGCACCCACCGCAGCGAGCACTTCGTCATCCACTACGCCCCCGGCTCGCAGACCGCCCGCGACATCGAGCTGGTCGCCGCCGAACACGAGTTCGCCTGGGACCTGCTCGCCACCCGCCTCGGCGCCGCCCCGCAGGCCCCCGTGCACAGCTTTGTGTTCCCCACCCCCGAGAGCAAGCGCGCCCTCCTCGGCGCCGGCAACACCGAGGTCGCCCCGCCCTGGCGCGGCCACCTCTACCTCAACGAGCAGCCCTTCCCGCACCGCGTGATGCACCACGAGCTCGCGCACGCCTTCTCCTACGTCTACGGCGACGCCGTCTTCGGCGCCCCCGCCCGCCTCGGCTGGTCGGGCCCGCAGGTCAACCTCGCCCTGCTCGAGGGCTTCGCCACCGCCCTCGCCCCGCGCCCCGAGGGCCACCTCGATCTCCACGACCAGGCCGCGATCCTCGACCGCCTCGAGCTGCGCCCCCCGCTCGCCGACATCATGGGCCTGGGCTTTTGGGGCAAGAGCTCGCGCCGGGCCTACGCCGCCGCTGGCTCGTTCTCGCTGTGGCTGATCGAGACCCGCGGCGTCGCGGCCTTCACCAGCCTCTACCACAGCGCCGGCGACTTCAACCTGGCCTATGGGACATCCCTCGCCGAGCTCGAGCCGCAGTGGCTCGCCTTCCTCGCCGCCCGCGAGCTGCGCCCGCAGGACATCGAGTCCCTGCGCCAGCGCTACAAACAACGCCCGATCTTCCAGCGCCCCTGCGCCCACCGGGCCGCCGACCTCGCCGCCGAGGCCAACGCCGCCCTCGCCCGCGGCGACGGCGAGCGCCGCATCGGCGCCCTGCACGAGCTGTGCGCCGTCGAGCCCGAGCAACCCGAACACCGCCTCGCCCTCGCCCTCGCCCAGGCCCAGACCGGCCTGCGCGACGACGCCGCGACCACCCTCGCCGAGCTCGCCGACGCCGCCCTCCTCGTCGGCAAGCCCGGCGGCCAGGAGCTCAGCGACACCCTCCTGGCGATCCTCGACGAGCGCCGCGGCGACCTCGCCCTCGCGGCGAGCGAGCTCGGCACCGCCGACGGCCACTACGCACGCGCGCTCGCCCGCGGCCTCGGCGAGGGCCAGCAGCGCACCCTGCAGATCAAACGCCGCGGCGCCGCCGACCCCGCCCTCGCCCCCCGCCTCCTCGCCTACTTCACCCCCTTCGACCCCCAACCCGACCACCCGAACCAGTCCGTCCTGCGCCTCTACGCCGCCCTCCAGATCGCCGCCCTCCCCGGCCAGCGCGCCCTCGGCGGCTACCTGGTCGGCCGCCAGCTGCTCAACGTCGGCGACGGCGCCTCGGCCCGCGATCAGCTCGAACTGAGCCTGTCCCCAGGGACAGGTCAGGCCCCGCTCGGCACCCCCGAGCTGCTCCGCAGCGCCCGCCTCATGCTCGTCGAGGCCTGCCTGCGCGCCCGCGACTACCCGCGCGCCCGCGAGGTCCTCGCCGACCTCGCCGCCATCCCCATGCTCGCCGGCCACCGCCAGGAACTCGACCAGTGGCGCGCCCGCGTCGAGTTCTTCGCCCGCGCCCTGCCGCCGACCTGATCAGCGCCGCAGCCCGGGCAACAGCGGCTGCTTCGCCGCGATCAACGCCACCGGCCCGCTCACCAGCCCGCACAGCAGCACCGCCGCCAGCCCCGGCAGCACCACGTCGAGCAGCGTCAGCTGCACCGGCAAGTGCTCGACCGGATACACGTCGCTGCTCAGCGGATAACGATAGAGCGCCACCAGCCCGCTCAGCAACAACCCCAGCAGCACGCCCACCAGCGCCCCCACCACCCCCGCCAAAAGCCCGACCGCCTCGAAGATCCAAAACACCGCCCGACCGTCCGCCCCGAGCGCCATCAACGCCGCGATCTCGGCCTTCTTGCGGCGCACCAACAGCAGCAAGCTCGCGATCAACGCCGTCGCCGCCACCACCTCGAGCAGCGCCAGCACCACCGACACCGCGGCCCGGATCTGCCGCAGCCCCGCGATCGTCCCCTCGCTCTGCTGACGCCACGTCGTCGCGCGAAAGTCCGGCCCCGACGCCGCCAGCAGGTCCGCCGCGAACGCGTCCGCGTCCTCCGGATCCCTCAGCGCAAACTCCACGCCGGTGACCCGCCCCTCGCCAAAAAACAACGCCTGCCCCGCGCTCAGGTGGATCAGCGCCAGCGAGGTATCAAACTCGCTGACCCCCGTGTCGAGCAGATCGAGCACCTCAAAGCGGGCGAAGCGGGGCGGCCGCTGCAGGGACCCCGACCCACCCTCGAGCTCCGCCGGGATCACCAGCCGCACAAAGTCCCCCGGCCCCACGCCCAGCCGCTTCGCCAGCCGTCGCCCGAGCGCCACGCCCGGGATCGTCTGCCAGTCGCCCGCGCGCAGCACCCCGAGCTCGCCCCCGACGAGCATCCCCGGCACCCCCGGCAGCTCGCTCGCCATCGCCGGCTCGAGCGCCTTCACCAGCGCGATCACGGGCGGCCGCACCGGCCTGTCCTCCGGGACAGGTTCCTCCGTCATCTCCTCGTTGGCCGGCACCACCGCGACCGTGGCGAACGCGAAGGGCGACGCCGCAATCACCCGCGGATCGCGGCGCCAGCGGGCGATCAGCGCCGGGTACTCGTCGAAGTCCTGGCCGTACTCGCTGACCAGCACGTGCCCGTTGATCCGCGACAGCCGCGCGGTCAGCTCGTACTCGAAGCCCGAGGTCACCCCCAGCACCGTCACCAGCGCCGCCACCCCGAGGCTCATGCCAAACACCGCCACCGCCACCGCCGGCGTCAACGCCCGCACACACGCGCCGCCCAGCAGCAGCAGCGCCGCGACCGCGACCGCCAGCGGCGGCCCCACCGAGCGCACCCCGAGCAGCACCAGCCCCGAGCCGACGACCATGATCACCAGCAGCGTGATCCACCAACCACGCCGCCCGCCCCTGGCCTCGCGCAGCAAGAGCCGCCGCGCCACCATCCACACCAGGCCGCCGCCGCCTCGCACGGTCTTACTCGTAGCGCAGCCCCTCGACCGGCCGCAGCTTGGCGGCGCGCAGCGAGGGCGGGAGCGTGGCGACGAAGCAGATCGCCAGGGTCATGCCGAGGATCCAGCCGATCTGCGTCACGCTGATCTCGACCGGCAGAGACTCGATGAAATACACCTCCGGATCGAGGGTGTAGCCGTACAGCTGGACCAGCCAGCACAGCACCAGACCAAAGCCCACCCCCGCCAGCGAGCCCGACAGCCCGATCGCCATCCCCGTCACCTGGAAGATGCGCGCCACCTGGCCCCCGGTCGCGCCCATCGACATCAGGATCGCCACCTCGGCCGAGCGGCGGACCACCATCGTCCACAGCGCCGACAGCACGTTGAAGGTCGCCACCGTGATCACCAGGCTGAGGATGATCGTGATGATGTTCTTCTGGAAGCGGATCGACTTGAACAGGTTCTCGTTCAAGTTCTGCCACTCGAGCACCGAGTACTCCTTGCCGCCGAGCGCCCCGCGGACCGCCCCGCCCACCGCCGGCGCCAGGTTCGGATCGATCAGCCGCAGATCCACGCCCGACACCTGATCGCGCCCGCGGTACTTGAAGCGCTGCAGCTCCTTGATGTGCACGTACACGAGCCGGCTGTCGTACTCCTGGAACCCGGCCTGGAACACCCCGGCGACCCGGTAGTACTGGAACTCGGGCTCGCTGCTGCTGTCGAAGCTCGAGCCCGGGTCGACCACCATCACCAGCGAGCTCTCTTTGAGCCCGAGCTCCTTGGCCAGAGTCGCCCCCACGAAGATCGTCGGCAGCGCGCTGGCGTCGAAGCGGGTGTCATCGTCCGGCGCCGCGACATCCTCGGGCCACTCGTCGTCGGCCAGCAGATCGCTGCGGATCTCCCCCGGGATCCGCTTGCGAGCCGCAGGCGCCGCTTCGTAGTGCTCCATGGCCCGCTCGTACCAGCCCGGGCCGCGCGGGTCCGGCGTCGCCGCCACGGAGAGCGGCAGCTCGTCCGCCTCGCGGTCGGGCACCGGCATCAGCTCGAAGTCGCTGCGCAATACCTCCAGGGGGATCGCTCGCCCGCTCCCGCGTTCGAGGTGCTGCGGCAGGTCGATCACCTGCGCCGCCGTCTCTGGCTCGATCCCCTTCACCAGCACGCTCGCCAGGCGCAGGTCGTCCGTGCGCCCGCCCTCCGGGTCGAAGGGCGCCAGCATCATCGCGTAGTACACAAAGGGGCTCGCGCCTGTGACCCCCGGCTGGGTGCGCAGCCAGGCCTCGAAGCGGCGATACTCGGTCATCCCCGTGCTGCGGGTGACGTTGATGTGCGCATAGACTCCGAGGACCCGCCGCTCGAACTCGTGCTGGAAGCCCGTGGCCACCGACTGGACCACGATCAGCGCCGCCACCCCGAGGACCACCCCGACGATGCTGGTCGTCCCGAAGATCGACGAATACTGGACCAGCAGCAGCAGCAGCCCGAGGAAGCTCGCCGCCGCCACCGCGATCACAAGCCCGAGGCTCGTGACCCCGAAATTGAGCGCCAGGAGCCCGCCGACGGCCACCAGCACGCAGAGCCCGAACGCGAGCCTGGCCCCCCGCGGCACCCGCTCGGCGCGGATGATCCGCAGGCCGATGGCGCTCTCGTAGCCGAGCGCCCCCGACATCAGCCAGCGCAGCAGCAACACCGCCAGCGCGCCCGCGCCGACCCAACCAACCGTCCCGAGGATCGGCGCCCACGCCGGTGGAAGCTCAGCAAACAGCGTCACAGGCCCCAGCGGCGCCGCCCAGGACACCACGAACAGCAGCAGGAGCAGCGCCTGCACCGTTCGCCGGCGCCCGCTGCTCTGGCGAGCCGGGGCGGCCGAAGATGAAGCCGAAGATGATCCAGGTTGTGCCGGTGCAGCCATTCGCCCGTGGTACGAAAGAGCAGGGAATCAGGTATCGTCGCGGCGGGCGCGTGCTGGTGGCGAAGCTAACAGCCTCCACCACGCTTGTCACTCGCCGCTCACCACCCCCGCTCCTCCACCAATTCGGGCGCGCCGCATCACGCCACGAAGCCCCTTGATCGCCCCGGAGCGTGCTCCGGACCGAGCTATTGCGGCGCCGGATCTCGCCCATGAACCACCACCGAGAGGCCTCGTCACAACCGCAGCAGATCCCTCAGATCGGGCGTTATCGCCGGCCCAGAGGGCCCAAGCGCGAACCTTGACACGCCTCGCTGGCGCAAGCTACGCTGCGCCGACCGCTGATTCTCGGAGCTCTGCATGCCTAGACGGTTCCTCTTCTCGTTTGCCCTAGCAGCTCTCGGTCTCCACTCGTCGGAGGCATGGGCAGGCGCCTACGATCTCCGGCTCAACCAGCTGGGGAACGTCGACGGCGGCGGTGCGGCGACAGGCAACAACGACGCGTTCCGCAGCCTCGCGTCGGAGCTCGGCGTGCTCATGGCACCCAAGCCGGTCGATCCCGCAGACTCTCTCGGTCTCTCGGGCTTCGCGGTCTCGGCCGACGTCAGCCTCAACACCATCAAGCCCGCCAATTGGGGCAACGGCGTCACACGCGGCACCCCGAACACCATGGCGCCCACGCTGCAGGTCATGGGCCGCAAGGGCCTGTGGCCCGGCATCGAGATCGGCGCTGGCGCGACGCACCTCTTCAACAGCCGCATGTGGACGATCAGCGGCTACGGCAAGGTCGCCCTGCACGAGGGCTTTCACCACCTCCCGATCCCCTCGATCGCCCTGCGTGGCATGTTCTCCCGCCTCGTCGGCGCCGAGGACATGAACATGACCACCGGCTCGGCCGACGTGTCCATCTCGCACGTCTTCGGCCTCGGCAAGACCGTCAACATCACGCCCTACGCCGGCTACCAGGCGCTCTTCATCATCGCCCGCTCCGGTGTGCTCGACGTGACACCGACGACCGATGAGTACCTAAACCCGAGCGGAAAGCTCAGCGAGTTCGTCTTCAAAGACGCCGGCGCCATCCTTCGTCACCGGCCCTTCCTGGGCCTGCGCTTCATCTTCAGCGTCATTCGCATCACGGCGGAGGCGATGATCGTCCCGGGTGGCAACCGCAACGGCAAGCTGAACGGAGTGAGCGTCGCCGACAACTCCGGGCTGCAGCAGCAGTACACCCTCTCCCTCGGCCTGGACTTCTAAATGTTCATCGTCTGCCCGTCCTGTTCCGGTCCGTACCGCATTCCCGCCGAGCAGATCGCGCCGCTGGTTCAGACCGCGTGCCCGCACTGCGATTACCGCATCATCCTCGACTTCGAGGCCGCGAACGAGCCGTCCCTCCGCGAGGCTGGCCACCAGTTCGCCCAGGGCTTCGAGTCCATCGAGGCTTACGCCAGCGTCTACGATCACGTGACCAGCAAGCTCGACGCGCAGCCGCGTGCGGCCGCCGCCGTCGCCGCCCAGAGCGCCGCTGCCAGAGCCCCCGCTCACACGCCCGCCGCCACACCTGTCAGCACGCCGGCCGCAGCGCGCCCGCTGCAACAACGTCCCGTCAGCGCCCCCGCTCCGGTGGCGACGCCGGTGGCGACCCCCGTGGCCACACCCGCCGCGACTCCGGTAGCGACCCCCGTCGCCGCTGTCGCCGCGACTCCCGTCGCCGCGACTCCCGCCACGCCCGCCGCCACCGCAGCCGCCACCCCGGCCAGCGTCCGCACTGCGGGCAGCAAGACCGTGATCCAGGTGCCGTCCAAGAAGCCCGTCAGCATGGACGGCCAGGCCACCCCGGTCACGCCCGCGGCGACGAGCAACACCGCTGCACCGTCGATGCGCCCCGGCAAGGGCGTCGATGTTGTCGAGCCCGTCGAGGCCAAGCCCGAGGTCGAGACCGAGCGCAAGCCGCCGCACACGCCCCCGGTGGCCAGCGTCGTCAGCAGCGGTCCGCCGCCCAGTGAGCAGCCGACCCCGCCGCCCGAGGACATCGCGGCCCAATCTGGCCCGCACCCGGCCAGGGTCGAGACCAAGCCCGCCGAGACCAAGCCCGCCGAGACCAAGCCCGCCGACAAGCCCGCCGACAAGGCCGCCAAGCCCGAGGAAGGCTCGAGCATGATCTTCACGATCATCGTCGCGCTGATCGTCGCCGCCATCGTCGCTGTGGTCCTCCTGAACCGCTGAGGCGACGGCAACCAAACACAAAGCCCGCCCTGTCTTCGGACAGCGGCGGGCTTTTTGTCGTATCGCTCCGGCGAGCCTTCCGGCCCGATCAGCCGGGCCCGTGGTACTTCGGCTTCGGCTCCTCGCCCTTGGGTGTCACATCGATCTCGCCGCCACGGTGCGCCTCTTCCTCGCGCTTGTCGGCGTCGATCTGCTTCATCTCCTTGCGAAAGCCTCGCAGCATCTTGCCGATGCCCTCACCCAGCTGTGGGAGCTTCGAGGGCCCGAAGATCAGCAGGATGACCAAAATGATGATGGCGATCTCAAGACCGCCGAGCATGGCGCCGAGCATGGCTGAAAGGTAGTCCTTCGGGCCTCGCTTTGCTAGCGTCGCCTCGATGCCCGCTCGCTTGCGCCAACGCCGCGAACGCCTCGCCCTGGTCCTCGGGGTGTTCGGCCTGCTGGCGCCCTCCGTCCACGCAAGCGAGCCCGAGCCAGCGCCGCACGAACGTGTCGGCCCGCTGCTGATCGCCAGCGGTGGCCGTGACACGGTCCGCGGTGGGCGGCCCGACGGCGCCACGATCCACGAGACACACGTACCGCGGCCTCACGACCCCGACGCGGCCGCCCGCGACGACCTCGCCAGCTTCGAGCGCCAGAGCTTCCCTGCCGGTGTACGTCCCACGATCATCGACGCCCCGCCCGAGGCGTGGATGGCCGGGCTGCAGCTGCCCGACCTCCCCGTCCGCTGGAACTCGCAGACCGTCGCGTACCTCAAATACTTCCGCGACGACCCACGCGGCCAGGCCCTGATCAAGGGCTGGATCCGCCGCATGGGCCGCTACGAGCACATCCTGCGCCCGATCCTGCGCGAGGTCGGCGTCCCCGAGGACCTCGTGTTCGTCGCCATGGCCGAGAGCGGCTTCAACCCGAAGGTGCGCTCGCGTGTCGGCGCCGCCGGCATGTGGCAGTTCATGGAGGGCACCGGCCGCGTCTACGGCCTGGAGCGCGACTACTGGACCGACGAGCGCCACGACCTCGAGCGGGCCACCTACGCCGCCGCCAGCTACCTCAAGGACCTGCGCGTCCGCTTCGGCTCGTGGGAGATGGCGCTGGCCGCCTTCAACGCCGGCTACGGCCTGGTCATGACCAGCGTCTCGCGCAGCAACACCAACAACTTCTGGGCCCTGTGCGAGATGGAGAGCGGCCTCCCGCACGCCACCACCATGTACGTGCCCAAGATCATCGCCGCCGCGATCGTCGGCCGCAACCGCAACGCCTTCCACGTCGGACCTGACCTTTCGGGCAGCCTCCCGCCGATCCAGCTCGCCACCGTCGAGGCCCCGCCCGCCACCTCCCTCGCCAGCGTCGCCAAGCTCATCGGCGAGGACCCGGCCCTGATCGAGGAGCTCAACGCCGACCTCGTGCGCAAGCGGACCCCGCCCGGTCGCCGCTCTCCGCTGCGGATCCCCCAGCAGCGGCTCGCCCTCTACGAAAACGGCGCCGCCCGCCTCGGCGGCGAGTCCGGCGACGCCAAGCAACACAGCGTCCGCTACGGTGAGACCCTCGCCGAGATCGCCGTCCGCCACGGGACCAGCGAGGCCGCCCTGCGCCGCCTCAACGAGCTCGACGACAGCGCCGAGCTCGAGCGAGACACCATCCTCCTCGTCCCCGCCCGCGGCAAGCCCGACACCACACCGCGGCCTCGCCCGCGCGCCGCCGTCCCGCCGCTGCGCGTCGATCCTTCGCAGCGCCTCGTGTTCTTCGAGGTCACCCGCGCCACCACCCCGCGCGGCCTCGCCGAGGTGTTCGGCGTCGCCTGGGACAGCATCGTCGCCTGGAACGACCTCGACCCGCAGGCCCGCCTGCAGCCCGGCCAGGTCCTGCAGCTCCTCGTCCCGAGGGGCTTCGCCGCCGACGCCGCCCGCGTCGACCTGCTCGAGCAGAGCCAGGTCGAGCTCATCGTCCGCGGCTCCCGCGAGCACATCGAGGCCGGCCTGCGCGACCGCGGCCTCGTGCGCCGCGGCTACCGCGTGCGCAAGGGCGAGGACCTGGTGAAGATCGGCAAGAAGTTCGACCTCAGCGACGGCGACCTCGGGCGCATCAACAACTTCAGCCGCGACCACGTGCCCCCGATCGGCACGGTGCTCGTCGTGTACGTCGCCCGCGGCCACGAGAAGGGCACCGTCGATCCGCCGCCGCCGCGCCAGGGCCACGATCAGCCGCTGCCCGCCCCCGAGCCCACGCCCGAGGCCGATGACGCCGACGACCGCGTCGACATCGACCCCGAGCCTGGCCCCGGCATCATGCTCGACCCCGACGACCCCGTCCCACTCCCTGGCGCCTCCACCGAGAGCACCGCCAAGCTGCCCGGCAAGCAGGGCTGGGTGCGCCGCCGCAGCAAGCAGGGCAAGCCCGGAAGCAAGGCCAAGACCGGAGGCCGCAAGTGATCACCGGCGAGCTCCACCACGCCGACGCCCAGCGCGAGGTGCTCGCGCTCGTGCAAGCACTCGCACCCCTCGCCCTCCCGCTCGACGAGGCCCACGGTCGTGTCCTCGCCGACACACCGACCTCGCGCTGGCAGCTCCCTGGCGCCGACCTCGCGACCATGGACGGATGGGCCGTGCGCTCCGAAGATCTGCTGGCCAGCCCGACCGCGAGCGTACGCCTGCAGCGACGAGGCGAGAGCGCCGCGGGCCATCCGCACGACCACCCGCTGCGCCCCGGCGAGGCCCTGCGGATCTCCACCGGCGCCCTGCTGCCCGACGGCGCTGACATGGTCGTCGCCCAGGAAGATTGCCAGGTGCACGG
>JBGAUO010000074.1:0-21833 GCA_044228605.1 Nannocystis sp. | reverse complement strand
GGCCTGGCCCCTCTGTGCCCTGACCCTGCTCACCCCGCTCGCCCTCCGGGCCGAGCCCCCTCAACCTGTCCCAAAGGCCAGCCCCGAGCACGACCTCTCCGGCCCGCTCGAGGTCGAGGCCGCCGTCGCCGTCGCGCTGGCCCAGAACCCCGGCCTGGGCGCCGCCCGCCACCGCGTGCGCGGCCAGGAGCTGCTCGCCGAGGCCGAGGCCAAGCCCAACGGCCCGACCCTCAGCCTCGATATGTGGCAGGTCCCCCTGGCAAAGCCCTGGGCCCTCGATCAATCGCCGATGATCATGCTCGCGCTGCGCCAGCCCATCCCCCCCGCCGGCCTCCTGCGCCGCCGCGCCGCCGCCCGCCGCCATGAGGCCAGCGCCGGCTCGGCCGAGCGCGAGGCCCAGGCCCAACTCCTCGCCCTCGCCGTCCGCCACGCCTTCATCGAGTACGCCGCCGTCACCGCCCGCCACGCCCTCCACCTCGAGCACCAGGAGGTCAGCGAGCGCGTCCTCCAGCTCGCCCGCGCCAGACAGGTCATCTCCGGCTCCCTCCTCGAGATCGCCCGCGCCGAGACCGAGGCCGCCCGCGCCCACGCCGACGTCGCCACCGACGCCACCACCATCGACGCCGCCCGCATCCGCCTCAACAGCCTCATGGCCCGCCCCCCGGGCGCCGCTCTCGGCCCGCCCGTCTCGCTCCCCGACGAGCGCCCCGCCGCCGACGCCACCACCCTCATCGCCCGCGCCCACGACCTCCGCCCCGAACCCCGCGCCGCCGCAGCCCGCCGCGACGCCGCCACGATGGACCTCGAGGCCGCCCGCCGCGCCGCCAACCTCCCCGAGGCCGAGCTCGGCCTCGCCTTCTTCCCCGCCACCCGGGCCCAGCCGATCAACGGCTACGGCCTGCTCGTCAACATCGCCCTCCCCTGGCTCTCGGGACAGGGCCGAAAGCGCCGCGACGCCCAGGCCGCCTTCACCCGCGCCGCCGGCCACGACCTCGCCGAGGCCCGCCTGCAGGTCGGCCGCGAGGTCGCCGAGTCCCTCGCCGCCGCCGAGAGCGCCGCCCGCCGCTGGCAGACCCTCCGCGGCGCCGCCCTGCCCGCCAGCGTGCGCGCCCGCGAGGTCGCCCTCTCCGGCTACGAGGTCGGCCGCGCCGACCTGCTCGCCATGCTCACCACCGAGGCCGCCTACGTCGAGATCTCACTCGAGATCATCGACGCCAAGACCACCCTCGATCACGCCCTCGCCGACCTCGAGCGCGCCAGCGGCTCCCCGCTCCCGCGCGCCCCCCTGCGCCCCGACGCCCCCCACCACGAACCTGTCCCTTGAGACATCCACACCTGTCCCTCGGGACACCTTGAGATCCATGCCCCCCACCGTCTCCGGCACCATCGACGACCCCACCCACGCGGCCCCGCTGCACGAGGGCGAAGAGTCCCCGCCGCGCGGCGTCGCCGTCATGGCCCTCCTGCGCTGGCTGCTCCTCGCCGGCGCCGCCGCCCTCGCCGCCACCGCCTGGTGGAGCGACGCCCACGCCGACCCGAGCCTCGCCCACGCCCCCCGCTTCCAGTGCCCGATGCACCCGCAGATCACCGCCGCCGACCCCGGCGAGTGCCCGATCTGCCACATGGACCTCGAGCCGATCGACCCCGCCCGCGCCCACAACCACGCCGACCACACCACCACCGCCGCCGCCGAGCTCCCCACCGTCTACCGCTGCCCCATGCACCCCGCCGAGCAGAGCCTGTCCCCCGGGACATGTTCGCTCTGCAAGATGGACCTGGTCGCCCTCCCCGCCGCCGACGCCCCGACCGTCTTCCGCTGCCCCATGCACCCCGCCGAGCAGAGCCTGTCCCCCGGGACATGTCCGATCTGCAAGATGGACCTCGATCCCCTGCGCAAACCACCGCCCGGCACCGCCCCCCTGCAGCTGACCCTCGAGCGCCAGCAGTCGATCGGCGTGCGCACGGCCGAGGCCCTCGCCCTCACCCGCACCCCGACCCTCCACGCCCCCGCCACCCTCGAGCTCGCCGAGTCCGGCGCCGCCCAGGTCCACGTGCGCGCCGCCGGCTTCCTCGAGAAGATCGCCGTCAGCGAGACCGGCGTCCGCGTCCACAAGGGCCAGCGCCTCGCCGACCTCTACAGCCCCGAGATCTACCAGGCCCAGACCGAGCTGCTCGCCGCCCGCCGCTGGGCCGACGGCAACGGCGCCCTCCCGGCCGCCCGCGCCCGCCTCGAGCTGCTCGGCATGAGCCCCGCCGCGATCGACCGCCTGCTCGCCACCGGCAAACCCTCCCGCACCGTCGCCGTCGAGGCCCCCGCCAGCGGCGTCGTCGTCGCCCGCAGCGCCGTCCTCGGCGCCTACGTCACCCCCGAGACCGCCCTCTACGAGCTCCGCGACGCCGACACCCTCTACGTCATCGCCGAGCTGCCCGCCGGCCGCGGCGAGGCCATCAGCGCCGGCGCCACCGCCCGCCTCACCATCCCCACCCGCCCCGACTTCACCCGCGAGCTCCGCGTCGACCTCGTCTACCCCGAGCTCGCCCGCGACGCCCGCAGCTTCCGCGCCCGCATGACCATCACCGACCCCGCCCTGCGCGCCGGCGAGTACGCCAACGTCGACTTCATCCTCCCGGACGAGCCCGTCATCGCCGTCCCGCGCGACGCCCTCGTCGTCACCGGCACCTCCACGTACCTCTTTGTCGACCACGGCGGCGGCCACCTCGAGCCCCGCGCCGTCACCCAGGGCGCCTGCTGGGACGAGCGCTGCGCCGTCACCGGCGTCCACCCCGGCGAGCGTGTCGTCGCCGGCGCCACCTTCCTCGTCGACGCCGAGAGCCGCCTGCGCGCCGCCCTCGCACCTGTCCCTTAGCGCCTGTCCCTTAGCACCTGTCCCTTCGGCCATGCAACGTCTCCTCGGCAGCATCCTCGAGGCCTGCGCCCGCCACCGCGGCGTCGTCCTCCTCGTCTACGCCATGCTCGCCCTCCTGGCCGTGCGCAGCGCCCGGCAGGTCCCGCTCGACGCGATCCCCGACCTCTCCGACCCGCAGGTGATCGTGTTCACCGAGTGGCGCGGCCGCTCGCCCACCCTGGTCGAAGACCAGGTCACTTACCCGATCTCCAGCGCCCTGCTCGCCGCCCCCCAGGTCCAGGCCGTGCGCGGCTACTCGATGTTCGGCATGTCCTTCGTCCACGTCCTCTTCGCCGAGGACGTCGACGTCTACTGGGCCCGCAGCCGCGTCCAGGAGTACCTCGGCACCATCCAGGCCCGCCTCCCCGAGGGCGCCACCGCCACCCTCGGCCCCGACGCCACCGGCATCGGCTGGGTCTACGAGTACGCCCTCGTCGACCGCAGCGGCCAGCACGACCTCGCCGAGCTGCGCGCCCTCCAGGACTTCGGCCTCCGCTACGCCCTCGAGTCCGTCCCCGGCGTCGCCCAGGTCGCCAGCGTCGGCGGCTTCGAGAAGCAATACCAGGTCCAGCTCGACCCCGACCGCCTGCGCGCCCTCGGCCTCACCACCACCGACGTCGCCGACACGATCCGCCGCGGCAACGCCGAGGTCGGCGGCCGCGTCCTCGAGATCGGCGGCCGCGAGGCCTTCGTCCGCGGCCGCGGCTACCTCGGCAGCGAGGCCGACCTCGCCGACCTCGTCGTCAAGACCACCCCCACCGGCACACCGATCCGCGTCGGCGACGTCGGCCACGTCCGCCTCGGCCCCGAGCTGCGCCGCGGCCTCGCCGAGCTCAACGGCGAGGGCGAGGTCGTCGGCGCCATCGTCATCGCCCGCCACAACACCCACGCCCTCGACGTCATCGACCGCGTCAAGACCCGCCTGCAAACCATCTCCGCCGGCCTCCCCCCCGGCGTCGAGGTCGTCCCCACCTACGACCGCAGCGCCCTCATCCACCGCGCCGTCGACACCCTCGGCCACGCCCTGATCGAGGAGGGCATCGTCGTCGCCCTCGTCATCATCCTCTTCCTGCTCCACCTGCGCAGCGCCCTCCTGCCGATCTTGAGCCTCCCGCTCGCCGTCCTCCTCGCCTTCATCCCGATGGCGTGGCTCGGCATCCCCGCCACGATCATGAGCCTGGGCGGCATCGCCATCGCCGTCGGCGCCACCGTCGACGCCGAGATCGTCATGATCGAGGCCTGCCACAAGCGCCTCGAGCACGCCCCCAAAGACCTCAGCAACCGCGAGCGCCGCAAGCTGCTCGCCGCCGCCGCCCGCGAGGTCACCCCCGCGATCTTCTTCTCCCTCCTGATCGTCGCCGTCGCCTTCATCCCCGTCTTCGGCCTCGAGGGCCAGGCCGGCCGCCTCTTCAAACCACTCGCCTACACCAAGACCTTCGTCATGCTCGCCGCGGCGCTGCTCAGCGTCACCTTCGCCCCGGCCCTGCGCGACCTCCTCATCCGCGGCAAGATCCGCCGCGAAGAGGACCACCCGGTCAGCCGCTTCATCCGCGCCGCCTACGAGCCCTTCGTCTACATCGCCCTGCGCCGCCCGATCACCACCCTGGCGATCGGCGGCCTCGCCGTCCTCTCCGCGATCCCGATCGCCATGCGCCTCGGCCACGAGTTCATGCCGGCCCTCAACGAGGGCGACATTCTCTACATGCCGACAACCTTGCCCGGCCTCTCGATCGAGGAGGCCAAGCGCCAGCTCGCCCGCCAGGACCAGATCCTCGCCGCCTTCCCCGAGGTCGCCAGCGTGTTTGGCAAGGTCGGCCGCGCCGAGACCCCCACCGACCCCGCACCGCTCAGCATGGTCGAGACCGTCGTCCAGCTCAAACCACCCGAGCAGTGGCCGACTGTGCACGAGTCGCGCTGGCACAGCAGCTGGGCCCCCCGCTGGCTCGGCCTGCACCACCTGTGGCCCGAGACCCGCCCCGAGCGCTGGGACGAGCTCGTCGCCAAGCTCAGCGCCAGCCTCCAGCAGCCCGGCTGGACCGGCGCCTACACCATGCCGATCCGCGCCCGCATCGACATGCTCAGCACCGGCGTCCGCACCCCCGTCGGCGTCAAGATCTTCGGCCCCGACCTCGCCGCCATCGAACGCAGCGGCCTCGCCGTCGAGCGCCTCTTACGCGACGTCCCCGGCACCCGCAGCATCCTCTACGAGCGCAGCCTCGGCGGCGTCTACGTCGACATCATCCCCCGCCGCGACGCCCTCGCCCGCCACGGCCTGCGCCCCGAGGACCTCAGCGACCTCGTCGAGAACGCCGTCGGCGGCGAGACCATCACCACCACCGTCGAGGGCCGCCGCCGCTTCTCCGTCCAGGTCCGCCTGCACGAGGACGCCCGCTCCTCCCCCGAACGCCTGCGCGAGCTCCCCGTCCCGCTCGGCCCCGCCGCCCCAGGATCTCTCGCCCCCACCATCCCGCTCGGCACACTCGCCGAGGTCCACCACGCCGACGGCCCGCCGATGCTCCGCAGCGAGGCCGGCCTGCTCGTCGGTTACGTCTACGTCGACCTCGAACCCTGGAAAGATCTGGGCGGCTACGTCGACGACGCGCGCAGCCGCGTCGACGACGCGATCGCGCGCGGCGAGCTCCCCATGGGCCCCGGCATGTACCTCCGCTGGACCGGCCAGTACGAGGAGCTCGCCGCCATGCAGGCGCGGATGCGCCTCCTCCTGCCGCTCACCCTCCTGCTCGTCGCCCTCCTGCTGTACATGCAATTTCGCAACCTGACCGAGGTCCTCATCGTCCTCCTCAGCGTCCCCTTCGCCCTGGTCGGCAGCGTCTGGATGCTCTGGCTCCTCGACTACCGCCTCTCGACCGCCGTCTTCGTCGGCGTCATCGCCCTCGTCGGCCTCGCCGCCCAGACCGGCGTCGTGATGATCGTCTACATCGACCACGCCTTCGAGCGCCGCCTGCGAGCCGGCAAGATCCGCGACCGGAGCGACATCGTCTGGGCCCACATGGAGGGCACCGTCCTGCGCGTCCGCCCCAAGCTCATGACCGTCGCAACGATGCTCATCGGCCTCACCCCGCTCCTGTGGGCCACCGGCAGCGGCGCCGACGTCATGAAGCGGATCGCGGCCCCCATGATCGGCGGCCTCCTCAGCAGCGCCTTCCTCACCCTCGAGCTCATCCCGGTCGTCTACACCTACTGGCGCGCCGCCCAGCTGCGCAGGTCGCAGCGGACCGGCCGCCCCCTCGCCGAGATCTGCGGCCTGGGCCCCGAGGAATGAGCGGCAGCGGGCTCCCGTCCCGCCTGGTGAGTCCGCGGGCGCAGCCCTGCCCCTCGCCTCCCGCGCAGAAATGCGCTCCTGGCCCCGGTACGCCGTGATCCGCCGGCCCGCAAGATTCGCTACAGTCAGTCCAGTGTCCAGTGCCGGTATGGACGGGTCCCAGGCATCGCCTGGTGGTGCACGTGCGCCAGCGTTCGCGTCGCTGAGCGACGAGACGATCCGTCAGGTCCGCCAGTTCGTCATGCTCTTCACTGGCCTGACCGCCGCGGTCGTCGGGGCCCTGCAGCTGGCCGCCGCGCTCGATCAGCCCGACTCGTGGGACCGCATCAACGGCCTCGCGTACATCATCACCGCCGCCGGCTGCTTCTGCTCCGTCGCCCTCACGCGCACGACCATGCTGCGCGCCTCCGAGGTCTTCGCGCTGCTCACCGCCTACTTCGGCACCGCCAGCGTCATCATCACCGGCGGCCCGACCTCGGGCCTGATCGTCGGCGTCGCCGCCTACAGCCTCGTCGTCCTGCTCCCCGGCATCGCCTTCCGCACCCGCTCCGTCAAGTGGAGCGCGCTCAACGTCCTCGCGGTGTCGGTCGTCTTCATCGCCAGCGTCCTTTTGCGCCTCTTCCTCCACGAGACCAACAACGACTACAGCGCCGGCGACATCGCCGTCATGCTCCTGACCCCCTCCGCCGCCTTCTGGATCCAGTGGCTGATGGTCCGCGCGCTCAACCGCCGCATCCTCGAGGCCCTCCAGGAGTCCGAGCGCTCGCGCAGCGCCCTCGGCGTCTCCAACCAGCTGTTGGAGCTCGCCAACCGCAGCCTCGAGACCGCCCGCGTCGAGGCCGAACGGGCCCGCGACGGCGCCGAGGCGGCCAGCCGCGCCAAGAGCATGTTCCTCGCCAACATGAGCCACGAGCTGCGCACGCCGCTCAACTCGATCATCGGCTACACCGAGCTGATCATGGACGAGGCCCGCGACGACGAGACCACGCGCGTCCGCCAGGTCGTGCCCGACCTCAAGAACGTCGTGCTCTCGGCCAAGCACCTGCTCGGCCTCATCGGCGGCATCCTCGACCTCTCCAAGATCGAAGCCGGCCGCATGGACCTCGTCCAGGAGCAGTTCAACGTCCACGACTTCGTCCACGAGATCGAACAGACGATCGCCCCGCAGGTCCGCAAGCGGAACAACGCCCTGGTCGTCCGCTGCCAGGAGGACGCCGGCGCCGTGATCGCGGACCGAGGCAAGCTCAAGCAGGTCCTGCTGAACCTCCTCGGCAACGCCACCAAGTTCACCACCGACGGCGAGATCGCCCTGGTCGCCCGCCGCGACTTCGATCAGTCCTCGCTCACCTTCGAGGTCCGCGACACCGGCATCGGCATCGACACCGACAAGCTCTCCGTCATCTTCGAGAAGTTCACCCAGATCGACGCCTCGCCGACCCGCCGCTACGAGGGCGCGGGCCTCGGCCTGGCGATCACCCGCGAGCTGTGCGCCATGATGGGCGCGACGATCGACGTCAGCAGCCGACCAGGCAGCGGCACCTGCTTCACCGTCCTCCTCCCGATCCAGGTCGCCTCGCCGGGCCAGTCGATGGCCTACGGCGCCGCCGCTTCGCTCTCGTCCTCGCGGTCCTCCTCGTCCCCAGACTCCAGCATGTTATAGCCGCCGCGTGCGCCCCTTCTACGAGCCTGACGGCGAGCGACTGATCCCCACCTCGCTGACCAGCGGCCCGTGGAGCGAGGCCCTGCAGCACGGCGGCCCGCCCTCCGCCCTGCTCGCCCGCGCCTGCGAGGCCCTCGCACCCGCCGAGACCTGGCACCCGGCACGCGTCACGATCGACTTCCTGCGCCCGATCCCCGTCGCCACCGCGCTCGTCGTCGCCGCCACACCCACCCGCAGCGGCAAGCAGGTCCTCGGCATCGACGCCGAGCTGCAAAGCGACGGCCGCCCCGTCGCCCGCGCGCGCGCCCTGTTCGTCCGCCGCCAGCCGCTCGCGCTCCCACCGGCCCTGCCCCCTCCCGATCACCCCCGCGACCCCGAGACGCTGCCCGCGATCGTCTTCGACTTCTTCCCGTGGAAGGTCGGCTACCACACCGCCGTCGAGACCCGCCTCGAGTCCGGCTCGCTCGG
This sequence comes from Nannocystis sp., assembly GCA_044228605.1. Lineage (GTDB taxonomy): Bacteria > Myxococcota_A > Polyangia > Nannocystales > Nannocystaceae > Nannocystis. The sequence continues at coordinate 13,516 of JBGAUO010000074.1, read as the reverse complement.
CGCCGGCCCGGCCGTCGCCTGGCTGCGCACCCTCCACCCGCTCGTCGGCGACGAACCAATCTCGCCGCTGCAGCGCGTCCTCCTCGCCGCCGACGCCATCAACGGTGTCGGCTCCAGCCTCGACATGCGCCGCTACTCCTTCGTCAACGCCGACCTCGGCGTGTACCTGCACCGACTCCCCGAGAGCGACTGGATCCGCCTCGCCGCCGCCCCGCACCCGCAGACCAGCGGCGTCGGTCTGGTGCTCGCCGAGCTCGCCGACACTCGCGGCCCGATCGGCCAGGCCCTCGAGGTCCAGGTGATCGCAGCCCGTGAACAGGCGAGCCAACCCCCCGAGCCCGCGCTATCCTCCCAACGGGGAGGCGCACCATGAAAGAAGTCGATCTGCTCATCATCGGCTCGGGCCCTGCGGGCTGCTCCACCGCGCTGCACCTCGCGCGCATCGACCCTGCCCTCGCCCGTCGCACCATCATCCTCGAGAAGGCCGAGCACCCGCGCCACAAGCTCTGCGGCGGCGGCCTCGTCTCCGATGTCGATACCATCCTGACGAACCTCGGCCTCGACCTCCGCGAGGTCCCCCACGTCGACGCCCAGTGGGCCCGCCTCCACTTTCATGGCCAGGGCGTGCGCATGAGGCTGCACGACATCGCCTTTCATGTCGTCCGCCGGCGTGAGTTCGACGCCTGGCTCGCGGCCCGGGCGCGCGACAGCGGCGTCCAGCTGCAGACCCACACGCAGGTCAGCGAGCTGCGCCGCGTGGATGGCGGCTGGCTCGTCGAAACCAACCACGGCAGCTACCGCGCTCGTGCGGTGGTCGGCGCCGATGGCACCAAGGGCATCTCACGGCGAGCGATCACCGGCGACGCGGGCTCCGTCGCCCGCCTCCTCGAGATCATGATCCCCCGACCCTCCGGGCCCTCCCCCGATCCCTTGCCACCCGACGACGAGGCCCTGTTCGAATTCCGCCACGTCCCCGCCGGCATCCAGGGCTACTTCTGGAGCTTCCCGATGCAGATCGAGGGCCAGCCGATGCGTAACCTCGGCATCTACGACAGTCGCGTCCTCGACGCTGCCCCGCTCGCCGGCTCGCTCAAGGGCTTCCTCAGCGAGGAGCTCCTTCGTCACGGCGTGCGCCTCGAAGACTGCAAGCTCGAGGGTCACCCGATCCACATGTTCTCCCCGCGCAGCGTCCTCTCGGCCCCCCACATCGTGCTCGCCGGCGACGCCGCCGGCGCCGACCCCTTGCTCGGCGAGGGCATCAGCATCGCCCTCGGCTACGGCGAACTCGCCGCCCGCGCGGTCTTCGAGGGCCTCCGCCGCGGCGACCTCAGCTTCGCCGACTACACCCAGACCGTCCACGCCAGCCCGATGGGCCGCTCACTCCGCTTCCGCTACCGCGCCGCGTCCTTCGTCTACCGCCTCCAACACCCCCTCCTGCAGCGAGCGGTGTGGTGGTACCTGCGCCCGATCGTCCGCCGCCTCATCCGCGGCGCCGTCTTCAACTGGGCCCGTCCTCTCCCCCGCCTGGCCCCTGCGCCCGCGCACCGCGAGCTCGCCGCAACCTGAGCGCTCACGGCCGCGAGGCCGGGCTGGCCTCGGGGACAGGTGCCGGCGAGCTGTCCGTCGGGACAGGCTCCGGCTCGCTGCCCGGGGTCGTCGGCATCGCTCCGCTGGCCACCTGCGTCCCAGTGTCGACGACCGGCGGCGCGACCGTGGCCGCGTCGTAGTCGAACATCAGCGCGTCGGTGAGCGCCATGCCCATGCGCGCGTAGCCGCGGCGGGTCAGGTGCAGGTGATCGGACTGGGCCATCGCCGGCTGGGCCGAGGCCCACGTCAGCATCGACATCTCACCGCCCATGAATTGCATCGCGTCCCAGAACGCGCAATCCGACTCCGCCGCCACCTCGCGCTGCGCCTCCACGATCTGCGTCACCCGCGGCCGCGGCCCGAAGCTCCCGTCGGCCCCCTTGATCGGGAAGTCGCCGGGCCCGATCAGCAGGCAGCTGACCTCCGGCGCCGCCCGCCGCAAGCGCGCCAGCACCTCGCGCAGGTTCTTGCGATAGGCCTCGATCGGCTGATCCTCGTCGACCGACTCGTTGGTGCCGTAGGCCAGCACGATGAGGTCCGGATCGCGCCGGCGCAGGTTGTCCGACCACAGATGCTCGTCCCACTTGAGGTGGTTGGCCGCCCGCGTCCCACCGATCCCCAGCGTGTCGACCACGACCCCGGGTGTCTCGTTCTCCAGGGTCACCCCGAACAACCGCACCTCGCCGTCTCCGAGCGGCGTGACCTCGATCGCCTGCGGCCCGCCCTCGCGCGTCACCACGTGATATCCCGGCACGACCTCCTTGGCCCTGGTGTTGATCGTCGCCACGACCTTGCCAGCGATGCTGAGCTTGAAGCGCCCCCCGCCAGGTTGGCGCAGGTAATAAAGGTCGTAGGTGGTCGTCCCGCCGGCGGTCTGCGTCTCCGCCGGCGTCACCCGCCCGTAGTCGCGCTTCTTCTTGGCCGACGCGCTGGCCCCCAAAAGCCCGTAATAGCCGTCATCGCGGCCTTCGCGGGTCTGCGCGTGCTCCACCTTCCACCCGCGCGAGCTCTCCAGCGTCAGCGTGCTGGGCCGGTAGAACTTACTCGGCCGCACCATCGGGATGTACCCCTGACCACCCGCCCCGAAGCGATGCTGCAGGTATGCTCGCAAGTACGCCGGATACACGTCGGCCGCTGTATGCGAAGCCCCGTAGACCAGCACGCGCACCTTGCCATCCGGGTCGCTGCCCTGCTTCAGGCGCCGCAGCGCGTCATGAAAGTTGTCCAGCGCCGCCGACCCGCGGCCGCCCAGCAGGATGAAGTTGCCGAGCAGATTGCCGTTCACGGCCGGCGCCGCGGCAACACCATCGAGCCCCGTGCCACGCGATCCCGGCAGCGAATCGAGGTTGCTGCCCGCGACCATCGGCGCACCAAATCCCGCCGGCTGCACCAGCGCGTCGCCGCCTGGCAGCGGCGCGATGCTCGGGAAGGGCTGCCCCTCCGCGTCCTCGAGCAGCGCCGCCCGCTCACCGAGCGCCGCCCGCTGCGCAAACACCCGGGCCGCCCGCGCCTCCTCATTAAGCACCGGCGTGGGACCCGGCGGCGGCATGTTCATCACCGTATGCCCCGCACCGACAGCCTCGCCGTCCTCCGACACCACAGCCGCCGCTGGATCGCGCGCCACAGGTCCGCTCTGCGGCACGTGACAACCCCACAGCGGGCCACAACCGACCGCCAGCAACAGACCGACCCCGACCGGCCACCAGCAGGTTCGGGCCGGTCCCGACGGGCAACTTCTGGAAGGCGAAGCCATCGCGAGAACCTTGGCCGGTCCTACCGGCGCAAGTCAAATTCTTGCCCTCCGCCAGCAAAACTGCTGGCCCGCTTGTGCCAGTGACTCCACGTTTCAGCCTCGGCCAGAACCGGCAAGCAAGGCCGAGGAACAACGTGTTTGCCAGGAGCAAAACCGCGCGCATTGGCGCTCGGCCGTCACTTGCCGCCAAAGGCCGCCGTTTTGGGAATTTCGTAGGTGCACTGCCACGAAGCTGTTACATTGAACAACAGTGCCAAACGGGAACAAAGCCGAGGTCGTGGCTGTTGGGTTACATGCCCGCGGCCGCATCAGGCGCCCGGCACAGTGTACGAATGGCGACCTCGATTCCGGCTCCACACATGCCGGAGGAGGCAGGCTCGGGTGACCCCGATCCTCCGCGCACTCGAGACCCTGGGCGCCATCGCCGTTTACCTGTTTGCCATCGTCCGTTCGCTGTTCACCGGCCCGCGTTACGTCAGTGAAACACTGCGTGTCAGCGACATCCTCGTCCGTCGCTGCCTGATCCCGGTCGGGCTCGCGGTCGCCCCCGTCGGCGCCGTGATCGCCTTGCAGGGCGTGCACATCTTCCGCAGCTTCGGCGCCGAGGAGATGCTCTCCTCTCTGCTCGCCACCGCGGTGTTCCGCGAGTACAGCCCGGCGCTCGCGTCCGTCATGGTCGCCGCCCAGGCCGGCTCCTCGATCGCGGCACGCATCGGCACCATGCGAGTCCGCGGCCAGATCGACGCGCTCGCCGTCATGTCCGTCGACCCGATCCGCTACGTCGTGGTCCCCGGCCTGATCGCCTGCGCCATCGTCACCCCCCTGCTCAACGTGCTGACCACCCTCCTTGGCCTCGTCAGCGGCTGGTTCTTCGCGGTCGTGCTCGTCGACTGCGACCACGGCTCCTTCATGGCCAACCTCTACAGCCAGGTCTCGCTGGTCGACCTCTACGTCGGCATGGGCAAGTGCCTGGTCTTCGGCACCGCCGTCGGTCTCATCGCCGGTTACCTCGGCCTGCAGACCACCGGCGGCGCCGCCGGCGTCGGTAAGGCCGCCAACAACACCGTCACCTACACCATCGTCCTGATCCTCGTCTGCGACTACCTCGCCAGCATGTTGCTGCTCGCTCTCGGGCTGTGACCTCATGCGCTTCGACACCTTCGTCCGCCACGCCCTCCGCGCCCAGTTCCGGGGTCTCCCCCCGGCGGACGAGTTCGTGCGGCACGCCCTCGACGCCGGCCTCGGCAGCCTCGCCCTCCTGACCCTGCTCACCATCTTCGCCGGCATGAACCTGTCGGTGCAGGCCTACGGCACCTTCGCCCGCTTCGGCGGCCAGGAGATGCTCGGCCTGTTCTGCGGCGTCGGCGGCATCCGCGAGCTCTACCCGGTCATGGCCGCCGTCGTCTGCGGCGCCCGCATCGGCGCCACGTTGGCCGCCAGCCTCGCCAACATGCAGATCTCGGAGCAGGTCGAGGCCCTCGAGGTCATGGGCATCGACCCCATGCGCCGCCTCATCGCCCCGCGCCTTTGGGCCGTCACGCTCATGCTCCCGCTGCTGTGCGCCTACGCCGACGTCGTCGGTATCTGCGCCAGCTACTTCGCCGCCGTCCACCAGATGGGCATCAACGGCGGCGTGTTCATCAGCCAGGTCAAGGAGATCGTCCACCTGCCGGACCTGCTCGCCGGCGTGGTCAAGGGCGTCATCTTCGGCTGGCTCGTCGCCATCGTCGCCTGCTACCACGGCTACCGCGCCGCCAAGCGCGACGGCGCCGAGGGTGTCGGCGTCGCCACCAACCGGGCGATCGTTCACGCCGCCGTGCTGTGCATCGTCCTCAACATGTTCCTCTCGGCCCTGATGTATGCCTGAAGGATCGCTCTACCGCATGGCCGCCGCCGAGATCAACGCCGCTGTCGTGTTCGAGAACGTGTCGAAGTCCTTCGGCAACCACTGCGTGCTCAACGATGTCTCCCTGCTGATCCCCAAGGGCGCCATCCTGGTGATGCTCGGCCCCTCCGGCACCGGCAAGTCGGTGCTGCTGCGCTGCCTGGTCGGCCTCATCAAGCCCGACAGCGGCCGCATCCTCGTCTTCAACGAGGATCTGACCCGCCTCGACGACCAGCGCTCCGCCGACCGTCAGAAGCTGTTCGCCCTGCGCCGCCGCTTCGGCATGCTGTTCCAGGACGGCGCCCTGTTCGACGACATGAGCGTCGGCGACAACGTCGCCTTCCCGATGCGCCAGCACACCGCCATGCGCGAGCCCGAGATCCGGGCCCGCGTCGCCGAGAACCTCGAGCGCGTCGGCCTCCCCGGCACCGAAAAGAAGATGGTCTCCGAGCTCTCCGGCGGCATGCGCAAGCGGGCCGCCTTCGCCCGCGCGATCGCCTTGCGCCCCGACATCGTCCTGTGCGACGAACCCTCCTCCGGCCTCGACCCCGTGATGTCGGCCACCCTCGACGACCTCATCCTCGAGCTCCACCGCACCCTCGGCATGACCTTCATCGTCATCAGCCACGACACCGCCGAGGCCCGCGCCATCGCCACCCACATCGGCCTCCTCTACCAGGGCAAGCTGCAGGTCTTCGACGAGGCCCACCGCGTCCTTGGTTCGAGCCAGGCCCACGTCCGCCAGTTCTTTGAACGTAACACCCAGGGTCCCATCAAGGTGCTGTAATGAACACACGATTCATCACGCTCGGTACGTTTGTCGTCGTCACCCTGGGCGCCTTCACCTGGCTGGCCATGCAGCTCGGCCTGGGTGACCGCAACGGCACCCACTACACCGTCAAGACCCAGGACGCCGCCGGCCTCGTCGAGGGCAACTCGGTGCGCATCGCCGGCGTCGAGGTCGGCAAGGTCGAGCAGATCCACGTCGAGGGCAACATCGCCGTCATCGACATCCGCGTGCGCCCTGGCACCAACGTGTGGTCCGAGGCCTGCGCCGCCGTGCACATCAAGGGCATGCTCGGCGAGAAGTACCTCGGCATCAGCCAGGCCATGGAGGGCACCCCGATGCCCGCGAAGTCCACCTTCGGCTGCGTCACCGCCACCGTCGACTTCGACAACGCCCTCAACGCCACCAAGGAGATGGTCTACGGCGAGGAGTCGCTCCTGCCGCACATCGGTCGAATCGCCAAGCGGATAGACAAGTTGACACAAAGTCTCGACGAGGGCCCCGGGCTCCCACGCGAGAAGCTCGAGAAGATGCTCGACGACACTGGCGAGCTCATCGCCCTGACCCGCGACATGGTCAAGGAGAACCGCGACAACGTGAAGGGCATCGCCGAGGCCGGCAACAACCTCCTGCACGACCCGCGGCTGTCCCGCATGCTGGGCAACGGCGACAAGCTGCTCGCCCGGCTCGAGCGCGAGGTCCCGGACATGCTCGCCAAGGGCGACCGCCTCCTGACCCGCCTCGACAAGGCCAGCGAGCTGTTTAACGACGAGAACCTCGCCAAGTTCGACCGCATCCTCAGCAACGGCGACACCACGGCCGCCAACCTCAGCAAGATCAGCGGCGACTTCAAGGACATCGGCAAGGAGCTGAAGCCGGCGCTGGTCAAGGTCGGCCCCATGCTCAAGAACCTCGCCACGCTCGCCGAACGTGGCGCCGCGATCACCTTCTCCGACGTCAAACGCTTCTTCCAGGTCGAGGGCATGCGCGTCCGCATCGCCAAGAACCGCAAGGCCGAGCGGGAGATCGGCGAGGACCAGGACGAGGCCGAGGGCTTCCAGGGCCCATAGGCCCGCGTCCCGGCTCAGGCCTTCACGAAGTGCGCCGCGAGCCGCCGGACCTCGCGCATCAGGCGATTGCGTGAGTACAGGCCCTTCTGGATCACCTGCTCGACGCGCCCGGTGAGTCGCTCCCAGTCCTCGCGCCCGAGGTCGAGCGCCGTCATCACCGTGATCGGCACGCGCACGAACTCCGGCCGGCTGCGGATGCTGGCGATCACGTCGAAGCCGTCGATCTCCGGGATGCGCAGGTCGAGCAAGATCAGCCCCGGTCGGCTCTGCTCGATCATGTCGAGCGCCGCCCGCCCCGTCTCGGCGATGCGCACCGACCAGCCCTCCTCGATCAGCGTGCGCTGCAGCAGCTCGCGCAGCGCCTCGTCGTCCTCGACGATCAGGATGTAGCCGTCGCGCACCGGCACCAGCCGCTGGATGCTGGCCAGCAGCTGTTCACGGCGCAGCGGCTTGGTCAGGTAGTCGTCGGCCCCGAGCGCCATGCCCAGCGGCTTCTCGTCGAGCATGCTGACGATGACCACGCGCGTGCCGGCCAGCTCGGGGTCGGCGCGGATCGCCTGTAGCACCGACCAGCCGTCCATCCCCGGCATCATGATATCGAGCGCGATCACCACCGGCTTGAGCCTGCGCGCCAGCGCGAGGCCCTCCTTGCCGGTCGCCGCGCCGTACACGTCGAGCCCCTCGCGGCTGAGGATGCGCTCCATCATGTCGTAGACGTTCGGGTCGTCGTCGATGACCAGCATCGCCTGCGGCGTGGTCACGGCCTCGGGCAGGGCCACGGCGCTGCGCGGCGCCATCGCGGCGTCGAGGACCTGCCCCTGCCCTTGCACCGGCAGCCGCACGCGGAAGGTCGAACCGCTGCCGAGGCTGCTCGTCACGGTGATCTCGCCGCCCATCATCTGCGCGAAGCGACGGCTGATCGCCAGCCCGAGCCCGGTGCCGCCGTACTTGCGCGTCGTCGAGGAGTCGCCCTGATAAAAGGTCTGGAACAGGCGGTCCTTCTGTTCGGACGACATCCCGATCCCGCTGTCACGCACGCTGAACTCAAAACACGGCGTGCTGTCCTCGCCGTGGGTCGCGCGTGACACCGCGAGCGTGACCGTCCCGTGCTCCGTGAACTTGGCCGCGTTCGACAGCAGATTGAACAGGATCTGTCGCACCTTGGTCAGGTCGGCCGTCATGTCGCCGAGCTCAGGCGCGGCGACGACCTCGAAGTGATTGTCGTTCTGCGCGACCAGGCGCTGCGCCGTCGCCACCACGTCCGCGATCATGGTCGCCACCGGGAAGCTCTCGAGGTGCAGCTCCATGCGCCCGGCCTCGATCTTTGACAGGTCGAGGATGTCGCTGATGATCCCCAGCAGGTGCGTACCGGCGACGTGGATCTTCTGCACGTCCGTCGACAGCTGACCCGACCCGGCGGCCCCTGGCGCGCTCAGCTCGTCCTGGGCGATCTCGCTGTAGCCGATGATCGCGTTCAACGGTGTGCGCAGCTCGTGGCTCATGTTGGCCAGGAAGGCGCTCTTGGCCCGACTGGCCTCGATCGCCTCGTCGCGCGCCAGCTCGAGCTTCTCGTTGAGGTCACGCAGCCGTCGTTCGGAGCGCACGTTCTCGGTGACATCGCTGGCCACGCCGATCACGCCCTGCACGCGCCCGCGGCCGTCGGTGAACGGCGCCGTCCAGGTCTCGAAGCTGCGGTCGAGGAACTCGAAGGCCCCACGCAGCGCGGCCCCGGACAGCGCCCGCCGCACGCCGTCGAGCAGCGGAGGGATCCCTGCGAACACGTCGAAGGCCGACTTGCTCGGCCCACGCGACTCGCTGCTCCGCGGATCCCACATGTGCGCCTCGAGCCCCACCGCCGCCAGTCCCCGGCCCTCGAGCAAGATGATCTGCCCGCGTGTATCGACCGCGAACAACACCAACGGCACGTTGGCCACCACGCTCCGCAGCACCTCGAGGTGCACCGCGCTGCGCTGCACCTCCGCCTCCGCGGGCGCCAGCCGACCCGCCACGTACACCACCTGCTCCGCGTCGCTGCGTCGCAGGTTCCACAACATCGGCACGTCGCTCCCCCGCAGCCGGGCCGTCACGCTCAGCTGGGCGTCCGGCCCGAGGCGCGACCATGCTTCGCGCCACGGCTCGCGGTCCTCGGGCCGCAGTTGACCCTCGACCGCCACGCCGACCTCCGGGTCGCAGCCCAGCGCCTGCCGCCACGCCGCGTTGGCCACGACCAACTTGCCATCGAGGTCGAGCACAGCCATGCACTCGCTCGCCAGGTCGATGAGGCGGCGCAGGCTCAGCATCGGGCCCTCGGAGTTCGTCGCGTCACGCATGGAAGCCCGCACGAGTGACGCGGGTGCCCCATCCTATCCCCTGGCCCGGCGAAAGCAACGGCACTTGCGTGCTACTTCGCCCCGAACACTTGAGTCCACAGGTGTCCGTATTGACCGCCGGTAGAATACCCCACGCCGATGTCTTTGAAGTCCGGGTTCATGATGTTGGCGCAGTGACCATCGCTGGTCATCCACTGGTCCATCGTACCCGCCGCGTCGGGCGAGCCGGCCGCGATGTTCTCGCCGGCAGCCGAGTACCCGCCATAACCCGCCTTGCCCATCCGATCCCACGGCGTCTCGCCGTCCGGATTGATGTGATCGAAGAAGTTTCGCACCGCCATGTCGACCGAATGCTTCCGAGCCGCGCAGCGCAGCGCCGGATGCATCGTCAGCGGCCCCGCCGGGCCGAACGCGCCCTTGCTGCCGCAGTTTGCCCCCTGGCTGCGCACCTGATTCACGATCACCAGCACGTCCAGCTCGAGCTGCGCCCACGCTGGCGACCAGTCGGCCACGTCGGCGCACGCTGGGCCGTCCGGGACGTCCATCGGCCCCGGCATCATCCCGGTGTCGCCGCTCGTCGTCCCGCTCGTCGTCCCGGCCGACGGGTCGACCGGCCCAGTCGTCGTCGTGTCTGCGCCGGTATCCTCACCGGTGCTCGTCGGCTCGGGCGCGCCGCTGCTCCCTGCGCTCCCAGTCTCGCCCCCGGTCGTCGCAGCGCCGCTGTCCGGGCCCGTCGTCGTCGTCCCGCCAGCGATCTCCCCCGTACTGTCCCCGCCCCCGCTCGAGCTTCCAGAAAGATCCGCCCCCGAATAACACCCCACCAGCGACAGAGAGGTGGCGAGCGCGACACGAGCACTGATGGACATCCTCGCACCATAGACCCGCCCAAGACCGACATTCAAGGGGCGCCAGCCCCCAGGCCGCCCCCACCTGCCGCGGGGACCGCCCCCAGATCGCGATATGGTGCGGCATGAAATTCGGTCGCCACTCGCTCACCCGCCTCCTCACCGCCTCCTGCTGCCTGGCAGCACCCGCCTGTGGCGATGACCTCGCCGACCCCACGGCGGGCAGCTCCACCGACCAGACCAGCTCGACCACCGCCGTCTCCACGACCACCGGCGACCCCACGACGAGCACGGGCACCACCACCACCGACGCACCGACCTCCTCCGCGACCGGCGACGCATCCTCCTCGAGCACCGCCGAGGCCACGACCTCCACCACCACCGGTGAGGCCACCACCAGCTCCACCACCGGCTCCACCACCGGCGACGTCTCCACCACCGGCGACAGCTCCACCGGCAGCTCGACCACCGGCAGCTGCGGCCCCGGCTCACCCGGACCCGACGCCGACAACGACACCGTCCCCGACGAGTGCGACGTGTGCGACGCCGGCGACGACCTGGCCGACGCGGACGGCGACCTCGTCGCCGACGCCTGTGACCCCTGCCCGCAGGACAACCCCGACGACAGCGACGGCGACGGCGTCTGCGACGGCGTCGACGTGTGCAAGGAGGGCGACGACAACATCGACGGCGACAACGACGGCATCCCCGACGCCTGCGACGACGAGGTCCTGCTCGTCGTCCCGAACGGCAGCGAGGACTACGACGTCGCCGGCGACGGCGCCCTCGTGGTCACCCGCAGCGACGCCGGCAAGATCCTCGTCACCTGCTTCAACGCCGATCGCAGCGTCCGCCGCCCCGAGTTCACGGCCGGCAAGTACGACCTCCAACCCAACGATGTCCCGCCGCACCCGACCGTCTACATGGCCCGCGACTCGCAGAAGGTCCTGACCACCTGGTACGACCGCAACGGCGGCGACGCCAACCACCGCCTCGCCTACACCCTGCTCGACAACAAGTGCCAGCCGATCGTCGAGAACAAGACCGCGATCGCGATCGCCAGCGGCTACTTCGAGTTCCACGACGGGGCCATCGACGCCGTCGGCAACGCCGTCGTCGCCGTGTCGCCCAACGGCGCCACCCGCGTCAACTGGATCGACGCCAACGGCGTCGCCAAGGTCCAGCAGGACGCCTTCAACATCAACGCCAGCTACGGCACCCACGTCGCCATGAACCAGGCCACCGGCGAGGGCATCCTCGCCGCCCAGATCCACAGCGGCAACGGCATCCACTACCGCCGCTTCAAGTCCGACGGCACCTGGAAGGACCCCGCCGCCGTCCAGATCCCCGTCAACTACCACTATTGGTACGACGGCTTCACCCTCGGCATGAACGACAAGGGCGAATTCGCCGTGCTGTGGCGCTCCGACGGCACCGTCCTCGACATGCGCTTCTACAACGCCGACGGCACCCCGAAAAAAGACGTCCAGCGCATGACCATCGACTTCGAGGGCTGGGACGGCGGCCACTGCTACGACTCGTTCCGCCGCCGCCACCAGGAGCTCCCGCTGCGCGGCGACAACTTCGTCCTCGGCGAGGTCTACAACTGGATCACCCCCCAGCAAAACCGCATCACCCACCACTTCGAATACACCAGCGCCGGCCAGCTCATCGCCGAGGACAGCACCAAGTTCAACCTCGACGAGGGCCTGACCATCCGCGTCGACCAGAAGGGCTTTAGCTACCTGCGCGACAACCAGGGCATCCACATCCTCGCCGCCTACCCGTGACCGAAGGCCGGTACACTCGCACCATGACTCAAGACTCGCCGCCCTCGCTCGCGCGTCGTCGCCTCCGCTGGTACCGCGCCGCCGACCTCGATGAGCTCCCCGAGGGCCGCGCCAAGTCTGTCAACTGCGGCAACCATTCGGTCTGCCTCACCCACCACGACGGCCAGTACGGCGCCCTCGCCAACCACTGCCCGCACCAGGGCGGCCCGCTCGGCGAGGGCAGCATCGAGAAGGGCTGGCTGCGCTGCCCCTGGCACGGCTGGGACTACCACCCGCTCACCGGCGAGTCCCCCGGCGGCTACGACGAGCGGGTCCCCACCCACCCCGTCGAGCGCCGCAGCGACGGCGTCTACGTCGGCATCGCCGAGGACGCCCCGCACGCCGCCACGATCTCCGACCTCATGACCCAGACCATGGTCGCCTGGGGCGTGCGCTGGGTCTTTGGCATGGTCGGCCACAGCAACCTCGGCGTCGCCGACGCCCTGCGCCTGCACGAAGAGGCCGGCGCCCTCCGCTTCATCGGCGTGCGCCACGAGGGCGCCGCCTCGTTCGCCATCTCGGCCTACGGCAAGCTCACCGGTCGCCCCGCCGCCGCCCTCTCGATCGCCGGCCCTGGCGCGACCAACCTCCTCACCGGCCTGTGGGACGCCCACGTCGACCGCGCCCCCGCGCTCGCGCTCACCGGCCAGGTCGACACCCAGGTCCTCGGCCCCGGCGCCTTCCAGGAGATCGACCTCAAGGCCGCGTTCGGCGGCGTCGCCCTGTGGAGTCAGACCGTCCTGACCCACAGCCGCCACGCCGCCGCCGACGCCCACCCCGGCGGCCCACAAGGCCGCATCCCCGCGCGCACGATCCATCCCCCAGACGACGCCCTCGCGGCCGCCCTCGCGCAAGTCCACGCCGCCCGGCGCCCCGTGATCATCGTCGGCCACGGCGCCCGCTTCAACATGCCCGAGGTCCTCGCCCTCGCCGAGCGCCTGCACGCCCCCGTGCTCACCACCTTCAAGGCCAAGGGCCAGGTCTCCGACCTCCACCCGCTCGGCTGCGGCGTGCTCGGCCGCAGCGGCACCCCCGTCGCCAGCTGGTTCATGAACGAGTCCGACCTCCTGCTCGTGTTCGGCGCCAGCTTCAGCAACCACACCGGCATCACCAGCAAGAAGCCGATCGTCCAGGTCGACTACGACGCGATGGCCCTCGGCAAATTCCACCCCGTCACCGTCCCGGTCTGGGGCGAGATCGGCGTCACCGCGACCGCCCTCGCCGCCCAGCTCGGCCCCGCCCAGCCCGTCGACCAGCGCCCCGAGATCGCCGAGCGCTGGGCCCTGTGGCGCGCCGAGAAGGCCAGCCGCGCCCGCGACGACCGCGGCCGCGGCATCAGCTCGGCAGCGATCTTCGCCGCCCTCACCCGCCAGCTCCCCGCGGACGCGATCCTCGCGATCGACGTCGGCAACAACGCCTACTCCTTCGGC
>JBGAUO010000073.1:0-21900 GCA_044228605.1 Nannocystis sp. | reverse complement strand
GGGGGGGGGCGGGGCTGGCCGGCGGGACAGGTGCGGGCTGGGCTTGTGGGACAGGTGCGGGCGGGCTGTCCGGAGGGACAGGCGCGGGATGGGCTTGTGGGACAGGTGCGGACGGGCTGTCCGGAGGGACAGGCGCGGACGGGATGTCTGAAGGGACAGGTGCGGACGGGCTGTCCGGAGGGACAGGTGCGGTCGTGCTGTCCGGAGGGACAGGTGTGGGGGCCGCGGCGGCGGGGCGGGCGAGCCACAGGCAGGCGAGGGCGGCGGCGCGGGCGAGCATGGCGACCGTGGCGTTTCTTGCGGGTGAGCGGACTGCAGCGCCGGCTCAGGGCAAGGCGCCAGGGAGGGTGGCGGGGTCGGTGAAGAGGCTCCAGCGCTCGCCAGGGACCTCGGCGAAGGCGGCGGCGTAGCGGGGGTCGTCGCGGGCCTCACCGGTGACGTCGCGGATGTGGATCGCGGCGACCTGGGTCGGGAACTCGCGGTAGAGGATGCCGTAGACCTCGGGGTCCTTCTCGCCGGAGTCGCCGACGAGGACGAAGCGGCGGTTCGGGTAGCGGGTGAGCAGGCCGGCGAGGATCGGCTTTTTGTAGGCGACGGGGTCCTGAAACAGGGAGAAGAAGCTGGCGTCCTTCCAGCGAAACTGCTTGAGGTGCAGGCTGCCGGGCGGGAAGGTGGCGGCCTTGAAGAAGGCGTCGAGCGGGTCGTAGAGCTGCCAGGGGCTGGCGGAGACGTAGTGGAAGGCGGCCCCGGCGGCGGCCCAGCGGCGGTAGGCGTCGGCCATGCCGGCGACGGGCTGGAACTCGTGCATGAAGGTGTTGCGCAGCAGCTTCTGCTTGTCGCGGACCTCGCTGATCTTGACGGTGTCGTCGATGTCGGAGATGACGGAGACGCCGCTGTCTGCGAGCAAGAAGGCGACGCCGCCGAAGCGGCGGGTGTCGCCGGGGCGGGTGATGACGTCGATCGGGATCATGCCGGCGGCGTCGGGGCGCAGGCCGGCGGCGCCGAGGCGGAGGTCGGTGTCGGTGTGGCCGTTCCACGAGGTGCTGGCGAGCTCGTGCTCCTCGCTGCCGATGCGCAGCAGCAGCGACTTGCCGGACTCGTTGTCGACCAGGAAGCTGCGGGCGCGGGCGCGGAAGATGTCGCTCTCCTGGGCCTCGTCTGGCAGCTCCAGGGCGAGGCGCAGGGCCTCGATGGCCGCGTCGCGCACGGCCGAGTCCTCCTCGGGCTCGTAGACCCAGCCGTGCACGCGCAGCTCCCACAGCTCGCCCTCGCGCCGGCCGAGCGCGGGGAAGATGCGCACGTCCTCGTCGGACTTGAGGTTGGAGCTGCGGCCGCTGGTCGAGGGGACGATCGGGGTGAGCGGGGCGAGGTCGTTGGGCATGCTTGCCTTGGCGTCCGGGGTGGGGGTCGGGCCAGGCTCGGTGCGCGCGCCGAGGTTGCAGGCGAGCAGGCCGAGGGTGAGGAGGAGCGAGCTGCGGCGGCGCACCGGGCCATGATAGGCGAGATAGGCCAGATGGACCGGCCCGATCGGCCCGAGAGCGACCCGTGGTCGGCTGCGGGATCGCGCGCAGGCAGAGGTCGGCGGCGCGGGCCTCGTGTGGTAGAGCGGGCGTGATGGGATCGAGGGAGCGAGAGACCCGGATGCGCCGCTTCGAGGCGGCGCAGGAGCGTGTGGCGGCGCCGGAGCACTTCGTGGCGGTGCGCCTGGACGGGCGAGGCTTCGGCAAGCTGCTGCGAGGTCGACATGAGCTCGATCGACCGCTCGACGTGCGCGTGCGCGACATCCTGATCGCGACCGCGGACTACCTGATGAACGGCGGCGTACCGGTGGTGTTCGGGTACACGCACAGCGACGAGATCACGCTGCTGCTGCGCCGCGAGCCGACGCGGATCGCCGCGACGATCGCCACGCTGGTCGGAGAGGCGAGCGCCAAGTGCACGCTGCTGCTCGGCGCGCTGGTCAGCTTCGCCGCGGAGGTCGCCGAGCTGCCCGATGGTGACAGCGTGGTCGACTACTTCGAGTGGCGGCAGGACGCGGCCGCGCGCGCGGCCGTGCAGGCCCACGGCGCGTGGGGCTTGCAGCAGCGAGGCATGGGCGAGGCGGCGGCGCGCGCCCAGGTGGCGGCGGCCGACGAGGCCGGGCTGGTGGCGCTGCTGGGAGCGCTGGCGATCGATGTCGGGGGGCTGCCGCTGTGGCAGACCCGCGGCGTCGGGCTGGTGTGGGATCGGCCGTTGCCGGGTGTGACGACGCTGCATCGGCGGGTCCGCGTGCTGCTCGAGCTGGGCAGCGGCGAGGAGCACCGGGCGCTGCTGCGCGCGCAGGCGGAGCGGGCCGCGACGCCCGAGGCGTGCGCGGCCCCGGCGTGATCACTGCGGGATGACGTCGAGGTCGAGGCCGCCGGGGTACCAGTAGCTGCCGTAGTTCTGGACGCCGTAGACGCCGACGCCGACGGTGTTGTCGCCGACGATGCTGTGGTTGCCGTTGCCGTTGTTGCTGAGCTTGACGTGGGTGTAGGAGTAGCCGGTGTTGCCGATGACCTTCCAGCCGCCCGCGTTGACGCCGTCGACGGTGACGTTGGTGCCGGTCTTGGCCATGAGGTCGACGTAGTTGGCGATCCAGCTGGTGGGGGCGTGGACGAGGTAGCTCTTGCGCCACTGCAGCGGGTTGACGGCGAGCAGCATGGCGGGGTCGCTGGTGCCGAAGCCGCCGTCCTGGCCGACCATGTACTGGGAGACGAGGATCTTCTTGTCGGCGGTGACGAGGAACTTGGCGGTGGTGGAGGCGATCTGGACGAAGTCGCCGGCCTTGGCGAGGTTCTTGGCGACCGGCTGGTCGGGGTCGAAGACGAGGGTGGTGTTGGCCTCGCTGGCGATGATGCGCACCATCTGGGCCTTCTCCAGGGCGTCGTTGGGGACCTGCACCGGGGGGACCACGAGGTACTCCTTGGCGAGGGTCTCGACCGGGAACATCGACTCCTCGAGGTGGTCGCAGGCGGTGACGTTGAGCGGGACGTTGGTGCACTCGTGGCCGCCGAACACCTGCACGGGCTTGTCGGCGGTGATGATCGTGCCGGTGAGGTCGCCGGCGCTGTTGACGACCTCGAGCACGTCGCCGTCGTCGAGCATGACGACGCCGTTGCCGTCGGCCGCGACGCCGCCGCCGGCGCGGACCTTGTTGCCGGTGGCCGAGGGGGTGATCGTGACCTTGGTGCCGTCCTGGCGGGCGACCACGGCGTAGAAGCCGGGGTAGTTGAAGGTGGCCCAGAAGTCCCACGAGGCGACGACGTAGTTGCCGGTCCACGTGTTGACGGGGAGCAGGACGGAGGCGTCGTTGGTGGTGGTCGCGGCCAGCGGGTTGTACTGGTAGACGGTGACCGGGTTGTTGCTGCGCAGGCGGTAGGCGCCGTCCTTGATGAGGACGCTGGCGGCGGCGCTCTTGGTCAGCTCGTTGACCCACGGGAGGGTGATGAGCTGGACCGAGTTGGCGGCGACCATCTGCTGCAGGACCATGTTGGCGCCGCGGGTGACGGTGATCTGGGCGGCGACGTTGGAGGTGTTGGAGACGGCGACGGCGTACTGGTGCGGCGGGTTGGTGTTGTAGCTGTCTTGCTGCTGGAGGACGGTGGGGTAGTAGTCGCAGCCGATGTAGCTAAGGCCGAGCGCGGCGGTCGAACAGGCGCCCTCGCACTGGCCGAGGTCGGCGTTGCAGGTGACACCCTGGACGCCGTCGCAGGTGTCGACCAGGTCCTTGCCGTCGCCGGTCTGGTTGCACACGAGGACCTTGTCGCCCTGGCACTCGCTGTCGCCGGGGACACACAGCTTGCAGCCGACGCCGTCGATGCAGACGTCGGGGCAGAGCATCTCGTCCTTGAAGCCGCCCATGCCGTCGCAGGTCTTGGAGGTGTTGCCCTCGCAGACGATGGTGCCGTCGGGGCAGGGGGGCTCGCCGGTGCTGCTGGAGGTGGAGGTCGTGGTGCTGGTGCTGGTGCCGGTGGTGTTGGTGTTGGTGTCGGTGGCCGAGGGGTCGACGGTGGTGCCGGTGTCGGTGGTCGCGGGTTCGGTGGCGGTGAGCGGGCCGGTGGTGCCGGTGGTGCTGGTGGTGCCAGTGGTGCTGGTGGTGCCGGTGCCGACGGTGGTGGTCGGGGTGTCGGTGGTCGGGGCCTGGGTGCTGCCCGAGCTGCCGAGTGTGCTGGTGCTGGCGTCGGTGGTGGCGAGGCCGTCGTCGCCGCAGGCGGCGAGGAGCAGGGCAAACGAGGCGCTGGGGACGAGACCGGGGCGGAGGCTCATGCGCCCGTTTTATCGTCGGGCGGCGGCGTCGGGTAGTCCCGCGGTTGACGGGGGCGCGCGAACGGGCGCGCCGGCGTGCGTGCTCGCGGGCCTGCGGACGGGCTGCGAGGAGTCGCGTTAACGGCGAACGGCCCGACCACGGGGTGGTCGGGCCGGCGGGTTCACGGCGCGGTCAGAAGCGGCCGGTCAGGGCCAGGCCGGCGAAGCCTCGCCCGAGCGCGGGCTGCATCTTGACGCGGGCGACGTTGCCGGAGCGCAGCTTCTTGATGCCCAGGCGGTAGATGATCCCGCCGATCACGGTGATGACGACGCCCGAGGCGATCGCGGCGCCGGCGACCCGCGTCGCGCGGTCAGCGAAGTCGATCGAGTCGCTGTTCTTCGAGATCTGATTGTTGAGCTGATCGCACTTGCTGCCCTCGGTGATCATCACCTTGGCGCTGCAGTTGCTGCGGTTGTAGTTCTCGGTCGACTCGACCAGGAGCTTTTCGTACTGCGTGCCGCGGATCGTGAAGCCGATCGAGGTCGCTGCGCCGGCCAGGGTGATCACACCGCCGACGATCATGATGCCGATGCCCTTGCGCCGCAGCTCGTTGGCCTGCTCCTCGTCCTTCACGAGCAAGTTGCCGTCGCCGTACTGGGACGGGGCCGGGGCCGGGGCCGGGGCGACGGTCTCGGGAGCGGGTGGCGGCTCGGGGGGCTGGGGGGGCTCGGCCGGAGCGGGAGGCGGGGTCACCTCCACCGGGGTCACCTCCGCGGGGGTCTCGCTGGGGGCCACCTCGACCGCCTGGGGGAGCTCGGCGTCGAGCGCACGCGGGTCCGTGCCGGGTGCTGGCGCCGGTGCTGCGGGCGCGGCCACGGGCGCGGCGGGAGGTGCCGGTGGTGTCTGAGCCTGGGCCTGGGCAGCGCTGAAGAAGAAGACCGTCAGCGCTGCCGCGGCCTGGAGTCCGCGGCGTCCGCGTGTGCGTGCGGTTGTCATGTCGGTTGCCATGGGTTCACTCCGTATTCGAGCGCTCAGTCGTAGGCGGGCAGTTCGCCCTTGAGGACGCAGTAGCCGAAGGTCTTCGAGCACGTGGTCGGGAAGTCGGGGTTGATGCCGTTGACATCGCTCTTGCAGACCTCGTCGTCGGGCTTGCCCTCGTCGTCGAGGCAGAACACGGCCGGGTAGACGCCGACGACGTGGTAGTTGGCGGTGCAGCTGTCCTGCGTGAACTTGAGGTCGGCGGAGAACTGGGTGCCCTGGGCGTCGGCGGTCACGAGGAACTTGACGTTGTCCCACTCGTAGGTGAGGCGGGCGGCGGCCTGGCCGACCAGGCCGGGGTCGCTCTCGTCGACGTCGACGGTGTCCGGGTCGTCCTCGGTGGGTGGGATCTCGACGACCTCGGGCAGGTTGAGCTCGACCTTGGTCATCTTCGGCACCTGGCAGAAGCCGTCGGCGTCGGGCAGGCCGTCGGCGAAGTCGCCGAGCGAGTCGGGGTCACCGACCTCCTTGTCGATCAAGCGGGTGTCGAACACGCTCGAGGGCCCGTACACGTTGTCGTAGATGAACGCGTAGAGGTATTGCGCCCGGATGGCGAGCGAGGGCTCGTCGAACTTGGGCGTGTTGTTGATGCCGCCCGGCGCGAAGTAGGTCTGCATGCCGAGGATGTCACCCGTCAGCTGGCCGCAGGGCTGGGTCTTGTCGCCGCTCTTGAGGTCAAAGCGGGCCGCGAAGGTGCCGTGGGCGCTGGTGCAGTTGACGTCTGGCTGCTGGCAGCCAGCCTGGAGCGCGGCGACGGTGGCGAGGGAGAGAAGTGTGCGGATATGGGCAGGCATGGGGCTCCTCCTGGGGGATCAAGCTAGAAGATCAGGCGAACGCCGAAGCTGAACATGCGCGGCTGCTGGAACGCGATTGCCTTGCCGTAGTTCGGGTTCTTGGTGATCAACGCCCCGTCGGCGTTCTTGAGGCTGGAGAGGTCGCTGACGCTGGCGCCCGCGACTGGCACCACGTCATCGAAGGTGTAGGTCTGGTCGACCGCGGTGACCTGCTGGAAGTTGGCCACGTTGAACACGGTCATCGTGAACGACAGCGCCAGGTCCTTGCTGATCTGCTTGCGGTAGCCGAAGTTGGTGTCGATGCGAAACTGCCACGGGAGGCGCGGGCCGGTGCCGCGGGGCAGCAGGTAGGCCTCGTCGGCGCCGTAGAGGACGTGCGAGCCGAGGGCGTTGGTCGGGCCGCCAGAGTTGGCGCGCAGCGAGCCGCCGACGGTGAGCGAGTGGCCGTTGGACAGCGGGATCTCGCCGGCGGTGAACAGCTTGACGCTGTGGCGGGTGTCGCCGGGCAGGTAACCGTACTGGTTCACGAGCAGCGACTGGAGGTCGAAGGTCGAGTTGAGGTTCGGGTCGAGCTGGCCGGTCTCCGGGCGGAACAGGCCGGCGATGTTTCCGCGATTGAACGCCACGGTGTAGCTGGCGTTGACGAGGAAGTTTCGCGTGAAGCGCTTGTCGACGTACATCATCACCGCGTCGTAGACGCGCTGGGCCTTCGGGAAGTCGCGGGCGATGCCGTAGCCCGGGTTGCCGATGAAGTAGGTCGTGGCCTCGTCGCGGCTCATGTCCTCGATCGTGCGGCTCATCCAGCGATGCGAGTAGGTGACGCCGAGGCGGGCGTCGCGGATGATCTCGAACTCACCGCCGGCGACGACCTCATCGGTGGAGGGCGCCTTGAGCTTGGGGTCGACGGCGACCTTGCCGGCGCCGGTGAGGGCCCACAGCTGATCGGGGGTGCTGGAGTCGCCGCGGATCAGGCGGCCCTCGTCGGCGCGGCAGGCCGCGGTGGAGTCCTTGGCGAGCGGGTCGCAGGCCATGGTGCCGGGCGGCACGCTGCCGGGGGCCTTGCCGTCGATGTAGTGCGAGGACTGGGTCGAGGGTTCGCCCGAGCCGGCGCGGTCGGCGAGGTTGAGCGGCACGCTCTGGTAGTAGCGGGCGTAGTTGACGAACAGCTTGGCGTGGCCGCTCTGGGTCGGGTCGAAGATCAGGCCGATGCGCGGCGAGATCTGGTTGGGCAGCGCCATCGCCAGCTTCTTGTCGCCGCCGAACATGTGCTGCGCGTCGTAGCGGACGCCCGCGTTGAGCGTCAGCTTGTCCATGATCGACCAGGAGTCCTGGATGAACCCGCCGATCGTGGTCGAGTAGACGTGCCACTCGAGGTTGTTGAGGGTCGTCGCCTTGTCGGGGGCGGTCAGGAAGCTGTACTGACGCAGGTCGTTGAAGCTGGTCCCGGCCGTGTTCTCGCGGTACAGCGTGCCGCCGGAGTAGCCGCGGTTGCTGTTGTAGCTCATGTACTCGAAGTCGACGCCGAACTTGAGCACGTGGGTGCCGGCGCCGTGGAGCACGCGGGTGGCGACCGAGCGGGTCTGCAAGCGGTCGAGGTTGCGCTGGTACATGAAGCCCGGGCCGCCGGTGGTCCAGGTCTGGACCGGGCAGGTCGGCGTGCCGCGCGAGGTCGCGTCGAGCGGGTTCGGGATGTAGTCGCAACCACCCGCGCCCATGGGCACGTTGGGGATGCCGAGGACCGAGTCGGTGAGGTTGTGGAAGGTCGGGTTATTTTGCCGGTAGATGACGCCGGGGGTGCTGGCGAGGCCGCTGCCGCCGATGCGGCTACCGTCGACCGGCAGCGAGTTGCTGACCTGGTGGTGCCAGTCGAGGATGGTGTCGAAGTTCCACTTGTTGTCGTCGGCGGTGGCGGTCCACTTGAGCTGGACGTCGGAGGACGAGTCCTGCGATTTGGAGGCCAGGGCGTTGTAGGTACCGGAGGCGTTGGCGACCTCGGGCAGCGCCGTGGCGGCGTTCATGCTGTAGGTGCCGTTGCCGCCCGAGACCGTCGGCGCGTAGATGCCGAGGAGCTCGAGGGTGTGGTTTTTGCGCGGCGAGTAGGTCAGCTTGGCCAGCGCCTGGATCTGGTTGGACTGGGCCTTGCGGCGCTCCTGGGTGCCGGCGATGCGCTCGACGACGGTGAAGCCGGTGTTCGGGTCGGTCACCGGGACCGCGTAGCCGGCGTCGTCGTAGAGGTATGCGCCGGCTTCATCGCGCTGGAAGACGCGGCGGTTCCAGTGGGTGTCGACGTTGTAGACGGTGCGCGCGAAGCTGACGCCGCCGTAGAACCACAGCTTGTCCTTGATGAGTCGACCGCCGACGTCGAAGCCGGCGTCGCCGATCCAGCCGAGGTTGCGGTCGGTGACGACGCTGGTGCCTTCGCGGACGGGCACGGCGTTGCGGCCCTGGAGCTGCCCGGGGGTGTAGTTGCCCCACACGCTGCCATGGAACTCGTTCGAGCCCGACTTGGTGATGGCGTTGACGATGCCGCCCGTGGCGCGGCCGAACTCGGGCAGATAGCCGCCGGCCTCGACGCGGACCTCCTCGACGAACTCGACGCTGAGGCCGGTGCCGTTGAGGCCGAAGGCGGGGTCGTTCACCGACAGGCCGTCGACGTAGTACTTGTTCTCCGGCGAGGTGGTGCCGGCGACCGAGGTGCCGTAGGTGTCGTTGTTGGCGCCGGGGGTCGCCTCGGCGACCGCCTCGAAGCTGCGGTTGGCGCCGCCCTTGCCGGTCGGCAGGGCGATCGGCACGCGGCGGGCCATCTCCTTGTCGACGCTGAGGCCGAGCGCGGCGGAGCCGACGTCGACCGTGGGCGACGGGACCTCGATATTGATGACTTCCTTGCCGCCGTCGCCGGGGATGAGCGAGACGTCGACGCGGAAGGTGGAGGCTGCCCGGAAGGTCAGGCCGGAGCGCCGCTGGCCGTTGCCGTAGCCGGGGTGCAATACCGTGACCTGATAGTTCTGACCCGGCGGAAGGTTGGGAATACGGTAGAGGCCGCTGATGTTGGTGGTCTGCGTGCGTTCGCCCTGCAGCTTTTCACCCTGGACGACGACGACGGCGCCCTCGATGGCCTCCCCGGTATTGGCGTCGCGAACCACGCCGATCAGGATTGCGTCGTTCTGGCCGGCCTCTGCTGTCGAGGAGACGGCGACCTGTGCCGTGACGGCACTCAAGATCGTGATCCAAGCACTCCTGCGCATTCGCGTCTCCTTCGCCGTGGAATTCACGTGAAATCTCTGGACGGCCCTTCGGGGCCGCAAAACGGTTCAGTCCATAAAGGACCGTGAAAAGATCCAGAAGCTGTCGAAACGCACGTAGATGCGTTCGTACGGGGCGCTGCGCTTCTGTACACAACGACATAAACCCTTCCTTGCCCACAGGTCAATACGAACTGAAACCGTGGCCGCAAAAGTTGGGTCGCACGGTGGAGCTGGGTCGCCTCAGTGCTTAGGATGAAAAATGCGTAATTTGCATTACGCAAAAAACACTAAGAAGGCGCTGACGGCACCGGGCCATCGTGATCTTGAACGCCGAACAGCGGTCATGGCGCGGATTTTCTGCGGCTAGGCTAGACAAATGTATAGCCAATGTTCAATGATTGAACGATGTGAAAAATATGCAATTGGAACTACGTTTTGCGAGATGAAAGCCGATATCGCGGGCGAAGATTTGAGGTCTGTAAGCCTCATGTCGTGGCGCAGGGGATGCGCCGCTGCGTGGGATCCCCCGTCAGTGCAGGCCTGCACGCCGAGGCCCCGCCCGGGCGGCGCGGCGCGGGGTTTCGGTCGGTCGTGAAGATCGGGACGGTCAGGCCGGCGGGGCCGTCGAAGTGGAGGGCGTCGCTGTCACGATAGAAGGTTGCGCGTCAGGAGCTGCTCGCAGCGGATCGCCGCGAGCAGCTCCTGTGGGCCGGTACGTCATCGCCGCTGGCGAGAGCTCGGGGTGGTCGGCGAAGCGGCGTCGATGCCGGGCAGTGGAGGCTCGGGCGCACTCACTTCTTGATCGGCGGCTTGGCGGGCGGGTTGACGGCGCCCTGCACCGGGGCCTCCCAGTCGTCGGCGGCCATGATGCCTTCGGCGGACCAGGTCCACTCGATCTTCTGGTAGGTGAGGGTGACGACGGTGGTGCTCGCGCCGGTCGCGGGGGTGACGAGGTCGATCGAGGCGATGTTGGCGTTGGTCAGCTTGACCGTGTAGAGCGGGGTCTTGGCGAGTTTGTCCTTTTCGGCGAACACGCTGAGCTCGAGCTCGGGGATGTTCTCGTTGGTGGCGAGCATCTGGTAGAGCTGGGGCGAGGAGCGGTCGAGCTCCTTGGTGATGACGAAGGGTTTGTGCATGCGCTTGCCGGTCGGCAGACCCGACTGGGGGTCACGCGGCGAGACGATGGAGTGGCTGACGGCGATCACGGCGATGGCGCCCTCGCGGCCCTTCTGCGTCACGCTGCCCTTGATTTCGCCTTGCTTCTGGCCCTTGAGCTTGAGGTAGGCGTTGAGCGCGGCGTCGGCGTCGGCGCAGGGTCCGAGAGCGACACCCGTGAGCGCGCTGACCACCAGGAACGAACGGATCCAATTCTTCATCACAGACCTCCGGCGCGGTGCGCCGCGGCGAGGGTAACGAATTCCGGCGGTGGCTGTGGGTCGGAGTTGTTGGGCGCACTTGCACGCATTGCGGAGATGGCCTCATTTGTTGACGCTGTGCGCGATGAGCTTGGCGCCAGCTTCGGCGTACTGGATGAGGCCGACGCCGTCGGCGTACCAGGCCGAGGCCTTGCTGGTGCCGCCGACCGGGGCACAATCGACGCGCAGGGCCTGGAAGGTGCCGGCCGGGACTGTCAGCTCCTCCTTGAGCATCACCTCGCACGTGCGATCGATTGTATTGGTGGTGACCTCGGGGGGCTTGCCCTCGGGCGTGATGGTGTGGCGCTGGGTCGACTTGCTCTGCCAGCGCGCGCCGACCTCGACCACCGCGGGCAGGACCAAGAACGGCGGGTCCCAGATGTCCTCGTGCTGGGTCGTCGAGGTCGATTGGATGGTGGGAAAGGTGCCGGTGCTGGGCCCGACCTGGCTGATCATCCACAGGCCGTGCTCGTCGCAGCGGTAGGTCTCGTCGAAGAGGGCGACGTGCTCGCTGGTGGGGAAGGTGGTGGTGCGCTTGTGCAGGAGGCGCAGCTTGCCGGTCGCGCGGTCGTACTCGGTGACGGTGTAGCCGGCGTGCTCTTGCGAGGTGGGCTCATCGGCCGCGATCGGCTTGCGCAGGTAGGCCCATGTTTCGCCGGGGCGGGCGCGACCGAAGCGCTCGCACACGCCGTCGGCGGGCTGCGGGAGGTTGGCCCCGGCGGGCGCGGCCTCGCCGGGTGGGGGCCCGGGTGGGGGCTTGGACGCGTCGGCTGGGGGCGCGGCATCGGGCGCTGGCGCCGGTGGTGCGGGTGTTGTCCCGGGGGTCTCGCAGGCGACGACGGTGATCAGGGCCCACAGCGATCGAGATGGCGACATGCACGGCCTCCTTGCGCCCGGGGCGCAAGCAGGACGCTACCACAAGCGAGGCGGGGGCTCGGCGTGCGCAAGTGTGGTGATACGCCGCGGCGATATCTGGGCACTTGCGCGCAGCCGCGAGGGCGTCACTTCTTGTCGAGGCTCATCGAGCCGGTGTCGTAGACCTCGCCGCTCTTCATGCCGTCGGCCATGTCGCTCATGAGGGTGACGCTCCACTTCTTGCCGTTCTTGATGGCGAGGCCGTAGCTGCCGAGGGGGACGTCCTTGACGGTCCACACGCCGGCGTCGTCGGTCTTGACGACGAACTTCACGGGGGCGTCGTGGCAGGGCGAGCGGGTGAAGAAGGTCGAGGGGCTGGGGCACAGCTCGACGGTGGTGCCGGCGACCGGGGCGCCGTCGCGGAGGATCTTGCCGGTGAGGCCGCCGGTGGCCAGGGGACCGCCGCCGGGCAGGTCCTTGGGGCCGGCGCCGAAGACCACGATCTCCTTGATGTCGCCGACGAGCTCGGGGATCGAGCCGGAGGCCCACTCGACGTGGGGCGAGCCGGGGATGATGATCGAGACGCCGATCTCCGAGCCGATCCACAGGCGACCGGCGTCGTCGGCCGCGACGGCGGAGATGCTGTCGGCCTTGAAGTCGCGCGAGCGCTCGGACGAGTACTTGCGCGGTGAGCCGCCGACGGGCGCGTGAAAGACGTCCTTGTGGCTGATGATGCCGATGCCGCCGCCCTGGGCGAAGTGGACCTTGCTCATCAAGGCGAAGCCGCGGACGCCGACGTTGACCTTGCTTAGGTCCTCGGGGGTGGGGCCGATCTTGATGAGGGCCTCGTCGAGGAGCACGTGGATAAAGCCGTCGGGCGAGAGGGCGAGGTCCTTGAGCCAGAGCTCGCCGCCCTTGACCTTCTTGAGGCTGACGTTTTTCCACGCGCCGGCGGTGTCGCGCATGTGCACATGGTTGGAGGAGGCGACCCAGACCTTGCCCTCGCGGTCGACGGCGATCGCCTCGAGCAGGTCGTCGGCGGCGCCGATCGCCGCCTTGTCCTCGACGCTCCACGCCTTGCCGTCCCAGTGCGCGACGCCCTTGTAGTTGGTGATCCACGGCGAGGCGTCGGCCGCGAGGGTGAAGTGATCGGGGGAGCCGCCCACGTCGCTGTAGCCGGCCTTGGCGACGACGTTGAAGCGCTGGCCGTCGAAGCGCAGGATGTCCTCGTAGCCGACCACCCACAGGGCGCCGTCGGGGCCGAGCTGGAGGTCTTTTTGCAGCGACGCGGGGGAGCCCTCGAGCACGGTGAAGACGCCGTCCTGCAGGCGGACGACGCCCTTCTTCTCGACGGCGAAAAACGCGGGGCCGGGCTCGTTGGCTTTGGGCGCGACGATCGGCGCGGGCGCGGTGGCGGTGGCGGGCGCGGGCTTGGCGGGCTCGGCGGTGGTGGGCTCGGGCTTGGCGGGCTCGGGCTTGGCGGGCTCGGGCTTGACCTCGGGCTTGACCTCGGGCTTGACCTCGGGCGCGGGAGTGGGCGTCGCGGGTTCCGCCTTCTTGCTGGCGTCGGGGCTGTCGCAGGCGGCGAGTGTGATGAGGGAGAGGGCGAGGGCCGTGGTGCGCTGCATCGCGCGCGAGCATGCGAGAGCCGGCCGTGGTCGTCAACCGCGGCCGGCTCGGCGGGATCGGCGATGGGGTGTGATCAGTCGGAGCTGAGGCGGACGGCGTCGGCGATGACGACGTAGCCGGCGGGTGCCCAGCGGGAGATCAGGACCTTGTTCCAGCCGCTGGTGAAGTTGTAGCTGCCCGCGGCGGCCCAGTCTTCGCCGCCCGACTGCATGTCGACGCCGAGGAAGCCGAGCTCGGTGCCGGCGGCGTCGAAGGCGACGACGGGGGTCTGGTCGGAGCGGTTGGCCCCGCCGGTGAACCACACGTCGACGCGGTAGCTGCCGGCGTTGTTGAGGTAGAACCAGAACTCGGCGCCGTCGTCCATGTTGGTGGTCGAGGCGTAGAGGTAGTTGCTGCCGTAGTAGCCGGGGGTCGACGCCGTCGCGGTCCACGAGGGCGGGGCGTAGAAGTCGGCGTTCAGCGCGTTGTTGCTGTTGGAGCTGTCGACGATGATCTCGGCGGGGTCGGCCTTGGGCGGGTCGGCGGTGGGATCGGCGGTGGGATCGGCGGTCGGGTCGGTCGTGGGATCCGCGGTCGGATCGGTGGTCGGGTCGGTCGTGGGATCCGCGGTGGGGTCCGTGGTCGGGTCGCCGGTGGGGTTGGGCTGCGGGTCCTTGGGCGGGGGCTCGGGCGGGGGGTCTTGCGGCGGCGCCTGGCCGTCACACGCGGCGTTGATCTTGTCGAAGTAGGTGGCCCACGGCCAATTCGGGCCCGGGTCCTCGCGGTTGTACGGCTGCAGCTGGCCGTGGCCGACGATGTGGTACTTGTCGCGCGGGATGTCGTTGCGGCGCGTGATGTCGCAGACGAGGTTGGCGGACTGCTGGATGAGGTTGGGGTTCCAGGCGTCCTGCTTGCCGTAGCCGGCGTGTTCGATGCCGATGGTGAAGTTGTTGCTGCTGGAGCCCTCGAAGTCGGCGTACTTGCCACCGTTGAGGCTGGGCTTGTACTTGGCGGCGATGTGCCAGGCCTTGTCGGCCTCCTTGACCAGCTGGGTGATCTCGGCGCCGTCCTCTTTGACCACGTAGTGGGCGCTGACGCCCGACTCCTTCTTGGTGAGCCAGCCCCAGCAGCCGGAGTAGGCGCCCTCGCAGGTGTGGATGATGACGATCGAGGGCGTGCCGGCGGCGCCGCCGGGGCGGGCGCTGAAGTTGGTGGAGCTGCGCCAGGTCGCGCCGCTGTAGTCGGGGTTGGCGGCGAGCACGGGCTGGCCGTCGGCGCCGGGGTAGTTGGGGATGACGCCGCCCTTGGGCTTGATCTCGGAGATGACGTTGCCGTCGAGGTCGGTGACCACGAGGCCGTTGCTGATCAGGGCGTAGACGTTCTGGTGGATGTAGCTGACGAGGGCGGGGGACTTGGGCTCGATGCCGGAGAGCGCCGCGATCGCGGGGGCCCAGGCGCCGAGGTCCTTGCGGTCGATCTTGCTGGCGTCGGCCTTCTCGCGCAGCACGGCCGCGGCGGCGCGGATGTTGAGCTGGCGGGTGGCCTTGAGCGCGTCCTCCTCGACGCCGAGCAGGTCGGCGCCGCGGCGGAGGTTGGCGCCGCGCAGGGCCATGGTGCCGAAGGCGGGCTCGAGGCCGTCGAACTCGACCTCACCGGCGACCATCTGCCACTGCGACTCGACGTAGCCGACGGCCTTGAGGACGTCGATCGGGACGTCGAACTCGGCGGCGGCGGCCTTGAACTCGGCCTCGATGCCTTTGAGGTAGTCGCCGGGGTCGGCCTGCGGCGGGTCCACGGGGTCGGGCACCATGATGCCATCCTCGGCGGCGCCGTCGTCCTCGGGGCGGTCGCTGGGGTCGGCGCAGGCGACGGCGAGCAGGCTGAGGCCAGTCAGGCCGAGGCTGGTCAGGCCGAGGTTAGTCAGGCCGAGGAGGTGGAGGTTGCCGGAGCGAGGGGTCGAGGAGCGCCGCATCATCGACTGCCTCTATATCGAAGCGGCGCCGGGGCCACAAGGGTCCTCGTGGGTACCGGCGCTCGGGCGCGCGTGCAATGGGCTGCACGCCCACGGGCAGCCCATCCCAGGATTTTGCGGAGGGGGGAGCCTGATCACGTCGCTGCGATCGTGGCAAAGTCGCGGCGTGCCTCGCTGCCCCTGTGGTCGTCCGCGTGCCCTGTCTGGCTGTTGTGGTCGGTTCCTCGCCGGCGCGGCGTGGCCCGAGACGGCCGAGGAATTGATGCGCAGTCGCTACACGGCGTATGTGCAGGGGGCGGTCGATTATGTGATCGCGACGACGGCGGTGGCGGCCCGGGCGGGGCTCGATCGCGAGGATCTGCGGGCGTACTGCGAGGGCCTGCGCGGGGTCTCGTTGGCGGTGCTGGCGACGGTCGCGGGCGGGGCGACGGACAGCCAGGGGGAGGTCCGCTTCGCGGCGACGCTGCGCCAGGGCGGGCGCAAGTTCGTGCAGCGCGAGCACAGCCGCTTTGTCCGCGAGGGCGGCCGCTGGGTCTACGTCGACGGCGACGTGCTGCCGTGAGCGTCGTCGGCGAGCCAGGCGTCGGCGTCGCGTTCAAACCAGGCGTAGGGGCCGGAGGCGTACTTTGGGTGGGCGAAGCTCCGCTCGCCGTGGTGGTGCAGGCCGCACTTGAGGAGCACGCGCTGGGACGGGAGGTTGTCGCGATCGGTGATGGCGACGATGCGGGGCAGGCCGAGGGTGGCGAAGCCGTGGCGCAGCACGGCGCTGCACATCTCGCTGGCGTAGCCGCGGCCCCAGGCGCTGGCGGCGAGGACATAACCGACCTGGATCAGCGCCTCGCCGTGCATGTGATTGAGGAGGTGCATGCCGATGAGCGCGCCGGTGGCTCGTTCGACGGTGGCCCAGACGCCGAGCCCGGGGTGCAGCTCGTAATCGTCGAGGACGCGGGTGCGCAGGAAATCAGCGCTGGCGGCGGCGTCGAGGGTGCCGCCGCAATATCGCATGACTTGCGCGTCGGCCTGGAGCTGCTGCAGCCACGGCAGGTCGTCCGGGGTGAAGCGGCGAAGCGCCAGGCGGGGGGTCTGGACCTGGGTGATATCCGGCACGGCTTCGCAGCGTAGCGGGTGCTGCGCCGGGCGTCACGGCTTGGCGGGCGAGGCCTCCTGGGTCATCTTGCTGTAATTGTCCGACATGCCGCCGTCGCGCTTGGCGCCGAAGATGCCGGAGGCGGAGCCCTGGAGGATCCAGAGGAAAATGCCGGTGAAGCCGACGATCAGGAAGATCTGGCAGATGGCGGAGAAGGTGGCGATCGGGGCCTTGGCGGCCTGAAGTTCCCACTTGTTGTCAGCGATCTCGGCGAGCGACATGAGATTTTCCCTTTCGGCGAGTGTTGCAAGTGCCACCGGCCGAAAAGCCTACCCAGCGGGGTCAGGATGACAGGAAAAACAATTTGTCAGGGGAAAAGTTCACCGCGAATTCGCGGCCGCTGCGCGGTTTGACGGCGCGGGGCGGTATGCACGCATTGTCAGAGGCTATGGATCGCACAGATAGATGCGGGTTTGTTCGCGACGTTTGGCCGCGGAGGTGGTGGGGTCGCAGGGCGAGGTGACCTCGGCGACGTCGGTGGTGATGCGCTCGGCGGCGATGCCGAGGGCGATCAGGCGGTTGCGGACCGCCTCGGCGCGATGGAGGGCCAGCACGTGTCGGGAGTCCGGGGAGTCGCCCTCGCAGGCGTGGGCGCTGCCTCGCAGCTTGAACGGCTCGGGCTGGTCGCGGAGCAGGGCGGCGAGGGTGGCGACGTGGCGCCGGGCCGGGCCGCGCAGGGCGGCGCTGTTGTCGGCGAAGCGGATCTTCAGGTCGGCCGACCAGGTGTGGGAGTGGTTCGCTGGCGGGGGCGAGTCGGGGCAACCGTCGTCGTCGGCGTGGCCCTGGAAGGTCTCCGGGCGCTCGGGGCAGCGGTCGAACAGGTCGGCGATGCCGTCGCCGTCGCTGTCCGGGAGCGGGCAGCCGAGCACGTTCGGGTCGGTCACGCAGTCGTCGGCGGGGGCGGCGAACAGGAGGGCCGTGAGGGCGACTGGCAGCACTCGCTGCACTGTAGCGTGGCCGCGGTCGGCGCTGCGGCCTGTCGGCGGGGCGCGGGCGCGCTCACCGGGGCCGGTGAGGGGCGTTCACGTGGACGAGGATCTGGCGGGGGGCGCGAGGCCGAGGAGGGCGACGGCGGAGAGGATGATCGCGGCGGCGAGCCAGGTCGCGGGGCCGACGGCCTCGCCAGCGAGGGCGGCGCCGAGGATGATCGCCACGATCGGGTTGACGTAGGCGTAGCTGTTGGCGACGGCGCTGCGGGTGTTGCGGAGGAGGTAGGCGTAGGCGGTGAAGCCGATCAGGGAGCCGGAGACGACGAGGTGGGCCAGGGCGAGCAGCGAGCGGGTCGAGGGGAGCGCGGGCAGGGACTCGCCGCGCACGAGGCAGAGGCCGAGGAGGACGAGGCCGCCGGCGAGCATCTGGCTGGCGGCCGCCATGCCGCTGGCGGGCAGCGGGCCGCGGCGGCTGAGGACCACGCCGAGGGCCCAGCAGACGGGGGCGAGCAGGACCAGGAGGACGCCGGCGCCGGCGGCGTGCAGCTCACCACCGAGGCTGAGGACGGTGATGCCGAGGAAGCCGAGGAGGAGGCCGGTCCACTCGCGGGCGGAGGAGCGCTGACCGATGGCGCCGGCGAACAGGGCGGCCCACAGGGGCATGGTGCCGACGACGAGGGCGACGAGGCCGGAGGAGACCCACTGCTCGCCGAGGACGACAAAGCCGTTGCCGCAGACAAACAGGAGGATGCCGGTGATGCCGGCGGTCCGCCACTCGCGGCGGCTCGGGTGCGGGGCGCCGCGCAGGCGCAGGAACAGGTAGAGGCCGCCACCAGCGATGAGGAAGCGGACGGCGCCGAGGGTGAAGGGGGGGATGGTCTCGAGGGCGACGCGGATCGCCAGGTAGGTGGAGCCCCACAGGAGGTAGACGGCGAGCAGGGCGGCGCCGACGAGCAGGGGTCGGGGACGCGGGGCGAGGCCGGCCGGGCTCGCGCTGCGGGGCGCGGGCGGGAGGGCGTCGAGGGCGGTGGCGCTGGCCATGGGCCAAGGATGGACCGGAACCATGAATGGAACAGATGCAGAGGATGCGAAATGTGACCAGTACAGTTTGTGGACAGATGTACTGTGCTGGTGTGGGAATGGCTCGGCTGTGCTGGTCTTCGCGGGGCGCGGGCGGGTAGGCTCGCAGGTATGCAAGCGGAGCCGCGGCTGTACGAGCGGGTGGCGGCGCACGTCGCCGGGTTGATCGAGCGCGGGGCGCTGCGGCCGGGCGACCGGGTGCCGTCGGTGCGGCGGCTGAGCGCGCAGCAGGGGGTGAGCGTGGCGACGGTGATCCAGGCGTACCTGCACCTCGAGGGGACCGGGCTGCTCGAGGTGCGGCCGCAGTCGGGGCACTATGTGCGGCGGCGGGCGACGGCGGTGCTGCCGGAGCCGCGGGCGCCGCGGACCTCGACGACGGCGTCGCGGGTGAGCGTGGCGGGGCTGGTGGCGAAGGTGTACGGGGCGGCCCGCGACCCGCACATGGTGCCGTTTGGCGCGGCGTACCCGAGCCCGGAGCTGCTGCCGACCGAGCGACTGAACGCGACGCTGGCCCGGGTGGCGCGCGCGTCGGGGGCGGTGGGTGTTTCGTACGACCCGCCGCCGGGCTGTCCGGCGCTGCGGCGGCAGGTCGCGCGGCGCTCGCTCGAGCAGGGCTGCGCGCTGACGGCCGACGATCTGGTGACGACGGTGGGGGCGATGGAGGCGCTGAACCTGTGCCTGCGGGTGGTGGCGCAGCCGGGGGACACGGTGGCGATCGAGTCGCCGGCGTACTTTGGGGTGCTGCAGATGATCGAGAGCCTGCGGATGCGCGCGCTCGAGATCCCGTGCCTGCCGGGGAGCGGGATGGACCTCGACGCGCTCGAGGAGGCGCTGGCGAGCCAGCGGGTCAAGGCGTGTCTGGCGATCCCGACGGTGAGTAATCCGCTGGGTTATGTGATGAGTGACGCGAACAAGCAGCGCCTGGTGGAGATGCTGGCGCGGCGGGAGATCCCGCTGATCGAGGACGACTTATATGGTGACCTGTTCTTTGGGCCAGTTCGTCCGCGGCCGGCGAAGGCGTTCGACCGCGACGGGCTGGTGATGCTGTGCTCGTCGTTCACGAAGACGCTGGCGCCGGGCTATCGGGTCGGCTGGACGGCGCCGGGGCGGTTCCGCGAGCAGGTCGAGCAGCTGAAGTTCGCGCAGAGCGTGGCGACGCCGACGCTGCCGCAGATGGCGGTGGCGGAGTTCATCGAGAACGGCGGCTACGAGCACCACCTGCGGGCGATCCGGCGCAAGCTGGCGAGCCAGGTCGCGCAGGTGAGCCAGGCGATCGCGGAGCACTTCCCGGCGGGGACGCGGGTGTCGCGGCCGGCGGGGGGCTTTGTCCTGTGGGTCGAGCTGCCGCCGGGGACCAACGCGCTCGAGCTGCACGCGCGGGCGCTGGCCCAGCAGATCAGCGTGGCGCCGGGGCCGATCTTCTCGGCCAAGCCGCGCTTCGCGAATTGCATTCGTATGAGCTGCGGGTTCCCGTGGTCGGACCTGCTGGCGCACGCGGTGCGGACCCTGGGGCGGCTGGCGCGGGAGGTCGCGGGCTGAGCGGGTCAGTTGGCGCACTCGAGGGCGTCGGCGGGGGCGAGCAGGAAGGTGGCGCCGGGGCGCAGCTTGAAGGGCTCGGGCGTGCTGCGGGTCGCCGGGCCGAGGACGTCGACCTCGACGAGGGCGCCGCGCCGCGGGCCGGGGGTGACGCGGGTGCCGGCGAGGATCGTGCCGACCTGCTCGGGGCCGCGGCCGGTGTCGACGTGCAGCGGGTACTCGCTGGCGCAGCCGCCCCAGTGTGAGGTGCCGATGAGGCCGAGGCCGCCAAATCCGTGGAGGGTGCCGTCGGCGGTGGGCCTGAGGGGCGCGAGCAGGCGGGCGTCGACCCAGCCGTGCACGGTGGCGTCGGTGAGGGCGCCGTCGACGATCGGCCAGGCGATGTGGGCGTGGGCGCCGGCACCTTCGACGAGCTTCACCGGGACGTCGCGCGTGAGGCGGAGGTGGAGGACGGCGGGGCCACCCGCGGTGACCGCGACGGCGATCGTGGGGCGCGCGCGCAGGCGGTGATCGGGGACGGGCGGGTCGCCAAAGCCGGGTGTGAGGGTGAGGGTGTCGCAGGCGACGGCGAGGGCGGGAGGGGCGACGAAGCGGACACGCGGGTCGCTCGGCGGGGCGACCTGCAGGTTCGGGCCGTCGACGGGGGTCCAGGTCAGAGACGTGCCGGGGCCAGCCTGGAGCGCGTCGGCGAAGACGAGCTTGCTGCGGGTGTAGAGGGGCAGGTCGCGGGGGCGTGGGCGCGTGCGCAGGCGCAGGCCGTGGGCGAGGAACTCGGCCGTGGCGCCGCCCGCGGTGGTGAGGGTGAGCTCGTCGGCGCGGTGGATCGTGGCGTAGGGGTGGCCTGCAGGGGTCCGGAGCGTGCGGGCGCGCGGGCTGTTCCAGTAGGTCTGCTTGATCACGCAGGTGGTTTGGGTCGGGGCAGTGGCGATCGCGGGTGTGATCGGTGTGGGCGGTGGGGCAGGCTCGGCGATCGGCGCGGGCTCGGCGATCGGCGCGGGCTCGGCGATCGGCGCGGGCTCGGCGATCGGCGCGGCGATT
The DNA here is from genome assembly GCA_044228605.1 of Nannocystis sp. Taxonomy (GTDB): domain Bacteria; phylum Myxococcota_A; class Polyangia; order Nannocystales; family Nannocystaceae; genus Nannocystis. Next base: position 976 of record JBGAUO010000073.1, on the reverse strand, counting down.
GGAGCGGGCCTGGCGATCGGCGCGGGGGCGGGCGGTGGCTTTGCCGGCGCAGCGGGGGTCGCGGCGCAGCCGACGAGCAGCAGGGCGAGGCAGAGGCGAGGGGACATCGGCGGGTGGACACGGCGGGGACGGCGATGTTCCCGGGGCGCGGAGCGTTGCGGGGTCACGGGTTGCCGGGCGGGCCGCAGCGCAGCGGGGGCTCGCCGGGGGCGCGCAGGCGCGGCTCCGCGATATCGTGGTAGTTCGCGGGGGCGAGCTCGATGTCGCCGAGTCCGCGCAATTGCTCGGCGAGGGCCTCGCGCAGCGGCGGGTCGTCCTCGATGGTGATCGGGGCCGGGGCCGGGTCGCCGAGCGAGGCCAGCAGGCGGTCGCCGCCGGTGGCCAGGAAGTCGCTCATCAAGACGGTGAGGGTGGTGCCCGGTCGCAGCACCCGGCCTTTGCGGCGCAGGGTCACGCGCGCGGCGCCGTCGACACAGCGGGCCTCGGCGCGCAGGCCGGCGAGCGAGAGGAAGGTGCCCTCGCCGGTGAGGCCGCGGGCGATGAGGGCGGCGAGCTGCTCGGCCCGCAGGGGCACGGTGGCGAAGCGGTTGTCGAAGGGGAAGGCCTCGTAGAGGGCGCCGTAGCGCAGGGGACCGGCGGGGAGGTCGGCTCGCAGTCCGCCGCCGTTGAGGAGGGCCACGTCGGCGCCGGGGCGGGCGCGCAGCATGAGGTCGGTGAGGAGGTTGCCGAGCGAGTTCTCGCCGCGGTGGCGGGCGACAAACGCGGACCGCAGGCGCGGGCCGAGCGGGCGGGCGCGCAGGGTGTCGGCGCGGGCGAGCGCGGGGGCGATGATGGGGAGCAGCGACGGGTCGGGGGCGATCGCTCGGCCGCGATCGTCGTGCGATTCGCAGCCGCTCTCGGGGCTGGCTGCCTGGGCGTCGCACAGGCGGCGGGGCGGGTGGATCTGCGAGCCCGCGAGTGTGTTGGTGCGGCGATC
>JBGAUO010000072.1:0-22330 GCA_044228605.1 Nannocystis sp. | reverse complement strand
CCACACCTCGAGCGAGGGCTCCGACCGCCACAACCTCAAGCTCTCCGATCAGCGCGCCAAGGCGGTCATGGACTACATGATCACCAAGGGCGGCCTCGCCAAGGAGATGTTCACCGCCAAGGGCTTCGGCGAGACCAAGCTCATCGCCGACGAGTCCACCGAGGACGGCAAAGAGAAGAACCGCCGCGTCGAGTTCAACATCACCGCCCAGGACGTCACCGAGAAGAAGGTCGAGATCGACCCCAAGTCCGGCGAGAAGAAGGTCCTCGAAGAGAAGGTCAACGTCGAGGACAAGACCACCCCGCCCGCCGCTGACGCTGGCGCGGCCCCTGCCCCCGCACCCGCACCCGCGAAGTAGTCGGCCGGAGAACCATCATGCCCAGCAACATCCTCAAGTCCGTCGCCTGCCTCTCCATCCTCGCCGCGTCCGCCGTGCTCCCGGGCTGCTCCTGCCTCGCCCGCGACGCAGAGACCTACCGCGCCGACACCCGCACCCTCCTCGAGACCCGCAGCGGCTCGATCAAGGAGTGCTACGACCAGGCCCTCGCCGCCGACGCCAACCTCGACGGGCAAGTCACCGTCAAGTTCAAGGTCGAGAAGAAGACCGGCAAGATCCTCGACCCCGCCATCGACGCCGAGCGCACCAAGGCCCCCGAGGCCCTCAGCAGCTGCATCGTCAAGGCCGTCGACGGCCTCACCCTCAACCCCGTCGACCAGCGCGAGGGCCAGGCCAGCTTCAGCTGGACCTTCAAGGCCAACCCGCCGCTCGCCCACGACGCGTAAACGCGTCGACCGCCCGCACCGCACACGTGCCCGTCCCGCTCACGCAGACGGGCACGTGCTCACGCGTGCGCGCGCCTGTGCGCGCGTGACATTCCCCGGGATCCCGTTACAATCCGGCCGCCCGTGCCCGCCGCGCTCGACCGTTTCCAAGCCGTATGGCGGTTCTTTTCCAACGCGTTTCGCGACTGGGATCAGACCGCCTCCTTCGTCCCCAGCTCACGCTTCCTGGTCGACGCAATCGTGCAAGGCGCGGCGATCCGTAGCGCTCGCACCGTCGTCGAGCTCGGACCCGGCACCGGCACCGTCACCGCCGCGCTGCTCGCAGCGATGCCCGCCGACGCCAAGCTCTACGCCGTCGAGATCGACGGGCCCCTCCTCGAAGCCACCGCCCGCCGCCTCCCCGACCCGCGCCTCGTGCCGATCCACGGCTCCGCCGCCGACCTCCACGAGCTGCTCGCCGCCGCCGGCCATGAGGGCCCGGTCGACGCCGTCGTCTCCTGCCTCGGCATGAGCCTGTTGCCACCCGACCTGCGCCAGTCGATCCTCGCCAGCTCGATCTCCATCCTCGGCAACACCGGTGTGTTCGTCCAATACGGCTACCTCCACGCGCGTGTCGTCGTCTACAGCCCGATCCGCGGCTGGTCGCGCTTCAACCTCCAGCGCTACCTACAGGGCCACTTCGGGCAGATCCAGCAGCAGCGGGTGATGGCCAACTTCCCGCCCGCCGACGTGTTCGTCTGTCGCCAAGCCGTCCAATCGCTGTAGTCCAGGCGATGCCACCGCCGTGCACCCGCTGGCACAGTTGCCGCGGCGCCGCGCAGTGACTTGCACACTCCCGGTCATACTTCGGTCACGTCGTTGCGCCGCCGCGCACGTCGATGGTATCGATTGCGCCGATCGGAGACTTTGTTTGAATTCACCGAGCACCGATGAACTCTTCTCGGCCACGTACGACCGCGTGGCCGCCCGCTACGACGACCTGTGGAGTCGCCACGTCCAGACCCCGAACGACCGCCTCACGCGTGGTCTCGGGCTCCGCCGCGGCGAACGAATGGTCGACCTGGCCTGCGGCAGCGGGGCCGCGACCCTGCCGATGATGCGCCTCAACACCCCCGGCGAGACCGTCGCCGTCGACCCCTCCGCCGGCATGCTGAGCCTCGCCCGCGAGGCCGCCGCGGCTGAAGGCCGCAACCTCACCGCGATCCAGGCCAAGGCCGAGGACTTCATCGCCGCCGCCCCGACCGCGTCCTTTGACGTCGTGTCGATGCGCTTCGCCCTCGCCTACCTCGACTGGCACACCGTCCTCCCGTCGATGGGCCGCATCGTCCGCAGCGGCGGCCGCGTCGGCGTGCTCACCTCGCTGGCCACCAGCGCCCCTCAGGCGCTCACGATCTACCATCGCATCGCCGAGAGCATGGAGATGGAGATCAACGAGCCACCCACCCCCAGGTCCCTCGCCACCGTCGAGGAGCTGCTCGCCCGCGGCGGCCTGCGCATCGACGACTCCTGGCAGCACGGCTTTCGCCTGTGGTTCGGCTCCGGCGTCGAGGCCACCCGCTGGCTGCTCGACACCGGCTACGTCACCCACCCCGCCCTCAACGGCCTCGAGGGCGAGGTCCTCGACGGCCTGGTCGAGCTCTTCGGCGCCCACCTCGACGGCGAATTTCGCGAAGACGAGGGCCTCCCGCTCGACTTCTTCGTCGCCGGCATCATCGCCCGCCACGCCTGAGACCCGCGCTCAGCGCCCCGGAGGGCGGCGCAGCGACGGGTCGTCGCGACGAAACACGGTGGTCGCCACCAGCACCAAAGCCCACAGCGCCGCGAGCTGCCAGAACAGCAGCTCCCCGCCGAGCGGCACCTTGGTCCCGCCCGGCCCCTCGCTGTAGGTGACGTACAGGTACCCGCAGATCAGCGGCCCTGCCAGCGTCCCGAGCGCGTAGGACACGTTCAGCAGCGCGTTCGATCGGTTGTAGTCGCGCGGCTCCGCGATCAGGCTCTGCAGCGCGATGCTCAGCGGGTAGACCGGCGCGAGCACGGCCCCCGCCAGGAACACCACCACCGCGACCACTGGGAACCACGGCAGGTACACCATGCTCGCGGTGATCACCGTCCCGACCGCCACCAGCGCGCGGATCGTCTTCAGGTGCCCGTGGCGGTCGCCGATGCGCCCGAAGATCACCACGCTCGCCGCCATGCCCGCCGCGAAGAAGGCCACCAGCAGCTTCGTCGGCCCCTCCGCCACCCCGCGGTGATCGATGAGGAACAGCGGCAAGAACAGCACCAACGAGCCCTGAAAGTACCCGTAGGTGAAGGTCGTCAAGCACGCCGTCTTGATCTGCCAGTACAGCCGCCACGCCCCGACCGGCGGCCGCTCCACCGCGGCCACCGCGGCCACCTCGGCGCCGTGCTGCGCGTGGTCCGAACCGGCGACCGGCTCGATGTTCCGGTCGAGCCGCGACAGCCCCAGCACCGCCGCCAGGCACGCCAGCACCCCCGCGCACACAAACAGCAGCTGGCTCGGCCCGATGTACACAAACACCGCCGCGAACATGCTGCCGATCACGTAGCCGATCGCCAGCACGATGCTGTAGAGGCTGGTGACGAAGCCGCGATTGAGCGCCGTGGTCCGCATCAGCAAGATCGTCTCGATGCTGATCCACGCGGCCACCGAGAACGCCCCGTCGATCGCCCGCGCGGCCGCTCTCCCGGCGTTGCTCTCGAGGAACGGGAAGATCGCCGTCGCCATCCCGTAGCCGATCAGCGCCACCGCCAACATCACCCGCGGCGACAGCACCCGCACCAGCGCCCCCATCGGCACGGCGAAGACCGCGATGCCGGCGGAGAAGAAAAACGCGAGCCCGCCGATCGTCTGCTCGTCGATCCCGCGCTCCTTGTTCAGATACACCGCGACGATCGCCATCACGATGCCATAGGCGACGCCCAGCATCAGGCACATCAAGTACGCGACGCGGATGCTGGGATCTTTGAGGATATCGCGGACGGCCTGAATCACTCGGGGCTACTTATCCGTGACCGTGGTGCCCTTGCAATCGATCGTCACCGGGTTCGGCAGCATCGTCTTGTCCGCCAGACGCACGGCGGCGAAGCTCGAACCGGCGATCGAGGTCTCCAGCGGCTGCATCACGTCCCCGTCGACGGTACCGCAATAGAGGTCGTCGCTCTTGAGCGACGCCGACATGATCAGGCTGGCGACGATGTCACCTCCAGTGATCGGGTTGGCCATACCTGTCACCATCACGACCCCTGCGTCGAGCGTGAACTCGCCGTCGACGATCTCCAGCCCCTTGAAACACAGCGGGTCGCCGATGGGCTCGCGTGGCACCGTGACCTTGCCCGGCATCAGCGACAGCGGCTGCAGGCAGGTGTCCATCATCATCTTGCCGCCGACGTCCGTCACCATATTGGTGGCGATGAACTGCAGCGGCTTGCTGCGGTCCACCGTGGTCGACACCGCCAACAAGAAGTCTCCACTGATGTCGAACGCCACCGGCCCACCGCTGGTCCCGGTCGGGTCCTCGGTCGGGTCCGAGGTGGTGCCCGCGGTCATGCCATCGGTCGTGCTGCCCGGATCGCCGCTGGAACTCTGTCCCTCGGTCTCCTTGGTCTGCTCGGTGAATTCATCGAACTTCCCCTCGGGGTCCGGACCGCAGCCCAGCGCCATCAACAGCGCGGTCAGACCGAGCCCCGCCGCCCAGAGCCCCATGGCTCGCCGCCCCCCGGCCTCGCTTCGCTCGCTGTGTTCAACCTGTGCTCGCATCATCGTAAAGCCTTCTCTTTGTTGCACGCCGGGACCGGCTTCCATAGTAGAGTGCGACGCCCTCTCCACTCAAGCGCCCATTCTCCTGACTGGGCTCACGGGGTCGGGCGCCGCTCCGACCTCTCCGCTCGGCCTGCCTGGCCCTTCTGCTCCGTTTGCCTGCCTCGAGGAACCCCATGGCCCGCTCACTACGCTCCCGTCCGCGTCGTGCCCTCCTCCCCGCCCTGGCCCGATCCGCCGCGATCCTCAGCCTCGCCGCCGGCGGAATGTTCGGCCTCGCCAACACGGCAAACGCCTCGGGTCTCTCGGCCGCACGCTTCGGCGGTGAACACGGGCACCCCACCACGGACAACCCCACCGCGATTTACTACAACCCCGCGGGTATCGCGCTGAAGCCCGGCACACGCATCATGGTCGAGGCCACCATGGCGGGTCGCTGGGCCAGCTACCAGCGACCCGAGGGCGCCATCAGTGACCCCGGCGGCGGCACCCCCAGCGATGCGAGCAGCGCAAACGCAGGCACCGCGAAGTTGGCGAACTTCCTGGTCAGCCCCTTCATCGGCGCCCACTCCGACTTCGGCACCAAGATCTTCCACGCCGGCGCCGCGCTCTACTTCCCCTTCGGCGGCCAGGCCGTGTGGGGGCAAAACTCGCAGTACGCCAACAGCAGCGCCTACCCCGGCGCGCACGACGGCACCCAGCGCTGGTACACGATCGACGGAAAGATCCGCTCGATGTACATCACCGGCGCGATGGGCTTCAACATCCCGCAGATCGGCCTGTCGATCGGCGTCTCCGGCAGCGCCATCCGCAGCGAGACCGACACCATCCGGGCCCGCAACGCCGACGGCAGCGACGACCTCATCGACACGACCTTCGGCAACCGCAAGGAGGGCCGCAGCTGGCTCAAGGCTTCCGGCTGGCAGGGTGGCTTCGGCATCGGCGCCGTCTGGAACTGGCAGGAACGCCTGTGGATCGGCCTTTCCTACACCAGCCAGCCCAATGTCGTCGGCGGCATGACCCTCAAGGGCAAGCTCAACAATTTGCTCGCCGCCGGCACTGCGCCCGAAGTTCTCAACGCCGAGCTCACCCAGACGCTCCCCGACATCGTCCGGCTCGGCTTCCGTGTCCGTCCCACCGACCGCGTCGAGCTGCGCCTGTTCGGCGACTTCACCCGCTGGTCCGTGTTCGACAAGCAGTGTGTCCTCAACGCCAACATCGAAGGCCGAAAGTGCAACTTCACCGGCGCCGACAAGGCCCTCTCCGACCCCGCGAGCTTCGGCGCCGAAGGCGAGACCCTCGGCACCATCCAGCACCTCCCCCGCTTCTGGAAGGACGCCGGCGGCGTCCGGGCCGGCGCCTCCTACTGGTTCACCCCCCAGGTCGAGTCCTTCCTCGGCATCGGCTACGACAGCAGCGCCGTCCGCCCCCAGACCCTCGACGCCGCCCTCATGGACATGAACAAGATGTCCTTTAGCATCGGCACCCGCTGGCAGATCGTGAAACAGTTCGCCATGGCCCTCACCGTCACCGATGTCGCCTACTTCAAGGTCGACACCAAGGGCAAGAACGTCCTCAACAAGTTCAACCCCCCGACCCGCCAGGCCGACGCCAACGGCGTCTACAAGCAGAACATCCTGGTCGGCAACCTCTACCTCGACGTCTCCTTCTGAGATGCAGACGACGAGCGCGTCGCTGCACCGACCGCTCGTCGCCCTCACGATCTTCTTCTCCGGCGTCGGCCTGCTCGCCGAGCTCCTGCGCGCCTACCTCGGCCCGCACCCAGCCCTCTCCCTGCTCTCGCTCAGCTATGAGGGGAACCTCCCCTCGTGGTACGCGAGCGCCCTCCCGCTCGCCTGCGCCGGCCTGCTCGCCTGGCTCGCCCACAGCGAGACCACCGACCGCCGCCACTGGCAGATCCTCGCCATCGGCTTCGTCGCCATCTCGATCGACGAGGCCGTCGGCCTGCACGAACTCCTCAGCGGCCTCTTCACCACCACCGGCGTCCTCCACTTCGGCTGGGTGATCCCCGCCGCCATCCTCGTCCTCGCGCTCGGCCTCGCCTTCCTCGGCTTCCTCCGCCGCCTCCACCACCTGTCCCCAAAGACAGCCCGCCGCTTCGTCCTCGCCGGCGCCCTCTACGTCGGCGGCGCCGTCCTCTTCGAGCTCCCCCTCGGCTGGTGGACCGCCCGCCACGGCGACGAGAACCTCGGCTACTACCTCATCGACTGGTGCGAGGAGACCCTCGAGCTCGCCGGCCTCACCCTGTTCGCCGGCGCCCTGCTCACCCGCCTCACCGGCCGCGAGCTCCGCCTCACCGCGTGATCACACCTCGCCCCGGCGCACCGACCAGATGAAGCCGTCGTACCAGAAGTGCATCAGCGACACGACCAGCGTCAGCCCCAGCGCCGCCCGCTGCTCGCCCCCGTCGACACACTCCGCCCACACCCCGTAGGCAAACGCGGCGCCGAGCATCACCACCAGCGCCAGCGCCCCGCCGAAGCGCCGACCTTCGAGCCCGAGTCGCCGCCGCAAATTCCCGCGCTCGCTCCACCACACCAGCCCGAAGTACTGCCAGGCGTGGAAGAAGTTCATCACAAAAAACGCCTCGCCGAAGCTGTCGAAGCCCCAGCACACCAGCGAGCACAACCCCGTCCCCACCAGCAGCACCAGCTTCTGCCACGACACCCGGTACCCGCGCCGCGCCAGCCGCAGATACCCGAGTACATACACCACCAGGTAGATCGCACCCGCACCGGCGATCCACCGCGCCAGCACCCCCTGCTGCGCCTGCGCATACACAGGCACCCGGCGAAACACCAGCACCCCGACGTCCTCGAACGCCTCGAACATGCTCAGGTGCGCCAGCAAGGTCGCCCCCGCCAGCAAGGGCCCGACATACAGCAGCACGTTGAGCCCCAGATCGAGCCGCCGACCGAGCTCCGGCGGGTTACCAGCCCGCGCGTCGTAGATCCGCCCGAGCCCAAAAGTCTGCAAGCTCGAGTGCAGCACGTCCCACCACACCGTCAGCACCACCGCCACCGCCAGGGCCCAGTCCGACGCGTACAACAACAGCCACAGCCCCACCGGCACGGCCACGAAGCGCCAGCGATGCCGCGCGAAGATCTGCCGATTCGCGTGGCTGCGCACCACCACCAGCACCAGGTGCGCCATGATGAAGCTGCCGATGAAGATCGCCGTCGCCGTGCCGCTGTGCCCCCACAGCTCGATCTCCTCGTCCGCCAGCGCCGTCCCCGAGATCGCCGCACCGATCGCCAGCGCCAGCACCGGCGCCCCGATAAACATCACCGCGTCGTACACCGGCCCCGCGATGTAACCGCCGCGCACGCCCCATCCTAGCCCGCAACTCGCCTACGCGGACGCCCCCTCACCCCTCACCACGACGGATCGCGGCGAGCATGGACCGAGACCCCAGCTCGCTAGAAGCCAATGCCGTACCCTACTGGGTAGGACTCAGCAGCCATGTCTGTGTGTGACGTTTGAGTCGTAAAATTCCCATCACAATTAGACCGCCAGATATGGAGTTCATTGTCGGGTGCATCGAACCACAGGATATCATCACACCCATCCGTATTGAAGTCCCCGGCGATGGGCGCATAGTCTCCGAATACAGTCCGATTCACACTCGTATAGTTACCCGACGAGTCGAACAACCACAGCGGGTCGGCACCCGATCCTGGTTGGTACCAAAAAATGTCCGACCTCCCATCGCCATTGAAGTCGGCCACAATCGGTTTGTGTGCTTTCGTGGTATCTCCAGGCACCGCAAACTTGCGCTGCGTAAAGAGCTGAGCGATATCCCAAAGACCGCCGCCGAGCAGCAAGAGGATGTCGTCAAGCACGCCCGGCCCATACCAAAAGATGTCGCCCTTATTGTCGCCGTTAAAATCTCCCAGCAGAGGAATATACGCGGCCGCGTCGCACGTCGCGTCGAGCAGACCATATACATCCACAAACTTCGTTTCAAACCCCGAAGTCCCGACGCCACGGGTGACATACCCATAGCAGTCGCTATACCACAGCAATTCCGCGCCATCATCACCGGTGAAACCAAAGTTTCCGACCAGCACCTTGCTCGAGAAATCGAGCGCCTGCGTGCCTCCATCGTACGTCGTGGTCGCAGTGGTCTGGGTGATGTTGTTCGAGCCGTCGGTTCTCCAAAGCAGACTGCCGCCGCCAGGATTCCACCAGAGAATCTCCGAGTATGTTCCGTCGTGGAATTTTCCTGTCAGCGGGATACTGTACCCGTTGATCACAACAGACTGGGCGCCGAAGCTCCCGTTACTATTGTTGGTGAGAATCTTGTCGGTCAATCCACCCGGCGCAAACAAGACCACCTCCCGATCGAAGTTCGCGTCGAGACCGTTGTGCCACTGCAAAGCCAGCGGCCGCGAGTACTCGTCACCGATCCCGGAGCCCACCACACCTTTGGTGAAGCTGATCGGCGTGGTGCTCGTGCCCGTGCTCGTACTCGTGCTCCAGATCTGGTAGCCGCCAGTTTTCGGCGTGTACCACATGATGTCGTCGCTCACCCCTACGCCCCGAAAACTATTCGCCTGCTCGTACCACGTCCCTGCTAAACGCCCGTGGCCCTTGGCAATGTTGTAGAGGCGGTGAACACCCAGGCGATCACCCCGCGAAATCTCACTGATCCCTTCATTCATCCCATTACAAAAGTCATAACCCATGATCGAAAACGAATCGGCATACGTCAGATTACGCCGGGGATCGTTAATCTGCACCAGACACGCGGAATCATCTTGCGCCCACCGGTTATGTTCATGGTGAAGTCCCAGGACATGACCGAGTTCGTGTCGAGTCGCACGAAGCAGACCTGCATCATTCAAGGTAAATGCGTAAGGGTCACAGTAATAGAACCGCCCAGGCGTGGTCGAAGGGAAAGTCGCGGCGCCATACTGCGTAGAGCTTGAGCACGTGGTCTTTCGATCGACCCTCAGGCGCACCCCATTGGAGCCCACCGCACAGCCGTCCCCGTCCGCAGCGGTGACGTGCACGAAATTGATGTCCGCCGTACGTTCCCAATCGCTCGTCGCCTTCTCCAGGGCAACCCTGACGCGATCGTACTTCTCGGTATTGCCGTCCATGTCGATGCAATATCCGATTGAGAGCTTTTCATGAACGTTCCAGACGTCATCCCTCCCCGAGGTCGTGGCGACCGTGCTCCGCGGGCACATCTCCGGGTCCTCGCACTCGATCATTCCTTTACCAAGAATCCGCTTATCGTAGTATTCTCGAACAGCCTGCTCATTGGGCACTTCGATGTCCCCTTCGACGATCCACGTCCCATCCGAGGATGGGACTGAGTGATATGCTTTGTAATCGTCAAAGCTGATCAATGGAAGTGATGACGCAAGTGAATCAACCGAGATCTGGTCCTCGCCGACATCACCGATTTCATCCGAGACATCATCCCCCTCAACATCATACTCACAAGCAATGAGTGAGAACAAAAATGGAACAGCGAATTTGCTAACCTGCATCGTCATACCCTGACCTTCTAGCTGCAAGGGGTCGCGGGACACTACCACGAGGAAGTCACATGCTGCCCCTCATCCTTTGAGGAGGAAATCATAAACGGGTCGCACCGTCAAGCTCCGGTGCTATGACGCACTACCGCGCACGCCCCATCCTAGCCCAGCCCACTCACGGGCTATCGGTGATGATGCGCGTCACGCCCCAGCTCGCGACCTCCTGCTTGCGCAGCGGGCTGTTCACCGTCCACACCCCCACCTGCAGGCCCTGCGCCTGATAGCGCCGCACCGTCGCCGCCGTGGTCAGCCGATGATCGAGGTGCACCGAGGCGCAGCCAAACGCCTGCGCGCCGCTCACATGCAAAAACGGCGGACTCTCGGCCGCCAGCAACAGCGCGTGTTCATAGCCACTGCCCGCCGCCCGCGCCGCCAGCAACATCCGCGGATCAAAGCTGCTGAGCAGCACCCGCGGTCGCCCCGCCAGCACCTTCACCGCCTCGCGCCCGATCGCCGCCCCGCCAGCCTTGAGCTCGACGTTGAGCCAGCGGTCGGTCGGCCACACCGCCAGCAGATCCACGAGCCTGGGGATCTTCCCGCCGCCCATCAGCGTCACCTGCGAGAGCTCGTCCCAGCTCAGCTGCTCCACCCACTCGTGCCGCCCCGCGAGCCGCAGCAGGTCGGCGTCATGAAACACGACCACCTCGCCGTCGCGGCTCAGCTGCACGTCCAGCTCCACACCGTCGGCCCCGCGCTCCAGCGCGTGCAGGAACGCCGGCAGGGTGTTCTCGAGGCGGGCGTCGCTCGCCCCACGGTGCGCAAAGATCAACATCGCAGGCGTCCTTGTACCTCAGCGCGGCCCGATCCGGTCCATCCCCACCACCGGCCGCAGCCGCTCCGGCACCACCACGCTGCCGTCCGCCTGCTGGTAGTTCTCGAAGATCGCCACCAGCGCCCGCGAGCACGCGACCGCGGTGCCGTTGAGCATGTGCACATAACGCGGCTTCTGCTTGCTGCCGTCGGCCGCCTCCGGCCGATAGCGGATCTTCAGCCGCCGCGCCTGGTAATCGGTGCAGTTGCTCGTGCTCGTGATCTCCCCGTACGCCCCGCGCCCCGGCATCCACGCCTCGAGGTCGAACTTGCGATACGCCGGCCCGCCGAGGTCCCCGCTGGCGATGTCCACCACCCGGTACGGGATCCCCAGCCCGCTGAAGATCTCCTCCTCGATCGCCAACATGCGCGCGTGCATCAGCTCGCTCGCGTCGCCCTCCGCCGCCACAAACGCGAACAGCTCGACCTTGGTGAACTGGTGCACCCGGTACAGCCCCTTCGACTCCTGCCCGGCCGAACCCGCCTCGGTCCGGAAACAGTGCGACACCCCCGCGAGCAGCAGCGGCAGCTGCTGCTCCTCGAGGATCGTGTCCGCCAGCATCCCCCCCAGCGTGATCTCGGCGGTCCCCACCAGACACAGGTCGCTGTTCGCAACGCTGTAGATCTGCGTCGACTCGCCCCGCGGGTTAAAGCCCAGCCCGCGCAAGATCTCCTCGCGCGCCAGATCCGGCGTCACGTGCAGCGTGAACCCGTGCTTGCGCGCGATCCCCAGCGCGTAGTGCTGTAGCGCCAGATCCAGCAGCACCGCCTCGTTCTTCAGGTAGTAGAACTTCTGCCCCGCGACCTTGGCCCCGCTGGCGAAGTCCACCAGGTCGAGCGCCTCGGCCACCACCAGGTGATCGCCCGGCACAAACCCCTCCGCCGCGAAGTCACGCGGCACCCCGACCCGCCGCAGCTCGCGGTGGTCCTCGTCCCTCGCACCCCGCGGCGTGTCCGGGTGCGTCAGGTTCGGCACCCGCCCCCACCACTCGTCGCGCTCCTGCAGCGCCGCCTCGGTCTCATCCGCCAGCTGCTTCTCCAGCTCACGCAGGCGCCGGCCCTCCTCGATCAGCCGCTCCCGCGCCGCCGCCTGGTCCGCCTTCTCCAGCTTCCCGACCGCCTTCATCCCGGCGCTGGTCTCGTTGGCCGCGCGCCGACACTCGTCCTGCTTCTGCAGCAGATCGAGATACCGACGGTCCAGCGCGAGCAAGCGATCCACCGTCCGGGTCGCCCAATCGGGCCCGTCCGCAGGTCCCAGGTCGGCGTACACCCGGGCGTGCCGGTCAGCGAGGTTCTGGGCGATGGACCCGCTGTCGTCGCGTAGCAGCTTGATGTCGAGCATGGCGCGCGGGATGGTAACAGACGCTTGACCCCCGGAGCGCCACAGTCCATGCTCCGCCCCCCCGGGACCTGCCCGGCAGGCCACTTCCTGGGGCCTCCTTCACTCCTTCAAGAGCACGAGTTTCGACATGGGATACGGAGATAATCGCCGCACGCCGAAGATGAACCAGCGCAAGCGCCAGACCAAGCTCCACCTGCGCCTCAAGCGTCGGGCGCTCGAGGTCAGGGCGCAGCGCCAGTCCAAGAACCCGCTGCAGGCCGCCGAGCCCGCCGGCAAGAAGAGCAAGGTCAAGAAGGAGAAGGAGAAGGCCCCCAAGGCCGACAAGAACTAGGCCCCGCACCACGCGGCGCCAGGGCCGACCGACCCGCACCAGCGCTCCCTCACGGGTCGCAAGGTGCCAGGTCCGTCGGCCCTTCGCATGCGCGGCGCCCCTGAACATCCGCGCCCCTGACCTGTCCTTCGCGCCAGGTCCCTCGCCACGATCACACATCTCGGCTCCCCGGCCGGCGCGACCCGCCGGTTTTTTTGCGCCGCGCCCCCGCCCGGGTAGATCGAAGACGCTGCCCCTCTCCCTCGAGGCTCGCGCCGTGGCCCGACCGCTCCCGCAGTTCGCCAGCTTTCTCCTCGCGCTGATCGCCGCCCACGCCGGCCTCGCCGTCGCAGGCCCGTCCGCGCACACGACCAGCCTCGCCGAGGCGCTACCTGTCCTCCCGGACAGCCAGGCCTCGCCTGTCCTTACAGACAGCAAGGCCGCGGCCGACGTCCCCGCCGTGCTGGCCCTCGCCTTCCCCGATCGCCCCGCACCTGTCCTCACGGACAGCCCACCTGTCCCCCAGGACAGCTGGCCGGCCCGCATCGCTGCCCGCCTGGCGACCCTGCGCGCCGAGCCGCCGCTCGCCCCCACCCCGCAGCCCGCCGACGCCAAGCTCAGCGCCCTCCGCCAGCAGCTCGCCGCCGTCGTGCGCCGGGCCGGCGGCGCCCGCATCGGCGTCCACGTGCGCGACCTCGACAGCGGCCTGCCCCTCTTCGACCACCGCGGCGACGAGCGCTACAACCCCGCCTCCAACCAGAAGATCGTCACCGCGATCGCGGCCGTCGAGCTGCTCGGCCCCGACTACCGCTTCGCCACCCGCGTCCAGCGCGTCGACGACACCCTCATCCTCGTCGGCGAGGGCGACCCCAGCCTCCAGCTCGCCGACCTCCACGCCCTCGCCAGCGAGCTCATCGCCGCCGGCGCCCACCACGGCGTCCGCCGCATCCAGGTCGACGACACCGCCTTCAGCCCCGAGCGCTACGGCCCCGGCTACAGCGCCCAGGGCGACGGCGCCAGCTACACCGCCCCCAGCGGCGCCCTCTCCCTCGCCTTCAACACCGCCGTCGCCACGATCCGCCCCACGACCCCCGGCCAGCCCGCCAGCGTCGACCTCAGCCCCGCCAGCGCCCACCTGCGCCTGCAAGGCGAGATCCGCACCGGCCGCGGCCGCGAGCTCCGCGTCGTCAGCCGCGACGCCGACGACCTCACCGTCTTCGAACTCGACGGAGCCCTCCCCGCCGGCCATGCCCCCGTCACCGTCCGCCGCCGCATCGCCGACCCCGGCCTCTTCACCGGCCACGCCTTCGCCGAGCTCCTGCGCCAGCAATCCGGCGCCGAGCTCCCACTCCCGGTCACCCGCGGGCCCGCGAGCCCCCTCGCCCGCGACCTCGCCGTCCATCACTCCGCCCCGCTCGTCGAGGTCCTCGCCAGCTCGCTCAAGTACTCCAACAACTTCACCAGCGAGCAGGTCCTGCGCACCCTCGGCTGGCGCATGTCCGGCGCCCCCGGCTCGTGGCAATCCGGCAGCGCCGCCGTGCTCGCCCTGTGGCAGTCGCTCGGCCTGCACGCCGCCGACCTCGAGTTCGAGAACGGCGCCGGCCTCAGCCGCCACGGCCGCATCAGCCCGCGCGCCCTCGTCGCCCTGCTGGCCCGCACCCGCGAGCACGGCTCCGCCGCCGCCGCCCTCATGCCGACCCTCGCCAGCGCCGGCGGCGAGGGCACCCTGCGCCGCCGCCTCACCGCCAGCGACGGCCGCGTGCGCGGCAAGACCGGCACGATCTCCGGCGTCAGCGCCCTCTCCGGCGTGGCCGCCAGCGCCGACGGCCGGGCCGCCCTCGGCTTCAGCGTCCTCATCAACGGCGACGGCCCCGCGACCCACCACCGCCGCGTCCAGGACCGCGTCGTCCTCGCCCTCCTCAAGCACCTCGATCGCAAACCGTAGGAAGTCGCCACGCGCCCGCGGCGTTGGTAGCTTCGTGCCACCCATGCCAGCCCAACGCCTCCTCCTCGTCTTCGGCGGCCGCAGCTCGGAGCACGAGATCTCGCTCCGCAGCGCGACCGAGGTGCTCGCGGCCCTCGACCGCACCCGCTACACCCCCGTCCTGCTCGGCATCCGCCGCGACGGCGGCTGGCGCACCGGCCCCGTCGACGCCCCGCTCGCCGGCATCATCAGCGACGGCGAGCCCGTGCGCGACCTCCTCGCCCTCCGCCCCGACCTCGTGTTCCCGGTCCTCCACGGCCCCCACGGCGAGGACGGCACCTTCCAGGGCCTGCTCGAGGTCCTCGGCCTCCCCTACGTCGGCAGCGGCGTGCTCGCCTCGGCCCTGTGCATGGACAAGGCCCTCTTCAAGCACGTCCTGCACCACCAAGATCCCCCGGTCGCCGTCGTCCCGTGGATCGAGCTGCACGCCGACGCCCTCGGCACCCTGCACGAGCGCCAGGCCATCGTCGACCGCGTGCACCACGAGCTCGGCTTCCCCTGCTTCGTCAAACCCTCCAACCAGGGCAGCTCCGTCGGCGTCAGCAAGGCCACCGACCACGAGGAGCTAGTCCACGCCCTCCAACTCGCCGCCCGCTACGACAGCAAGCTCCTCATCGAGCGCGCCGTCGATGCCCGCGAGGTCGAGCTCTCCGTCCTCGGCAACGGCGACGAGCACACCCTCGTCACCGGGCTCGGCGAGATCGGCCTACCCCCCGGCGAGTGGTACGACTACGACAACAAGTACCTCAAAGACATCGCCACCCTGCAGATCCCCGCCGAGCTCCCCCCCGAGCAGGTCGCCCAAATGCAAGCCATGGCCCTGCGCGCCTATCGCCTCGCCGGCTGCAAAGGCCTCGCCCGCATCGACTTCCTGCTCGACCGCAAGACCCTGCAGCCCTACCTCAACGAGATCAACACCATGCCCGGCTTCACCTCGATCAGCATGTACCCCAAGCTGCTCGGTCACATGGGCATCAGCTACAGCGATCTCCTCACCCGGCTCTGCCAGCTCGCCCTCACCCACCACGCCGAGCGGCAAAAGCTCAGCGTCACTCGCTAAGGCAGCGCCCCACATGCCCCCCGTCCCGCGCGTCCTCTCCGGCATCCAGCCCTCCGGCATCCTCCACCTCGGCAATTACTTCGGCGCCATCCGCCAGCACATCGCCCTGCAAGACACCCACCCGGGAAACGCCTTCTACTTCATCGCCGACTACCACGCCCTCACCACCGTCCGCGACCCGGCGGTCCTGCGCGCCAACGTCTTCGACTCCGCCCTCACCTACCTCGCCCTCGGCCTCGACCCCACCCGCGCCGTCCTGTTTCGCCAGTCCGACGTCCCCGAGGTCATCGAGCTCGCCTGGCTGCTCGCCACCGTCACCGGCATGGGCCTGCTCGAGCGCGCCCACAGCTACAAGGACAAGCTCGCCAACAACATCACCCCCTCGGTCGGCCTGTTCTTCTACCCGGTCCTCATGGCCGCCGACATCCTCGCCCACGACGGCACCCTCGTCCCCGTCGGCAAGGACCAGCTGCAACACGTCGAGATGGCCCAGGACATGGCCACCCACTTCAACGAGGCCTACGGCCGCGACCCGCCGATCCTCGTCCGCACCGAGCCGCTCCCCGCGAAGGCCGCCGTCGTGCCCGGCCTCGACGGCCGCAAGATGAGCAAGAGCTACGACAACTCCCTCCTGCTGTTCGAGTCAGACAAGCCGCTGCGCAAGCGTGTCGGCCAGATCGTCACCGACTCGACCCCGCTCGGCGAGCCGCTCCCCTTCGCCACCTGCAACGTCGTCGCCCTCCTGCGCCTGTTCTGCGACGACGCCGAGCTGGCCGCGATCGAGGGCTACTATCGCGACGGCCGCCGCGACGGCGCCCCCTTCGGCTACGGCCACGCCAAGCTGCTGCTCACCGAGCACATCGAACGCCACTTCGCCCCCGCCCGCGCCCGCCGCGAACAGCTGCTCACCCCCGCCGGCCGCGCCGAGGTCGAGGCCGTGCTCGCCGCCGGAGCCGTCCGCGCCCGCGCCGTCGCCCGCGCCACCCTCGAGCGCTGCCGCCTCGCCTGCGGCCTGCGCTGACCCACCTGTCCTTATGGCCAGGTCACTCGCGCCCCCCTACACCGTCGTCTCCGTCGCCGACGCCGGCCGCGAGCTCGCCACCATCGCCCCGCTCGCCGTCCAGATCTTCGGCGCCGGCGACCGCCCGCCCGGCTGGTTCCAGCGCAAGCTGGTCCGCGAGAACGTCGACCCCGAGCTCTCCTCCCTGGCCTTCGGGACAGGCGGCAAACTCGTCGGTTACCTCCTCGTCGGCGACGAGCCCGGCGACGACACCAGCGAGCATACCGCCCACTGCGCCGGCCTCGGCGTCCTCCCGCCCGATCGCCAGCGCGGCCTCGGCCCCGCGCTCATCGCCCGCTCCGTCGCCGCCGTGCACCGCCGCCGCGCCGCCACCCTCCACGCGCTCACCGAGCCGCCGCTGCGCGGCTTCTACGAGCACCTCGGCTTTCACCCCGTCCTCGCCCGCCACACCCTCCACACCACCGGCCTCGGCCCCCGCGACCTCGAGCTCGCCGCGCACCCACCCGCCGCGTGGGCCCTCCCCGGCCGCAGCATCGCCGGCTGGCGCCCCGGCACGTGGTCACGCACCCCCAAACGCCACGCCGCCACGCTGCCACTCGCGCGAGGCGCCGCTCACCTCTCGCGCGAGGGCCAGGCGATCCTCGTGCAACGTTTGTGCGTCGACGCGACCGACGAGCACGACGACCACAAAACCATCGCGGCCACACACCTCGCCCTCGCGTCGCTCCGCCAGAGCTTCGCCGTCACCACACCGATCCTCCTCTACGGCTGCGATATCGTGAGTTGCATCACCGCTTCACTCCTGCACACCGACCACTGCCGCATCGCGCAGACGTCCTGGGAGATGCACCTGGAGATCGTCCGCTCAGTGGACAAACCAGCGCCGCCCGCAGCATGATGCCGCCCATCTCTAAGGAGCTCGTGCCCTGATGTTCACCCTCGATCGCCGTCTGTTTGTGCTGCTCTCTGCCCTCTCCTTCGCGGCCTGCCGCGGCGACGACCCCGGCGGCTCCGAGTCCTCGAGCACCACCGCCGACTCCGACAGCAACTCGTCCACCGGCGGCACGCCCACCACCACCGCCGCCAGCAGCAGCAGCGGCGGCGAGTCGAGCACCACCGGCGACCCCACGACCTCCACCACCGACAACTCCGCCGGCTTCATCACCACCGCCACGACCACCAACGACACCAACACCGGCCCGAAGCCCAACGGCTCGGAGTGCGCCTCGGACGACGAGTGCATCTCGATGAACTGCTTTAGCACTCTCGGCGGCATGCTGACCTTCTGCGCCGACTGCAACGAGGACCAGGACTGCGTCGACGCCGGCACCGGCACCGCCTGCACCCTCGACATCGCCGCCAACAACGCCACCTGTACCGCTGGCGAGGTCGGCTCGACCTGCATGAGCGACGAGGCCTGCGCGAGCGGCCACTGCGACGCCGTCATCGAGGTCCCGATCCCCGGCCTCCTGCCCGACACCTGCGGCGACTGTGGCGACTCCGCCGACTGCATGAACATGCAGCTGTGCAGCCCCACCTTCGACTTCATGGCCTTCAGCGGCAACAAAGCCTGCGTCGACCCCGGCAGCGTCGAGAACAACAACCTGTGCCCCAAGGGCCCCGACGGCCCCATGGTCTGCAAGTCCAGCCACTGCACCTCCGCAACCATCATGGGCCTCGTCGAGGTGTTCATCTGCGGCGAGTGTGACACCGACAAGGACTGCGCCATGGGCCAGACCTGCAACCCGGCCGAGGCCTCCATGAACGGCATCTCCGGCTCCGTCTGCGCCTAGGAGCCACGTCGCCCCGAGCGCCAAACGGCCCCTCAGCACCGCTGTGGGGCCGTTTTTGCATCCTCATCCAGACCACCTCGAGAAAGCCCCACCATGGTTGAAGTCGACGTCTTCTGGGCCTACGCGATCGGCGGCTCCTGTGCCGCCGCCGCGTCGCGTCCGCTCGCCACCGCCAGCGCCCCGCACGACACACCCTTCTTCACCCGCACCCTGCTGCTGCTCGCGCTCGTGTGGGCCCCCACCGGCCTGCTCCTGCTCCTGCGTCACCCCTCGTGGGAGACCATGCAGGTCGCCGACAGCTTCGCCGACATCCCCCCGTGGCTCACTCTCGGCTTCGGCATCACCAACATCACCCAGGGCATCCTCGGCTTCCTCGTCGGCGCCCGCCTGCTCGCCGCCAGCCGCCCCTACGCCGCCCACCTCAGCTGGCTGCTCGGCTACTTCGCCATGTTCTTCATCCTCCTCTACGGCTGGGACGGCCGCGGCTTCGACCGCTTCCTCTACGACCGCGACATGTTCGGCGGCGTCGCCTGGACCCCCGGCGCCGGCCTCCAACCCGGCGCCGGCATCCACTTCCTCACCAGCAGCGTCGCCCGCACCCTCTACCTCGACGGCCTCTACCTCCTCCCCCCGCTGCTCTACCTGGTCGGCCGCTGGCACCGCGACGACGCCCGCCGCCGCAACACCTCGCAGGCCGGCCGCTCCATCCTCGACTGGGCCCGCCTCCACCTCGCCCTCATCTTCGGCGTGGCCCTCGGCGCCGCCGCCTTCGCCGCCCTCATCACCCACAAGCTCGCCGAGCTGACCACGAGCCACCCCCTCGCCATCGCCCTCGGCGTCCCGTCGAGCCTCGCCATCCTGTGGCTCACCCTCCTCGCCCCCGGCCGCCCACTCCACCGCCGACTCACCCACAGCCTCGGCCTCTAGAGCGCCAGGAGCGGCCCCGCACGCCGCGATCTTCCGGACCGCTCAGTCCAATTTTTCTTGACCGCCCGGTCCGGTAAGCTTATCTTGACTGCGTGGTCCAAAACCAATACGTTCAGCCGGCCTGTTACCGCCGGGTAAGTCTCCCCATGGCTCGCACCAAAGAGTTCGACCCGGACGAGGCCCTCGACCGCGCGCTCGACATCTTCTGGCGCCGCGGCTACGAGGGCACCTCGCTGCGCGACCTGCTCGAGGGCATGGACATCTCGCGCCAGAGCCTCTACGACACCTTCGGCGACAAGCGCTCGCTCTTCCTCAGGGTCCTCGCGCGCTACGAGACCCTCTCGATGCAGGGCATGATCCAGCTCCTCGAAGGCAAGAGCAGCGTCGCGGCGATCCGCGGCTTCGCCGAGTACTTCCTGCACGAGGTCGTCCATAACAGCGAGCGTGGCTCCTGCCTGATGGCCAGCACCGCCATCGAGGTCGGCCGCGCCGACCCGGAGATCCAGAGCATCGTGAAGGCCTACTTCGGCCGCGTCGAGGCGGCGATCCACGGCGTCCTCACCGGCGCGATGGAGGCCGGCCAGATCGCCGACGACCGCGACCTCCGGGCCCTCGCCCGCCACCTCGTCAACGCGATCCACGGCCTCGGCATCATGGGCCGCAGCGGCTTCTCGCGCCCCGTGCTGCGCCAGATGCTGAGCGTCGCCCTGTCCGTGCTCGACCGCTAGCGCATCGCTGCGAGCAAACCTGGATAGTGACAGTGACCCGCACATCCGCGGGCGAGAGGAGAGCCATGTCCGTCTTGAACTACGCGGCGCGGGAGATCACCCTCAAGCTCGTCTATTACGGCCCTGGCCTCAGCGGCAAGACCACCAACGTGCGCCAGCTTCACGGCGCCGCCGCCGAGGATCGCCGCGGTCGACTCATCGAGCTCACCACCGACCAGGAGCGGACCCTCATGTTCGACTTTGCCCCGCTGACGATCGGCCAGCTCCACGGCTTCACCCTCCGCATCCACGTCTACAGCGTGCCCGGCCAGATCTTCTACGCCGCCACCCGCCGCCTCATCGTCCGCGGCGCCGACGCGGTCATCTTCGTCGCCGACTCCCAGGAGGCCCGCTTCG
Source organism: Nannocystis sp. (assembly GCA_044228605.1). Taxonomy (GTDB): domain Bacteria; phylum Myxococcota_A; class Polyangia; order Nannocystales; family Nannocystaceae; genus Nannocystis. The sequence goes on along the minus strand of JBGAUO010000072.1, from coordinate 1,828 downwards.
AGGTCAACATCGAATCGCTCGAGAACCTCGAGCACGACCTCCGCGAACACTTCGGCCACCCAGACGCCGTCCCGTGCATCATGCAATACAACAAGCGCGACAGCCCCAGCGCGCTCCCCCTCGCCACGCTGCAGCGCGCCCTCAATCCTCGCCAGTGGCCCGAGTACGAGGCCATCGCTGCCCGCGGCTTCGGCGTCCAGACCACCAGCCGCGCCGCGATCAAGCTGGCCCTGCGCGCCACCCAGCGCGACCTCGGCACCCCCTGATCCTCAGGGCGCCGGCAGCAAGGGCGGGAGGTCCCCGCAAAACAGCTCCTCCTCGTAGAAGTAGCCGAGGAAGCGCAGCCCCTTCTCGCCCTCGCCCACCGCGGCCACCAGCGGCCGCGGCGAGTGGCCCGCGCGGCACAGGCTGTGGCTCAGCACGAACTCCCGCAGCGCCCGCGCGTCGGCCACGATCCCCGCGTTGTGCGAGCCGCTGCCCGCCTCGAAGCGCGCCAGCTCGCGCGACACCCCGAGCCCCGGCACCATCAGCGGCTCGTCGCAGATCTGCCAGCGGCCCGCACCCGGCTCGCGCTCGTCGCTCGCCAGCGCCGCACCGATCTGCGCCAACCGGGCCCGCGCCTGATCGAGGTCCGGTGCGGCGAAGCGCCGTCGCCTCGGCGTACAGATATCCTCGAGCGCCACGTACACCTCACCGACCGCCCCCAGGCGGTCCGCCAGCACCGTCCACTCGCGGTCCAGCACCTCGCTCGCGGCCTCCGCTGCCGCCTGTCCGAGGCGGCGGATCTCCGCCGTGTAATCACGCCCCACCAGCGCCGGGCAGTGATCGCCGACGCCCGGCCCCGGCTCCGGCGCGGCGATCCTCGCGGCGCCCAGCAGCACCACCCGCGGCGCCTCCGCGCACTGCACCTTCGCCTCGCTGCACCGCGAATACCGCTGCAGCTGCGCCCGGTAGGCCCGCACGCACTCGTCCTTCGCAGCGCCACCTTCGTCCGTGCCGTCCGCCTGCGCGAGCTCGGCCACAAAACCCGGCACGAAGGCCCGCAGCTGCTCGCGGTACACCGCCCACAACAACCTGTCCGCGTGATCGAGGAACGGCCCCAGCTGCGCCAGCGCCAGCTCCTGGCCCTCTGCCAGCGCCTGCATCACCGGCTCACAGCTGCCCACGCTGACCGCCGCCAACGCCTGCCACGCGTCGAGCTCAACCGCCGCGTCGTCGAGCGCGAGCCCAACACCCTCCTGACCCTTGAGCCAGGTCGCCGCCCCGACCGGCAGGGCGTAACGCGGGCGACCCTCCGGACCCAGGCTGCGCCGCGGCGTCTGCAGCTCGCCGCGATCTGCGGCCGCGAGCTCTTGCAGCGCCACCGGACGATGCCCCACCACCCGTGTCTTCGGGCTCAGCGCCGCGACCAACCCCGCCCCCCGCTGCGCCCACCCCTCGCCCGCGAGACGCGGCCCGAGCAGCAGCGTCAGCCCGTCGACCTCGGCCAGGGCCGCTGCCAACGCCGAGGGATCTCCGGCGGTGACGCTCGGCGGCGTCCACGGGACCGCCAGCCCCGGGAAACCCAGGCCGCCCTCCGGCGGCGCCGGTCCCCGGTCCGACCGCAGCGCCGCCGACGAGGCCGCCGGTCGCGCGGTCAAGGGCGCCTGCTTCGGGCCACAGCTCGCAGCCACGGCGGCCAGGCAGCCCGCCAGCACCGCCCCGCGGACGCGCAGATCCCCGCCACCGCGCGCATCGAGCACGTGGAGTACGACTGGCGCCTCAACAGCCGCTGACCCCGTGCTAGCCTTTGAGATGACCCCGCGCATCACCACCCTGCCCCTGCCCT
>JBGAUO010000071.1:0-23153 GCA_044228605.1 Nannocystis sp. | reverse complement strand
ACCGACGGCAACTTCGACAAGTACGAGTACTCGCTCTTGCTCGACGCCAGCGGCAACCCCGATCAGATCGTCTACGGCGCCAACCAGGTGTTCGGCCAGCTCGGCGACCCCAGCGACACCGCCGAGCTGGTGCTGGCGACGATCCCGGTCGTCCAGATCGCGCCCAACAACAACGTCGACGTCGTCGCCGCCGACACCTGCTTCGACGCGACGCTGGTGCCGACCTGCACCTCGGCGTGGTCGAGGAGGTAGAAGCGGTCGGCGGCGAGGGCCAGCTCGAGCAGGCAGCCGGCGAAGGCGGGGCGACCGTGCAGGCGGTCGCCGAGGGCGAAGAAGGAGCGGCTGGTGAGGTCCAGGCGACGCAGGGTGCGGGCCATGTGGCGCAGCACCTCGTTGGTGAACCAGTGCTCGCGGGCGGCCCACAGGGCGGCGTCGTGCGCGAGGACCTGGGCCGGGTCGCCGGCGGTGCGCAGCAGGACCAGGCCGACCTCGAGGTGGTTGGTGCGCAGCTGCAGCAGCGCGTCGTCGAGTTCGCGGAACGCCCGCAGCGCCCACAGCGAGTCGCCAGCGGCCTGGATGGCCTCGGCGCCGGCTGCGACGACGGCGACATCGGCGGCCGTGGGACCGCGGACGAGGATCTCGGCGGTGCGCGAGGCGTCGTCCCAACGGAGGTCGACGTGACGGTAGCGGCGCGCGTTGGCGCCGATCTCGGGGGCGAGCGGGCCGAGAGTGACACCCTTGCGCTCGCCGGGCAGGAGCTCGAGCTTGCGGGCCGCGAGGGCCTGGGCCCGCTTCATCACCTCGGCGTCGAACTTGCTGCGGGCGAACACGCCGTCGACGAGGTTCCAGTCCTTCGCACGCTTGCCGCGGATGCCCTCGGCGGTGGTTGAGAACACGTCGGCGCGGTCGCGTCGCACCTTGCGCTTGTCGACCAGGCGGGTGAGGCCGCCGGTGCCGGGGAGCACGGCGAGCAGCGGGACCTCGGGCAGGCTGACGGCCGAGTTGCCGTCGTCCTGGAGATAGATCTCCTGGCAGGCGAGGGCGAGCTCGTAGCCGCCGCCGGCGCAGGTGCCGTTGGCGGCGGCGATGTAGACCTGCTGGCTGAACGCGGTGGCGTCCTCCATCTCGCAGCGGGTCTCGTTGGTGAACTTGCAGAAGTTCACCTTCCACGCGTGGGTCGACATGCCGAGCATGTGGATGTTGGCGCCGGCGCAGAAGACGTTGTCGGTGCCCGAGGAGAGGACGACCACGCGGACCTCGGGGTGCTCGAAGCGCAGGCGCCGGACCAGGTCGGCGAGCTCGATGTCGACGCCGAGGTCGTAGCTGTTGAGCTTGAGCTCATAGCCGGGGCGCAGGCCGCCGGCCGGGTCGACGCACATGCGTACGCGGGCGATGGTGCCGTCGTAGCTGACCTGCCAGTGGCGGTAGCGGCTGGGGTCCGTCTCGAATTCGACGGGCGGTTGCGGCGTCTGCGGAGCGTCGTCCATCACACTCGCCAACGTAGCAGTGAGCTTCGAAATCCGATCCAGCGGGCTTTTGGCGGGGCTGTGTGGCTCCACACGGTTTGTCTCGCACGCGCTGCGCTCGCGAGAGAATGCGACTTGTCGATGACTCACGCGTGCGCTGCTTCGTGGCGCGAAGGATCGTGGCGCGTGCGCGACGAACCGTGCGGCGACACACGATGTGTGAGGAAGCTAGTTTCGGTATGCGGGGCCGAAAACGGCGTTCAGATGGCAGTTGTCGTTTCGCGTCCCGCGCTCGATGACCGCTTCACGCACACGTGTTGACGGCGCGGCGATCACGACCCGGGCGCGGCGTGCAAGCGATGGAGGCGTCTGATGTTTGAGTCACACGGGACGCATCGACGTGGCGATCGCGAGGCCGCGTGATGGTGGTGGTGCCGATGGTTGGGCGCGTCGCGGCCCGCGATCAATCGTGTGCATTCGCACGCGATCGTGACACGCGAAACATGGCTCGCCTGCGCCTTGGGACAGGCGGGAGCGTGGGGCGAGGACGCGCATACGCTGCCCATGTTATGGCCGCCGCGATGGCGCTACGCGGGCTGCTCTTCGATCTGGACGGCGTGTTGATCGACTCGTTGCCGTCGATCCTGGCGTGCATGAATCACGCGCTCGAGCGCGTGGGGCGGGCGCCCGTCGAGGCCGCGCAGGTGCGGCCTTTGATCGGCCCGCCGCTCGAGGTGAGCGCGCTGCAGCTGCTCGGTGATGCGGCGTTGGTCCCGGAGTTTGTCGCGGTGTACCGCGAGCGCTACGCCGAGACTTGCACGCGCGAGACCTTGCCGATGCCTGGGCTCGGGCCGGTGCTGAGGACGCTCGGGGAGCGCTGGCCGCTTGTGGTGGCGACCAGCAAGGCAGAGTTGTATGTGCGGCCGATCTTGGCTGCGCTCGGGGTGGAGGAGTGCTTCGCGCGCGGCGGGGTCTTCGGGCGCTCACTGGCGCTGGACAGCGAGGGCAAGGCGGCGGTGGTCGGGCGCGCGTGCGCGGCGTTTGGCGGGGCGCATGGGCTGGTGATGATCGGTGATCGCGAGCACGACGTGATCGGCGCGGCGGCGCATGGCATCGCAACGATCGGGGTGCTGCACGGCATGGGCTCGCGCGAGGAGCTGGCGCGGGCGGGGGCGCGGTGGATCGTCTCGGATCTGTACGCGCTGCCGCGATTGCTCGAGCGGATCGACGCCGGGCTGGCCTGAAGGTCAGGTGCGTTCGAGCCAGGCGACGAGCTCGAGGTGGGGCGTGTGCGGCAGGGTGTCGTAGGCGCGGAGGGTGGTCAGGCGGTACACGGGTGCCAACGCTGCGAGGTCGCGCGCGAGGCTGGCGGGGTTGCAGCTCATGAGGTGCAGTCGGGGCGGGGCGAGGCGCAGGAGCTCGCTGCAGACCTGCGGGCCGAGGCCCTCGCGCGGCGGGTTGGCGATGACGAGGTCGGGGCTCCGCTGCTGGCGCTGCAAAAATTGTTGTGCGGTCTCAGGCGGGAGGTCGAGGGCGGCGGCGCTCTCGGGGTAGGCCTCGCAGGCGAGGACCTCGCTGAAGCGGGCGCGGAGGAGCTCGGTGGTGACGCCGGCGCCGGCGTAAAGGTCGAGGGCGAGCGCGCCGGAGAGGTCGTGGCTGTCGGGGTCGCGGACGAGGTCGGCGTAGGCGAGGGCGGCGACGGCGGGGTTTGGTTGGAGGAAGCCGAGCGGGCCGAGCTCGCGCGAGACGCCGGCGACGTCGATGTGGAGGTTCTTGCCCTGCAGCAGGGTCGGGGCTGCGCCGCGGAGGTTGTTGTCGGCGCCGGCGTGGACCGACCAGGCGACGCCGACGGGGCGGCGGAGGTGGGGGGCGAGCTCGGGGATGCGGCTGGTGGCGCTGGCGGTCACGAGGGTGAGGAGGACCTCGCGGCCGTCGGTCTTGAACCATGCGTAGCGGAGGTCGCCGCTGCGCGTGCGCTCGTCGTAGGGTTCGATCTTCTGCCAGTCGGCGATGCGGCGCAGCTCCTCGCTGGCGAGCACGATCTCCGGGTGGTCGACGCGGCAGGCGTGCATCGCGGCGAGCTCGTGGCTGGCGCGGACGTAGCTGCCGAGGACCAGTTGTCCGACGGTGCCGCCGACGACTCGCTTGCTCGAGTGGCGGTAGCCGAACTCCTCGGGGGCGGCGATGACCTCGTCGACGAGGAGCTTGTGCTCGCGGGCGAGGAGCTCGCGCTTGTGGTTGCGTTGGTCGCTCACGGCGAGTTCGAGCAGGGGGCAGCCGGTGCAGCGCGGGGTGCGGGGCGGGAGGCCGTTGTCGTGGTGGACGCAGGGGCTTGGGCGGCGGCCAGGGTGTGGGCGCAGCACGCTGCGCAGCTCGGCGTGGGCGCGTGGTTGCTGGCGCGAGACGTGGGTGATGCGGACGCTGACCTGCTCGCCGGCGAAGGCGCCGGGGACGAGGATGGTCCGGCCGTCGTGGCGGCCGCTGGCCTCGCCGGTGGGGGCGAGGGTGTCCAGCTCGAGCTCGAGGGAGTCGCCGGCTTTCATCGCCGGACCATGCCACAGGTCAGGCGATCATGCCGAGCTGGCGCAGGAGCTCGAAGTAACTGGGGAAGGTCTTGCCGACGCAGGCGGGGTCGCGAATTTCGACGTGGCCGGCGAGGCTGAAGGCCATGGCCATGCGGTGGTCGAGGTACGTGTCGATCGCTACGTCTCGGTTGGGCGTGGCGGGGGGATCGATGATGAGGCTGCCGGGGAGCTCCTCGACGGTCGCGCCGAGCTTGCGTAATTCGGTGGTGGCGGCGGCGAGGCGGTCGCTCTCGTGGTGCCGGAGGATCTCGACGTTGTGGATCTCGCTGCGGCCGCGGGCGTGGAGGGCCAGGACGGCGGCGGTGAGGGTCATGTCGGGCATGTCGGCGAGGTCGAGGACGGCGCCGCGGAGGCTGCCGGTGCCGGTGACGGTGGTGTGATCGGGGCCCTGTTCGACGGTGGCTCCCATGCGCGCGAGCACCTGGCAAAAGCGGGCGTCGCCCTGGACGCTCGCGCTGCCGAGCGCGGGGACGGTGACCCGGCCGCCGAAGATCGCGGGGAGGGCGAGCAGATAGCTGGCCGCGGAGGCGTCGGGCTCGATGACGTAGTCGCGGGCCCGCAGCGGGGTGGGGGTGATGGCGATGGTGTCCGGGGTCGTGTCGGGGAGCCAGCGGGCGTCGCCGCCGAAGTCGCGGAGGGCGACGAGGGTCATGTCGACGTAGGGGCGGGCCGGGGTGCCTTGCTCGAGGACGATGTGGGTCGGGGCGTCGGCGAGGGCGGCGGCGAGGATGAGGGCCGAGATGAACTGCGAGCTGGGCGGGCGTGGCAGGCGGATCTCGCCGCCGCGGAGGCGGGCGCCGGTGATCGTGAAGGGGAGCAGGTCGTCGGCGCCGTGGCAGTCGATGCTCGCGCCTTGCTCACGCAGGGCCCGCAGGAGGCCCTCCATCGGGCGCTCGCGCATGCGCGGGCTGCCGTCGACGAGGGTGGTGAGCGGCGCGGCGGCGAGGACGGCGGTGAGGAAGCGGGCGGCGGTGCCGGCGGTGGCTACGTCGATCGCCTCACCGGGGCGCGAGAGCTGCGAGGGGGGGCCGCCGTTGCCGGTGAGGGTGACGGTCGTGGCGTCGTCGCTCTGGGTGAAGGGCAGGCCGAAGCGAGCGAGCGCGGCGAGCATGGCGCGGGTGTCCTCGGAGTCGAGGCAGCCGCGCAACGTAGACGTGCCTTCGGCGAGTGCGGCGAGGATGAGGGCGCGGTTGGTGAGGCTCTTCGAGCCCGGCGGGGACAGCTCGGCGAGGATCGGCCCGGCGGGCGGGCGCACACGGATGCTGGGGGACGGGGAGGCGTGTGACATGGCCGCTTGTACAGGTGCGCAGGGACAGGTCTGAAGGGACAGGTGCTAGTCGATGACCTCGAAGGGGACGCGGCCGACGAGCTGGTCGTCCTCGGTGACGACGTCGATGCTCCAGTGGCCGGCGCGGGCGCTCGGGATGTTGAAGGAGCGCAGGGTCGAGCGCAGGCGGACGGTGCCGGCCGGGGGCTCGCCGCTGGGGGTGACGGGGCCTTGTTGGACGACGAGGCCCTCGTGGCGCCAGACGTGGTGGAGGGTGTTGCCGTGGCCGCCGGGGATGACGACGTCGGTGAGGGCGTGCATCTCCTGGATCAGCGACTGATGGAGCGTGCTGACCTGCATGGTGAGTCGGCCGTCGGGGAGGAGGTTGGGGCCGACGGCGCCGGTGGCGATGTACATGGGCACCGGAGGGATGGCGAGGCGGGCGAAGTAGACGCCGAACACGGAGCTGGCGACAAAGACGACAAAGAGCATCGCCCAGGCCGGTCGCAGCAGCTTGCGCGCGGGCACGTGCATGCTGAAAAACACGATGGCGGCGATCGCCGCCGCGGACAGTTGGGTGAGCAGCGTGCGGGTGTTCGGGAGCAGCGCGGGGAGGACGAGGTTCAGGCAGGCGAACAGGATGAAGAAGTAGACGGCGGAGGCGGGGACCTTCCAGCGCATCAGGAACTGGTCGAAGACGACGTCGATCGTGGAGAGGATCGCCAGGGCGATCAGGACGTAGACGAAGAAGCGGTTGGGGTCGTCGAAGGTGGCCGTCTTGTAATAGAAGGGCACCAGGAAGAAGAGCATGCTCTGGAAGAGGTTCTTCAGCGCCAGGGTCATGACGTAGAAGCGGACCTTGGACTTGGTGTCCTTGATCTTGTCCTTCTGGCCGGGGCCGGTGCCGAAGACGCGGAAGAACAGGACGAGCACGAGCCAGCCGAGGCCGAGGAGGACGACCATCCAGCGGGCGTTCTCGTAGCCCTTGCTGGCGTACATGACGACGAAGGCGCCGAAGGTCAGGGCGTAGGCGGAGTGCAGCCACCACAGCTTGCTGCCGTGTCGCGCCATGAAGACGCGGACCTTGGCGAAGCGCTTGAGGGCGGCGAGGTCCTGGTCGGTGATGCCGTCGGGGAGGGCGGTCGGGCTGGCGAGCGGAGCGGCGGCTTGCTCGAGGTCCACGGCGGCGGCGGCCAGCTCGGGCGGGAGGTCGGCCACGAGGGTGCGGCCGGGGGCGTCCGCGGGAGCGATGAGGGTGCTACCGGGCGCGGAGGAGGGGGCGGGTGGGTCGGCCATCCGGCGCGCTCATGGGGTGGTGGTCGTGCTGCCGCCGCCAGGCGGCGGATCGCGCTCGGAGGACCAGGCCACCCGTTGGGCGGTGAAGTTGAAGTACATCCATACGCCGTCTTTGGGCAGCGACACGGTGTCGACGTCGTCGACCATGGTCTTGCAGCCGTCGCCGCCGGCGAACACAGACCAGGGGATGAAGGGGGCGCCGTTGATGATGCCGATCGAGCCCATGGCGACGCTGGACGGGAGGAAGCCGAACAGCACGCCATGGACCAGCTGCTGCGGCTCTTCCAGGTTGTAGGCGGCGTAGATCTGGACGTTGGAGAGGGGCAGGCCGAGGGTCGGCGCCAGCTGCAGGCTGAGCGACGGGATGAGGGCGCTGAGGAAGCAGGGGCTGGTCGGATTGTTCAGCGCGTTGGCGCCGGATTGATAGCTCGGGTTCAGGGTGCCGGCGACCGGGTTGCCGCAGGTGCCGCCCTCGGAGTTGTTGAAGTCGGCGGAGACGATGCTGGTGCGCGGGACGTCTTTGTCGTTGCAGTTGACCGTGGTGCCGGCGTCGATGCAGTTGGCGGGGACGATGTCGAGGGTGGTCCCGTTGTCCGCGGCGGGGTCGAGCGGGTGCAGCACCAGGGTGGTGTTGATGTCGAAGCTCTCGATGTTCTCGAGGAACAGCTGGTTGTAGGTGGCGGTGGAGTCCTGGCAGAGCACCATGTCGCCGCTATAGGTGTGCGGGTCGACGAGGGTGAGCTGGGTGATGCGGAAAGCGGCGGTGGCGTCCGGGTCGACGAGGTTGTTGAAGAAGTCGCCGCCGTAGCAGGTGGGGGTCGTCAGGAGCAGCACGAACAGAGCCATGGCGCGCGCGGGTCCGGGCGAGCGCGGGCGGGCGTGAGCGGGGAGCGGCGGCAAGGTGGCGGCGATGATAGCCGATCACCAGGGGGGGCCGGTTCAGGGGTCGTGGAGAATCCTCCCGCGTCCGGACGGGCCGAGCGGCCTGCCCGTCCGGGGTGGTTGCCATGCGCAGGGGGGTGGCTCACGATGGGCCTTGTGCTGCGACCTAAGACTTATCGAGTGTTCGGGTTATTGGCGCTGCTCACGGGCTGTCCCGGGCCGCACCAGACCAGCGAGAGCGGCAGCGAGACGGGCACGGGCGATACGGCCGACACGGGCGAGAGTGAGATCCCCGCCGTGTGCGCGCGTTGGGCCGGTTGCTCGGCGGAGATCGACCCGAAGACGGCGGCCGAGATGGCCGCGAAGTATGGTGAGGTTGGGAGCTGCTGGCAGGCGGATGACGCCGAGCAGGCCGGATGCATCGCGTTCTGCGACGCGCAGCTGCGGCAGTACGGCGACGCGTTCCCGGACTCCGCGGCGTGTCGCTATGACGACATCGTCGGGACAGTCGAGTTCATGTTGGGCGAGGCGGTGTTCAACCCGGACGATCCGCTGGCGGAGCCGGTGTTTCGTGAGCTCGTGCCGGGCGACACGATCCAGATCGTTCGCGGCGGGCAGGGCCTCTTGATGCTCCCGCTGGCGGTGCGCGGGCGGGGCTTTGAGGTGCCGACGGACCCGAACGCATGGGACGACCCGAAGATGCCGCACATCGATCTGTGGGTCGATATTGAGGGCTTCAACGTTGGCTTTGGCGGGCACTTCGCGCGGATCCCGGACTACCCGATCGGCTTCGTCCCGATCGACGACAAGGGGACGCTGGAGCACCTCTACATCGCCCTGCTGGTGCCCGATGCCGTCGCCGATCCGCAGGCGTTGACGAGCCAGCCGGGGACCATCTGGGTCGAGCTTCACACGTACAAGCAGCCGACCGTGGCCCACGAATATAGCTTCGTGGTGGCCGCGGAGATCCAGCAGTAGTAGCGTCGCGGGCATGAGCGAGCGCTTGTTCATCCCGGTGCAGGTGGCGGTGGTCACCGTGTCTGACACTCGCACCCGCGAGACCGATCGCTCGGGGCAGACGATCGTCGATCTGCTGACTGAAGCGGGGCACGTCGTGGTGCGTCGCGACATCGTGCGGGACAATCGCGAGGAGATCCGCGAGGCGCTGCGTGGGCACATTGCGGACCGCGAGGTCGACGTGGTGATCACGACGGGCGGGACCGGGGTGACCCCGCGGGACGTGACGCCGGAGGCTCTGGCGCCGCTGGTGAGCAAGCCGATCCCCGGGTTCGGCGAGTTGTTTCGTTGGCTCAGCTACGCGGAGATCGGGACCTCGACGATCCAGAGCCGGGCCGAGGCGGCGCTCTGTGACACGACCTACGTGTTCCTGCTGCCGGGCTCGACCGGGGCGGTGCGCACGGCGATGGAGAAGATCTTGCTGGCGCAGCTCGATCACCGACATCGGCCGTGCAACTTCGTCGAGCTCCTGCCGCGGATCCACGGCGAACGCGAGGACTGAGCTCAGGCGATGCGTTGGCCGGAGACCAGATCGTAGATCTGGCCCGGCATGGCGACGCGGAAGCCGGCGGCCTCGACACGGGTGCGGTTCTGGTCGAGGTTGTCCTCGTGGTGCATGAGCACCATCTTGTGGCGCACCCGCTCGGGCAAGGTCTCCAGGCGCTCGAAGAAGCCGTGGACCTGTCCGGGGTAGTCGACAAAAGTACAGTCGTGGAAGAAGACTGAGGTGCGCGGCTCGAGGGCGATCAGCATGTCGGGGTCGACGGTGCAGTCGCCGGACCACCAGGCGATGCGCTGGAGGCCGCGGTCTTCGTCGACGACAAACTCGAGCGAGCAGGACGGCTTGCCGGGGACGTGGAGGGTCTCACGGGCGGCCAGGGCGAGGTCGTCGGCGACGAAGTGCTCGGCGTGGTGCCAGGTGTTGTTGCGCGGGGGCTCGATGAGGCTGGGCTCGATGATGTCGAAGTAGTGGGCGAGGGTGCCGGACTGACAGTTGCCCTTGCCGTCATTGAGGTAGCGCAGCGAGGGGGCGAGGGTCTCCCAGATCTCGGCCCTGACGGCGCTGTGGGCGACGAGGCGGGGCATCGCACCGCCGAGGGAGCTGGCCAGATCGGCGCCGCGGGTCTCGTAGAAGCGGATGAAGGCGAAGTCTTCGAGGCCGTAGACGTGATCGCCGTGGACGTGGGTGACGATCTGCCCGGTGATGTCGTGCCAGGCGAAGCCAGCGGCGTGGAGCTGGTCGGGGGCCTGGCGTCCGCAGTCGATGAGCCAGCGTTGCCCGGAGCGGAGGGTCACCATGCTGCACGTGGTGCCGTAGCGCCGCGAGAACGCTCCGCCGGCGCCAAACAGGCGGAGCGTCATGGTTTGGCTGCGATCAGGCACGCGAGCAAAGGGGCTGGAGGAGGAGTCTGGGAAGGGAGTCAGTTCGGTGAGGTTACAAGTTCCAGGTGGAGCCTTCGGGCCCGTCCTGGAGGGTCACGCCCAGCAAGCCTAGCTCAGCTCGCAGGCGATCGGCTTCTTTCCAGTCTTTTTTGGCGCGCGCGGCCTCCCGCATCCGCAGGAGGCGCTCGACCTCGGCCACGTCGAGGTTTTGGCGCGCGGCTTTGCGGTCCCGACGCTCGCGGAGGTATTCGGCGGGGTCGTCGGCGAACAGGCCGAGGTGCTGCGAGACGACGCGCATGTCCGCGAGGAAACGCGTCAAAGTCGGGCTTCTGCCGGCGATCTCGGGCTTTTTGCGGAACTCGAGCTGGCGGTTCACCTCACGCAGGGGTTCGCTGAGGGCGGCGATCGCCGCGGCAGTGTTGAGGTCGTCGCGCAAGGCCGCGAGGAACATCGGCAGCATGCCGCTGACTGCCGATGCAACGTTGTTCTGCGGGGTGGAGACCGCACCTTCGGCCTCGGCGGCGACGGCTCGCTGGCAACGCAGCAAGGTGTCGTAGACATAGGCGACGCGCTCGTCGGCCTCCTCGAGGCCCGGGAAGCGGACGTGGGCGCGCAGGCGCGCGAGCTCGAGCGGGGCGGAGCAGGCGGGACAGTGGCTGGCCTGCTGGGCTTCTGCGCTGAGGCTCTGGCGGCAAGCGGGGCATGGGGCCTCGATGTCGAAGTTGAGGCCAGATCGGTAGTGGACGCCCAGGAGGAAGTACCGGAGGGCCTCGGGGACGTAGAGATTCAAGACCTCGCGGATGGTGAAGAAGTTGCCCAGGCTCTTGGACATCTTCTCGCCGGCGAAGTCGATGAAGCCGTTGTGCAGCCAGTGGCGGGCGAAACTGCCGTGGCCGCAGGCGCCCTGGGACTGAGCGATCTCGTTCTCGTGGTGCGGAAAGATGAGATCGCGACCGCCGCCGTGGAGATCGAAGGTCTCGCCGAGGTGGCGCAGGGACATGGCGGAGCACTCGATGTGCCAGCCGGGGCGGCCGGGGCCCCACGGGCTGTCCCACTGCGGCTCGCCCGGCTTGGCGCCCTTCCACAGGACGAAGTCGAGGGGGCTCTCCTTGCGCTCGTTGATCTCGACGCGGGCGCCGGCCTGCATGTCGTCGAGGTTGCGCTTGCTGAGCGCGCCATAGTGCTCGAAGCGGGCGACGCGGAAGTACACGTCGCCGTCGCTGGCGTAGGCGAGGCCGTTGGTCATCAGACGGGCGATGAGCGCGACGATCTGCGGGATGTTGTCGGTGACCCGGGGTTCGATGTCGGGACGCAGGCAGTGGAGCGCGTCGAGGTCTTGGTGGTAGGCCTCGGTGTAGCGGGTGGTGATGACCTCGGGGGGGACGCCCTCGTCGGCGGCGCGGCGGATGATCTTGTCCTCGACGTCGGTGATGTTGCGGACGTAGAGGACCTCGATGCCGGCGGCGCGGAGCGTGCGGACGAGGATGTCCGGGAGCACGGCGGCGCGGGCGTGGCCGATGTGGCTCATGTCATAGACCGTGGGGCCGCAGACGTAGAGCTTGCAGCGTCCGGGCTCGAGCAGCGCGAGGGGCTTCTTGGTGGCGCTCAGGGTGTCGTAGAGCGCGATGGGGGCAACGGCGGGATTGGCTGCGAGCTCCGTCATGGGCGGAGCGCGAGTGTGCCCTAAGCCTGCCGGAGGCGCCACCAACGGGCCAAACTGGTGAGATTCCAACCGACGACCGCGAGGACGACCAGCCAGAGCGCGAGCGTGGGCCACTGATCGCGGGGGTGCTCGCCGACCTGAATGATGTAGCCGTTGGGATCGACGCGGATCGGCGCAAGGCGACCGACGGCGCGCAGCTGCGAGGTCTCGATCGTCAGCCGACCGGCTTCCAGCGCGCGCGGGACGAGCTTGCCGTCGACCACGGTGTGGCCGGGACTGGTGGCATCGTCGCCGAGCGGGAAGTTGAGGGTCGTGCCCGCGTGCTTGATCTCGGTGGCGGGCACCAGGTAGGTGGTGAAGAACGGGACGACGAGGGCGCCGATGCGGGGATCGGGCTTGGCCAGTTGCTCGGGCGTGGCGGGCTGGCCTGCGGCCGTGAGCGTGGCCTGGGCGGCGGCTCGTTGCTCGGCGGGGATGCGAGCGATGAAGGTGTAGAAGGCGTTCGACTTCTGGTCGTCGGGGGCGATGAAGGGGACGCCGAGCGCCGCGACGGCGGCCTCGGCGGCGGCGTGTGAGGTGAAGCTGGTGCGGCCGAGCTGGATGCGTGCGTCGGGTTGGTCGACGCCGAGGGTGATCTGATCGCCGGCCTGAAACTTGTTGCCATCGATGGCAGCGAGCAGTTGATCGCTGGTGATGTCGCGGGTCTCAACGATGCGCTCGCCGTCGAAGTACTGGGTGATCCAGGCGAACATGCGCACGTCGGCGACCCGACGCATGCGACCGGTGAATTCGCCCTCGAACTGGTTTCCGGTGGGTTTGTCAGTGCGTGGGATCGCGGCGAAGAGGCTGCCGCCGCCCTCGACGATGCGGAGGTAGCCGACGGTCTTTTCACCGATGCGGGCCCGGGCCGCGTGCTGGACGTCGGGGGTGCCGCGGATGGTGACGTACTGCTCGCGCGCGTCGTCGAGGGCGCCGGACTTGACCAGGGCTGCGGCGTCGCCGAGGTCGGTTGGCGTGCCGCCCCGTAGGAAGTAGCGGACGTCGCCGAACATGGTCACGAGCATGTAGCCGCCGAACAGGGCGACGGCGACGTCGATCAGCGGGGAGCGCCGGCGACGCGGCGAGGAGGGAGGGGGTGCTTCGTCCGCTGCTGGTTCAACCACGGGGGCCTCGTCTTATCACGGTCTATGGGACTGACTCATCGGCGGGCCCGAGGTTCCCGCCTTGTTGGCGAAACACCCAGATCTCGCGAGTGGCCTCGACGTCGGCGCCGTCGCGGGCGGTCACGAGGATCTGGTTGCTGCCAGGGGCGAGGGGGACACGGGCGGAGAAGCTCATGTGCCTGGCCGCGTCTCCCTGGCGCGCGGAGTTGGCCTCGTAGGCGATCTTCTGTTCGACCTGGCCGACACCTGCAGGTTTGACGGTGACGAGGACGTCGTGGACTTGGACAGGGTGGCTGGCGCCGCCGCGGAGCTCGATGTTGTCGTCGCGGGTGACCTGGTGGGTGGCTTCGAGGCTCAGGGTTGGCGGTTGGACGAGCATGAAGCTGCGCGCAGGGAGCTCGGTGACGCCCTTGCCGTCACCAGGGCGGAGCAGGTCGGCCGGCATCCAGGCGCGGCGGCCGGGACCGGCGGTGACGGCCGCCCAGCCGCCTGCGCGGCCGAGGATGTCGAGTTGGGCGCCGGCGGGGATCTCACCGAGTTGTGGTGCCTTGCCGTTTGCGGCGTTGTAGAGGCGGATCGGCTCGGCGCCGACGCGATTTTTCTCGCCGGCGGCCGCGAAGGCCGGGAGGTTGCCGAGGACGGCGAGGTCGAACTTGTGGCGGACGCTCTCTCGCAGCTGCACGTCGGCGACGACGAGGTCGAAGGAGACGGGGATGGCGGGGTCGGCGGTGGGGCTGACGCTGAGGCCGAGGCTGCCGCGGGCGCTGCCGCCGACCGGGATCGGGCCGAGCTCGGCAAACCCCTCCTCGAGCAGTACCTGGGCGCCGGAGAGGTTGTGGAGGAGGGCCCGGGCGTCGGCCACGGGGCCCGGGCCGGCGTTGTGGACCTCGATGGCGAGCAGGGCTTGTTCGCCTGGCTGGAGGTTGCCGTCGCCGTTGCCGTGAACGGCAAAGGGGGCCTCGCCGGGGTACATGGGGGTCTTGGGACGCGCTGGAGCCTTGGCCACGAGGGCTGGGTCATCGACGAGCCAGTAGTCGAAGGTGAGGCTGGGGCGGGGCAGGCCGGCGACGTCGAAGCGGACCGTGGTGGTGGCGTCGGGGGTTGGGTCGGGCTCGCCCGCGTGGAGGTCGACGCGGAGGGTGTCGGTGAAGTCGCTGTGCCAGCCCATGACCTGCAGGCGAACATCGCGGGAGGCGGTCTGGCCGGGCTCGATGCGACCGAGGATAAGCTCGATGCCGTCGAGCTCGTCGCGCAGGCAGTCGGTGATGGCGTGGGTGCGCAGGACCGGGGCGCTGCTGTTGTTGGTGACCTCGACATGAAGGGTGAACGGGGCGCCGGCGAGGATCTTCTGAGGCTCGCTGATGCGGGCGACGAGGCCGAGCTGGGCGGTGTCGTGGCTGTCGACGCTGCCGGACCAGTCCACCTTGGTGGCGGCGAGGCCCGTGGAGATCGCGGCGTCCTCGGTCAGCGCGAGGTCGCGGGCGACCGCGGCGAGTTTGGCCTGGCGAGCGGCGGGGTCCTGCTCGCCTGCGAGCTGCTGCGCGACCTGGTGGGCGATGCGGACCTCGGGGTCACGCAGGGCGGCGGGGCCCTCTTTGAGGAGGCCGGCTGGGAGGTTGTTGCCGGCGAAGTAGCGCAGCTGCAGGCCGTCGGGGGCAGCGTCGGCGCGGGGTTTCTCGTGCTTGGCGGAGGGCAGGTGAGAGACCTGGGCGAATTCGCGGCGGCGGTCGAAGCGTTCGCGATCGTAGTAGTTGGCGACGCCGGGGATGTTGGTCAGCTCGACGGGATAGAGGGTCAGGTCAGGCTGGACGCCGGAGGTCTGGATCGAGCGGTCGCCGGCAACCAGGTACTCGGCGATGGTGAGCTTGAGGGCGAGCTCGCGGCCGTAGAGATTCTCGGGCTTGACCAGCTGGACGGTGCCCTTGCCGAAGCTGGGGCGGCCGATGACGACGCCGCGCTCGAGGTACTTGACCGAGCCGCTGACGATCTCCGACGCCGAGGCGGACTCCTCGTTGATGAGGGCGACGACCGAGGCGCTGAGCGGGAGCTCGAGGTCGGGCTTGGCCGGTTCGGACTCGCGGCCGAGGGCGGAGCGGACGATGACGAGCTCGCCGCTGGCGACCAGGGCGTCGAGGATCTCGACGGCCTGGGTGAGCAGGCCGCCGGTGTTGTCGCGCAGGTCGAGGACGACGCCCTTGAGGCCTTCGCCGGTCTTTGGGGCCAGGTTCTTGAGGGCCGCGCGGACCTGTTCGCCGCTGTTCTCCTGGAAGGTGATGAGCTTGAGGTAGGCGATCTGGCCGGGGAGGAGTTCGGCGACGACGCTCTCGACCTTGATGATCTGGCGGGTGATCGTGATGGTCTGGGTCTGATCGCCGCGGCGGATCTTGACGACGACCTTGGTGTCGACGGGGCCGCGCAACATCTGTTGGGCCTCGGCGACACGCAGGTTGACGGTCGACTGCTTGTCGATCTGGATCAGGAGGTCACCGGCGCGCAGGCCGGCTTGTTCTGCGGGCGATTTGGGGAGGACGCGGCCGACGCGGATGCGCCGCTCGTCTTCGCGGATCTCGGCGCCGATGCCTCCGAACTGGCCCTTGGTCTTGACGCCGAGGTCGGTGTGCTCCTCGGGGGTGAGGAGGATCGTGTGTGGGTCGAGGGGGGCGAGCAGGCCGTTGATGGCGGCGTACTCGAGCTTGTGGGTGGCGTCGGGGTCGAGGGCGAGCTGGGTCTGGGCGAAGCCGAGGATCTCCTCGAGGCGGTCGGCCGTGGCGGCGAGATCGGGGAGGCCAGCGAGGGAGAAGTCCTGGCTGGTCGCGCCGACCGTGACCGTGACCTGGTCGTCGCGAACGGCGGCGAAGAACTCGGGGGTGTGCAGGCCCAGGTAGGTGAGGGCCGAGACGAGCTGGCCGCGTGGGTCGAGGCGGCGCTTGTCGAAGTACTCGTGCTGGATGATGTAGGCGGCCCAGACGGTGAGGGGGAAGCGGCGCTGGTCGAGGGCAAGGAGGGTACGGAGGTCGGGCTCTGCGGCTTCCTCCACGGCGGGCTCGGGCTTCGCGGCCTTGCCGCGGGGCTTGGGATCGCCGGGCGAGGAGCCGCACGCGGCCAGCCACCCCAGACAGAGATGCAGGAGGAGGTGGCGCTTGGGGGCCATGGAGGCGGCAAGCATAGCCCTGGCCAACGCGGCCGCGGGGTTTCCGGGCTGGTGGAGGTGTGGCGAACTGGAAGTACACGATAAGCATCAATACGCTACTTATCGCGTCGTTCGATCCCGGCCTCCTGCGCCAAGTGTCTGAGATCGTGGCGAGGGAGAGTGGCATGGGAACAGCATGTCAAGTTTCCTGCGTGCGAAGCCTTTCCCTCGCTCTCGTCCTGCTCTTCCCGGCCTGTGTCGATGCACCGCTCACGGAGGCGCATCTCGCTCCTGATGGTCAGCTGCGGACCGGCCTCGAGCAGTCGGCTTTTTCAGCGCGGCCGCAGCCGGCGACGGGGCAGGCGGTGCAGGTGGCAGCCGTGCTGGCTGCGCAGGCCGAGGGGGCGCTCGAGGACGCGGCTGAGTTCTCGCGCGATGTGGGGGCGGTCCACCTCCACCTGCGGGCTGATAGCTTGATGGAGCCGCGTCCGGTGCTCTTCGTGTGGACGCACGCGGGCGCGCGTGAGGAGGTCCGTGGCGTGCTGGCGCCGACGACGACCCTGACGCTGGCGACGAGTCACCCGATCGCGCCGACGGCTCCTGTGGTCGCGGTGGACGCTGCCGGCCGCGGGGAGCCGTGGCAGGTCGAGGTTTACAGCGCCGATGCGGCGGGTCAGGCCGGTGAACTGTTGTTCCGGCGCGAATTCCTGATTCTCTAGACGCTCTTGCTTGGTGGCGTCGAGTCGTGCGACGCCCGCGGTTTCGACCGCGGGCGTTTCTTTGTTGGTTGTCGGGCTGGCCTCGCCGGGGGCTTGCCCGTAGCATTGCGGGCCATGGAACAACGGCAAGACGGCAGAGGCCTGACCCTCGAAGAAGTCGATGTGTTCGCCCGTGGGCTGTACTACCTCGCAAGTGTCGACAACCACGTCGATGCGCGTGAGGTGAAGCTGATCGAGGAGTTTCTCAGTGAGACCGGATCGGCGTTGACCCTGGACGACCTGAAGACCCGACAATTTAGCGTCTACGAGGCCGTACAGGTGCTGGAGGCCACGTTTTTGCGGCGGATCTTCGTCAAGGCGGCGATCGCCCTGGTCCACAGCGACGGCGTGTACACCGATGACGAGCGCCACGCGCTGGGCGAGGTGGCTGATGCCTTTGGCCTGTCCAACGCTGAATTCGGCGACATCGAGCAAGAGGCGCGGCATATCAGCCTGCAGTGATAGTTCACCCCACGACCGACCGAGCGCGAGAGAACGGAAAGCAGCAGACCATGGGCATTCTAGGTTTCATCAAGAGCCAGCTCATCGACATCATCGAGTGGACGGACAGCACCAACTACACGCTGGTGTACAAGTTCCCCGACGAGGATCACGAGGTCAAGAACGGGGCCAAGCTGATCTGCCGCGAGAATCAGGCGGCGATCCTGGTCAACGAGGGGCAGATGGCCGACATCTTCGGGCCGGGGACGCACACGCTGAGCACGCAGAACGTGCCAGTGCTGTCGCGGCTCAAGGGCTGGAAGTACGGGTTTAGCAGCCCGTACAAGGTCGATGTCTACTACGTCAACCTCAAGCAATACATCGACCAAAAGTGGGGTACGGCGAATCCGGTGCTGATTCGCGACCCGGAGTTTGCGGTCGCGGGTCGGCCGGGCCGGGTCCGCATTCGGGCGTTTGGTTCGTACAACTTCAAGATCTCGGACCCGGGCACCTTCTTCAAGGAGTTGGTCGGTACGCAGGGGATGTACACGACCGACGAGATCGAGGGTTTCCTCAAGCGTATGCTGGTCGGGAAGTTCACCCAGGCGGCCGGCAAGAGCGAGATCAGCGTCGCGGATATGGCGGGGCACTACAGCGTGCTCGAGAATGTGGTCAAGGGTGACATCGCCGAGGAGTTCAAGAAGCTCGGCCTGACGCTGACCAGCTTCGTGATCGAGAACATCTCGCTGCCGCCGGAGATCGAGAAGGCGCTCGACGCGGCCGCGGCCCAGTCGGCTCGCGGGGTCGACAACACGATGGCGTGGGAGGGCATGCAGGCGATGCGTGACGCGGCCAAACAGCCTGGCGGCGGCGGGGGGGTCATGCAGGCCGGCATGGGCATGGGCATGGGCATGGGCATGGGCAACATGATGGGCAACGTGATGGCCGGGGCGATGCCCGGGTATCCGCCGCCTGGATATCCGCCGGGTTATCCGCCGCCGGGTTATCCGCCGCCGCAGGGATATCCTCAGCAGGCCGCGCCGGCGCCGGCGCCCGCGCCCGCGGAGGACAACAGCCTCGAGAGCAAGCTGCGCAAGCTCAAGGCGGCGCTCGACGCCGGGCTGCTCACCGAGGAGGAGTACAAGGGGAAGCGGACCAAGCTGCTCGACGCGTTTTAGTCGGCGGTGAGTGCTGAGGAGACGAGGTGGTCGCGCGAGCGGTCGCCTCGTCGCCGTTTGTGCGGTCGCAGAGTGGTACAAGCGGGTGGTGACGCGGCGCGTATTCCTCGTCGGTACGGATACAGATTGTGGGAAGACCACGGTCGCGTGCGCGTTGCTGCGGGCCGCGCGGGCAGAAGGGGTCCGGGTGTTGCCGTTTAAGCCGGCGGCGAGCGGACCCGTGGATGCGGGCGGTGATCCGGAGCGGCTGATCGCTGCGGCGGCGCTCCCGGGGCTGCGTGTGGGGGAGATCTGCCCCTTGCGATATGCGCCTGCGGTCGCGCCAGGGCTGGCGGCGGACGGGGTGGAGGGTTTTTTCGCGCGGGCGGGGAGCGAGCCTGCGGAGCTTGAGCGGGCATGTGCGAGCCTGGCCGCGCTCGAGGCCCGGCTGACGCCCGAGCTCACGCTGATCGAGGGGGCAGGTGGTCTGTGGGTGCCGATGCCGGGCGGCTCGTGGTTACCGGCGTGGATCTCGGCGATGCGGGCGGAGGTGGTGGTGATCGGTCGGCTCGGGCTCGGGACGATCAATCACTGCTTGCTGACCTTCGCGGGGTTGCGGCAGCTGGGCCTTGGGCCGCGGGGGTTCATCCTGGCGCAGACGCGGGCGGACGTGGATGCGTCGCACGAGCACAACGAGCGGGTGATCGCGGCGAGCGGGGGAGTGCCGTGTCTCGGTGTGCTGGGCTTTGCGCCCGAGCCCGGGGTGCACACGTGGCTGCGGGGCGGTGTGCGGGGTCTCCTGAGCCCGGGCGCTTGAGGCTCGCCGGCTGCGGCTCGCCGGCGCCTGTTCGACTGATCGGGCAGGCGGCGGCGGGTAGCTTACAACCTCGGCTGCGCTGCCTTCGTGGGTCTAACGGTGATCGCCGCCCGGGACGGCGGTGGGGTTCAGGACGCCGCGGAAGCTGTCGCGGTAGGACCACGCGAGGAAGGCCTCGATGGCGACGAGCACCGCGGACATGCCGACCTCGCCGGGGGTGAGGAAGACGTGGAAGGCGGCGATGTTGACGAGGACCGGTGCGAGGAGGACGAGGCCGAGTGGGACGAAGCGGCCCGAGAGCAGCATGAGGCCAGCGACGATCTCGGTGACCTTGATCATCGGGAACATGTAGCCGGTGGCGAACAGCGCACCCATGAACGCCGCGGGGGCGCCCTCCATCGGCGGCAGCGGCATGAAGTTGAAGAAGAAGTTGAGGCCGAAGACGACAAAGAGGAGGCCGAAGAGGGTGCGGGCGATGGGGACGACGAGGCGCATGGCCGCGATGGTGCATCGTTGCTGGAGCGTGAACAAGGATGGTAGCTTGGGACGCTATGTTGCACAGCGCGGAACAGTCCGGGGCGCCCGAGATCGAGGAAGTGGTCGCGTTTCTGCGGGTCGCGGAGACCGGGTCCTTCACGACGGCGGGGCAGCGGCTCGGGGTGCCGAAGTCGACGGTGAGCCGTCGGGTGGCGCGGCTGGAGGACAAGCTCGGGGTGCAGCTGCTGCATCGAACGACGCGGGCGTTGAACCTGACCGAGGCCGGTACGCTGTTCCACGAGCGAGCTGGGCGGGCGCTGGCCGGGCTGGAAGAGGCGACGGTGGCGGCGCGCGAGGGGCGGGAGACGCCGCGGGGGCACCTGCGGATCACGGCGCCCAACGACATCGGGGCGGGTTCGCTGGCGACGATCGTGGCTGGCTTCACGCGCGAGTTCCCGGAGGTGACGGTCGAGATGGTGCTGACCGACCGCACGCTCGATCTGGTGGCGGAGGGGCTCGATCTCGGGCTGCGTGGCGCGGCGGCGCTGCCGGATTCGTCGCTGGTGGCGCGCAAGCTGGCCAGCCTCGAGGTGTATCTGGTGGCGAGCCCGGAGTATGCGAAGACACGAGGTCTGCCGCGCACGCCGGCCGAGCTGGCGCAGCACGATCTGGCGTTGATGCGGATGAACAACGGCCGGGGGAAGTTGCAGCTGCACCGAGCCGACGGGTCGATGCAGGAGTTGGCGGTGCGCGCGGCGGTCAGCGCCAACGGCTATGCCTTCCTCCACGCGGCGGCGCTGGCGAGCGGGTACATCGCCACGCTGCCGGACATGCGGGCGCTGGCGGAGATCCATATGGGGCGGCTGGTGCGAGTGCTGCCGGAGTACTCGGTGGGGACCGGCAACGTCTTTTTGGTGCATCCGGCGGCCAAGGTGTTGCCGGCCAAGGCGCGGGCGTTCCGCGACTACCTGCTGGCGCACCTCGAGCTGTTCACGCACGGGCCGGTGTGCATGAAGGCGCTGGCGGAGCAGCGGGCGGCCGCGGCGGCGAAGGGCGAGGAGGCGGGCGTGCGGCGTGGGCGTCCGCGGGAGCGCCCGGCAGAGACGGGGCGGCGATCGTCGCGGGCGTAGCTCGGGGCGGCGGGTCGCTCACCTGCTCGTGAGCGGCGCGGGCGGGGATGGGGCGGCGATTGTCGCGGGCGTAGCTCGGGCGGCGAGCCGATTACCTGCTCGTGAGCGGCGCGGGCGTAGCTCGGGGCGGCGAGCCGATCACCTGCCGGTGAGCGGGTTGCTCGCCCGTGAGCGGCGGGGGTCACTTGGCGGCTGCGCGCTGGAAGGCGGGGCGCGCCTTGAGGCGCTCGAGGTAGTCGGTCTGGGGCTCGCGGCCGAGGAGGAGGCCGCAGGCCTCGGCCCACACGAGCATGCCGCCGAAGACGACGTCGGCGCCGGTGAACTGCTCGCCGAGGAGGTACGGGCCGGCGCGCAGGAGGTCGTCGGTGACGGCGAGGTGGCGCGCGAGGGCTTCGCGCTCCTCATGGGTGGCGGTCTCGTGGCGGAAGAAGTAACGAATGTAGGGGGTGTGGACCATCTGGTAGAGGTTGGTCATGGCGAACAGGACCCACTGGTAGTAGTGGCCGCGCGCGGGCGTGCCGAGCGGCGGGGCGAAGCGCTGCTCGGGGTCCTTGTCGGCGAGGTGCATGACGATCGCGGCGGATTCGATGTAGTTGTGGTCGCCGTCGACGAGCGCGGGGACCGAGCCGAGCGGGTGGATCTGCAGGTAGTCGGGCTGCTTGTGCTCGCCGTGGCCGAGGCTGAGGTTGACCAGATCGTAGGGAGCGCCGAGCTCCTCGAGCATCCAGCGGCAGCGAAACGCGGAGGTCCCATGGGCGTGATAGAGCTTCATGGTGTCACTTTATGCGATGGTGGGGCGCGGTTGTGACCCGGCGCGGGTCGGCAGATCGATCGTGAAGCTCGAGCCCTCGCCCGCGATGGTGTGGAGGGTGATGTCGCCGCCGAGCAGCTGGCAGAGGCGACGCGAGATGGTGAGGCCGAGGCCGGTGCCGCCGACCTGACGGGTGGTGGAGGCGTCGACCTGGTGAAAGGCGTCGAAGACCCGGTCGGCCTGGGCGGGGGTCATGCCGATGCCGGTGTCCTGGACGGTGATGCGGATCCGCTCGTCCTGGCGCTCGGCCACGAGGGTGATCGTGCCGTGCTGGGTGAACTTGGCGGCGTTGCTGAGCAGGTTGAGGAGGACCTGACGCAGGCGCACGGGGTCGCTGTACATGCTGCCGAGCTCGGGCGGAGGCTGGTAGACGAGGGTGTTGTGGTTGTGGGCGATGGCGGGGCCGATGGTCTCGATGGCGCCGGCGAGCAGGGGGAGCAGCGGGAAGGGTTGGAGCAGGACGTCGAGCTTCTCGGCCTCGATCTTGGAGAGGTCGAGGATGTCGCTGATGATGTCGAGCAGGTGCCGGCTCGCGCGCTGGATCTTGCGGATGTCGTCGGCGAGCTGGGTGTCCGGGGAGGTCTCCTCCTCGATGAGGTCGGCGTAGCCGAGGATGGCGTTGAGCGGGGTGCGCAGCTCGTGGCTCATGTTGGCGAGGAAGGTGCTCTTGGCCCGGCTGGCGGCCTCGGCGGCGCTGCGGGCCTCGTCGAGGCGGGCGTAGAGTTTCGCGTGCGCGAGTGAGACGGCGATCTGCGCGCTGAGCATGGCGAGGGTCTCGCGACGGGCCGGGGTGAAGGCGCCCGCCGCGAGGTTGTTCTCGAGGTAGAGCACGCCGTGGGCGTGGCCCTGGACGACCAGCGGGAGGCACAGGGCGGAGCGCGCGGCGGCGAGGAAGAGGCCGGCGTGTTCGGGGTCGCTCTGGGCGACGGGGCGAAGCGTGCGGTAGGCGAGGCGCACGGGGGCGGCGGGGACGGTGGGGTGGGCGTCGAGGTCTTGCTCGTCCTGCGTCGGGGTGACGCCGTGGGCGGTCCAGGTGCCGACCACGCGTAGGGTCTCGTCGTCGTCGGCGAGGACGAGGACGCCGTGGGTGGCTCCGGCGGTGACGACGACGATGCGGAGGACGGTGCGCGTGAGCTCGTCGAGGCGGAGGGCGGCGGCGAAGGCCTGGGAGGCGCGGAGGATGCTGCGGAGGTCGAGGTCGGCGTGCTGCTCGTCGTTCACGAGCGGGGCGACCGGCGTGTGGGTCGCTGGCGCGAGCTCGGGGTGAGCGTCGTGGAGCGCGCGCAGCTTGCTGGTGGCGCCCCAGCGGCGGTAGGCGTCGTGGGCCTCGCGCAGCAGGAGGCGGGCGAGGCCGGCGCGACCGCGCTGGCGGTGGAAGCGGGCGGCGAGCTCGCAGGCGAGGGCCTCGTGGGCGACAAAACCTGCGCTGCGGGCGGCCTCGAGGGCGGCGTCGTAGGCGGTGATGGCGACGGTGTCGTCGCCGGTGAGGGCGGCTCGTTCGGCGGCCACGAGGGCGGCCTTGTGGGCGAAGTTGGCGGGGCAGGCCAGCGCCCAGGCGGCGAGGGGGTCGGCGTAGGTGGCGAGCTCGGCGAGGAGCGCGGGTCGCAAGTCGGGGTCGGCGTCGGCGGCGATGCGAGCGAGGGCGAGGGCGGCGAGGAAAGCGAATTCTGTGGTGAAGTAGAAGCCGAAGTTGCCGGCGATCGCTGCGCC
>JBGAUO010000070.1:0-23775 GCA_044228605.1 Nannocystis sp. | reverse complement strand
CACCTATGAGCTTCCGCTGGGAGAGGTCGTGTTCGGCTTCTACGATCAGCTCAAGAGCCTCTCCCGTGGCTACGCAAGCCTCGACTACGAGCAAGGCGAATACACCCGGGCCGACCTCTGCCGCGTCGACCTTCTGGTCAACGGGGAGCGCGTCGACGCGCTCAGCCTCATCACCCACAAGACCAATTCCTTCAATCGCGGGCGCGACCTCTGCGTAAAAATGAAGGATGAGATCCCCCCGCAGCAGTTCGAGGTCGCCATCCAGGCCGCGATCGGCAGCAAGATCATCGCCCGCACAACCGTCAAGGCCCTGCGCAAGAACGTGCTGGCCAAGTGTTACGGGGGCGACATCTCGCGCAAGCGCAAGCTGCTGGAAAAGCAAAAAAAGGGTAAGAAGCGACTCAAGGCGGTCGGCAACGTCGAGATCCCGCAAGGCGCCTTCCATGCGATTCTGAAGATCGATTGAGCGACACGTGAATGTCCTCGGCTGACCCGAAAAACGCTCCAAAGACCGCCAGCCCGAAGCGCCGGAAAGTCAGCCACGTCAAGGATGCGGCCGGCCTCCTCGTGAAGGAGAGCCACCGAATCCTCAAGAAGTACGCCGCTCGCATCGCCGCTGAGCCGGCCGATGCGATCCGCCAGAGCGTCGACAAGATCGAACGCGAACGCGAAGCGGGTTCGTGGGAGTTGGTCGAGGATGAGTGCGAACGACTCGACGAGCTGCTCCATCAACACGCCAGCTTCGCCCGCAAGAGCGCTGCACGCGAGACCATCGAGAACGTCGGCATCGCCGTCCTTGTCGCCCTGGCGCTTCGCTCCTGCCTCTACGAGCCGTTCAAGATCCCGAGTGGCAGCATGATGCCCACGCTGCGCTCGGGCGATCACATTTTCGTCAACAAGTTCGCCTACGGTATTCAGGTCCCGTTCACCACCACGGTCGTCGGCGAGTTCATGGGAGCCCCCAAGCGCGGCGACGTGATCGTGTTCCGTTACCCGGTCGATGAGTCTGAGGACTTCATCAAGCGGGTCATCGGCCTGCCTGGTGACACCGTTCGCGTCGAGGGCAACAAGGTCTCGATCAAGCGTGAAACGGACACCGAGTTTGAGGAGCTCGCTCGCACCAAACTCAGCGAGAAGTGCCTCGACGAGGCCGGCGAGAATACAGTTCCACACTGCGCGCTTTACCATGAGACTGTCGACGATCGGACCTACACGGTCCGCTACATGAGCAGCGCCGATCCCCGGGTTGGCGGCCAACGCCGCTTCGGCGAGTGGAAGGTCCCCCAGGGCCATTTCTTGGTCATGGGCGACAATCGCAACCAGAGCCACGACAGCCTCGCCTGGACCCGCCAGGTTGAAGCGGTCACTGCCGACGGGCTGCTTGGCGTGAAGGACCTCCGCGACCTGACGCCCGAGAAGCTCTTCACCCTCAGCCGGCCTGACGACGCCAATACCCGCGAGGACTCAAGCTACGACCATGTGGTCTACTTCGCCGACCATGCATCGGACGGCCACGAGCTCAGCCTCGAGCTGTGGCGAGACCCAGTGCTTGGCACCCAGGCCATCTTCGAGACTTTGGTCGACCAAGTCCGTGCCCAGGCCAACGCGGCACCCGATGGCGCAGTCAAGCGCAGCGCCTTCACGGGGCTCTTGACCGACCCAATCCTCGAAATGGACAACAACCGTGCCGCCCGCCTGAAATCAGTGGGGGAGGGCATCGGCGAGGTTGTGTGGGCCCGCGGCGAGGTTGTCTACGAGGCGGCGGTCCAGCTTCCCCGCGCGCGCTCCGTGCTCCTGCTGCGCTGTGGTGTCGCAGTGTGCCGGAGCGAACTCCTGCTCGCCGAGCGCATCGTCGAGGCCGTCGAACGCTACGATCGCGATCGCGGCGCCGACGCTCGCGCTCTGCTGGAGGGAGATCGATCGATCCGCTACACGCCGCACTGGACCTCGCGTGGGCCGCGAGCGGACAAGTTTGTCGAGCGCAGTTTCCAGCTCGGCAAAGGTGAACCAGCGCCAGCCAGTATCGTCCGTTTGCGGGCCTGGCGGGCCCCGGACGAGTCGGAGGCATTTCTCCGCGACGCGGCTCTTCGCGCCGCGGGGAGTTCCCGCGAGCAAGCGAAGCAGATCATCGACGACACCTTCGACGACGCCTGGCTCGCGCGCTCCGACGATCACTTCACCTTCGTCCGTGTCGATCAGGCCGCCCAGGTCGTGTTTGTCCTCGAGTGTGGCACGCAGCGCTGCGCCAGCAACTCCGACGCACTGGCGCTCGCGCGGGTTGTCCAGGCGCGAGTACCCGCCGCCAGCAAGGACCGCAGCCGCTTGCCCGAGCTGCTCGCCGCGGGCGACCTCCCGGGGTGGAAGGAGCTCACACCCACCGCAACGCCACCGGAGCGCGACGAGTACGATCGCCTGCGCCTCGACGGCACGATCCGCGACGCGGCCTACAGCGTCGACATCGAGGTCTGGCTGCGCCCACCAGAGGGTCTTGAGGCCAAACAGGCCGCGCTGGTGGCAGAGAGCGTTGGCAGCGTACCGGACGAGGGTGTCGCACCAGGAGCCGTTTCAGGCCCAGCGACCGTTGGGCAGGGCACCCAATTTGTGTTCGCCGCGCCGGCCACCGAAAGCCTCGTACGTCTGCGTTGCAGCAGCGGCCTGTGTCCCAGCGCAGCCGAAGCAAAGGCCCTCGCAACTCGTGCCTACCAGAAGGCCCAGGACGCAGGGAACTTCATCGACCCCGACGCCGAACGGCCGCGACCGTTTGTACCTCGTGGGAACGTGAAGGGACGCGCCGAGCGCATCTGGTTACCACCCAATCGCTTTTGGTTGCCGGTTCGTTGACGAGCGCTTCGTAGCGCCGGCCGTCAGGAGACGGCAGCACTGCCTACTGCCGATAATGTATGTTATGTAAAGTAGCATCCAGACGCCGTCTGCGGCGCCCAAAAAGCACGACAACGCCAAAGCCGAGCGCGAAGCCGCCCGCGCTCCCCTGTTCGCAACCACATCCCAGATCCTGCCCATAGCCGTCAGGCAACGCGGGCGGGCCGTTACCACTCTCCCCGTTCACAGGCGCCGTAAGCCCAACATCGCCTGAACTCCCAACGTTGCCTGTGCTCCCGGAGTTGCCTGTGCTCCCGGTGTCCGGGCTGCCGTGCTGGCACAGCGGATCGATCACGTCACTGTGTGGGTCGCACAGCGGATCGTCCAACAAATAGATCTTTGGCCCGGGCCCTTTGAGCAAGACTGGTGCCGGCCGGATCGGCGCCGCCTCGGGCAACGCCTGCAGCTCCGCCGGTGCCCACAGCTCTGCAGCAGCCAGATCAAAGCCCCATGCCGCGGCGATCACATCGTCAACCACGTGGCGCCGAAACCCCTGGTCGATCAGCCAAACTTTCGCCGGCTCGGCCTCACTGCGGGCCAGGATCGGGTCCAGGCCCAGATCAAGGCTCTGTGGAATCGCCTCAACATCGGGCTCCCCGGCCTGAATCGCCTGCCAGAACGGCGAGAACTTCCACGCCGCCAGGCTCTCAGGATCGACGATCCACCGGCGTACGCCGGGCGGGATCGTCGGTGGTGCGCACTCGATCTGACTCGGCGAGAACTCCATCTCAGCCGCCGCGCCATCCTTGCTGTCGTTCGCGTACGCGAAGATCTGGTGTGGCGCCCCGTCACGCAGGCTGAGCGGCACCTCGAGCTCGAAGGCATGCTCACAAGTCCCCAGCGCCTGACACAGGTCCTCGCGGTAGGCGTTTGCGTCCACCTGCACAGGCACCGCCGCCGGATCGCCTTTTGCCCCACCGAAGTAGAGGTCGACGGTCACGGCCGATTCAGGATCGTCAGGATCCTGCGCCCAGCCCCGAAGCTGCTCACACGTAGCCTCATCAAGGACACCAGCCGGTGGCTTGTTGCCGAGACCCATCAGCTCCTTGTAGGCCTCCACGAGAGACATGTAGGGCGACACATAGACGAAGCCCACGCCGCCGACATCCTGCTTGATGTTGAAGTGGAGATGGATCGAGGTTGGGGTATCGCCCATGTTGTTGGACACCTTCACCAGCGGCTGGCCGACCTCCACCTGCTGCCCCAAAGACACCACGATCGTGTCCAGAGCCCCATGCAGGTAGTCGAAGCGCTGCCCTGACGGCGTCGTCACGTAGATCGAGTAGGTCCCGATGTTGGTCACCTGCCCCGCCGCCGTCGCCACGACCTGGTGCTTTTTGTCCTCGCAAGTCGCCGGGCGGACATCCTGCCCCTGGTGTCCGATCCCGGCCGGGCAGAGCGGCATATCCCAGCTGCGCTTCTCGCAGTAGTTGTCGCGCCAGGGGTAGCTGTAGTTCACCGCATCGCACTGGTGCCCGCCGGGGCCCATGCTCCCGCCGTTCATGTACACCTGTGAGTTCGG
The DNA here is from genome assembly GCA_044228605.1 of Nannocystis sp. Classification (GTDB taxonomy): domain Bacteria; phylum Myxococcota_A; class Polyangia; order Nannocystales; family Nannocystaceae; genus Nannocystis. Next base: position 19,373 of record JBGAUO010000070.1, on the reverse strand, counting down.
AAACGATGGCCCTGACTCGAGCGGGTATCGCATCCCCGGTGCGAACACTGTGGTCTCCGCCAGCCCCTTGCCCGAGTCTGGCAGCAGGTCACCCGGTGGCAAGTAGAATGGCTCCTCCGCGTGAGCATGGATGGTCGAAAGAGCTGTCCCTGCCGCCAGGCAACTCGCCAGCATGACTCCCAGCCTCATGACTCACCTCCCGTGGCCAAGGCGCCGCCAACATACTCGAGCTTGTCTACCAGGGCCGCCAGACGCTCAGGCACACACTCGGGCCCGTCGGGTTCCAGGCACTCGAGCTCTGCGTTGTAGGCGACACCGTTCTCGATCCAGCTGGCAGCATGGATGCCCTCGTTCTCGCCGAGGAACCCAACGGTCCCGCGAATCTGGTGTTTGCCCCGGTGCTGTCCTACGTGAGGCAGCAAGAGCGCCAGCCGCGACGCTTGTACGCTCAGATGCAGCCCATCAAGTGACGCCACAAACGTATAGCCCGCGCCTTGTGGCCCGGCTGTGAACAACCTGGCCCGTGCCAGCCAGTTCTCGTCATGTGGCAGCAGCACTGGTACAGGTGAGCGATCGATCTCCACGATGAGCGCCGCAGGGAGGCGCCCGCGCATCGCCGCGATGGTGGACACCGGGGGCCACGTTGGCGTCCGCTCGACCCGTTCGCCGGCCAGCAGACGCCCTCTTGAGGTGTTCACCCGGCGCGCTATCGAGCTCGCCGATGGCGCGCGGACGACATCATTCTCCCGCCGGGCGGCCTCCACAGAAGAGTCACAACCCGTCAGAGCCCCTGCCAGCGCAAGAATCGGTAATGTGCGCGAGATCACCCAGGTAGTATCCGCGCAGCACCCAGCTCCGTGTCAAGAGCGAATTCGCTACCCGTGTCACACCTTGACTTACCCTCAACGGGGTTGTTTCTGCGAGCCGACCTGCGACACTGCGCCCGCTGCTCGCATAGCTCAGTTGGATAGAGCGACAGTTTCCTAAACTGTAGGTCGCAGGTTCGATCCCTGCTGCGGGCACCCTTTGCCACGCTCCATCGACGCGATGTGACGGGCATGCGGCGACGACCGCCGCCTGTCTGCTGCTGTCGTCGGTCTGCGACCGTCCAGTGCCCACACGCCGCGGCTGTTCTTGTGATCCCGGCCAACAGCGAACGACGCATACATTGTAAGAGACGCGCCCATGTTCACTGCGCAGCTGTAGGCGTTGCCAGTGAATCCAGGCATAGTCGAGACTGCCCACGCATGCACCCGACCCCCGGAGCGAAGTCATGGCTCTCCCCAGCACACCCGCCGCTCTGCACTACGTCTCGATGGGCCTGGAGGCGGCCATGAGCCCGCCTCAAGATCCGCCTCAGGGCCCTCGCAGCGCCGCCGACCCGCGGGTTCGAGACGCCTACAGCGACGACGGCCGCGTCTCCCCGATGACCGTGCGCAACGTCCAGATCCCTGACCTCTACTGCCCCTTTGATCCCGCAGTGCACCGAGACGTCGCCGAGGTGCACGCGCAGTCGATCGCCTGGGCCACGGCCATGGGCCTCGCCCCCGATGAGAAGCACGTCAAGGCGCTCCATCGGGCCAAGGTCGGCTGGCTCGTGGGTCGCGCCTTCCCGGTCGCCAACGACCTGCCCGCACTGCAAATCGCAGCCGACTGGACGACTCTCTTTTGCCTCATCGACAACAAGATCGAGACCATTCGCGGCCCGGCCGTCTCGCACGTGTACTTGAAGAGCTTGCTCAAGGTCTTCCGTGAGGGCGCGGCTCCGTTGATCGTGGACCCCTTCTCGCAGGCGTTTCGTGACCTGCGTGAGCGCATGCTCGCGGTCAATGTCCCCTCCTGGATCGAGCGTTTCGGCGACCACCTCGATCGCCTGTTTCGCACCTTTGTCGACGAGGCCAAGTATCGCCAGCTGGAGGCCGTCCCCGGGCTTGTCACCTACCGCAAGATGCGGGAGGTCAGCGTTGGCCTCTACTTCGGCTTTCGCCTCGGCGAGCTGACGGACGACATCACGCTACCTGCTGTCGTGCGCGAGCACCCGACGGTACGCAGCCTCGAGAGCAAGGCCGCCTACATCGTCGGGCTCGCCAACGACATCTACACGATCGAAAAAGAGATGGCGAAGGGCGAGGTCAACAACATGGTGCTGGTGCTCATGCACGAGGAGCAGCTCGACTTCCAACAGGCGCTCGCACGTGCAGTCGAGCTGCACGACGGGGAGACCCGCGAGTACAGCGCCCTCACCCGTGTCCTGCCCAGCTTTTCCGCTGCGGTCGACGCGGATCTGCGCCGCTACGTCGACGTGCTGACCTCCATGATCTCCGGCCACCGCACGTGGGCCACCGAGACCACCCGCTACAGCGGCGACGACTCGTCTGGCGTGTTCCATCGCTGAGCGCTCAATCCGGGTAGCGCAGGAAGCTGCGGCGCCGGGCGAGGAACGCCAGCCGACCCGGCTCCTGTGCCGCCAGCATCTCCGCCAACGGGGCCTGGGCTTCGATGGCCGCCCGCAGCCACGCACCGCCGGCGAGCAGATCGATCGCGGGCCGGTCGGCGACAAACTCGTAGGGCTCACGACGCCAGCGCAGGGCCCCCTCCCCCAACCGCCACATCGCCCTCAGCAAGGCCCAGGTGGTCTGCAAGCTGCGCACCGCCTCAGGCGCGCGCACATGAAGCTGCACCCCGCCACAGCGCTGGCCCGCGAACTTGTGAAACATCGGCTTGAAGCCCAACGGCCGGACCACCAGCCCTGGCGCCGCGTTGGGCTCCGCGATCATCGCGGCCGCCAGTGCGCGTCCGTCGAGCCACGGCGCCCCGAAGATCTCGAAGGGTCGTGTGCAGCCGCGGCCCTCGCTAAGGTTTGTGCCCTCGAGCAGGCACTGCCCCGGGTAAACCTGCGCCGTCTCGAAGGTCGGCATGTTTGGCGACGGCAAGACCCACGGCAGGCCCGTCGCCGGAAACATCATGCGCCGCCGCCAGCCCGCACACTCGAGGATCTCGAGGCCGTGGTCGGTGACCCGTCCACGCTCCACGATCGCCATCCGCGCTAACTCGGCGAGCGTCATCCCGTGACGCACGGCGACGTCGTGCAGCCCGACGAAGCTCTCCTGCCCGGGGGCGATCGCGCCGCCCTCCACCCACGCATCGAGACCTCCCAGCGGATTTGGTCGGTCGAGCAGCAACACCTTGCGCCCGCACGCAAGCGCGACCTCGGCAGCCAGCACCGCGGTCCAGACGTAGGTGTAGTAACGGGCGCCGACGTCCTGCAGATCGATCACCAGCCACTCGGCGTCGTGCAGCATCGCCTCGGTCGGGATCAGGCTGGCGAAGCTGTCTCCGTACAGGCTGTACGTTGGAACATGTCCCTTGGAACCTGTCTCCTGAGCCACACTCTCCATGTCTTGCGCAGCCGCGTCGAGGCCGTGCTCGGGTCCGAGCATGCTCACCAGGCGAGCGCCGACCGGCCCCGTCAGCACCTCGGTCGCGTGCGCGAGCTCGGCCGTGACCGAAGCAGGATGGCAGAGCAGCGCCACCGGTCGGCCGCGCAGCGCCGGACCTTCGCCGCGGGCCAGGCGCATGAGCCCAGTCTGCACTTTAGGGATGGATGCATCGATCGTCACAACGCGACGCTACGACCCCGAGGCGATCCCGCGAAATTCTTGGCCAGCCTGGGTGCTCGTGCGACCTTGCCGACATGCGCGACCCGCTGGCACCGATCCCTTCGCCGGTCAGTGATCCCGGCTTTTGGCACGGCACCACCATCCCCCGTGCCACCCGCCTGCCCGCGGCGATGCGCCCAGCCGATCTCGAGGCCGACGCCGACGAATACTCCCCGCTGCGCTTGCTCGAACGCAATCGCGGCGACACGCACGGCCTCGATCGTCGCTTTGTTGCCCGCCGTGAGGCCTCGACTCAAGGCTCCGACGCGCACGGCTGCGGACGCCTGTTGTCCGCCGCCCACCGCGCCCTCGACGTCGTGCTTGGGCTGAGCACCAGCCATGGCTGGGCCCTCGTACGCACCCTCACCTTCGCCCCCACCGGCATCCTTCTCCACCTCCTAGACCTCCTCAGCCCCGACCTGCGCGCCGACCATCGTGAGCGTGGCCAGGCGCTGCTGGGCCGACTGGCCCCTGTTCTTGGCGCTCCGCTTCGGCCCGCCGCGGTCCATAGCCCAGGCTCGCCGCTAGCGACCGTGGGTGGCTGCCTACTCGCCCCACGTGTGGTCGCGGATCTGTCCTCCTATGCCTCACAACCGGTCGGCCGTCGTGGCACCTCGCAGCGCCGGCCCGCCGCACTCACGGTCACCCTCCTACTACCGACCCCGGGCCACGGCGACCTGATCTGCGTCGAGGGTGAGCTGGTCCCGATGACGGATCCCCAGCCAAAAGTCCTGGCGGTGGCGCTCTCTGCCCGCGCGCTGACGCGGCTCGAAGCAGCCCTGCCCGCTCGCAGCATCTGAGCGCCGATCCACGCTTCTCAAGCCGCCGCCGCCCGCGCGGGTCCCGAGATCCCCACCATTTCGCCCCCAAACAGCCGTTTCGCCCGTGTGCATCCCAGCATTGACGCTGCCAAACCTTGTCTCTATCCTCGCGGTGCCATGTTTTTGGCGGTCCGCACACCGCGGCCAGCCGCAGCTCGTTTGTCTCGCGCTCGCTTCGCGTCTCGTCTCCCACCAAGTTCGTACAAGGGGATCCGGTCTTGAACGCACCCAAGAAACCAGGAACTGACCTCAGCGCCCTCAAGGCGCGCCTCGCCAAGAAGCCCGGCGGTGACGCGGCCCCGGCCCCCGAGGCCGCCCCGGCCCCGGCCCCGGCATCTGCCCCAGCTCCGGCTGCCAAGGCGGCGGGCCCGAAGGCCCCGTCACGGAAGCCGCCCGCCGATCCTAACTTCATCCCAGCGCCCGGAGAGCAGGCCCCGGCTGCCTTTATCCCAGCTCCTGGTGAGGTGGCCCCGCCGCAGATGGACATCCCCGCCCCCGGCGAGGTTGCCCAGCCCGCGCCCACACGCCGACAGGTCCAGGCCGACGACGGCACGCCCTTTGGCGCGACGGGCGGCGGCTTCGACCCCAACGCCGGTGTGATCGGCGACGGCGGCGGTGAGGTCCAGGCTCGCGGCAACAAGGGCCTCATCGCCCTCGCCTCCGGTGCTGCGCTGCTGATGGGCCTCCTGATCGGCTACCTCGGAAACCAGATCACCTCCAAGGGTGCGCTGCGTGACCAGGGCAAGGCCAAGGGCGAGGTCATGTATGCCGAGGTCAACAAGGTCTCGGAGATGCGTAAGGGCATCTCATTGAAGATGGCCGACCTCAGCAAGCAGATCAGCACGGACCCCGCCAAGGGGGCGGCCGAGTTGGTCACCCTGCTCACGACCAACTTCGAGAAGGCACCGCAGGTCGACCAGTTGTTTGGCTGGCAGCTTGCGGCGATCAATCCAGAGGGCCTCAAGAAGACCTTCGATCTCTACGACGAGGCGAACGGCCTGAAGATCGACCTTGGCTACCTTGCCAACTTCGTGAACGGCAACGTCAAGGCCCTGGCGACAGGTGGTCCGCGTCAGTTCGCGGTCCAGTTCAAGGGCCGCGGCGTCACGCTGGTCGAGCGCCTCGATCCGCTGTGTGGTGATGCCAAGGCTCCCACGGCCTGCGCAGAGGGCAAGGACGAGCCGATCGGCTTCAACATCCGCGCCGACACCGGCGGCGCTCCGACACCTGCCTTCATCGGCAGCGAGGACGGCATGATCCAGCCGATGAGCGCCGACGGCAGCGTCTACGCGTACATCGTCGGCCTCAACCCGGAGAACAACGCCAAGATCGTGGTCGGCTCGCTGCTCGGCCGCATCAACGAGCGCCTCGAGGCGATGGCAAAGGCTGAGACCCGCGCCCTCAAGGCCCTACGGAAGTACGCGGATGACCCGAATGTCGACGGCCCCGCCGGCGATATCGACTGAACCAGGCGCGCGCGTCTGGGTGCTCAATCCCGCGAGAGCCGGCCTTCTGGGCTGGCTCTTGCGGTATTACGTGTTCGCTGCGGCCTGCGTCGTGGTCACGGCGGTCTACGTGGGTCACCGGGCCTACCGCAGCTACGCCGCGGAACTGCCCGATCTCGCGCAGGTCGAGCAGTACGATACGATCGCCCCCGGCGTCACCCGCATCTACGCCGCGGACGGCAGCGTGCTCGCCGAACTTGCTCGCGAGCACCGCTCCTACGCCGCCATCGATGCGGTCCCCGCGGACCTGATCCACGCCTTCCTCGCCGCCGAAGACCGCCGCTTCTTCGGTCACAACGGCCTCGACTGGCGTGGCCTCGGTCGGGCCGTGCTCGCCAACCTGCGCTCCGGCACAGTGGTTCAGGGCGGCAGCACGATCACTCAGCAAGTCGCCAAGGGCTTTCTCTCGGACGAGCGCACGCTTGACCGCAAGCTGCGCGAGGCCTTGCTCTCCGTCCGCATCGAGAGCCGCCTCGGCAAGCGACGGATCCTGGAGATCTACCTCAACAAGATCTTCCTCGGCCACGGTGCCTACGGTGTCGCTGCCGCCGCCAGCCGCTATTTCGGCAAGGACCTCGATGAGCTCAGCCTCGCCGAGTCAGCGATGATCGCCGGCCTCGCCCGCGCCCCGTCACGCTATAGCCCGGTTACCAGCCCCGAGCGTGCGCTCGCTCGCCGCCGTGTCGTCCTCCACGACATGATGGAGGCCGGCTACATCACGTCGGAGCAGCTCGAGGCGGCCAGTGCTGAGCCTCTGCGCCTCGTCACCCCAACCGATGTCTTCCGCCTGCGCGCCCCTTTCTACGCCGAGCATGTACGGCGAGCTGTCGGCAGCAAATTCGGCGAGGCGGCCGTTTTGCAAGATGGCCTCCAGATCGAGACCCCGGCCCAACTGGGTCTCGGCAGCGCCGCCCACGATGCCATCGACACCGCCGTCCGCAAGCTCGACCGGCGGCAGGGCTGGCGCGGCCCCGTCGCGCACCTGTCCGAAGAGATAGCACGCGCGACCTTCCGAGACCGCGCCGCCGCCGAGTATGGCCCTGACCCCCTCACCGCCGATCGTCTGCGCTGGCGCCTCGCGCTGGTCACCGCGGTCGACGCCAAACGCGCGCGTGTGACGATCGGCAACAGCGAGGCCCTGCTTCCGCTCAAGCGGATGAACTGGGCCGCTCGCTACGACCGCAACGCCACGCTCAACGACGCCACCCTGGCCAAGGTCAGCGACGCGATCGAGGCAGGGGACATCTTGTGGGTGCGCCCGGCCCAGAAACGCCGGCTGGCGATCGCCGAGGAGAGCGAAGAGAGCCACGACCCGCCCAGGCCTGAAGCCGCAGAGGAGGGCGCGGTCCCCGAGCCGGTCAAGCCGCGCGCCGTCGAGACCGCGAGTCCACCCGAGATCGACGCCGAGTCTGGCCTGCAGGTGCTCGAGCTTGGCCAGACCCCACGGGTCGAGGCGGCGCTCTACACCCTCTCGCTCGACAGCGGGTACGTGGACGCGATGGAGGGCGGCCTCGACTACGACCGTTCGCAGTTCAACCGCACTACCCAGGCCTGCCGCCAGCCTGGCTCTGTCTTCAAGGCCATCTATTACTCGCTCGCCCTCGACGGCGATCACTGGCGCATGGACTCCGTCCTCGAGGACAAGCCCTACGTGCCCGAGCCCGGCGAGGCCTGGAACCCGCAGAACCTCGGTCAGACGCTCGATGGCGAGGTCCTGCTGCGCACGGCCCTGATCCGTTCGCTGAATCTCCCATCGATCCGCCTATTCCAGAGCCTCGGCGCCGACAACGTCGTCGCCTGGGCCCGCCGCCTCGGCTTCTCCACGGACCTCATCGCCGACCGCGCTCTCTCGCTCGGCGCTTCGTGTGTCCACATCGACGAGCTCAGCCGCGCCTTCGCCATCTTCGTCCGCGGCGGTAGCTGGGTCGATCCGGTGTACGTGCGTCGGATCGTCAACAAGCGAGGCGAGGTCCTGGTCGACAACCGCAGCCCTGACGACCCTGCTGTCGACGTCGCCGGCCGCCTCGATCGCCTCGGCAGCCTCGCCCTCAAGGGCCCGCGTCAGATCGTCGACGACCGCACCGCCTACCTCATCACCCGCCTCATGCGTGAGGTCGTCACTGCCGGGATCGGCGCGCGTGCTGGACGTATCGGCGTGGCCGTGGGCGGCAAGACTGGCACAGCATCCAAGGACACCAACGTCACGGACACGTGGTTTGTCGGCTTCACCTCGCGGCAGATCACCGCCGCTTGGATGGGCGACGACACCTACGAACGCTCGCTCGGAGAAGAGGACGCCAGCTACACCACCGCCGTTCCGCTGTGGCAGCAGTACATGACTGCCGTGGTCGATGGCGTCCCACACGATGTCCTGCCACGCAGTCGCCCGCCGGGCCTCGTGACCCGCGTGGTCGACGCCCGCACAGGCGAAGAGGTTGTCCCCGGCATGCCGTCGGCGACCCTCTACCTCAAAGAGTAGGCGGCTCGCGGGAGCCCACGAGCCGGTAATCACCGCGCCGCGTGGGCCTCAGGTCGAGGGCTCGACGACCAGCTTGCCGGCGACGGGCAGTGGACGATCGATCCCCGGAACGGGCTGCCCCGTGGCCATGCGAGGGCGGGGGCGTGCGGGGGCGAGCATCCGGCCTTCCATGAGCGCCAGGACCTCGGTCGCCGACAAAACCTCGCGCTCGAACAGAGCCTCAGCCAGCCGCCGCAGGGCAGCGGCATTGGTGGTGAGCATATTACGCGCCAGATCGTACTGCCTGGTGATGACCGCGTGGATCTGACGATCGATGAGCTGCGCGGTCGCCTCGGAATAGTGCGGCGCCTGCTGCATCTCGCGCCCAAGGAAGGGCTGGGCCTCGGCCTTCGCGTAGGAGATCGGGCCAAGCTCGTCGCTCATGCCCCACTCGCAGATCATCTTGCGCGCGAGCCCGGTCGCCCGCTCGATGTCATTGGTGGCACCGGTCGTCTTCTGACCATTAAAGGCGATCTCCTCGGCGATGCGCCCCGCCATCAGGATGGCGATCTGAGCCTCCACATGGTCGCGGTCGAGGTTGTATCGATCTTCCTCGGGGAGCTGCTGGGTGACGCCCAGAGCTCGTCCTCGCGGGATGATCGTCACCTTGTGAATCGGATCGACGTGCTCCTTGGGCAGGCTCATGGCCACCAGCGTGTGACCGGCCTCGTGCCAGGCCGTGGTCATACGCTCGCGCTCCGAGATCACCGCGCTCTTGCGCTCCGAGCCCATCAGGACCTTGTCCTTCGCGCGGTCAAAGTCATCCTCGGTGACGCGGTCGCGCCCGAAGCGCGCAGCCATCAGCGCCGCCTCGTTGACCAGGTTCTCGAGATCCGCGCCGCTGAAGCCTGGGGTCCCACGAGCCACGAGCGCGACGTCGACGTTGTCGTCGACGGGCACCTTGCGGGTGTGCACCTTGAGGATCGCCTCACGGCCGCGGACATCTGGCAAGCCGACGATGATGCGGCGATCAAAGCGACCGGGACGCAGCAGCGCCGGGTCAAGCACGTCGGGCCGGTTGGTCGCCGCGATCAGGATGACGCCGTCGTTGCCCTCAAAGCCGTCCATCTCGACCAGGAGCTGGTTTAGCGTCTGCTCCCGCTCGTCGTGGCCGCCGCCGAGACCGGTGCCGCGGTGGCGCCCGACCGCGTCGATCTCGTCGATGAAGATGATGCAGGGGGCGTTCTTCTTGCCCTGCTCGAACAGGTCACGCACTCGGCTCGCACCGACGCCGACGAACATCTCGACGAAGTCCGATCCGCTGATGCTGAAGAAGGCCACCCCCGCCTCGCCTGCGATCGCCCGCGCGAGCAAGGTCTTGCCAGTCCCGGGCGGACCCATCAACAGGACACCCTTCGGGATGCGCCCGCCGACGCGGAGATACTTCCGGGTGTCGCGTAAGAAGTCGATGATCTCCTCGACGTCCTCGCGGGCCTCCTCGACGCCTGCGACGTCCTTGAAGGTGACCTTGTTGCTGTGTTCGTTGAGGAGACGGGCCTTCGACTTGCCGAAGTTCATCGCCCGGCCACCGCCAGCCTGCATCTGTCGCATGAACATCACCATCAGGACGACGATGAAGATCATCGGCAGCCACATCAGCGCGAACTGCAGCAGCGCTCCATCTTCTTCAGGCTCGACGCGGTAGTCGATGCCCTTGCTGCTGAGCTGCCCATAGAGGTTCTCAGCGACGGGGCCGATCACATGGAAGGCCTTGCCGCTGGTGTCCTCGTAGGTGAGCTCGACGTACGACTCGTGGACCGCAACGTTCACGGTCCGAAACGAGGCCCACTCCTTTTCCACGTTGTCGATGAACTTCGCGTAGGAAATTTCCACGACATCGCGGCTGGTGTTGAACAGGTTGGCGAGCGCCAGGACCGCGACGATCAGGCCGAGCCACACCAGGAGGGTCTTTGTTTGCTGCTTCACGGCGGTTTCGGAGCGATCGGCGGCGCGTCGCTCGGACGGGCGAGCATAGCGGAAGACCCTCAGCCAGGCCAGCCGACGCCCCACCAAGTTGCAACCCCGCCACGGCCCGGTCCTCAGCGTGCCGGCCCGCAACGCAGGCCCTCTCGATCGAGCCGGAGCCGCAGTCCAGGCCGCAGATCCCACGACCGTGGCGCCAGCGCCAGCGAGGCCGATCCGGCGTCGAGCGCGTTCGCGGCCTCGGCCCGTCCACAGAGCACCCGATCGATCGAGGTGATCGCGGCGTGCCCCAGCGCCCCCATGTCGGCCCCGGCAGCAGCACAGAGCCGGCGAAGCACTCGCGTTCGGACCGCCCGGGGCAGGTTGGCGAGCCCGTCGATCGCCCAGTGCCCCAGGCCGCGGCGCCGGGCCAATTCCTCCTGCCCCGCCCACAGCGACAGCGCGGCCTCGGCATCCGCCGCTTGCTCCGCGAGGGCCGCCAGCGCGGCCTCGGCTCGTGGATTTTGCTCGCGCAAGACCGGCAGCAACTCCTCACGCACCCGGACCCGCGGGTGGCGACGATCGCAGTTACTTGGGTCGTCGACGAAGCTCACTCCGAGTCGGCCACACAGCGCCCGTGTCTCCGCTCGCGGCACCCCCAGCAGTGGGCGCAGCCACGGTCGATCCCAGGCCGGCATGGCCCCCAGCCCGTCGAGACCTGCGCCGCGGGTGGCGTGTAGGATCGACGTCTCTGCCTGGTCCGTTTGCGTGTGGGCCAGCACGATCGCCCGTTCGCCCGCCATGGCCAGCAACGCGGCGCGGCGCGCCTCCCTGGCCCGCGCCGGCAAGCCTGAGCCCGCGGCCAAATCGAGGCGCCGCAGCACGCAGGGTACCCCGAAGCCGGCCGCCAGCCTCGCCACGTGCTCCGCGTCGCGGTCCGAGTCGACCCGGATCCCATGATCGACGTGGGCCACCGTGAGCTCGAGGCGATCCGCGTCCGCGATCAACGCGAGCAAGGCCAGCAGCGCAGTGGAATCTGCACCACCTGAACAGGCCACCACCAGCGCCAGGCGCCCATATTCTCGCGTGCCCGTCGTACGTAGGCTGGCCAGCGCTGGCCGCAGGTGGCCGAGCGCTGCGGCGATGCTGGGATGGCGGGGTGGCACGTGCGAGCTGCGATGATACCTTGCCCGGCGTGAACGCACCCGACGAGCTCGGCCGCCTCGCCCCCGAGGACCTGCGCACCCTCACCCACGATCCGCTGACCCTCGAGCAGCGCGACGACCTGCCCAGCTTCGTCCCGGCCCTCCCGTCGACCAGCTTCGTGGCCGTCGCCCGCGGCCTGCAAGGCGAAGATCGGCTCGATCTGCTGCTGCCCCACGCAAGCCCCGAGCAGCTCACGGCCCTCTTCGACCTCGAGGCGTGGCGCCGTGATCGCGTCGACATCGACCGCGCCCGCGTGTGGCTCACCGCGATCGTCGACGCGTATGCCCAGACAAAAGAGCGCGGCGCGCTGGGCGAGCTCTTGATGGACATGGACCCGGAGCTGTGGACCTTCGCCCTCCTGCCCGGGACCTCGGTCTTTCACCTCGACCCCGACGACGATGAGCAGCGCAACCAGGCCCGCGACGCGGTCGAGGCCCTCTACACGTACGAGACCCCCGATGGCTTCTTCCTGGTCGCCGTCCCGGACACGGAGACTGGCCACCGTGCGATCCACGTCCTTGATCGCGTCTATGCCGACGATCTCGAGCTCGGTCGAACCCTGGTCAACTCGCTGCGTGGTGCCCTCGCTTCGCAGATCGAGGAGGACTTGCTGCGCTGGCGCGCGGGTCGTCTCGCGGACCTCGGCTTTGTCCCGTGGGAGGAGGCCATGAAACTGCTGCGCCCGTTCGACCTCAAGGCCGCCCGCGAGGTCACGAGCGCCACCCAGACGCCCGCCGCGCCCGTGCTCCCCGCCGAGACCGCCCGCGTAGGCCTGCTGCGTCGCGCCCTCGCGGCCCTCACACTCGCGCAGCAAGGCGAGCGCGCCCGCGAGTTCACCCTCCTCGTCAACGAGCTCATGGCCGCTCAACGCTTTGAACCTGGCGACGCCAAGCTGCAGGAGCGCAGTTTTCACCAGGCCGAGTCGACGATCGGCCTCGGCCTCGAGCTGCTCGCCGCGGGTATGGTCGACGACGGCGAGCAGCTCCATTTCCTCGCCGGCCGCATCGCCGCCATCGGCTTGCGTGGCGTCTTCCGTGTCGGCTACGGGCCGCTCGACAAGCTTCGCCGGGCGGCCCTCGCCCTACACCGCGAGGGACACGTCTCGCTCAAGGCCGTCGGCTCGCTGCTCGATCGCCCCTGGGGTCATGCGCTGGCGGCACTCGCCCGCTGGTACCCTGAGCTCCCGGTCGAGTCGACCAGCGCCGGCACCCGGCCGATCGCAGGTCTCCGCGACCTGGCCCGCGCCACCGAGCTCATCGCCCAGGCCGGCGCCCTCGCGTCCCTCACCTTCCGCGGCTACGCCATCGATCCCGTCTGGGTCACAAGGGCCGACGAGCCCGAGCGCTTGAGCCTCGGCGATCTCGTCCGCACCGCGATCGTGCACCTACAACTGCCAGGCCGCCGCGGCGACTTCGCCCCGCTCACCGCCGACGACGTGGCCTGGGCCCGCGATCACCTGCGAGCGGACGATGGCCACCTGATCCCCGCCCTCGCCAACGACCTGCGCGCTCGTTGCCTCGCCGTCGGCGCGCCGCAGCACGCCGAGGTGTTCATCACGGCCCTGTTGGGCCGCCTCGAGGTTGAGCTCGGCAGCCTCGAGCAGGACAGCGCCGGCATGCCTGATCTGGTCCGCGTCGGCTCCCTGCTGACGATCCAGCGTGTCAGCGTGTGGCTCAAGACCGGCCTGCAGGCGACCTGAAGCCGCGCCCTACGTCGTCTGCGCGGCGGCCAGGGCCAGGCGGGCCGCCGCCTGCTCGGCCGCACGCAGGCTCGGTCCCGACGCCTCCGCGAGCACCATCACCTGTCCTTCGGGCAAGGTCAGAATGACCTCGACACGCCACAGCGGGTCGGTCCCACCCGGCCGCTCACCGATCGCACGGTACACGGGCGCTCGCCGGTAGCGCGCCTGCAGTACGACCTGCAGCGCCGACTTCGCGTCGACGCCGTCTGCCGGCGACAGCGCCGTCAGGCGCTCTCCCAGCAGTGAAGTGAACACGGCCATGGCCGCCGCGAGCGGGTCGCCCCCGGCCACACGCGCGTCGAGGAATGCAGCCGCGAGCGCCGCCTCGACCGCGTCCGCGAGGGTCTTGTCGCGCTCGAGCACCCGCGAGTGCGTGTCGCTGCGGCTCAGATACAAGTATTCGCCCAGTCCGATCGCCCGCGCTGCCATTGCCAGCGAGCTCGCCGACACCAGGCTCGCGCGCAAGCGCGTCAGGTCGCCCTCGGTGACCGCGGGGAAGCGCAGCCACAACGCGTCGGCCGCCACCAGCCCCAGCACGGCGTCGCCGAGGAACTCCAGGCAGGCGTTGCTCGGCCAGCCGGCATCCTGGTGCTCGTTGACCCACGACGGAGTCGTCAACGCTGCGCGCAGCAACGCCGGCCTGGTGAAGCGGACACCGAGCCTCGCAGCCAGCGCCGCGACCTCTGGCTCCGCCTCCGGCAGCACCGCCAACACCGTCGGCAACCCACCAGCACCTGTCCCCAAGCTCCGATCGTCGCCCTTGTGTGTCACGGCGCCTCCGCGATCCACCCGCCCGCGAGCACCCGTGGACCGGCATAGATGACCGCGGCCTGCCCCGGAGCCGCCGCTCCGACCGGTCCGTCAAAGCGCACCCGGGCGCGCACACCGTCGATCTCGATCGTCGCGGGCTCCGGCCGCCCACGGTGCCTGAGCTGGACCTCGGCGCGCACCACCTCGCGCTCCGCGATCGGTGCCAGCCGGCGCAGATCCTCGATCTCGAGCGACGCGATCCGCAGCGCCTCCGCGTCGCCAACCACCACCGTGCGCTGGGTCGGCAACACGCGCAGCACGTAGCGCGGCGTACTCCCGCCGATCTGGAGCCCGCGACGCTGCCCGATCGTCACCCGATGCACGCCCGCGTGCTGCCCCAGCACGTTCCCGGCCTCGTCGACGATCGGCCCCGGCGCCAGCCCGGCGACGTCGATCCCCAGCGCAGCCGCGCGAGCCTCCACCACATCCGCGTGGTCGCCCCCACCGACGAAGCACAGCTCCTGTGAGTCTGGTGCATCTGCATTGCCGAGCCCCAGCGCTCGCGCCTTGTCACGCACCTGGTCCTTGTGCCAGGTCCCGAGCGGGAAGCACACCTCGCGCAGCGACGGCAGCCCCATCGCGAACAGGAAGTAGCTCTGATCCTTGCTGGCGTCGGCGGCCCGCAGCAGTGCCCCGTCCTCGGCGCGCGCGTAGTGCCCGGTCGCCAGCATCTCGCCGCCGAGGGCCCGCATGCGCGCGAGCAAGGGGGCGAACTTCACGTGCTCGTTGCAGCGAACGCACGGATTCGGGGTGCGGCCGGCCGCGTAGCTGCGCACGAAGTCGTCGATCACGGCGCCCGTGAAGCGCGCCCGTTCATCGACCGTGTAGTGCGGGATCCCAAGCAGCGCGCACGCATCGCGGGCCTGATCGATCTCCGCCGGCGAGCAGCAGGTCCCGGCGCGACCGCCCCGGCTGCGCTCGTGCGCCCCGGCGTCGTACAGGCGCATCGTCAACCCGATCACCTCGTGCCCCTGCTCGACGAGCAGTGCCGCCGCCACCGACGAATCGACGCCTCCCGACATCGCGCACACGATCTTCATGACAACTCCACCTGTCGCCAATCGGTGTCCACCACCTGGGCCCCGCGGACGCGGCCCAGCACTTCTGGCAGCGTGTCGAGCAGCGCCTCGACGTCGGCGAGCCGCGTGTCCTTGCCGACCGAGATCCGCAGCGCCGAGCGAGCGGCGGCCGGCGACAGCCCCAGCGCCAGCAACACCGGCGACGGTTCGAGCGAGCCCGACGCGCACGCAGCCCCGGTCGACACTGCGAACCCTGCGAGGTCGAGGTTGATGAGCAGCAGCTGCCCGTCACACCCGGCGAAGCCCGCGTTCACCGTCGTCCCCGTGTGCCGCTTGCGATCGCCGTGGATCGTCACTCCCGGCATCCTCATCAGCCCCTCGCAAAGAGCATCCACCAACCCGCGAGTGTGCCGCTGCCGCACCTCTCGCTCGCGCACCGCGAGCTCGGCCGCCAACCCAAAGCCAGCGATCAGCGCCACCGCCTCGCTGCCTGGCCGGCGCCCGCGCTCCTGCGGCCCGCCGTACAGCACCGGCGCCAGCGCCAGCCCGCGCCGATGCACGAGCGCACCGACCCCTTTGGGCCCGTAGATCTTGTGCGCGCTCAGGCTCATGAGATCGAGATCCCAGGCGTGGAGATCCACCGGGATTTTCCCGAACGCCTGGACCGCGTCGCTGTGGACCAGCACCTGCGGGGCGGACTCGCGCACCGCCCGCACCGCCGCGGCGACATCATAGGCGTTCCCCAGCTCGTGATTCGCCGCGGCCAGCGACACCAGCCCGATCTCGGGGTGTATCCGCAACAACCTGGCGAGCTCGCCGGCGTCGATGCGCCCCTCCCCGTCCACCTCCAGGCGCACCCACGAGTGCCCTTCTCGCTCCAAGGCCTGGGCGCACATGAGCACCGCGGGGTGTTCGATCGTGGTGGTCACCAACCCTGCCGGCCGCCCAGCAGCCCGCAGGGCCCGGGCCGCGCCGAGGATCGCCAGATTATCGGCCTCGTTCCCTCCACTCGTGAACGTAACCTCCAGCGCCGCCGCCCCGACCGCCGCCGCCACCGCTCGTCGCGCCTGTTCGATCACCGCCCGTACCTGCTGCCCCGGCCCATGCACGCTCGAGGGGTTCGCCTGCAGCCGAACGTCGCCCAGGACCGCGATAACAACGTCGCGAACCCGAGGATCGAGCGGCGTCGTCGCGTTGTGGTCGAGGTAGCGCACCCGCGGCCCGTATAGCACGCCTGGGCTGGGGCTTCCCTGGCATCGGGCGCCTACCGCGAGGCTGGCGCCCGCGCAGGACCCCGGCATCTTCCACCGTTGACTGCGCGTCGCGGGCGATGAATCATCATCGCCGCTTGAGTCTCCTCGGAACCATGATGGTGAGGGCGGGCCTGCTCTCGGATGAGCAACTCTCCGCCGTTCAGGTCCGCAGCGCGGAGCGCAAGCTCTCGTTTGTCGAGGCCCTCCTCGATCTCGGCATGATCGATGAGGACAGTGTCGTCAGCTTCCTCCACAGCAAGCTGATGATCCCGCGGGTGGGCGCGTCGGTGCTCGACACCGTCGACAAGGGCGCCCTGATGCGGATCCCCGCCGAGCTGGCCCAGCGCCTCTCCGTCCTCCCGATCTCCGCCGACGAGACCGGCAACCTCACCGTGGCGATGGTCGACCCCACGGACATGCGGGCTGTCGACGCCATCTCGGCCCATACCGGCGCCTACTTGGTCCGCGCCGTCGCTCCGCTCCGCATCATCCGCGCCGCGATCAGCCGCCACTACAACCTGCCGTTGCCCGAGCCGCGCGCGCCAAGCATGGTCCAGCCCGCGGCTCGTCCCGTGGCAGCTCCAGTCGCGCCTCCTGTTGCCGTTCCTCCTCCGGTCGCCGTTCCTCCGGTCGCCGTTCCTCCGGTCGCCGTTCCTCCGGTCGCCGCTCCTCCGGTCGCCGCTCCTCCGGTCGCCGCTCCTCCGGTCGCCGCTCCTCCAGTCGCGCATCCTGTTGCCGCGCCCTCCGTTGCAGCTCCCCCCGTCGCAGTTCCGACGGCGGCGCCGATCCTCGCCCCACCGATCGTGTCGGCGCCGAGCGTCGCGGTGCCCACCGTTCCGACCGTCGCGCCACCCACCGTGTCTGCACGCCCCGCCTTTGGCGGCGCGCCAGTCGCTCCGACGATCCCCACGGCCCCACCCGTGGTCCCGCCCGCCGCTGCCCCATCTCGGCCCGAGTCCCCCGCGATTGCCCCAACCACGATCGTGCCTGGTACACCGATCGTGCCGTTGCCTGTTGCCCCGCGGCCGAGCACCACCCCTGCTGTCGCCCCTGAGCCGGTCACGACCGTGAAGCCCTCGGCCGTGGTCCGCCCGAGCGCCGTCCTTCAACCGAGCGCCGTACTTCAACCGAGCGCCGTCCTTCAACCGAGCGCCGTCGTCATGCCTGGCAGCGCACCGGTCGCGACCCCGCGCCCCGCCGTAGTGCTGCCGGCGAGCGCCCAGGCGCCCTACGGCAACAACGCGGCGTTCACACCGGCTCCGACCGAGATCGTCCCCCCGACCCGCCTCCCCGCTGACTTCCAGCCTGGTGGCAGCTCAAACTTCGAGCCGCCCCGCGCCGCCGCTCCTCCGCCCCCCGCAGAACCAACGCCCGTCAACCCGCCGCCGGGCGACACACTCGTGGGCGGCTCGCGTGCCGACATCGTCGACATCCCACTCGACGACTTCGACGATCCTCCGCTGGTCGAGCCGGCAACCCTGGTCCCCCCGGATCGCGCTCCGACCCAGACCTGGATCCCGCCCCAGTTCGGCGTCGCCAACGAGGTCATCCCGCTCTCGCACGAGGCCTTCCACCGCCTTCTGCCGCGCTTCGCCACGGTGAAGACACGCGACGAGATCACCGACCTGCTGCTCGACTTCCTCGCTGAGGGGTTCTCGCGGGTCATCATGTTCACACACATCAAGGGCGAGATCCGCGGCCGCGACGCTCGTGGCGAGGACCTCATGGTCGAGGCAGTGCGCCAGATCCGGATCCCTGCCACGGGCCCGTCGTTGTTCTCCAACGTGATCGAGCGCCAGCGGCCCTACTTCGGCGCGATGCGTACGGACACGGCCATCGATGCCGCCTTCTACTCCGCGCTCGGCGGCGTCGACGGCGTGGTCCTGTGCCTGCCGGTCCTGATGCGCGACAAGGTCCCCCTGCTGGTCTTCGCCTCGGGCTCGCACAACCCGGTCGACCCACGCTCGCTGCAAGACCTCACCAACGAGGTCTCGTCCGCGCTCGAGCGGATCATCGTCCTCGACAAGGCCCGCCGCTAGCCTGTCCCGCAGGACAGGCCAGAGGACCGCGGCTCAAAACGTCGCGCCGACGTGCACACCGACGATCATCTGGTGCACCGAGGCCTGGTTGTTATTGTCCAACTTCTGACACCCGCTGGTGCTCCCGCTGGCCGAGCACGCCTGCTTGTGGAAATTGAAGATGAAGTCGACCTTCGCGCCGAGGAAGAAGCGCCGTGTGAGGTACAGGTCGATCACCGGGGCGGTCTTCAGCGCGAACCCCTGCGAGTAGACCTTCTCGGCCCCTGTGAGCCCCGCCAACCCGTCGCCGCGGATCTTGAAGGTCTGGCGCGACCAGCCCGGCGCAAGCTCGAGACCGATGTCCAAGCGCCAGACGGGGATGATCGCCCGCACGACCGCGAACAGGCTGTTCTGGTAGGCCGACTTGTACACGTCGGCCGCGCCGTCGCGGTAGTCGGGGTTGAAGAAGCCGAGGTTATAGGCGCCGCCGATCAGGAGATGCTTGATCGGGCGAAAGCCGAGCGTGAAGCCCATGCCAAACGACGGCCCTGTCTTGCCCGAGACGGTGTCCGCCGACTTGCAGTCACCCTTGCCCGGGATGCACAGCGACGCACCAAACAGCCCCTCGAACTGCCCGCCCGTACGCTTGACGTTTGGCGCCGCCGCAGCTTCGGCTGGCGCAGCCAGTGCAGTGAACATGAAGAACCCGGCAGACAGCGTCAGCATGGAGGCGATGCGCATGATGCCCAGCATATGGGCGATCCCCGGCCCCGTGCCACCAGCCCCGCTGCCGTGACCGTGAGCCACCCACCGCCGCCCCGGTGAAGTTTTTGCGGCGCGTGCATGCGCCCGCACCGCACCTGTCTCTCAGGCCAGGTGCCCCATGCGCGTCCGCGGATCCGTCACGCGAACAACGTCTAC
>JBGAUO010000006.1:0-85579 GCA_044228605.1 Nannocystis sp. | reverse complement strand
CCCCCGCACGCCCAGGGGGCCTGCACGCGCGGCCCCTCCCACACCACCCGCTCGGTGAAGCCCATATAACCCCCCCCGCGCGGCCAGGCCCCGCCCGGGCCGCGCGAGGCGTTTAACCCGAGCGTCGTGGCTCAGGGCTCGGTCAGGATGAGCACGAAGGCGGCCTTCTTGGCGCTGCCCGCGGTGCCCTCGACCGTGCCACCTTCGACCTTGAACTTCTCGGCCAGGCCGGGAGCCACGAGCACGAAGATACCGCTGGTGCCGGTGCCATCGCTGTTGAAGCTCATGCCGTCGTCGGCGAGGTAGCGGACCTTGGCCTTGGTCGCGTCGCCCATGCTCGCGGAGATGATCTTGGCGCCGGCCTTGGGCGCGCCGGTGCCGTCGCGCACAAAGCCGATCACGCCACCCTCGTCGCCGAGCGGCAACAAGCCGGCAAAATCGGGATCGGGCATCAGGTAGCCGCTCCACTCGGTCAGCTTGGCCGAGGGCACGGCCCAGATGTCACGGTTGCCGTTCATCGGCCCGTACACGCCCATGGTCGGCGAGGCGATGCCGGTCGCCGTGGTGTAGTAGTCGCCGCCGCCGACGATGCCGACGATGCCGATGCCCTCGGTGATCGGCTCGCTCGAGGTGACGTCGACCTGACCCATGCCATTGGCGGTGCCCATGAGCACCGGCGTCGCCATGCCCGGGTCGCTGAGCGCGCTGAGGGCACCGATCACGTTCAGGGTGGCGCCGGCGATCGGCTGGCCGGTGACAAAGTCGATCAGGGTGCCCGCGACGCGGGTGTTGCCGCCGGGGGGCGCCGCCACGCACTCGCCCATCTCGAGGTCGCGCCACTTGAGGCAGCCGACCGAGGCACAATCGTCGTTGACTGAACAGGCCTCGCCATCGGCCGCCGTGTCGCCGCCCATCATCGTGGTCGTGCCGTCCGTGGTCGTCGCCGTGGTCGTCGGCGTGGTCTCCGACTCGGAGCTGGCGGTGGTCCCGGTCGTGCCGGTCGCGCTGCCCTCGGTCGGGGTGCTGGTCGCGCTCTCCGTCGAGGGCTCGGTGGCCGACCCGGTCGAAGCATCGCTGTTGTTCTTGTCATCGCCACAGGCCACCAGGGTGGTCGCGGTCAACACGGTGATCAGGCTCAAGGTCCACGGTCGAAGCATCAGAATTCTCCCAAGATCAGCGCGCACGGTACCAGGCCCCTGCTGCGCCCCCCAGAACCGGTGACGCGTGGACCCTCACACGCACCCACACCACGGTCCGCAAGGGCAAGCACCGCAAGAAGCGAGCGGGCCCGACCGCTTCACCAGCAGGCCGGGCCCGGTCAGAAACTGGCTCCGCGCGACCGCGGGCCGGAGCTCACTGCTTGGTCTCGACGTAGCCCTTGGGGACCTTGTACTTGAACTCCTTGGCCTCGAGGCCCTTGTTGGTGCTGACCTCGGTGAGGACGAAGTGGTTGGTGCTGTTGTCCTGGCTGCGGACGACGAAGGCGTCGACGCGGCCCGTGGGGTCGTCGACCACCAGCAGCAGGGTCTTGTAGTTGGGGTCTTGCACCTTGGGCTTGAGCTCGATGACGGTGTGGCCCGGCATGCCGTAGCTCTTGGCCGGCTTCTCTGGGGCGAGGCGCACCTTGAAGTCCTTGATCAGCTTCTGGCCGCCGAACAGGAACTTCATCGCGCCCGCGAGGCTGGTGTTGCCCTCGACCTTCTGGCTGACCACCTGCCGGGTGTCGTGCTCGACCACCGAGAGCTTCTGGCCGTCGACGTAGAAGTCGGGGTCGGCCGCCCCGTCGTAGTCCCACACCATCATGCCGGGCTTGCGCAGCTTGAGCGCGCCGTGGCTGACGGTGCGGGTGCCGTAGACCTGATGCACGTAGGTCTGACGGAACTTGCCGACCAGGTCGACGGTGCCGTCATAGAAGCTCTGGACGCCGGCGAGCACCGCGGAGGCCGACTTCTCGGCGGGCGCCACGGGGGCCGCTGGCGTGGTTGCGACCGGTGCGGGGGGAGCAGCTTGCGCGAGCGAGAGACCGAAAGAAGCGACGAGGGAGAGGAAAAACATGGCGAGCTCCTGTGGGTGGCCCCACGTGCTGGCGACAGACGCCTGGTCTCTGGGCCCGATTCACGGGCGGCCATCGTGGCCGATCGCGCTGAGGCCCGTGGAGGGGCCCGGGACCTCGATTAGCACGGTTTGCGCGGCCCGGCGAGCCGCCGCTTTACGCCGCGTTTACGCGGCCTGGACCAGGACTTCGCGGGGGGCCGTACCACGTGCAGGTCCGATCACGCCCTCGGTCTCCATCTGTTCGACGATCTTGGCGGCGCGGTTGTACCCGATGTTGAGCCGGCGCTGGATCATGCTGGTGCTGACCTTGCGCGTCTCGGCGACGATCTGCACGGCCTTGTCGTAGAGCGGGTCGGCCCGGCGATCGCTGGGCTCGTCCTCCATGTCCTCGTCGCGCTTGGCCGCGATCTGATGGTTGTACACCGGGCGAGCCTGCTTCTTGATGAAGGCAGTGACCTTGAAGATCTCCTCCTCGGAGACGTAGCAGCCGTGCACGCGCTGCGGCTGGCCGCCGCGGTCCATGTACAGCATGTCGCCCATGCCGAGCAGCTGCTTGGCGCCCTTGCCGTCGAGGATCGTGCGCGAGTCGATGTCGCTGGTCACCTGGAAGGCGATGCGCGACGGGAAGTTGTTCTTGATCGTGCCGGTGATGACATCGACGCTCGGGCGCTGGGTGGCGAGGATGAGGTGTATGCCGCAAGCGCGGGCCTTGGCGGCGATGCGCGCGACCGAGGTCTCGACCTCCTTGCTGGCGACCATCATGAGGTCGGCGAACTCGTCGATGATCACCACGATGTACGGCATCTTCTCGGGGCGGTCGCCGAGCTTGGCCCCGTGCATGTCGCCGCCGAGGGACTTCATCGGGTGGCCGTCGGCGTCGAAGGCCACGCCGCCGAGGAACTCGGCCGGCACGGAGTCCTCGCCGTCCTCCTCGGACTCGAGGTTGGCCCGCTCGGACTCCATGGCCAGCATCTTGGCCTCGGCCTCGTACTCCTCGAGCAGCTGCGGGAGCTTCTTGTTGTAGCCGGCGATGTCGCGGACCTGGGCCTCGCTGAGCACGGCGTAGCGGCGCTCCATCTCGTCGACGGCCCAGCGCAGGGCGAGGTTGGCGGCCTCGGCGTCGGTGATGACCGGAAGCAGCAGGTGCGGGATGTCCTTGTAGATGCTGAGCTCGAGCATCTTCGGGTCGATCATGATCATGCGCACGTCCTCGGGCGTGCACGAGTAGAGCAGCGAGCAGATCATCGCGTTGACGCCGACCGACTTGCCCGAGCCGGTGGCGCCGGCGACGAGCAGGTGCGGGGCCTTGGCGAGGTCGATGCTGACCGGCTTGCCGGTGATGTTCTTGCCGAGCGCCATCGGCAGCTTGGCGGTGCGGCCGGCGGCGAAGCCCTCACTCTCGAGGATCTCCATGATCGCCACGGTCTCGCGGACCACGTTGGGGACCTCGAAGCCGACCGTGGCCTTGCCCGGGATCGGCGCAAGGATGCGGATCGAGATCGCCTCGAGGGCCATCGCCAGGTCGTTCTCGAGGCTCTCGATCTTCGACAGCTTGACGCCGGGGTCGGGCTTGAACTCGTAGCGGGTGATCACCGGTCCGGGGTGGATCTTGGTGACCTTGCCGGTGACCTTGAACTGCGCGAGCGCGTGCTCGATGCGCTCGGCCTGCTCGAGCACGAAGTTCTTGTCGACCTCGGCGATCGCCTGGTTGGGCACCTCGAAGAGCTTCGCGGGCGGGAGCAGGTAGGGACCGGCGGTGAGGCGGATGATCCCGGGGATCGGCTTGGGGCGCGCGACGGGCTGGGCCGGATCGACGGTGGTGGCGAGCGGCAGCTGCACGGGCGCGGGCAGCTCGCGGGCCATCACCTCGGGGCGCGGGGGAGGCTTCTTGCCGGCGCGGTTGAGGATGGGCTCGTCGTCGAGGTCGAGGCGTTCGCGCTCGGGGATCGGCTCGGGATCGACGTCCTCGTCGACGATCTGCGGCTCGGGCTGCGACGGACGCGGCGACTCCAGCGGGGTGGCGTCGGGCTTGCGACGGCGCTTCGGCGCGACGCTCTCGGCCTCCTCGAGCTCGTCGACGACCTCGACGGCCTTCGTCTCCGACTTGCGCTTCTTCGCCGGCTCGGGCTTCTCCTCGTCGACGCGCAGCGACGGGGCCGCGGCGACGACGATCTCCGGGAGGTCCTCCGGGGCGCGCGCGAGCTTGCGATTCTTGCGCGGCTCGGCTGCGGGCGCGGCGACCTCCTGTGGCGCGGCAACGGGCGTAGGAGCCTCGTTGGCGGCGGGCGGCTTGCGCTGGCGCTTGGGCTTGGGTGGGGCCACCTCGGCCTCTTCTTCCTCGTCTTCTTCCTCCTCGTCCTCCTCTTCCTCGTACCGCTCGTCCTCGTCGACCTCGGCGCCGCCGCGGCCGCGCAGGCCGTCGATGATGCCGAGCATGCCGCCCCACAGGTATGCGGCGAGGGCGACGGTGCCGCGGGCGACGGCGCGGGTGGCCGCGACGAGGTGCGCGACGGACAGCGGTGTCGAGGCGAACAGGCCGACGCAGAGCAGGGCGATCGAGATGAGGTAGGTGCCGGCGGAGTCGAACAGGCCGAGGCCGACCTCGCCGAGCAGCTCACCGGTGAGGCCGCCGGCGGTGAGGCCGTGGGTGCGGTATTCGGGGAAGGTGATGTGGAGCAGCACGCAACCCGCGATCGTGGCGCCGGCGAAGCCGAGGCCCTCGCCGGCGCGGATCTCCATCGTCTCGCCGAGCAGGGCTTTGACGCCGAGGCCGAGCACGCCGAGCACCAGCAGGTACGCGCCCATGCCGAGCGTGGCGTAGAGGGCACTCGCCACGAGGCCGCCGACAGGGCCCATGAGGTAGCCGGTCCCGAACTGGTACGAGCACAGACCGCCGATCATCAGCACGCCGATCGCCAGCAGTGCGATGCCGAGGAACTCGCCCCACGGGCGCGGCAGACCTGGCAAGGGTTCGCGCGCTCGCGCGCCGCGCGCGGACTCTGAACGCTCTCGGGTTTTCGGCATTTTTCCTTGAATCTCGGGATCTTGGCGAGGATGACCGGAGCTTGGAGCGCGCATCCTACAAAGCCGGCAGTTTGGGAGCAAAAAATCGGCCAGCATGCGATAGCCTGTGGCGCATGCGCAGCATCGTCGTCGCTCTCCTCATGTCCACGCTCGCCCTCAGCGGTTGCAAACGCAAGGAACTCGAGGCTGCCCTGGCGGAAGCCAACAAGAAGCTCGAGGCCACCGAGGCTGAATTGGGGGCCGAGAAGGGCAAGAACAAGACGCTGACGGAGCAGAACCAGACGCTCGAGCAGAAGATCACCGAGCTCGAGGGGCAGATCGCCAAGCTCAGCACGGACATCAAGGTGCTCGAGGAGCAGAACGCCGACCTCGCGCGCAAGGCGGGCGCGACCCAGGACGAGCTCAAGGCGCTGCGCGCCGAGAAGGCCAAGCGCATGGCCGAGCTGCAGGTCTACAAGGACCTGTTTGGCAAGCTCAAGGCGCTGGTCGACGCCGGCACGATCCAGGTCGAGTTTCGCAAGGGTCGCCTGGTCGTCAAGCTGGCCAGCAGCATCCTGTTCGACTCGGGCAAGACGGAGCTCAAGGCCGAGGGTCAGACGGCGCTGTCGAGCCTGGCCACCGCGCTCAAGTCGCTCAACGACCGCGAGTTCCTGGTCGCCGGCCACACCGACAACGTCCCGATCAAGACGGCCAAGTTCAAGAACAACTGGGACCTCTCGACCGCGCGCGCCGTCGAGGTCGTGCAGTACCTCATCACGCAGGGCATGACCTCGAGCAACATCGGCGCCGCCGGTTACGGCGAGAACGACCCGGTCGCCGACAACACGAGCGAGGACGGCAAGGCCCAGAACCGCCGCATCGAGGTCATCCTCATGCCGTTGCTCGGCGACATCCCGGAGCTCAAGGCGATGCTCACGGGCGGCAAGTCCTGAGCAAGCGCGCGTGAAGGCCTGGGGTCGTCGGCGGTGGTCGGCGGCCCTTCGCGTTTAACCGGGTAACGCTTAACCGGGCAGCACGGTGAGGTGGCGGCGGTCGTCGTGGAGCTCGAGCTGGACGCGCAGGTTGGCCTGGGCGGACACCTGCCAGCGATCCGACGGGGTCGAGGGTTGGAGTTGCAGCAGCGGGGTGCCGGGGAGCTCGCCGCCGCCGAGCGCGTCGCCGTCGTCGTCGCGCACGAGGTAGAGGGCGGCCCACGGGGCGTGGGCGATCGATCCGTGGATGACGAGCTGGACGTCGACGCGGCTGGTGCCGCGGGCTGCGGCGCGCAGCACCTGGGCGACACGCGTTCGGTTGGCGCGCAGGAACACGGGGGTGGCGAGCTCGCGGCGGTACACGATCGTCGGGCCGAGCACGCTGTTGCGGTTGAGCAGCAGCTCGACGCGCACGCCCTGGGCCGGGGGCTCGGTCGGCGAGGGCGGGTCTTCGCGCGAGACCCAGCGGACCCAGACGACGAGGCTGTCGCGCGGGAGCTCGACGCGGAGCTGCGGGTACACGAGCTGCACGGGCCGACTGTACTCGCGGGGCGCGGGCCGGGCGAACGCGATGGAGGTGTGAGCGCCCGCACCCGCGGCGACGAGTGGCGACAGGCGAGAGGTGTGGGACCGTCGCGGCGATGCCGGCTGCACCGATCGAGCTCCCCGAGCGCTTGAACATGGTCGAGTGGTTCCTGGACGCGCGCCTCGCCGAGGGTCTGGGCGACAAGACGGCGATCTACTACGGCGAGCGCGAGGTGTCGTACCGCGAGCTGGTGGCCGACTCGTGCCGGGTGACGAACCTGCTGCGCGAGCTCGGGCTGCGCATCGAGGACCGGGTGCAGCTGCTCCTGCTCGACACGCCGGAGTTCGCGGCGGCCTACTTCGGGGTCGTGCGGGCGGGCTGCGTGGCGGTGCCGACCAACACCTGGCTGCTCGCCGCGGACTACGCGTACTACCTCGAGTACGCGCGGCCGCGGGCGGTGATCGTCGACGCGGAGGTGTACCCGCAGCTGGCGAGCGTGTGGCGCGACGCCCCGTACCCGCCGATCGTGATCGTGGTGGACCGCAGCGGCGCGCCGGCGCCGGCGGGCACGGTCGACTGGAACCGCGAGGTGGCGCGACAACCCGGCGAGGCGCGGACCGAGGCGACCTGGCGCGACGACTTCTCGACCTGGTTGAGCTCGAGCGGTTCGACCGGGCGGCCCAAGTGCGTCGTGCACATGCACCACGACTTCGTGTGGAACACGATCGCGTACGCGCAGCGCACGCTGGGGTTGACGCGGGACGACATCACGATGTCGGCGCCCAAGCTGTTCTTCGGCTACGCGCTCGGCTCGAACCTGCTGTTCCCGCTGAGCGTGGGCGCGTCGTGCGTGCTGCTGCCGGAGCGCACGCCGGCGGAGCAGTACTACGCGTTGATCGAGCGCTACAAGGTGACGCAGATGGTCGCGGTGCCGACGACGATCGCCAAGATGGTCGAGCACGCCGAGCTGGCGGCGAAGCACGACCTGCGCTCGCTGCACTCGCTGGTCAGCGCCGGCGAGGCGCTGCCGGCCCGGATCTACCGCGCGTGGAAGCAGGCGACGGGCGTCGAAATCTACGACGGCATCGGCTCGGCGGAGATGTTCCACGTGTACATCACGGGGCGGCCGGGGGACGTGAAAGAGGGGTCGCTGGGCAAGTTGGTCGAGGGTTACACGTATCGCCTGATCGACGACGCGGGCGCCGAGGTGCCGCCGGGAGAGATCGGCACGCTGGTGATCACGGGGCCGAGCGCGGGGCAAGGGTACTGGCGCATGCGCGACCTGAGCCGGGCGACCTTCTGGGGCGACTCGGTGCGCGGGGCCGACAAGTTCCACGTCGACGCCGACGGCTACTTCTGGTTCTGCGGCCGCGGCGACGACATGCTCAAGTGCTCGGGCGTGTACGTGTCGCCGGTCGAGGTCGAGAACTGCCTGCTCGGGCACCCGGCGGTGCACGAGGCGGGGGTGGTCGGGTATCGCGACGCGGCCGGGCTCGAGAAGGCGGTGGCGTACGTGGAGCTGGCGGCCGGGCATGTCGCCAGCGAGGCGCTCGCGGCCGAGGTGCTGGCGCACGCGCGGACCAACATCGCGGCCTTCAAGGCGCCGCGGCGGGTGGTGTTTATCGAGAGTCTGCCGCGCACCGAGACCGGGAAGATCAAGCGCGGCGAGCTGCGTAAGCTGGCGCAGGGGCTGACGTGAAGGACCTCGCCCTCGCGCACCTGACGTATCCCGAGGTCGCGGCGCGGCTGGCCGGGGCGGGCGACAAGGTCGCGGTCATTCCGGTCGGCAGCACCGAGGCACACGGGCCGCACCTGCCGCTGTGCACAGACAGTTTGATCGGGGCGGCGGTGGCCGAGCTGGCGGCGACGGAGCTCGATCGCCGCGGCTTCGTGGCGATGCATTTTCCGACGATCCACTACGCGGTGACGGACTGGGCGGGGGCGTTCTCCGGGTCGGTGTCGATCGGGGCGAGCACGGCGATCGAGCTGGTACTGCAGACCTGCGCGGCGGCGCGAGCGATGGGCTTCGATCGGGTGGCGATCTTCACGGCGCACCTCGAGCCGGGGCACATCGCCAGCATGCGCGAGGTGGCCCGCCGCTACGCGGAGGCGCACGCAGGCGAGGCGCTGATCTTCCCTGACACGACGCGGCGGGCGCTGGCGGCCCGGCTGACGCCCGAGTACCAGAGCGGCTCGTGTCACGCGGGGCAGTACGAGACCAGCCTGGTGCTGGCGCTGCGACCGGAGCTGGTCCGCTGGGAGCTGGCGCGCGCGTTGCCGGCCCATCCGGTGCCGCTGGCGCAGCGCATCCGCGAGGGGGCCCGCGACTTCGTCGAGTGCGGGATGGACCGGGCGTACTGCGGGACGCCTGCGGACGCGAGCGCGGAGGAGGGGCGGGCCTCGCTGACGGTGCTGTCGGAGTTGGTGGTCGAGGCGGTGGTCGCGGCGTTTGTGGCGGCGTGACGGCCTGGTCGTGGGTGACACCGCCGGGGCCGGAGCTGCGATACCCTGAGGCATGCGCTCCCCTGCCCTGCTGCTCCTCGTGCTGCTGATCGCCTGCGACGCCGAGGCTCCGAAGCCCGAGCCCGCGAAGACCGAGCCGGTGAAGGTCGAGCCCGCGAAGCCGGAGCCAGTGAAGCCAGTGGTGCCGGCACCGGACGCGAAGGAGGCGTGTGCGAAGATCCTGGTGGTGGCGTGGAAGGGCGCCGAGGGGGCCGAGGAGACGGTGCAGCGCGACGAGGCGACCGCGAAGAGCGAGGCGGAGGTGCTGCGCGAGAAGCTGATCGGCGGGGTGGCGCTGGCCGGGCTGGCGGCGACGAGCGACGAGCCCAAGACGCGGGCCAAGGGCGGCGCGATGGGGACCTACGAGCGCGAGAAGTGGCCCGAGAAGTACGCCGCGATCAAGGACGCGGTGTTCAGCCTGCAGGTCGGCGAGGTGTCCGCGGCGGTGAAGCTGCCACACGGCTACGTGGTGGCGCAGCGCTGCGCGGTCGAGAAGATCAGCTCGCGGCACATCTTGATCCGCTACAAGGGGGCCAAGAACGCGGAGCCGGCGATCAAGCGCGACGCCAAGGCTGCGCGCGAGCTGGCCGACAAGGTGCACGCCGAGGTGATCGCTACCGGGGCCGACTTCGCGGCGCTGGCGAAGAAGTACAGCGAGGACGGGTCATCGGAGCGCGGCGGGGAGCTCGGGAGCGTCGGTCGGGGGATGTTCGCGCCGGCCTTCGAGGCGGCAGCGTTCGCGCTCAAGCCCGGGGAGACGAGCGCGGTGGTGGAGACCGACTTCGGCTTCCATGTGATCCAGCGGGTAGAGTGAAGTCAGCGACAGTGGTGCACGCCGTCGGGGGTGACGACCCAGTGCATCGGCACGTCGAGCTCGTCGGCGGGGATCTGGCCGTCCTGCGGGTCGAGGTCGTCGGTGAAGCACAGGCCGACGCGCAGCGGGGCCGCGAGGTGGCGGACCGGCGCGAGGGCGCGGTCGTAGTGACCCTTGCCGAAGCCGATGCGGGCGCCGTCGCGGGCGAAGCCGAGGCCGGGGACGAGCACGAGGTCGACGCCGGCGGCGGCGCTGGGGCTCTTGAGGGTCGGCTGACCGTCGCGCGCGAGCGGCTCGCGCAGGCCGAAGCGGCCGGGGACGAGCTCGCGGAGGTCTTGTACCGGGACGAAGGCGATCTCGGAGGGTGTGCCCTCCAGGCGCGGGAGCCACAGGCGCTTGCCCTCGGCGAGCGTGGCCGCGAGCAGGCCCCAGGTGTCTGGTTCGCCGCGCACGCCGACGAAGGCCGCGACGCCGCGCGCATGCTGCCACAGCGGATGGCGGATGAGGTGCCCGAGCAAAGCTGCCGAGTGACTGGCGTTGTCTTCCGGGTCGCGTCCGTGCCGGCGCCGTAGCAGGGCGACACGCAGGGCGGCCTTGTTCGGGTCGGACATGCTCGTCACTGTCCTCGTTCACCCGGCGCGGGTCGAGCCTTTTTCGGGGGTCTTGCGGCCGCGGCCAAGCCCTGGTATCTCGAGTGCCCTACCGCTGCGGGAGTAACTCAGTTGGTAGAGTGTCAGCTTCCCAAGCTGAATGTCGCGGGTTCGAACCCCGTCTCCCGCTCTCGAAAGAGGTCCTGACCGCGAGGTCAGGACCTCTTTGTGTTGCTGGCGCGCCGGCGCGAGAGGCCGAGCAGGGCCAGCAAGGCCAGCGGGGCGAGCGAGCGGCCGCGCGGGTCTTCGCGGCAGCTGCAGCCGTCGTCGCTGGTCTCGCCGGCGGTGTCGGTGGTGGTGTCGGTTCCGCCGGTTCCGCCGCTGCTGGTGTCGCCGGTGCTGGTGTCGCTGGTGTCGCTGGCGCCGGTCGTGGGGGTGTCGCTGTCGGTCTCGCCGCCGGGGCCTTGAATGCTGACGGAGATGACATCTTCGCCGACCTGGTCGTCGTGGTCCTGGACGCGGGCGGTGAAGGTGTAGTTGCCGGGTGGCAGGCCCTTGAGGAGGAACTGCTGGGCGAGCTCGTAGTCGACGACCTCGGCGAGCACCTCGTTGTCCTTCTTGACGACGAGCTCCCAGCCGTAGCCGCCGTAGTCGTCGTTGGGCTCGACGTCGACGGTGATGAGGTCACCCGGGGCGAACACGGCGCCGTCGGCGGGGTTGGTGATGGTGATCGTCGGCGGGACCATGTCGGGCCCGGGGGCGGTGTAGATCGCCTTGAGCGAGTTGAGGTCGTGCTGCAGCTTGCCGTCGCCGCCGCAGTGGCACTTGTTGACGCCGGAGCAGTAGCCGGCCTGACCCTGGGCGATGAGGACGGCGGTGCACACGTCGCCAAAGCCCATGTCGATGTTGGAGTTGGTGTCGTAGCCGTAGGCCATCACGCGGTCCTTGCCGTAGGTGTGGCCGAGGCCCATCGTGTGGCCGATCTCCTGGCTGGCGATGTTGGACTGGTCGGTGGCGGCGGAGCCCTTGACGAAGGCGTAACAGACGTTGCGCAGGCCGGCGTCCTCGCAGTCGGCCCCGGGCGCGACGCCGCCGGCCGGGCCCGAGGTGGTGTCTTTGTAGCTGCCGCCCATCATGATCATGACGTAGGGCAGCAGCTTGGGCGGACGCTTGAGGTAGACGACACGCACGGCCATCTCGGCGAAGTCGGCCGCGACCGCCTGCGCGACCGCGACGGCCTTCTCCTCGCCGCCCCCGTAGACCGGATAGTTCGAGCCGGTCAGGGCGAGCGACGACTGGTTCTCGGCCGAGTTCTCGCCGCCGTTGATCAGCTTGCCGCCGGTGTAGTTCATGTAGACGGTGCCGCGGCGCGGGAACTCGGTGCCGCGGTTGTACTCGCCGGAGTAGACGCCCTCGGGGGTCTCGGCGGGGAACATGCACAGGTCGTCGGCGGACGGGCCCATGACCTTGCCGCGCGTCGGATGCGGGGCGTTGGTCAGCCCGGGGACGCTGCCGGGCATGCGCACCTCGGCGCCCTCGGCGACGGCGCGCGGGATGACCATGCCGCCGATCTGCACCCAACCCTCGGGGAGGCCCGGGCGCGGACTCGCTGGGTCCTCAGGTGCTGTCTCGGCGGACAGGTCCATGTGGGCGTCGAGGTCCTCGAAGCGGACGCCGCTGTCGTGCGAGACGGTGGGGATCTTGCCGTGCGAGAAGTCGATCAGCGGGGGCACGCCGGTCGGCGCGTAGGGGTTGGGGATGACGTCGGCGGCACGCGCTTGGCCAGCCCACGAGATCCACGAACAACAGGCCACCGACAGCGCGATCCAGCGGAGCTCTCGCATCGGGTCATGATAGCCGGATTGACGCGGGGCGGGGCGCCGGTACCATCGCCCGGTCGTGTGTCGTCTTCTTTCGCTGCGCACCCTGCTCGGGCTCGCCATGTTCGCGCCCGGGCAGGCCGCGGCGGACGGGGCGAGCGACGCCGTGGGACCGCTGCCGTGGGGCAAGGGGCGCGGGTCGCTCGGCGTGGGTGCAGGCGTCAGCATCTCGAGCTCGCTGACGGTCGTGAGCCCGGGGCTGCGCGGCGGATACTTCGTGGTGGATGGTCTGGAGCTCGGCGGGGAGGTCGAGCTGGGGGTGCTGCTGTGGTCGGCCGCGGACTTCACGGCGTATCCCGGGCTGGCCGCGACGGCGCCGAGCCTGGCGCTGCGGGTGACCCCGACGCTCCGGTACGTGTTTCTGCGCCAACCCGGGTTCTCGCCGTACCTGCTGGCCGGTGCGGGGCCGACCTGGTGGAACCACATCGGCGGGGTGGAGGCGGTCGCGGGGCACTGGATGGCGTCCCCCGGGGCGCTGATCCACCTCGGTCAGCTCGGCGAGGGTCGCCAGCGTCCGCAGGTGTACCTCGACCTGGCGATCCGCTTCTCCGGGAGCTTCCCCGGACGCAGCTGTCGCCGCGCGTTCACGGTCGGCGGCGCCGACGTGCCCGGGTACTGTGGATTTCAATTCGGGCCGCGGCTCGGCTTCGCGGTCGCGTTCTGAGATGACAGTCTCGCAGGACATGTCGCAAGCGCCAGCCTCGCGGAGCGTGCACGAGGGTGACGCGCTGGCGTGGCTGGCGGGTCGCGGCGAGCTCGCAGGGTGCTCGCTGCTGACCTCGCTGCCGGACCTGAGCGAGCTGCCGCTGGCGCTGCCGGCCTGGCGGGCGTGGTTTATCGACGCGGCGGAGGCGGTGCTGCGGGCGTGCCCGCCGGAGGGGGCGGCGATCTTCTATCAGACGGACATCAAGGCGCACGGGGTGTGGATCGACAAGGGGCACCTCGTGCAGCTGGCGGCGGAGCGGTGCGGGCGGGCGCTGTGGTGGCACAAGGTCGCGTGTCGCAAGCCGGCCGGGACGGTCACCTACGGGCGGCCGAGCTGGGCGCACCTGCTGTGTTTTGGCCACGGGCCGCGGCGCGAGCCGGACGGGACGGCGGACGTGTTCGATACCGGAGAGATGATCTGGCCCAAGGCGATCGGGCTCGAGGCGTGCACGCAGGCGTGTGAGTTCATCGCCCGGCGGACGACGACACGCACGGTGGTCGATCCGTTCTGCGGGCGCGGGACGGCGCTGGCGATGGCCAACGCGCTCGGGCTGCACGCGATCGGGGTCGAGCTGAGCGCGAAGCGCTGCCGGGTCGCGCGCAAGCTGCAGGTCACGCTGCCCGCACGAACAGCGTGACGAGCTCGTGCAGGTCGGCGAGCGAGGTCGGCGGGGGCTCGCGCTGCGGGAGCAGCCACAGCGGCACGGCCGGGTAGGCGCGCGCGAGGGCGGCGCGGGCGTCGAGGCTCTGCTGGCCCTGGGCGACCAGACCGGCGTAGGTCGCGGCGAGGCGGGCGACGCTGTCTGAAAGGACAGGTTCGGCGAGCTGGCCGGCGAGGGCGGCGGAGATCTCCGCGCGCGAGGGCGCGGGGGGGAACGGCGGGAGGACGCGGTTGAGCACGACGGAGTCGACCCGCAGGCCGCGCTCATGGAGGATGGCGAGGAAGTCGAGGGCCTCGCGGACGCTGAAGGGGGACGCGGAGGTGGCGAGCACGACGCCGGTGTCGGGCGAGCGCAGCAGCGATTGAAAGTCGCCGGCGCGGGCCTGGAAGGCCGCGAGGACGCCGGAGAAGTCGCGCAGGAAGGCGCCCAGCTCGGTGATGAAGCTGCTGCCGGCGAGGCTGGAGAGGGTGCGCAGGACCAGGCTGTTGCCGATGCCGAGGAGGCGAGCGCCGAGGCGTCCGCCGCCGGTGAGGAGGCGCGCGGCGGGGTTGCTGGCGAGCTCGTGGATGCGTTCGGGCGCGGTGAGGAAGTCGATCGCGTTGGCGGTGGGCGGGGTGTCGAGGACGATGAGGTCGTAGCTGCGGGCGGCGTGGAGCAGCTGCAGCTTGGCCATCGCGGCGTACTCGAGGGCGCCGCCGAGGTTGGCGGCCATCGCCTTGTAGATCGGGTTGTGCAGGATCGCGTCGGCCGCGGCGGGGGTCTCGGCGTAGGTGCGGACCAGCTCGGCGAACACCTGCTCGGTGGCCAGCCACAAGGCGTGCAGACTCCCGCCCGAGAGGCCGCCGGACGCCTGGTTGGGGGGGAGCTCGACGGCGACCGGGGTGCCGCCCTCGATCGGTGTGCCGGCGCCAGTTGTGTGAAAGCCGAGCGCCTGGGCGAGGCGGCGCGACGGGTCGATCGTGACGACCAGGACCCGCCGGCCGCGCTGGGCCGAGCCGAGCGCCAGGGCGGCGGCGCAGGTGGTCTTGCCGACGCCGCCGGGGCCGACGCAGAGCACGACGCGGCGGGCGGCGGCGAAGGCGAGCGGGTCGGTCGTGGACACGGTCGGTGGCATGGGTCTACTCTCCGCGGCCGTGACGAGCGTTCAAGAGTTCATTGTCCGCGTCGGCGAGCGCACACACACGGTCCGTGTGGAGGGCGAGCGGGTGGTGGTGGACGGCGTCGCGCGCACGGTGGTGGTGACCCCGGGCGGGCGCAGCCTGGTCCGCGACGCTGACGGCCACGGGCAGCGGCTGGTGACGCTCGACGGGCAGGCGTCGCCCGGGTCGGCGAGCCTCGGCGGGGTCGCCAGCAAGGTGCAGCTGCAGACCGCGCAGGAGGCCGCGCTGGCGGCGGCGATGAGCAGCGGCCGGGCTGGCAGCGCCGCGGGCTCGCGGCTCAAGGCGCCGATGCCGGGCCGGGTCGTGCGCGTGCTGGTCAGCGTGGGTCAGGTGGTCGAGCGCGGCATGGCGGTGGTGATCGTCGAGGCGATGAAGATGGAGAACGAGATCATCGCGCCGGCGAGCGGGAAGGTGTTGCACGTGCACGCCAGCGAGGGCGCGGCGGTCGACTCCGGGCAGCTGCTCGTCGAGCTCGAGCTGGCTTGATCGCGGGGTGGCTGGTCGAAGGGACATGTTCGTGATCACCTGTCTGAGGGGACAGGTTGTGCGAGCGCCGACGGTCCGAGCCCCGCGAGCAGCTGCTCGAGGTCGGGCAGGCCGGCGAAGCCGGCGAAGCGCCACGGCAGCGCGAGCACCGGCGCGAGCTTTCCGGCGCTGCGGACAGTCTCCTCGGCGAGCCAGGCGGCGACGCCCTCGCGCTGGCGGCGGGCCTGATGGGCGACCACCGCGGTGGCCGCGAGGACGCGGGCGACGGCGGGGTCGGAGACGGGCGTGCCGAGCTCAGGCAGCTCGGGCCACAGGCCGTTGACGACGACGGCGCCGATGTTCACGTGAAGCTCCTCACGGAGCGCGTTGGCCATCTCGCCGAGCTCGCTGAGGGGCCAGCGGTCGGGGAGTCCGACGAGCACGGCCTGGACCCGGGCGCCGTCCTCGAGGCTGTCCTGCATGAGGCGAGCTTCGCGGGGGAGCGGGCCGACCGAGAGGGTGCGAAGGATGGCCTGGGGGATGCCGAGGGTGTAGCGGAGGTGGCCGGTGGCGGGGCCGTCGAAGATGATGGCGTCGTAGCTGTGGGCGCGGACCGACTCGTGCCAGACCTTGCCGAGGATGGCGAAGTCGTCGAGGCCGGGGATCGTGCGCAGCAGGCGGCGCATGGCGCCGTTGTCGAAGACGGCGTCGGCGATGCGCTGGCTGTGGAGGATGAGCGCGCCGTACTCGCGGATACACACGTGTGGGACGACCCGCTGCACGTAGAGGTTCGGGGCGGCGGCGACCGGGGTCTCGCGCAGGGCCGGCTGGCCGAGCATCCATGCCAGGCGGTCGTCGAGGCCGACGGTGGCGACCAGGACTTTTCGGCCGCGGCGGGCCAGGGCCAGCCCGAGGAGCGCGGCGACGGTGGTGCGACCGACCCCGCCCTTGCCGCTGACGATGAGGAGTTGCCGCGCGGCGAGGGCGTCGAAGACCGACTCCGGGCTGCGGCTGGGGTCCATGCGGGGGCGAACCTTCGCACAGCTGATGCGGGGCCGCCAGCGAAGCGTCACGCGCGCGGGGTCTTGACCGGAGCGTGGCGTCACTCCCATGCTCCCCGGCCATGGGCTTCGCAGCGGCGATCGCCGGGCGTTTGCGCTCACTCACTTCGCGCGCCCTCTACGGCGCAGCCAGGGACTGCATGGCGGTCGAGATCAAGAGTCAAGCTGAGATCGAAAAGATGCGGGCGACCTGTCGCCTGGCCGCATCGGTGCTGGAATTCATCGAGCCGCACGTGGTGCCAGGCGTGACCACGGGCGAGCTCGACAGGCTCTGTCACGACTACATCATCAAGCACGGCGCGTACCCCTCGCCGCTGAACTACAAGGGCTTCCCGAAGTCGATCTGCACGTCGGTGAACGAGGTCATCTGCCACGGGATCCCGGGCAAGCGCGAGCTCAAGGCTGGCGACATCGTCAACCTCGACATCACGACCACGCTGGATGGTTACTTCGGCGACTGCTCCGACATGTTCGTGGTCGGCGGCAGCACCACGCCGGAGGCGCAGAAGCTGATCGACGTGACCCGCGAGAGCCTGTGGATCGGCATCGCCGAGGTGGCGCCGGGCAAGCAGATCGGCGACATCGGCGCGGCGATCTCGGAGTTCGCCGGCAAGAAGCACGGCTACGGGGTGGTCGAGGCGTTCTGCGGCCACGGCATCGGCCGCGAGTTCCACATGCCGCCGCAGGTGTCCCACGTGGGCAAGCGCGGCGTCGGCATGCGGCTCAAGGCGGGCATGACCTTCACCATCGAGCCGATGATCAACCTCGGCAGCAAGCACTGCGACATCCTCAGCGACGGCTGGACGGCGGTCACGCAGGACAAGCGGTGGAGCGCGCAGGCCGAGCACACCTTGCTCGTCACCGCGACCGGCTACGAGGTGCTCACCGTCCGGGCGGGCGGCTTCCGGCCGAAGTGGGCCAGCTGAGGACACAGCTGGCGCCGCAGCGCGGACCAGGGCCTGCCCCTTGGGGCAGGTCCGAGCCCGTTACTCCACGACAGGCTTCGCGTCGGCGCTGGTCTTGAAGTACGGCATGATCGCCTTCCAGTCGGTGCCGATCGCGCGGTTGTCACCGTAGGGGTACTCCATGCGGGCGATGAACACGACATCGCTGACGGGCCACATGAACTGCTGGATCTCGCGGACCGCGTTGGTGCCGCTCTCGTCCATGACCTGCAGCTTGGCGTAGATGCCGGTCTTGTAGAAGTAGTCGTCGTTGAAGGCGAGCTCCTCGACCTTGAGGCCCGACTCCTTGTACGCGTTGGTGTAGTAGGCGACGGCGCGCTCGTCGATCGGGCGCCCCTTGGGCGCGAGATAGAAGGTCAGGGCGACGGCGTCGCTGTCGGCCGCGGGCTCGCCGACGCCGTCTGGATCGGCCGAGGCGCCGGTCGAGGCGCACGCGAGGATCGGCACCCACTTCTCCTCGCCCTCGGGCGAGTGGCCGACCTCGTCGCAGTTCTTGAAGACGTAGAGGGTCTCGGGGATCTCGAAGACGAGGCCGAGCTGCGAGAAGATGATCTTGTTGCCCTGCTTCTCGCCGCCCGACGGCTCGTCGAGCCACAGGCGCGCCTTCGACTTCTTGCCGCCGCGGTAGCCGCCCTTGTCGCCGCAGCCTTGGGTGGCGAAGCCGGCCGTGGCGACCAGCGAGAGGGCAAGGAGCGTGGTGGTGGACAGGCGGCGGCGAAGCGTCATCGGGCGGTCTCCGGGCGAGATGGCGCGGACATTAGCAAAGCCGGTCGCCGGCGGGAAGCCGGCGGCGGGTCGGCGTGTGTGAGCGCGAGCGCGCGAGCGCCGAAGCGTCAGCGAACGGGCGCCAGCAGGCTGGTGCGCAGGTTCTCGGGGACGGCGTGGCCGAGCAGCTCGAGGCAGGTGGCGGCGACGTTGCTGAGGCCGGCGCCGGGCGGAGGGGCGAGGCGGGGTCCGCCGCCGGGCTCGCGCGGGTCGACGATGGCGAGGGGGACACGGTTGAGGGTGTGGCTGGTGCGGACCTGGAGGGCGCCGTCGGGGCGGCGGTCGAACATCTGGTCGGCGTTGCCGTGGTCGGCGGTGACGAGGGCGATGCCCTTGCGCTTACGGAGCGCGGCGAGGATGCGACCGACGCAGAGGTCGACGGCCTCGACCGCGAGGATCGTGGCGTGGAGGTCGCCGGTGTGGCCGACCATGTCGCCGTTGGCGAAGTTGAGGCGGACGAAGCGGGGGTGGAGGCGGTCGATCTCGGCGATGAGGCGGTCGGTGATCTCGGCGGCCTTCATCCACGGGCGCTGCTCGAGCGGGGTGAGGTCGGAGGCGATCTCGACGTAGGTCTCGAGCCTGGGGTCGAAGGGCTCGGAGCGGTTGCCGTTCCAGAAGTAGGTGACGTGGCCGAACTTGTGGGTCTCGCTGATCGCCAGCTGCGAGACGCCGCTGGTCGCCAGCATCTCGCCCATGGTCCCGGCGATCGCCGGCGGCGCGACCAGATAGCGGCGCGGGAGCCCGAGATCGCCGTCGTACTGGGTCATGCCGGCGAAGTACACCCGTGGCCTTGGGCCGCGATCGAAGGCGGTGAAGGCGTCGTCCTCGAAGGCGCGGGTGAGCTCGAGGGCCCGGTCGCCGCGGAAGTTAAAAAGCAGCACGGCGGCGCCGTCGTGGATCGGCCCGACGGGGCCGTGCTCGTCGGCGATGACAAAACCGGGCAGGTTCTGGTCGTCGAGGCCGGTCTCCTTGTAGAGGGTCTCGACCGCGGCGCGGGCGCGGGCGAAGCGCCGGCCCTCGCCGCGGACGTGGATCTGCCAGCCGCGGGCGACCATCTGCCAGTCGGCCTCATAGCGGTCCATGGTGACGATCATGCGCCCGCCGCCGCTGGCGATGCGATAGTCGCGGCCGGCGTGCGAGAGCTCGGCGAGGACCTGCTCGAGGCGGTCGATGTAGACGAGCGCGGAGCGGCCGGGGACGTCGCGACCGTCGACCAGGATGTGGACGCGGGCTCGGTGCACGCCATCGCCGGCGGCGCGCCGCAGGAGGGCGATCAGGTGGTCGATGTGGCTGTGGACGTTGCCGTCGGAGAGCAGGCCGATGAGGTGCAGCGGCTCGCCGGAGGCGATCACGGTGGCGATCGCCTGCTTCCAGCTGTCGCCGCGAAATAGATCACCGGAGGCGATCGCCTCGCTGACGAGCTTGGCGCCCTGGTCGATGATGCGGCCGGCGCCGAGCGCGTTGTGGCCGACCTCGCTGTTGCCCATGTCGGCGTCGGAGGGCATGCCGACGGCGGTGCCGTGGGCGAGCAGGCTGGTGAACGACGGCAGGCCGCGCAGGGCGTCGAGCGTCGGAGTGTGGGCCTGGGCCACGGCGTCGCCGTGGTCGCCGGTGCCGATGCCGACGCCGTCCATGATGATCGCCACGACGGGGCCCTCGGGGGCGCGGCGCCAGGGGTGCGGGCTGAGTGTCTGCATGGACATGTCCTTAGAACCACATCTGGTAGGCGACGGTGACGGCGAGGGTGAGGTCGAAGATGACGCTGTCGGGCTTGGCCCCGGCTGGGGCCTCGAGGTCGGTGACGACGCGGGTCTGCGAGAAGTACTTCTGCAGGTCGACGCCGAGGCTGATGCCCTGGTTGTTGCGGATCGGGACGCCGAGGCTGAGGTCGGCGCGCACGAGGCCGTTGTAGGCGACGGTGCTCTCGTCGTGGCCTGGCTCGGCGTCGACGACCCGCCGCCAGCTGGAGACGCCGAGACCTCCGCCGACGCCGAACTCGATCAGCAGCGGCCCAGCAGGGAGCTGGAAGTGCGGGCCGAAGGCGATGTCGGTGTGGGAGAGCACCGACCAGCGACGCGCGAGCGGGGCGTCGCCGCTGCCCTCGCTGCCGAGGCCGGGGACCTGGCGGGCGCGCATGTACCGGCTGTGCCCGCCATGGAAGGCGAAGCCGAAGCGCATGGGCCCGAGCTGGAGCGGGTAGTAGGCGAGCTTGAGGCCGAAGCCGAAGCCGAGCGGCGGCGAGATGACGACGTCGCCGCTGCCGATCAGGATGCCCAAACGAGCCGAGGCGGCGACCGTGAACACGCGCTCGCCGAGGTCCTTGCGCAGGACCGTGTTGCCGCGCGGAGCGGCCGGTCCGGCGGCGAGGACGGCCACGAGCAGCGCGGCGGAGGAGACGAGCATCGCGGGCAAGATAGCAAAGCGTTGGGCCGGCCGGCGTGGTAGATGCGGCCGGTGAGCACGCGCGTGGAGCTTCGCAGGGACGCAGGCCGGGTCGGGCCGCACGAGGGTCCGTGGATCCGCCGCCGTCAGGTCGGCAAGGTGTGGGGACCGGCAGATCCGTCGCAGCTGGCCGAGTTGACCGACCACCGCGGGCAGACGCTGGCGTGGGGGTTGGTCGCGCCAGACTCGGAGATCCCGCTGCGCGTGATCAGCTTCGGGGCCGCACCACCGCCCGCGGACTGGTTGACGCGGCGACTGGAAGCGGCGCTCGCAGGCAGGGCCGCGCTCGGACTGCGGGCCGATGGACCGACCAACGCCTGGCGGGAGATCAACAGCGAGGGCGACGGACTGCCGGGGCTGACCGTCGATCGCTATGGGCGCGATACGGTGCTGCAGATCGCGACCGCGGGGATGGCCGCGCGGCAGGATGAGTTGGCGGCCTTCTTCGCGGCGCGCACGTCGGGGCGGCTGTTCGTGGTGGCCCCGGCGCAGGCCGCCGAACGTGAGGGCTTCACGCTGACACAACAGCTGCACGAGAGCGCCGGCGACGACCCGCGGCTCGAGTTCTGCGAGCACACCTTGAAGTTTTGTGTGCCCGCTCCGCCGGCGCAGAAGACCGGGGCGTACCTCGACCAGCGCGACAACCGGCGGACGATCGCCGAGCTCGCGCGGGTGAGCGGCGGGGCGCTGCTCGACGTGGGCTGTCACGTCGGCGGGTTTGCGATCCACGCCGCAGCGCTCGGGGTGCCGACGGTGGGGCTCGACCAGAGCGCAAAGGCCCTCGAGTGCGCGCGTGGCAACGCGGACAGCAACGGGCTCACGGAGCGCTGCACGTGGGTTCAGGGCGATATGTTCGGGGCGCTCGATGACCCCCGGCTGGCCGGGCCCTTCGGCGTACTGGTGTTCGACCCGCCGCGGGTCGCCAGCAGCGCGCGGGACGTCGACCGCGCGGCGGGGGCGATGACGGCGAGCCTCGGTCGGCTGCTACCACGGGTGCAGGCCGGCGGCTTCGCGGTGGTGTGCAGCTGCTCGCAGCACCTGGGCGGCGCGGTGCTCGACGCGGTGATGCTGGACGCTCGCGGCGGCCTGTGGACGCGGGTGCTGGCGCTGGGGCCCGGGCCGGACCACCCCGTGTGGCCGGGGCACGACGCGGGCTCGTACTTGCGGGTGCACGTGTACCAGCGCCGCTGAGGTCGTCTGGCCTAGCCGACCGCGGTGCTGGCCCGGGCCGCGATATGGTCGACGATGGCGATCCGGTAGACGCTGTTCTCGGTCTCCACGTAGAACAGCTGGCGCTCTTCGGTGGTGAGGATCCGGCGCACCGCGGTGGTGACCATGCGGCGACCGTTTGGATCGCGGAAGATCACCATCCCGCGACCGACGACTGGCTCCGAGATCAGGAACCCCTCGTATGCCTTCCCAACCGCGGTCGCCACAGAGGCTTCACCGTTGCTGCGAATCTTGGTTGCGAGGACCGCAAGCACGATTCCATTACATTATCCCTGGCCGGGAAAAACGCTACGGCCAATTTCGGGCGCTCCTGTGCACGCCGACGCCATCTCTAGACTTGCGCTAGCGAGCACGACGACGACACAAGCGACCGTCATTGCGAACGCAGCTCGCCGAGTTCAGCCTGCGGCGCCCACCCCTCGAGGCCGTCCGGCAGACGGATCCGCAGCCAGCTCGACCCGCGATCGACGATGCGTACGCGGCTCCCACCTTGCACGACGAACAGCGCCTTCCGGTGACTGCCGGGACCCTCGCGCACCTCGAGCTTGGCCGCTAACGCGATCGCCTGTGGCGCCTCGGATTCGGCGCGCACCGCGTACCCGTGGAGGCTGCCGATCACGAGGTAGATCGCCACCAGCACGCCGATCACGCTGCTGACCACACCTCCCGGGGCGCGACCGCCGAGGCGACCGCGCAGGAACCACATCGCCAGCGCCAACCAACCCGCGACCAGGGCCAGCCAGCCGAAGCTCGGGTCGCCGACGGCCGCCAGCAAGGCGTCTCGCCAGGTCTCGGGCCGGTCGGTCTGGGCCCCGTTGGCGACCGCGGCGACCTCGAGCCGCTGACGCACGATGCCAAGGTTTCGCTGGGCGGCCGCGGCGACATCCTCGCTGGCCCGAGCCTCGGCCTGCAAGGCCCGCCGCAGGTGATACGTGGCGCGACCGATGTCACCGAGCTGAGCGTAGGCGGTGCCGAGGTTGAACGAGAGCAGGGCACTGCGACCGGGCAGCAGGCGCTCGGCCTCCTCATACGCGGCGACCGCAGCCGCAAGATCGCCGCCGCTGGCGGCCTGGTTGCCGCGCACGAAGGCCTCATCGACGACGTCGGCGCGTGCTGTGCCGATCGTGGTGACCGTGGCCAGCAGTACCAACAGGCCGATGAGCCTCATGTCACCACCTTCTTTGCCAGCGACGAGCGACGGACGAGCGTGAGCGCGTCGTCGAGGGCGACCTTGCGCTCGCTCGCGGCCTCGCTCGCGGCGCCAAAACGGGCCGCGTCAGCGCGGTCGAGGAGCTGGCCAAGGCGCTTGAGATCCTCCGCGTCGACCCCTTTGCGAGCGAGCAGCTCGAGCAAGGCCCGGCGCGGCAGACCCTCGCCTTCCGCGCCGGCGCGCTCGACCGCGAGGACCTGAAGGAGCTGCGAGAGGGCATGATAGAAACCCTCGCCAGAGGCGACACCAGCCTCGGCCTGGGCGATGAGGCCACGCTGGCGCGCGAGGCGAGCCGCGCTGGCGCGCGAAGTCTCATCGGGGCCAAAACGGCGCCACAAGCCGCGAGCGAGGCCGCCGACGGCGAGCGCGACAGGGGCGAGCAGCATGCCGGTGGTGAATCGTCGCGGGGTCAGCCAGGACGTGGCGACAGCGACCCGAGGGACCACGTCGGGGGTGATGAGCGGGGCGAGCAGGCCGTCGTCGCGCGCCGTCGCCTTGCCAGGCGCAGGAGCGTCGGTGTTCGCCGGACTCGGCGCCGGCACGTTGGGATCTCCCGTGACGGTGATCTCGATCGGCTGGGTGCTGACGGTCTGGTAGCGGGCGGTCGCCGGGTCGAAGAAGCTGAAGCTGTGGACCGGGACCTGCAGGGCGCCGGCCCGCTCGGGGATGATGAGAAACTCGTAGATCTGCTCCCCGCCGAGCTGGGGGCCCACACTCGCGTGGGTCTCGAGCTTGGGGTCGTAACGACGCAGGCCATCGAGCTCGGGCCAGGCGCCGGGATCGATCACGCGGATGTTGCCGGTGCCGGCGATCGTGATCGTCAGCGTGAAGGGCTCGCCCTGCTTGACCTTCGCGCGATCGACCTTGGCGGCGATCGTGTACAGGCCGACGTTGTTGGCGGAGAAGTTGGCGGGGCGCCCCTCGCTCGGCAGCGGCAGGACCTCGACGGTGGTCGCGCGGCCGCCGACGCGGCGACGCATGCCGACGCTGACCTCGGGCGCGGAGATCGTGAGCGTGCCGGCACGCTGCGGGAACAGGGCCCGGCGCAGGCCAGGATGCACGCGGTAGCCGACGCCGGCGACGGCCTCGGTGCGCATCTCGCCGTCTGGCAGCTCCTCGCTCCAAAAATCGGGGAAGCCGGGCAACGCGCGCAGCTGGATGTTGGGGAACGGCAGGCGCTCGTAGACCTCGAGCGCGTAGATCAGCTGCTCACCGACGTAGGCGCGCGGCTTGTCGAGGCGGGTCCACAGGAAGATCTCGCCCTGGGCCTGGGTCGGGTCGCTGCTGCTGCCGGCGA
This sequence comes from Nannocystis sp., assembly GCA_044228605.1. Classification (GTDB taxonomy): domain Bacteria; phylum Myxococcota_A; class Polyangia; order Nannocystales; family Nannocystaceae; genus Nannocystis. The sequence continues at coordinate 61,255 of JBGAUO010000006.1, read as the reverse complement.
CCGGCGGCGCGGCGGTGACGGCGGTCCCGGTCACCTCGAGGATCGGCGTGCGGATCGCGTTGATCTTCACGGCGCCGTTCATCACGTGCACCGGCAGCGAGAACTTGCCTGGCTTGCTGGGGATCAGGGTGTAGCTGTAGGTCTGGGTGATCCGCGACTGGCTGACGCCGTTGATGTTCATCGACGTGAAGCCGCGAAAGGTGGACGGGTCGCCGCCGATCGCGATGCCGAGCGCAGTGAAATCGGGGAGCACCGGATCGGGGATGCCCCTGCCCTCCCCCACCCGCTCGACCTGGATCGTGAACTCGACGGCCTCGCCGACCTGCGTGCTGCTGCGGTCGAGCTCGACTGACACCGTGACGCGGTCGGCCGCATGAACTGTACGCGCGAGCAGGCCGAGCGCGGCGGCGCCGGCAACACCGGTCAGGAAGCGGCGACGTCCGGGCATCTCACCAGTCCTTCTCTACGGGCACCTGGCGGCCCTGCGGGCGCCCCAGCTGGAACTTATCCTCGGCGTCGAGCTGCTCGAGCGCCTTGTCGAGATCAGCCCGATCGAGGGGCTGCGGCTGCGGCTGCGGCTGCGGCTCGTCCTTCTTCTCCTCGGGCTTTTGCTCGTCCTTCTTCTCCTCGTCCTTCTTCTGCTCGTCCTTCTTCTCCTCGTCCTTCTTCTCCTCGTCCTTCTTCTCCTCGTCCTTCTTCTCCTCGTCCTTCTTCTCCTCGTCTTTGTTCTCGTCCTTGTTCTCGTCCTTGTTCTTCTCCTCCTCTTTTTTCTTCTTCTCCTCCTCCTCTTCCTTCTGCTTCTTCTTCAGGAGGGCGAGCTCGAGGTTCCACTTGGCGTTGGCGTGGTCGGGCTTCAGCTTCAGGCACTTGGTGTAGCGCTCGATGGCGGCGTCGAAGGCTTCGGCGTCGAGCTCGAGGTTGCCGAGCTCGTATTCCGCGCTCGCGTGGACGGCCGAGAACTCGGACTCGGTGCCGTGCTCGAAGGCCTTGCGGGCGCCCTCCTTGTCGTCCTTGGCGAGCAGCGCGAGGCCCTTATTAAAATGGATCTCGGGGCGCTCGCCGAGGTCGGCCTCGGCGGCGGCGTAGCTGGTGAGGGCGGCCTCGCTGTCGCCGGCGTTGTAGGCGGCGACGCCAGCGTCGATGTCGCCGTGGGTGGACGCGAGGGCCTCGGCGAGCCAACCGGCCGCCAGCAGGCCGAGCAGGGTCTTGCTGGAGAGCATCATGTCGTCCTCCTGCGCTCGCCGAGAGCCAGCGACAGCGCGAGCAACAGCAGCGCGGGGGCGACGAGGAAGGGGAAGGCCTCCTCGCGATCGAGCGTGACGGTGTCGGCTCGCTGCCCGCGCGTAAGGTCGCGGACCCACTCGGAGACGGCGTCGAGGCCGAAGCGTTCGGGTTCGACGAGCACAAATTCGCCGCCGGTGGTCTCGGAGAGCTTCTTCAGGCCAGCCTCATCGACGCGGGTCATGAGGTAGTTGCCCTTCTCGTCGGTCTGATAGCCGTCGGGCTGGCCCTTGGCGTCGAACTTCTGGATCGGCTCGCCGGACTTCGAGCCGATGCCGACGGTGTAGATGCGGATGCCGAGCTTGGCGGCCTCGGCGGCCATCTCGTTGGGGCGCGAGCTGGTGTCCTCGCCGTCGGTGAGGAGGATGATCACCTGATCGGCCTCGGGCGCCGGCGGGGCGTCGCTCTTGGCCTCGGCGGTGTTGCTCTGGCCGGCCTGGCGGGCGTCGACGAGGTACTGAATCGCGAGCTTGAGCGCCTTGCCGATCGCGGTGCCGCCGGGGTTCTCGGTGCGGGGGTCGGCCTTGTCGAGGTAGAGCTTGAGCACCCGCGTGTCGCGGCTGACCGGCAGGCCGCGCGCGGCCCCGGCGAACACGACCAGACCGACCTGGTCGCCGCGGTGTTCGGCCTCGTCGAGGAAGCGGCGCAGCTCCGCGGCGAGTCGCTCGCAGCGCGCCGGGTAGACCTCCTTGGCGAGCAGCGACTAGGGGTAGTCGCCGACCAGGCCGACATAGAGGCCGCCGACCGGGACCATGCGCGAGGTGCCGCCGTACTGCGGGCGCATGAGCGCGCCGACGAGGAACAGCGCGGCGAGGGTGGTGACGACCGCGATGACGAGGCGGTTGCCGCGGTGCACGCTGGTGACGAGGCGCTGGACCAGGGTTGGATTGCCGAGGCGTGAGAAGCCGGCGCGGCGCTGACGCGAGGCCCAGACGTAGCCGGCGGCCACGAGGGGTACGAGCACGAGCAGCCACAGGAGGTCGCCGCGTCCGAGCACGAGGGTGTCGAAGAGCGTGCGGACGGTGTCGGCCGGGGGGGCGGATACCGCGGATACCGCGGATACTGCGGCTTCAGGCGCCACGGGAGCGAGGGCGAAGCTCATGGGAACCTCCTCAGCCGGGTCGAGCGCAGCAGGACGTCGGCGAGCAGCAACAGCAGCGCGGGCCACAGGAACAGGAAGAACAGCTCGGCGCGGACGTGTTCACCGGCGATCGTCGAGCGCTCGAGCTTGTCGAGCAGATCCTGGAAGGTGGTGACCAGGCCCTGCTGGTCCTCGGCGGTGTAGGCGTAGCCGCCGGTGAGACCGGCGATGCGCTCGAGGCGGCCGGGGTCGACGCTCTGGCCGCTGGCGTGGCGGCCGATCAGGACCGTGTAGACGGCGATGTTTCGCTCCTTCGCCTCGGCGGCGGCGGAGTCGGGGTCGATGCCCTCCGCGTTGTGGACGCCGTCGGTGAGGAGGACCAGGACCTGGGTGGCGGCGTCCGACTCCTTGAGGCGGTTGAGCGCGAGGCCGAGGCCGGCGCCGATCGCCGTCTTGGTGCCGTCGATGCCGCCTAGCTGGAGGCGGCGGACGAGCTGACGCAGGACCCCGTGATCGACGGTGAGCGGCGAGACGGTCGACGCGTAGGCGCCGAAGGCGACCATGCCGATGCGGTCGTGCGGGCGGCGGGCGATGAACTGGTCGATCACCTCCTTGGCGGCCTCGAGGCGGTTGGGGAACAGGTCATCGGCCTCCATCGACTCGCTGAGGTCGAGGGCGATGGCGATGTCGATGCCCTCGTGCTCGACGCGGTCGGTGAGGCGACTCGACTGCGGGCGCGCGAGCGCGAAGGCCAGCAGCAGCCCGGCGGCGAGGCGCAGCCCGTCCGGGAGGTGGGCCAGGCGCGCCGCGAGGCCGGGGCCGAGGCTGCGGGCCGAGCGGGTGCGCGAGAACTGCATCGTCGGCGGACGCGGGGTCAGGGCGGCACGTACGACGAGGGCCAGCAGCGGCACGAGGGCGGTGAGCAGCCACCAGGGGGTGTCGAGGACGATGAAGCGCAGGTCCTCGCCGATGACGAGGGCGACGCCGCCGAGGGCGAGCGCGACGGCGGCGAGCGCGAAGCCGAGGATGGGGAGCAGCGATCTCACGCGGCGACCTCCGGCTCGGGCTTGTTGTCGGGCGGCGAGCTGTCCTTCGGGTCAGGTTTGATTTCGGCCTTGGCGAGCTGCGGGGCGGTGTCGTCGACCATCTTCCGCACCTCGGCGAGCGCGGCCTCGGCCTCGGCGCCGGGCGGGGCGAAGCGGGCGAACTTGACGAGGTCACAGGCTTGAAGGAAGCGGACCAGCTCGGTCGGCTTGAGCGGGGCGATCTGGGCCGCGGCCTGCTCGAGGGCGCGGCGCAGCTCGTCGGTGGTGCGGTCGAGGGCGTCGATGCCGAAGCGGCCCTCGATGTAACCCTTCGCGATTTCGGTGAGCTGCAGGTAGTAGTCCTGGTAGGCGCCGCGGGCGACCAGCTCGGCCTTCTGCAGCTCCTCGAGCTGCTGGTAGGCGACGACGTGGGCGGGCACGGGCGGCGGCAAGACGATCGGCCGCGGGCGGCGGCGCCAGCGGGCCCACAGCAGGCCACCGACCAGGCCGACGAGCAGGGCAGCCGCCGCGCTGTAGATGATAATCTCGGCGCGGCGGTTGGGGTACTCGAGCGAGACGGGTGGGTCCTCGGCCTGGCGCTTGGGGTCGGGCTCGTTGGCCAGCAGGCTGCTGACGGTGAAGGGCGTGGGCGCGACCTGGACGGTCTGCACGGCGCCATCGGGGCCCAGGTAGGTGAGCGGGAAGGCGGGCACGCGGGCATCGCCGACCGCGAAGTGCTGGGCGGTGATCGTGAAGACCTTGCGGAAGCCCTGGCCGGTCGATTCGGGCTCGGACTCGTCGACGGAGACGAGGTGCAGCGGGTCGAGCACGAGGCCGAGCGGGAGGTTGACGGTGTAGCCGGCCGGATACACGGCCGTGAGCTCGAGCTTGATGAGGTCGCCGATCTGGGACGGATCGGGGGAGATCTGGGCCGTGACGGCGACAGGGCCCTCTGGGGCGGCCGTGCTGTCTGGGCCGATGGGCGCGACCGGAGCCGGCGGCGAGGCAGGGACCGCGGGGACAGGTGCCGTCGGCATGTCCGTCGGGACAGGTGCCGTCGGCATGTCCGTTGGGACAGGCTGGCTGTCCGTCGGGACAGGTGCCGTCGGCATGGCCTTTGGGACAGGCTGGCTGTCCGTCGGGACAGGTGCCGTCGGCATGGCCGTTGGGACAGCCTGGCTGTCCTTCGGGACAGGCTGGCTGTCCGTGGGGGCCGGTGCGGCCAGGAGCAGCGCTACGAGGGTCAGGGAGGCGGTCATCGGCGCATCCTCCGGGCTCGCCGGGCGAAGAAGTGGACGAGGGGTTTTTGCCAGTCGTCGCCGCAGCGGATCGACATGCCGTCGAGGCGCAGCTTGCGGAGCAGGGCGTCGACGCGCTCACGCTCCTCGGCGACCTGTTTGCGGTAGCGGGCGGCGCGGCGGGGGCTGAGGTCGACGAAGTGTTCGCCGCCGAGGCCGAGCAGCTCGAGGTCCTCGAAGGCGACGAGGCCGAGGGCCGGGAGCTCGAGCTCGACGGGGTCCTCGACGCGGATCGGGATGAGGTCGTGGCGGCGACGGACGACCTTGAGGGCGTGCTCGAAGGCGCGGGCCTCGTCGAGGCGAGCCGGCTCGTCGGGGAGCACGTCGACGAAGTCGGAGATCAGGATCGCCACGGTGTGGCCGCGGGCGAGGCGAGCCAGATACTCGAGGCCGGCGGCGGCCCGGGTGCCGCGGCGGCGGGTCTCGTGGGTGAGCAGCTGCTGGACGACGGCGAGCACGTGCTTGCGGCCGCTGCGGGGGGGGACAAACACCTCGACCTCGTCGGTGAAGCCGATCAGGCCGACGCGGTCGTTGTTGCGGATCGCCGAGAAGGCGAAGGTGGCGGCGAGGCGGGCGACGAGGTGGCGCTTGTCGAAGTCGCGGCTGCCGAGGTCGAGGCTGGCCGACATGTCGACGATGAGCATGACGGTGAGCTCGCGCTCCTCGGCGAACAGCTTGACGTGGGGCTCACCGGTGCGGGCGGTGACGTTCCAGTCGATCGTGCGCACGTCGTCGCCGGGGGTGTACTGCCGGACCTCGGAGAAGGCGACGCCCTGGCCCTTGAACACGGACTGGTAGGAACCAGCGAGGTGCTGGTTGACCAGGCGCGAGGTCTGGATCTCGATGCGACGGATCTCGCGGAGCAGCTGGGCCGTCCGGGCCTTGGCTTCCTCGCGGGCTTGCTCCGCGCGGCTATCGGCGGTGGTGCGGGCCATGGCGACGACGCGTCAGGGGACCTGGACGTGCTCGAGGATCTTGCGGACGATGTGCTCGACGGTCTCGCCCTCGGCCTCGGCCTCGTAGCTGAGGATGATGCGGTGGCGCAGGATGTCGGGCGCGACGGCCTTGATGTCCTCGGGGCTGACGTAGCCGCGGTGGCGCATGAAGGCGTGGGCGCGGGCGGCCTGGAACAGGGCGATGCTGGCGCGCGGGGAGGCGCCGAAGTCGATGAAGGGGGTGAGGGTCTCGAGGCCGACCGCGGCGGGGGTGCGGGTCGCGGTGACGACGTCGACGATGTACTTCTGGATCGGCGGCTCGACGATCATGCGGTCCATGGTCTGCTGGACGGCGATGAGCTCCTCGGGGCCGATGACGGGGTTGACCTGGGTGACGCTGCCTTGCGGGGCGGCGCCGATGCGCTGCATGATCGTGAGCTCTTGTTCGGCGGTCGGGTAGCCGACCTTGATCTTGAACATGAAACGATCGAGCTGGGCCTCAGGGAGGGTGTAGGTGCCCTCCTGTTCGATCGGGTTCTGGGTCGCCAGGACCAGGAAGGGCTTGGGCAGCGGGTAGCTGGTGTCGCCGATCGTCACCTGGCGCTCGGCCATCGCCTCGAGCAAGGCGCTCTGGACCTTGGCGGGGGCGCGGTTGATCTCGTCGGCGAGCAGGAGGTTGGTGAAGACCGGGCCGCGGCGGTTGGTGAAGGTGCCCGACTGATGGTTGTAGATCACCGTGCCGAGGACGTCCGAGGGGAGGAGGTCGGGGGTGAACTGGACGCGCTTGAAGTCCATCTTCAGGGCGCGCGCGAGGGTGCTGACGGTCAAGGTCTTGGCGAGGCCGGGGGCGCCTTCGAGGAGCACGTGGCCGCCGCACAGGAGGCCCATGAAGACGCGCTCGATCATCTCGTCCTGGCCCACGATCACCTTGTGGACCTCGGTCATGAGGCGTTCGACGAAGGCGCTCTCGCGCTCCACCATGTCGTTGACGACGCGGATATCGTAGGCTCCGATACTCATGGAATGGCTCTCAGGTCTGGGTGTCGTGCGGACCAAAGGGGTCCGCCTGCGGCCGGCGAGAGTATATGCGCGGCGCCTGGGAACCATGTCCAGTGCGCCGCTATTCCGTCCGGCCGGGGTTTGCGGCCCGGTGGCGGCGACGTAGCAGGTGATACCTCAGATGTGAGCTGACTCGCCGTCGCCTGGCGCGCGGACAGCGGCCTCGTGGGGTCGAGGTTTGACGGGCGTGTGCGGCTGGTCTACAAGGTCAGCCGCCCATGGTTATCTCGCGCCAATTTGAACGGCTTTTCGATCTCCGGACCATCCGCCGCAACATCCGCGCCGGGAACGTCACCAAGGAGAAGTACGACGAGTACCTCCGCTCGCTGCCCGACATGGCCGAGAACATCGCGCCGCTGAGCAGCATGGACGACGACGGCGAGGGCAAGCCAGGGCGCGGCGAGGGGTCCGCGCCGGCGGCTCCGTTGTTCCCACGGCGCACCGACGCGCCGATCCTGACCGGGGACGACGATGACGACGACATCGACGACGACGACGACGACGACGACGACGACGACGACGACGCCGAGCCCAATGCGGCCGGCCCGGCGGACGACGTCAAGGAGTGAGCGGCGGGTGGGCGCCACGCTGGCCCTCGGGCTGGCGTTTGCCGCTTGCCGGGCTGCGGAGCGTGTTGACGACGCTCCGGTGATCGAGCGTTCTGCGCCGCCGGACAAGCCGGCGGTGCCGGATTTCGCCGAGCTCGCGGCGCGGATCAGCCCGACGGTGGTCAGTGTCGTGTCGGTGCTGCGGCCCGATGGCGGCCGACCACGCCGCGGGGTGGGCAGTGGGATGGTGGTCCGCGCGGATGGTCAGGTCCTGACCAATCACCATGTGATCGCGGAGGCGGTGAGCTTCGCCATCGAGTACGCCGACGGGGTGCGGGTCGCGGGACGATTGGTCTACGGGGATCCCCACCTCGACCTGGCCTTGCTGGCCCCGGAGATCGCAGAGACCGGGAGGACGCCGGCGACGCTGAGCGAGCGACAGCCACGCGCCGGGGAGTGGGTGATGGCGATGGGCCATCCTTTTGGGCTCGGTGACACGGTCACGGTCGGGGTGATCTCCGGGCTCGGTCGTGATCACGACGATCTTGGGCACCCTGAGGGGCTCGATCCTGGGGGGGTGTGGAGCTTCATCCAGACGGATGCCTCGATCAACGCCGGCAACTCGGGCGGGCCGCTGGTCGACCTGAGCGGCGCGGTGCTGGGGCTGACCACGGCGGTGCGCAGCGACGGGCAAGGTGTGGCCTTCGCCATTCCGGCGCCGATGGCCCGCAAGTTCCTCGCCGAGGTGTGGGCCCACGGTCGATTCCGGCACGCGCGGCTCGGCGTCGATGTCGGCGATCTCGACGACCGGCCGGCGGTGCGGGTGCTGACGGTCGCGCCGGTGGGGCCTGGCGCGCGCGGTGGGCTGCGGCCCGGCGATCTGATCCTGGCGGCCAACGAGGTGCCGGTGCGGCGGGTCTCCGACCTGGCGTACCTCGGGCGGGTCAGCGGCGTGGGCGCGCCGCTGAGCTTGCAAGTGCAGCGCGGGGCGACGCGCCTGGCCGTCGAGCTGGTCCCCGACGAGGGGCCGCTCGTCGGGCCGTGACGCGGACGCTTATCCGGGGATGATCGCCTTGCAGCTGCCGCCGTCGCACACGAGCGGCGGGCAGCAGTCGCTGTCGACCACGCAGGGGCCGCAGGTGCCCTCCTTGGTGCAGGTGGGGGTCGGATTGGCGCAGTCATGGCAGTCGCCGCAGGGCTTGTTGGGGTCGTCGCAGCCGTCGAGGTCGAGGATCGCCTGGTCGTAGTGGACGACGAGCGGGCTGGCGAGGTTGAGGCCGCCGACAAACAGGGAGCCCCAGATCTCCGACATGTTGTTGGCGGTGAAGGTGGCGTTGGGCTGGTAGAGGTTGGCGCCGAGGGTGAAGTTGCTGGCGAACTTGAAGCTGCCGCCGACGTAGATGCGGGTGGCGGCCGGGCGCTTGGGGTCGCCGATCGTGGCGACGTTGTTGAACTCGGCGTTGCCGGCGATGAACAGGTCGAGCTCGGCGGCGGGGCCGAGCTCGAGGGTGAAGGCGCCGGCGTTCTTGACGTCGCCGGCGATGGCGATGACGGTGCGACCGGTGAGGGTGATCTTGAGGCTGCTGTTGCTGTCGATGCCGGTCAGGAAGTAGCGGCCGCAGGGGAGCTCGAGCTCCTTGGGCTGGGGCAGGCCGACCAGCTCGCCTGGCTCGATCGGGACGCTGTTGTTGTCGTTGTCGACCATGTAGCCCTGGACGATCGCCGGCACGTCGATGAGGTCGCTGCAGTCGCAGGGGGTCTTGACGTCGACGGGGCCCTTGATGGTCTTGCCGAGCACGGTGGCGCCGTTGTTCAGCTTGCCGGCGGGGATGTGCAGGTCGCCGTCGATGGTGAGGGTCTTGTTCTGGGCGTCGATGTTGCCCTCGAGGAACATGTCGTCGGCGACGTGTGAGGCCGCCTTGGCGGTGACGTCGTCGCTGCACTGGAGGACCTGGGCGACCTCGTGCTTGTTGAAGGTCTGGATCTTGCCGTCGACCCACAACGAGCCGCCGATGTCGATGCTCGAGGAGGCGGTGTAGGCCCCGTTGACGCCGACCGAGCCGCCGTCCATCGGCATCATGTTCATCATGTCGTTGCTGTCGAAGGAGTCGGTCTTGAGGGTGTTGTTGGCGGTCAGGCCGCTGCAGGAGCAGATCGCGAACAGGAAGGTCTTCTTGCCGAGGTCGCCGGTGCAGGTCACCTCGTCGCCGGGGAGGATGATGCCGCCCATGCCGTCGCAGAAGTCGACCGCGCCGGTGGTGCCGCTCGAGTCGCTGGTGCTGCTGGTGCTGTCGGTGCCGGTGGTCGAGGCCGGACCGGTGCTGGTGTCGCTGGTCGTGCCGGTCGTGCCGGTCGCGCTGGTCGTGCTCGTCGTGCTGGTCGTGTTGGTCGTGCTGCTGCCGGTGGCCGTGGCGCCGCTGGTGGTCGGCGTGTCGCCGGTCGGTGTGTCGGTGCTCGAGGCAGGGAGGCTGGTGCTGGGGCCGCCGCTGAGCGACGTGTCGCCGGTGCTCACGCCGCCCGCGTCGCCGCAGGCCGTCGCCGCCGCAAGTACCATCCACCAACCTACCGAACGATGTTTCACCATGATCCACAGTAACCGAAGGCAGCCCGCCTGCGAAGCTGCGCGCTGCCCCTACACAGGCGCATCGGAGGAACGCTCAAGGCTTCCCCGGGCGAGCGATGGTGTTCGCTGCGCCGCGGGCGAGGCTTTGCTGGGGCTGTCAGGTGCACGGGAGGCGGAGCGTGAAGGTGCTGCCGTGGCCGGGGCTCGACTCGACGGACAGGCTGCCGCCCATGAGCTCGGCGAGGTTGCGCGAGATGGCGAGACCGAGGCCGGTGCCCTCGTAGCGGCGGGTGGTCGAGGGGTCGACCTGCGTGAAGGGCAGGAAGATGACGCCCTGCTTGTCGGCGGGGATGCCGATGCCGCCGTCGCGGACCGCGATCTCGACGTGGTGGCCGTCACTGCGGGCCCGGATGCGGATCTGTCCGTTGTGGGTGAACTTGATGGCGTTGCTGACGAGGTTGAGGAGGATCTGGCGGACGCGGGTGCGGTCGAGGCCGGCGACGACGAGGCCGGGCGGGACCTCGGCGCTCAGCTGGTCCTCGTTGCGCAGGGCGAGCGGCTGGAAGCTCAGCACCATCTCGCGGATCATCTCGTCGAGGTCGAAGGGTTCGCGGCTGAGCTCGAGGCGGGCGGCCTCGATGCGACTGAGGTCGAGGACGTCGCTGATGAGGCCGAGGAGGTGCTGGCCGGCGCCATGGACCCGGCGCAGGTCCTCGGCGGTTTCCTCGTCGCCGCGCTCCTCGAGGTGCTCGAGCGCGAGCTCGCTGTAGCCGAGGATGATGTTGAGGGGGGTGCGCAGCTCGTGGCTCATGGTGGCGAGGAAGGCTGATTTGGCCGCGTTGGCGGCGACGGCCTCGCTGGCGACCTCGCGGGCGCGCTGCTCCTCGTGAATGAGGGTCTCGAGGCGGCGGGTGGCGGCGCTGATCTGGACGATCGCCTCGCGCTTGGTCGCCTCGGAGAGCACGGCGAAGATGGTGAGGACGACGGTGATGGCGATCGCGGCGATGGCCGCGAGGAGGTCCGGGTGGGAGACGCGCACGAGGCCGCGGAGCGCCTGCTCGCTGTCGCCGATGAAGTAGAAGGCGAGGATGGCGAGGACGCTGAGCGCCGCCGAGGTCATGCCCGCCTGGCGGCCGGCGACGATCGTGGCGAGCACGGCGATGAGCGCGTGGAGGCCGACGAAGGGCGACAGGACCCCGCCGCCCATGAACATGGCGAAGGACGTGCCGGCGAACAGCAGGACCGCGAGCAAGGCCGTGGCCCAGACGAGGCCGCCGCGGCGCAGCAACGGACCGGTGGTGAGCGCGAGCGCGGCCGTGATGAGGGTGTTGGCGGTGGCGAACAGGCGATCGGAGGGTTCGGCGATGACCGCGATGACGACGGCGATCGGGACGCAGAAGATCGCGATCGTGTAGGCGACGCCGAGGGCGAGCATTGCGCGACGGCGCGTGTCGAGGTCGCCGCGCAGGGCCTCGGGGACCCGGTGCTCGAGCGCCGCGATGATATGCCTACCGACCACAGCAGTCATTGGACCACGCAGCGGCGCGGAGCACCATCGATCCGATGGCGCAGGCTCACTCCCAGACGACGCGGCCGCTGACCACCGTGGCGCGGACTGGTGCGTCTCGGATCGCGGACGGGGGGAGCGTGCGGAGGTCGTCGTGGAAGCAGGTCAGATCGGCGGCCATGCCGGGGGAGAGGCGACCGCACCAGTGCTCTTGTTTGGCGGCGAAGGCGGCGCCGGTGGTGAAACCGGCGACAGCCTGCCACAGGCTGAGGCGCTGGTCGGGGAGCCAGCCGCGGGGGGGCTGGCTGTGGGCGTCCTGACGTGTGATGGCGGCGTGGAGGCCGTGGGTCGGGTTTGCTTGCTCGACCGGGAAGTCGCTGCCGAGGGCGAGCGGCACGCCAGCAGCGAGGAATCGGCGCCAGGCGTAGGCGCCGGGGAGGCGGGCCGCGCCGATGCGAGCGGGGACCCAGGGCATGTCGCTGGTGGCGTGGGTCGGCTGCATGCTGGCGACGGCGCCGAGGCTGGCGAAGCGGGGGATATCGGCGAGGTCGACGATCTGCGCGTGTTCGACCCGGAGGCGGGGGTCGCTCTTGCGGTCGGGGGGGAGCGAGGCGAGGGTATCGAGGAGCTCGCGGATCGCCCGGTCACCGATCGCGTGGGCGGCGACTTGCCAGCCGCGGCGGGTGCTCATGTGGACGAGCTCGGTCAGCTGGGCGGCGGTGTGCTGGAGGGCGCCGCGGTGGCCGGGGCGGTCGTCGTAGGGGGCGAGCAAGGCGGCGCCGCGGCTGCCGAGCGCGCCGTCGACGTAGAGCTTGACCCCGACCAGAGAGTAGCGCGGATCATGACCTGGCTTTTCGGGCAGGTTGTGGCGAAGCTGGCGGACAAACCAGTCCTCGTCGGCGTAGGCGGTGATGCGCAGCTTGAGCTCGCCGGCGCTCGCCAGCGCGCGAAGGGTGGCGTCGCCGTCCTGGCTGACGCCCATCTCGTGCACGCCGGTGAGGCCGAGCGGGAGCACGCGGGCCTGGGCGGCGAGGACTCGTCGGCGTAGGGTGTCGCGGTCGGGTCGGGGGACGGGCACGAGTTCCATGGCGGCGTCGACGAGCAGGCCGGTGAGCTCGCGTCCGTGTGGGCCGTCGCGGAGCATGACCTCGCCGCCCTGAGGTGTGGGCGTGTCCGCGGTGATACCGGCGGCGGCGAGGGCGGCGAGGTTGGCCCAGCCGGCGTGGCCGTCGACCCGTCGCAGCCACACCGGGCGGTCGGGGAAGGCGGCGCTGAGGAGGTCGTGGGTCGGCATGGCGGCGCCGGGCCAGAGGTTTTGGTCCCAGCCGCGGCCGAGCACCCAGCCGGTTGGCGGGGCCGAGCTGCGCACACGGGCGATGGCGGCGTCGATCGAGGTGACGCCGCGGAGGTCGACCTCCTCGAGCTCGGCGCCGAGGCCGATGAGGTGGGCGTGGGCGTCGGTGAGGCCGGGGACAGCGAGGCCGCCGCCGAGGTCGAGGACGCGGGTGCGTGGGCCGTGGAGGTGGGTGAGATCGCCGGGATCGCCGATGGCGATCACACGGCCGCCGCGGGCCGCGACGGCGCCGACCTCGGGGTGCTCCGGGTCCATGGTCCAGATCGTGCCGCCGACGACCAGGAGGTCGGCGAGGCCGCCGGCGTAGGGGTGCCAGCGATCTGTCCCGGAGGGCAGGTCCGAAGGGCCAGGTCGACAGGCCGCGAACGCCCCGCCGGCGGTGACGAGACGGAGCAGTCCGCGGCGGGTGCTCACAGGTGGGGCTCGCCGTGGAGATCGTCGAGGCCGAGGAGGTCTTGCTCGAGGCCGAGGGCGATCGGCTCCCAGCTGCGGCCTTGATCGTGGGTGGTGAACATGACGCCGTCGTCGCCGACGGCGTGGCCGTGGTGGGTCGACAGGTGGATCGCGCGCAGCGAGAGGGCGGGGTCCAGGAGCTCGCTGACCGCGGTGTCGTCCTGGGCGATGCGGACCACCGTGCCAGCCTGGCCGACGGCGAGGATCAGGCTGGCGTCGCCGGTGATGCGCACGGCGTGCAGATCGCGGGTGGTGGCGGGCAGCTCGGCGTGCCAGGTGCGGCCGGCGGTGTCGCTGCGCAGGAGCAGGCCGGATTGACCGACCGCGACGGCGTGCTCGCCGTCGGGGGTGAGGGCGACGCCGGTGAGCAGGCTACCGTCGCCCGCGTGGACCTGGGTGAGGGTGGTGTCGGCGAGGCGGAAGATGTCGCCGGCGGCGCTGGTGAGCAGGGCGGTGGTGCCGTCGGAGGTGGTGGCGACGGCGGTCCAGTCGTGCGGGTCGATCGGCAGCGGCTCCCACGTGTGGCTGTCGTCGAGCGAGCGCAGGGCCACGGCGTCGCCGACGATGTAACCAGCGGCGCCTGCGGAGAGGGCGACGGCGCGGAGTTCGATCGCGCCGCCGATGTCGAGGCGCTGCCAGGTGGCGCCTGCGTCGAAGGTCGTGAGCACGATGCCAGCGGCGCCGGCGACCACGGCCCGATCCTCGCCCTTACAGGCGATCGCTCGCAGGTCCTCGCCGAGCTCGAGCGGGTAGAAGGCGATCGTGCCGGAGGGATCGAGGCGGACCATCGCACCGCGCTCGCCGACCGCCCATGAGCCTCCGCTGCCGCTGCCGCTGCCGCTGCTGGTGCCCTTGTCGGGGCCCTCGTTGCAAGCCGCGAGGGAGAGGGCGCACAGAGCGGGGAGCAGGGCTTTCATGTGCATGGGTGCCTCCGGCACGATAAGCGAAATTGCCCATGCCGCATACGGCCGCGGACGGCCTGGTGAGCGCTGCTCAGCGGCAGACCGGGCCGGGGCCGTCGGCGATGGTCGTGCAGCTCTTGCCCGCGGGACAGCCGCCGTTGCCGGAGCCGGCCTTGCAGCGGATGCCACACTCCTGGAACTTCGGGCCTGCAGGGCCGGCGACGCCGTAGTAGGAGATGCACTCTTCCTCGGCGGCGCAGGTCTTGTCGCCGCAGACGGCACCTGTGCCGGGGTTGGCCGGCGTGGGGTCGCCGGGCGGGGTCACCGGGGTCACCGGGGTCGCAGGGGTCGCAGGGGTCGTGACCGCCGCGCCGGTGACGCCGGAGCCGGAGCCGGGAGGCGGGGCGCCCTTGTCACAGGCGAGGGCGAGCAGGGAGGCGAGCAGGGCCGGGGCGAGGAGGCGACACATGGCGCGACACCGTATCACAGGCCCCGCACCAGCGGCCGTTCTAGAGCGGCTCGCAGAAGCGCGCGAGGATCGTCCTGACCTCGCCGGAGAAGCGCAGCTGGAGCTTGAGGTCGGGGCCGTGGCCGTCCCAGCCGACCAGCTCGCCAGCGCCGAACTTCACGTGGCGGAAGTGCTGGCCGATGAAGAGGTGCACGCCGTCCTCGGCGGGGCGACGGCGCTGCGGCGCCGCGCTGCGCTGCGTGGGGGCTGCGCCGCGACGCGACGGCGCCGACTCGCGCTCCTCGCCGAGGTCGTAGACGATGTCGCTGTTCCAGCTGCGCTCGGGCGGCGCGCCGTGGCCAGCGGTGGGGCGCCGACCGCCGCGGTCGCTGGCGCCGGGGGGGAGGTCGCGGAGGAAGCGGGACGGGTCGTTGACCTGGGTCTGACCGTAGAGCGTGCGCCGGGCGGCGTGGGTGATGAGGAGGTCGCGACGCGCGCGGGTCACCGCGACGTAGGCGAGGCGGCGCTCCTCTTCCATCTGCGTCGGGTCTTGCAGCGAGCGCCCGTGGGGGAACACGCCCTCCTCCATGCCGGTGAGAATGACGCGGGTGAACTCGAGGCCCTTGGCGCTGTGGATCGTCATCAGGCGGACGCTGCGGGCCTGGTCGCGCTTGTCGTCGCTGTCGCTGGCGAGGCTGACCTGCTCGAGGTAGTCGGCGAGGGTCTGCTCGGGGTTGTCCTCGGAGAACTCGGCGAGGGCGCCGACGAACTCCTGAAGGTTCTCGAGCCGGGTCTGCGACTCTTCGGTCTGCTCGGCGGCGAGGGTCTGGCGGTAGCCGCTCTCGTCGAGCACGGCGGTGGCGAGCTCGCCGAGCGGGGCGCCGGCGGCGTGGATCACGGCGAGGCGCTGCATGAGCTCGGCGAAGCCGGCGAGGCGCGAGCAGGCGGCGCGCGACAGGCCGGTCTGGTCGAGCTCGGCGAGCGCGGCCATCAGCGAGATGCCGCGCTCCAGGGCGTGGCCCTTGAGCTGACCGACGGTGGTGTCGCCGATCTTGCGGGCGGGGACGTTGACGATGCGCTCGAAGTCGACGTCGCTGCCAGGGTTGGTGAGCAGGCGCAGGTAGGCGAGCAGGTCGCGGACCTCCTTGCGCTCGAAGAAGCTGAGGCCGCCGTAGACCGCGTAGCGGATCGCGTTGCTGGTGAGGGCCTCCTCGATCACGCGCGACTGGGCGTGGGTGCGGTAGAAGACGGCGATCTCGTGCGGCGGGATGTCCTCGGTGATGCCGTCGAGGATCTGCTCGACGACCACGCGGGCCTCGTGGTGCTCGTCCTGCAGCTGGCGCACCTTGACGACGTTGCCGTCGCCGAGCTCGCTCCACAGGGTCTTGCCGAGGCGGCCGCTGTTGCGGCGGATGATCGCGTCGGCGCAGGTGAGAATGTGGCCGGTGCTGCGGTAGTTCTGCTCGAGGCGGATCAACGTGCAGCCGGGGTGGTGCTGGGGAAAGTCGAGGATCTGGGCCACGTCGGCGCCGCGCCAGCCGTAGATCGCCTGGTCGTCGTCGCCGACCACCACGAGCTCGGCGCGCTCGGAGAGCAGCTCGATCAGGCGGGCCTGCACGGGGTTGGTGTCCTGGTACTCGTCGACGACGACGTGGAGGAAGCGGCGCTTGAGGCCGATCGCGGGGTCGAGGTCGGCCAGCTGGGCGCCGGGGGCCCCCTGCCCCGCGTTCGCGAGCAGATCGACGGCGAGGACCAGGAGGTCGCCGAAGTCGGCGGCGTCGGCGGCCCGCACGAGCTTCTCGTAGCGCAGGCCGGCCTTCTTGCTGAGCGAGCCGACGGGCTCGTCGAGGTGCAGCTGCTCGAGGCGGGCGATCGGCAGGCCGCGGTTCTTGGCGCGATCGAGGTGCGTGAGGACGGCGCGCGGCGAGAGCTGGCGGTCGTCGATGTTGAGCTCCTTGAGGACGCGCTTCATGATGCGCATCTGATCGTCGGTGTCGTAGATGACGAAGTTGCGCGAGAGGCCCACGGCCTCGCCGTAGCGGCGGAGGATGCGGGCGCAGATCGAGTGGAAGGTGCCGACCCACAGACGATCGGACTCGGGGATGTGGCTGCACATCTGCGCGATGCGCTCGCGCATCTCGCCGGCGGCCTTGTTGGTGAAGGTGACGGCGAGGATCCGCCAGGCAGGGACACCCTGCTCGAGGAGGGCGGCGACGCGGTGGGTGATCACCCGCGTCTTGCCGGTGCCCGCGCCGGCCAGCACCAGCAACGGCGAGCCGCGGTGGTCGACGGCCGCCTGTTGTTCGGGGTTGAGCTGCACGCGCGGAGTTTGCCGCGGCTCACTTGCCGGGCGCCAGCGCGAAGGCGACGTCGCGGGCCTTGAGCTCGACACGTAGATCACGGCGACGGGGGTCGTCGCTGTCGCTGGCGGCGAGGTCGTCGATGCGGACCGGGCGCACCCCGTGCAACGCGACCGTGAAGCCGACGGCGGCGCTGCCGAGCAGGAGGGTCGCGGTGCGGCCGTTGCTCTTGCCCGCCTCGCAGGCCGCGAGCCAGCGGCGAAAGCCCTCCCCCTTGGGCTCCGGGAGGGTGAGCACCAGCGGGCTGGTGTAGATCCCCTGGGCCTCGCGCTCGAGGTGGACACCGCTTCGCCGGACCCGTTGACGAACCACCAGGCCCTCGATGCGCTTGATGTGACAGCACACCTCCTCGAGGCCGTCGATCTCCAGCTTGGGCATGACGACC
The DNA here is from genome assembly GCA_044228605.1 of Nannocystis sp. Classification (GTDB taxonomy): domain Bacteria; phylum Myxococcota_A; class Polyangia; order Nannocystales; family Nannocystaceae; genus Nannocystis. The sequence continues at coordinate 44,056 of JBGAUO010000006.1, read as the reverse complement.
GGGAGCGGGCGACGGGTCTCGACGACCGCGGGGGCGAGCTGGGGGCCGAGCTGCTCGCCGCGCTGCGACAGCCGCGGGGTGAATTTCACCGCCAGCTTGCAGGTATCGCTGGCGCTGGGCATCACGGCGGTGGTGGCGAACTCGGTGACGACGCCACCTAACCAGCGTAGGCGGCTGAGCTCGCGGTCGCCGTCGTCGGCCAGGACCAGCAGGCCGTCGCTGGCCTCCGGTTGCGGGGCGAAGGACCGCAGGACCCAGTGAAAGAAGGCGCGCGGCATGGCCGGCCAGCAGCGCAGGGCCAGTTCCTCGTAGCGGCCGGCGGCGGAGCCGAGCTCGCCGGCGGCGGTGGCCCCGGAGAGGTCGGTGAGCCAGCCGCAGGGGCGGCCGTCGAGCTCGAGAGCGTACTTGTTGGAGCTTCGCCCGCGCTTCCCGGGCGCGATCGAGTACGACGGGTCTGCGGGGAGGGCGAGCACGGCGAGCGCATGGATGCCCGCACCAGCCAGCGGCCTTCCAGCTTTCTACAGATCGCTCAGGCGAACCTCTGCACGTGTGATTGGCTCCACTCAGTAGCCGCGGGGGAAGGTGTCGCTGGCCGCGGTCGGGTCGCTGAGGGAATCCTCGGGGCGCACGGCGTGGGCGGGGATCTTCGCGGTGAAGGTGGAACCCTTGCCGGGGGTGCTCTCGACGGTGATGTCCCCGCCCATCAGGCGGCACAGGCGGCGGCTGATGGCGAGGCCGAGGCCAGTGCCCTCGTACTTGCGCATCGTCTGGAGGTCGCCGCGCGTGAACGGCTGAAACAGCTCACGGACGACCTCAGGGCTCATGCCGATGCCGGTGTCGGAGATCTTGAAGATGACCCACTCGGCCTCGGCGGTGAACTCGCGGCTGACCGCCAGGCGCACGACCCCGCCCTCGGTGAACTTGCACGCGTTGTTGAGCAGGTTGACGATCGCCTGGCGCAGGCGGGTCTTGTCGGCGCTGAAGTTGCCGAGCGAGCCATCGCGCGGGTAGTTGACCTCGAGGCGGTTGCGGGTCTTGTCAGCCGCGGGACGGATCCACGCGGCGACGTCCTCGACCAGGTCGCTGATGGCGAAGGTCTCCCAGAACATGTCGACGCGGCCGGCCTCGATCTTGGAGAGGTCGAGGACGTCGCTGACGATGTTGAGGAGGTACTTGCCGGCCCCGCGGATCTTCTCGAGGTCGACGCTGGCCTCGACGACGCCGGACTCCTCGAGCTCCTCGCGGATGAGCTCGCTGTAGCCGATGATGGCGTTGAGCGGGGTGCGCAGCTCGTGGCTCATGTTGGCCAGGAACAGGCTCTTGGCCTGGTTGGCGTGCACGGCCTCGTCGCGCGCGCGGTTGAGCTGGCCGTTGACGCGCTGCAGCTCGCTGTTGGCGAGGGTCAGGCGCTGCTCGGCGCGGCCCGAGGCGAGGTAGAACAGGCGCAGCGGCAGGAGCGTGAGCAGGAAGGTGGTGAGGACGACGCTGATGTAGATCCAGCGCTGGACGCTGGCGTCGACGAGGCTCGGGGGCACCAGGCGATACTCGGTGACCTCGAGGCCGAGGAAGGTCAGCACGATGAAGACGGTGCAGGCCCACAGCTGGCGCCGCTCGCCCGGCTCGAAGCAGATCAGCGGGAAGCCGATGATCGGGAACAGGACCAGCTGGATGCCGGAATCACGCCCGAACAGCGAGGCGAACACCGCCAGGCACACGCCGCAGCTGACCACGAGGCCGACCCGGGCGGCGTTGTACCAGCCGAGGCGGTTGCACAGCATGCCGCCGATGAAGCCGAGGGCGAAGGGCAGCGCGAGCAGGCTCTCGCGCATCTGTCCGAGGAGGGCCCAGATGATCGCGTACAGCAACGCGAAGCCGAGGACCATCAGGTAGACCTGGTTGGTCAGCATGATGCGGGCTGCCAAACTGGGCGTGCCGGCATAGGGCACGCCCCAGAGCATGGCGTCCCTCAGTGTTTGCTGCGGTGAGGTCATGAGCCGGATGGCGGCACCTCGTAGATGTGCGCATATCGGCCCTGGGCGATCAAGGGGCTCGGACAGGCGAACGGCGGGGAAGACGAGGCGAGCTCTCGGCCAGCTTCAAACCTCTGCAGCGTGGCCGCACATGCTCAGGCAACCCTTGTAACGCGGCGTTTCCCACGACCAGGCGGTGTTTCCGCGCACCCACGAACGGAGACCCGCGACGTAGACCCGGATGGCACCGGCCATCTCGACCCCGAATTCGTGGCGAAAATCTGGCAGGCGCGCAGCCGCCCATTCGAAGGACTGGAGCTCCGCGTCGTGCATGGCGACGGCCTTGTCGAGGGCCTCGGGCAACGTGAGGCCGAGCTCGTGGCGGAGCACGAACACGAGGTTGTGGCTGTTGTGCTCGAGCAGCTCCTTGTTGATGGAGAAGATATCGTTGGCCCAGCACACGCAGTTGCCGGCCATCTGTTGCAGGGTGACGAGCGCCGAGTGCTCGCGGACAGCGGCGCCGAGGTGGAGGTGCTCGCCGAGCTCGATGCAGTCGTAGACGGTGTCCATGGCGCCGGTGAAGCCGCGCATCTTGACGTAGACACCGAGCGGAGGGGTGACGCTCTCGGCCCGATTGCGGGCCTCCCAGCGGGTGGCCTGCAGGTAGCGGTCGACGCTGACGACGAAGCGCGAGAGCCAGCCGAGGTCGGCCCACGCGAGCATGCGCTTGCGGAGATCGGCGAGCATGTGCAGCAGCGAGGCGTCGCCGATCATCGGTCGCCGCTCACCTCGGAGCACCGCGAGCACGCCGTCGTGCAACGCCACCAGGCTGGCTTCATCAGCGTCATTATCGTCGCAATAAAAATCGTCGTGGAGGAACAGCCACGTGATCCAGTTGGTGATGAGCGCCAGCTCGTCGGCGCCAACCCGCGGGTACGTGAAGGCGGCCAGCCGGGAGAAACGGGTGCGCTGCAAGCGACGCAGCAGGTCGCTGTTGAGCGCCATCCCGGGGCTATGCCGCTGCACCCACGCCACGTTTTGGCGCTCGGCCGCGTGGTGATGTGAATTGACGGCCTCGCTGGCAGGGGGATGGATGTGAAAGGACACCGAGCCTGGGCCTCCTTGCGCCCGCAAATGCTATGCACCATCCATACCCACAGGGGCCCCGTCGACGCAAGCGATCCGCAATGAGGGAGGATCGTCGTAGCTCGTGGACCTTAGCCGCGTGATGCATGTGGTATCGTCCGTGGGCCTTGCCGGCCGCGCCCAGCACGAAGCTCGCCCTGTTCGCCTCGCTGGCGTGGTTCGTGGTGGTGCCGAGTTTGACAGGGCTGTTGTGGTTCAACGGCGATGGCGAAGGCCGCGGGCTCGTACCAGCGGAGCATCATCCACCGGTTGGCACGCATGTCCGGCTAAACTTGCAGGCAGAGGCGGATCGGCGGTGGGAACAGATTGTCGACCAGCTGGGGCCCTTGCTGCCGGAGCATCGCCCGTTGGCGACCCCACCGACCGAGGCGAGCGCGTGGCAAGCGACAAACCAATTGTACCTGCACGGAGCGGCCAGCACCGCCACACTGGCCGCGCGGCTCGAGCCGACGGTGCTGCGAGACACCGTGGCCAGTTTGCGGGCGCGGCTGGCGAGCCCGCTGTTCGCGGTCGGCGAAGAGGACCCGCGGCGCGACCCGCTCGGGCTGGCAGACGCAGTGGAAAGCGCCACCTCGGCGCACCCCAGCGCCACGGCAAGCGGTGACCTGCTGTCCGCGGACGGACGTACCTTGTTGGTGTATTTGCGGACACAAATGCCGCCAATGCGCCTGCATGCGTGGGTCTCCGCGCAGCTTGCTGCACGCTTCGACATGGGCTCCGGGATTGACGTCCGTGTATTGCCAATTACAACGAATACACTTGGGGGCACTCGGTCGACACGATCGGTGGTAGATCTCCTCTGCGCAGGTTTGGCTGCGTTGTTATTGGTGCTCGCGCTCGGCTTGCGGCGCGTGCGGGCAGCGATCGTCATCGTGATGTCCATCGCCGTCGATGTGCCGCTGATCGTGCTGCTCGCGGGCGCGACGGACTCGCTCGCGGCGCCTCTGGTGATGGCCGCGCTCGGAGTGGCGGCGAGCCTCGCGGTGCCGGTCGCCCGAGGGACGAGCGCTGCGTCGGCGCTGCGAGGGGCGACCGCGCTGCTGCCGCTGCTGCTGCTGCCGTACCCGGTGTGGCAGCGCTGGGCCCTGGCGTGGTTGCTCGGCGTGTTGGCGCTGGCTGTGGTCCTGCGACGGGTAACACCGGCGATGCTGCGCTGGATCGGGGCGCGGGACCCCGGGGTCGGGGCGGGCTCGCCGGGCCGCCCGTGGCCGCGAGCGGCGGCGCTGGTGGTGTGTGTCACGCTGCTGGCGGGAGGGTCATGGTCGTTGAGACATGTCTCAGGGGACATCCTCGCCGTGGGCCAGACTGACACCCTGCTGGGCGAGTTCTTCACACCGGCGCGGCTCGCCGAGCTACGCAGCGTCGGCTCCGACGCCGCCGAGGCGCTGACGGCTGCCGCGGAGGACGCGGCGGCGCTGCACGAGTTGCAACCCGAGGCCCTGCGCTGGATCGACGCTCCGGGCATGTTCGTGCGCGGCGAGGCGGCCTGTGCCGCGCGATTCGCCGAGTTGAAGCCGCTCGATCTCACGGGGCGGGTCGAGCATCTGCGAGCGCTGCTCACGGCCCAGGGCTTGCGGGCGGACGCATTTGGGGAGGCCCTGCGAGGCCTGGATCCCGAGCAGCAGCCCACACCCGAGGAGGCTCTGAGCGGACCGCTGGCGGCGTGGTTTGCGGCCCATCTCGAGCAGGACGAGCAACAAGTGGCGGCGATCTCGCGGGTCGAGCTGCAAGGAGATCTGGACGCTGATGTCGTGTGGCCAGCCGGGTTGCATGGGCCGGCGGTGTTCGAACACCGGGAACAACGGGCGTCGGGGAGCCGGCTCGGGCTGGCCGTGGCGGTGGGGGCGTGGCTGGCGGCGTTCCTGACCTGGCTGACGGCGCGGCGCCTGTCGACGGCGATCACCGCGGGGCTGATCGGCGTGACGACGCAGGCCGGGGGGCTCGTCGTGGCGGTGCTGGCGGGTTACACCACGCTCGCCCTGCTGCTGCCGCCGCTGCTGCTGATCGGGGCGCTGGCGGCCGATGGAGCCGCGCGCGCGTGTCAACCTGCCCCAAGAGACAGCCGCGACGGGCTCGCGCTGGCGTGCGTGCTCGCGCCTGCGCTGGTGCTCGTCGCCAGCGCCGAACCGGCGTGGCGTGGCTTCGGGCTCGTGCTCGGTTTCGGGGCGGTGCTTGGCTTCACGCTGGCCCGCGCCGCGCCGGGGCTGTGCGCGCTGCTGCGGCGCGGCGAGGCGGGTGAGACATGAGGCCCTGGCTGTGGGTCGGCCTGGCGCTGATGACAGGTCTCTCGGGACATGTCCTGGGGAACATGTCCGAAGAGGCGGCACAAAAGCGGGTGGGGGATGAGCTGCCGCGGGCGGCGCAGCGGCGCCTGGAGCTGTGGGTACGGCCGGCAGGCGGGGAGCTGCGGGCGCGCTACCAGCTGACGCGGGTGTCCGCGCTGTTGTACGAGCCGCGGGTCGTCCACGGGGAGCTCGGCTTCACCGCGCCAGACAGGCTCGAGCTGCGCGACGACGACGCGGACGGGGCGACCACGACCATCGCCGCGGGGACGCTGACGATCGCCACGAACGATGCGAAGCTGCCGGGACGCGCCCCCGCGCCGGACAGCGCGGCACGCCGCTGGCTGCAGGATCGCCTGCTCGCGCTGCTCGCGGCCGAGGACGGCGAAGCGCTGCGCCGGGACACGCGGGTGCGGGTGCTCCGTGGTGGGTCGCTCGAGCTGACGCCTGTCCTCGGGCACCCGGCACGGCGCGTGGTGCGAGAGCTGCGGGTCGCGCTCCACCCGGACAGCGGCGAAGTTGTGGAGATGGTGATCGTCGAGGCCAGCGGCGACGTCGTCACGCTGGCCCTCTCTGAGCACCGCCGTTGACGCCCCGACGGCGCGGAGCTACTCGACGCCGCCGCTGAGCTCGAGGAACTCGGCCTCGCTGAGCACCTGCAGCGGCGCGCCGGCGGCGATCAGCTCCTCGGCCTTCTTTTGCTTGCTCGACTTGGCGCCCTTGCCGGCGCCGACGACCAGGTAACTCAGCGTCTTGCTGACGCCGCTCGGGGTCTCGCCGCCGAGCTCGGCGACGCGGGCCTGGGCCTGCTCGCGGGTGAAGCCCTCGAGCGTGCCGGTGAACACGAAGCTCTTGCCGCTGAGCGCTCCACCGGCCACGGGCGCCGCCTTCTCGCCCATAAGCACACGAACGCCGTGGCGCAGGAGACCCTCGATGAGCTCCGCGCGGGCGGCGATGCCCTCGACGATGGCGTCGGCGATCGCGTCCTTGATGCCTTTGATCGCCATGAGATCGTCGCGGGTCAGCTCGCGGATGCGCCCCAGGGTGAGAAACTCGCCGGCCAGCAAGGTCGCGTTCTGCTTGCCGAGGTGGGGGGCCCCGAGCGCCTGCAAGAACACCGCGAGCGGCATCTCGCGGTGCGACTCGACCTGGTCGACGAGGTTCTGCGCGCTCTTCTCGCCCATGCGCTCGAGCTCGGCGAGGTCCTCGGCGCGCAGGATGTAGTAGTCGGCCGGGGTGGTGAGCAGGCCGGCGTCGACCGCCGCGGCGATGACCTTGGGGCCGAAGCCCTGGATGTCGACCGCCTTGGCGAAGTGCTCGAGCTCGCCGAGGCGAGCCTGCACGCACTGCTTGGGCTTGCTGCAGAACAGGAACTCACCCTCGCGCTTCTTCTTGCGCTCCACCGGGCTGCCACAGGCGGGGCAGTGGGTCGGGAGGGCGAAGGGGCGGGCGTGCGGGCCAGCCTCGATGACCCGCTCGACGTTGGGGATGACGCCGCCGCGACGGGTGACCTCGACGCGGCACTCCTGGCTGAGCCCGAGGGCCTCGAAGATGTTGAGGTTGTGCAGGCTGGCGCGACCGATCATGGCGCCGCTGAGCTCGACCGGCTCGAGGATCGCCACCGGGGTGATCACGCCGGTGCGGCTCACCGACCAGAGCACATCGAGCAGGCCGGTGTGGCCGCTGTCGCCCTGGAACTTGTAGGCGATCGCGAAACGTGGGTGGTGGCCCGTAAGGCCGAGGCGGGCCTGCTCCTTGATCGAGGAGGTGCGGTAGACGACGCCGTCGATCTCGTAGTCGAGCCCGGCGCGGGCCCTGGCGAAGCGCTCGTAGGCGGCTTGCAGCTGCTCACGTGGCACGAACTCGTGGTCGATCTCGGAGAAGCCGAGCGTCTTGAGCAGGGCGAACTTCTCGCGCTCGTCGGCGAAGTCGGGGCCGATCACGTCGTACGGGAAGAAGCTCAGGTGGGCCGCGCGGCTCTTGCTGGGGTCCTTCTGCTTGATCGACCCGGCGGCCAGGTTGCGCGGGTTGGCGTGGTCGTCCTTGAAGCGGGCGAACTCGCTGAGCTTCATATAGAGCTCGCCGCGGATCTCGAGCTCGCTGGGGATTGAGAGGGCGCCGGGGATCGCCTTGATCTCGAGGACGTTGGCGGTGATGTCCTCGCCCTCGGTGCCCGAGCCGCGGGTCGCAGCGAGCACCAGCTTGCCCTTGCGATCGTAACGCAGGCTGCAGGCCAGGCCGTCCAGCTTGGGCATCACGACGATCTCTCCGGTGAACTTGGCGGCCCAGGCGTGAAGGTCGGTCTCGGTGTAACACTTGTCGAGCGAGAGCATCGGCCGCTTGTGGATCACGCCGGCACCGAAGCGTTGGCCGGGCGGCAGCAGCACCGCCTCATCGGCGGCGAACACGGGCTCGGACGAGGGCGAGGGGCCCATCGCCGACAGCACCGCGGCGCCAGGCCGCTGCCGCCGCAGGCGTTCGACCAACTGATCGTAGAGCGCGTCCGGCAGGGTCGGCGAATGCTTGTCCCAATACTCAACGTTGGCGCGGCGAATCAGCGCCTCGAGCTCGTCGGCGGTGAAGTTCGGCAGCCCCGCCTGCACGTTGGCGACATCGAGGGCGAGGAGATCGGCTTCGCTGCGGCTGTGGGTCATGCGCGCGCGATGATAGGTCGTCACTGCCCGCGCATGGGCTGCAAACCGGCCGTAGGCCGGTTTGCGCGAAATCACCCGGGCCTCGCGAGCCCGGTCCCTACTCTTCCTTCTTCTGCGCTTCGGCCTGGGCCTTGAGCTGCTTGAGCAGCTTCTCCTGCTCCTCGATCGCGTCGTCCTCGGCCATGCGCTTGTCGCCGGCGAGGGCGGCCGTGTCGACGTCGAACTTCTCGAAGCGCGCGAGCATCTGGTAGATCGCGAGGCGGCTGGCGGGCGCGGGGCCCTCGGTGTCGAACTCGTCATCCTTCGGCGGGATGCGGATGTCGCCCTTGGCGCCCTCGATGATGCACTTGTGAGCGACCGTCAGCGCCTTGTCGGAGCTCGGCTGCTTCGACTTCATGCCGGCGAGCAGCGGGAAGGTGGTGCCATAGCCGACGAGCATCGTGTCGAGCGCCGCGGTCCCGCCGCAGCGGGCGTACAGCGGGTCGTACTTGTCGGGGACGACCGACGTGTTGGGATCGACGCCGCCGTCCTCGCCCTTCTTTGCGAAGTCACCGCCCGCAGTGGCGAGCATCTGGTAGTCGGTGAGCAGCTGGCGAAACAGCATCGAGTGGAGGAAGGCCCGCTTGAGCGCGTCGCCCGAGAGCTTGGCCGAGAACACGAAGGTGAGGTCGTTGTAGCCGCCACCCAGGTCCTCGCGGAAAAAGCCGTAGCCGGACTCCTTGTCGATGACGACGCCCTTGGCTTTCTCGGGGATCAGCGCCGAGCCCTCCTGGGCCCAGATCGTGTGGGTCTCGCCGAGGAACTCGACGCGGTCCTTGAGCTCCTTCATGTTGGTGACGAGGATGAGCAGCTTCTCGTCCGCCTCGATCGCGGCGGCCCACGGCTTGAACGGCGCGTCGACCGAGTCGGCGAAGTTGCGCGCGGGCAGCTCCTCCTGTCCGAGGCCTTGCGAGATCTGGCGCAGCACGCTGCGGAAGGGCTCGTCGCCGCCCACCGTGCGACGGGCGTACATCTTCACGCCCATCCATTTTTGCCAGTACTTGTCGCGACCCTCGCTGTAGTCGGCCTTCATCGCCGTGACGGCGCCCTTGACCTCGGCCGGCAGCGCGTCGATCGCCTTGGCGGCCTCGGGCGAGTTGAAGAATGCGATCAGGCGCAGGTCGGCGTAGGCGCGCAGGATCTTGTCCTTGGTCTCGTCGCCGTAGCTGTACTTGAGCTTCTCGATCAGGCCGCCGTAGTCGCGGCGGGCGTTCTTGCGGAAGGTCCACGAGTCGGCCTCGGCGATGCCCTGGATGATCGCCTTGGCCTTGTCGTCCTTGCTCAGGCCCTTGCGGACGCTGACGATCGACATCACGCCCGGCGTGATCGAGTAGTTGAGACCGTCGCCGGGGCTGATGTCGGCCTCGCGCACGTCGGGGAGGCGCTCCTTGTTGCCGTAGAGCTCGGTGAGCAGCGGCCGCAGCGCCTCGCGCGTTGGGTCCGGCGGGATGTCGGGGACGGGGTTACCCGCCTCGTCGACCTTCTTGCCCGCGTTCGCGTAGGCCATCTCACGGTCGAGCTTCTCTTTGCGGCTTTCGCCACAGGCCAGGACACCACCCGCGACGACCGCGAGCGCGAGGGGTAGGACGCGAAGGGACAGTCGCATGCATTCTCCGAGCCGTTGCCGGGCAAATTCTGCGGCAAATGGGCGCGCCGTCACGGTAGGGGAAGCGCTGCGCCTCTGTCAAACCGCGCCCGACCCGAGCTACCCTCGTCTCGCTTGGTGGCGCGAGGCCGCACCTGGCGCAGGGGTGTGCTCTGGACCCGCATGCCTCACGTTCTCGACCGATCCCCTGGCTTGACCCCGCGCCGGGGGACCAGCATCTTACCCAACGTCACCTATTTCTCCGGAAACAGGGCACAGGAGCTCCAGCATGTCCGCAGCCACTGAACACGTCCACGAGAGCCACAGCCACGCGCCCCAGGTGGACGATCCGGAGATGGCCGGGGGTCTCGGGGTCACCGAGACCGCAGCGGCGAAGATCGCCGAGATCCGCGAGGCCGAGGCGATCGAGGGCAGCTACGCCCTGCGCGTGAAGGTCATGGGCGGCGGCTGCAGCGGCTTCCAGTACGACCTCTACTTCGACGAGCCCGCGGAGGGCGACCAGAGCTTCACCAGCAATGGCGTGCGGCTCATCTGCGACCAGATGAGCTTCATGTACTTGATGGGCACCCAGATCGACTACGTCGAGGGCCTCCAGGGCGCTGGCTTCAAGTTCGGTAATCCCAACACCACAGGCAGTTGCGGCTGCGGCAGCTCTTTCTCGGTGTGACGCTCGAGCGCCTACGTGAGCGAGTCCGGGCCGCGCTCGGCGACGGCGTGTTTGCGGCAGACGACGGCCGTTACGCACGCGACGACGGCGTCGAGGGGCCGTTCGTGCCCGGCCTGGTGGTCAGGCCGAGGTCGTCCGCCGAGGTCGTCGAGCTCGTGGCCCTGTGTCACGAACACGCGATCCCCCTGAGCCCTCGCGGGGCTGGGACCGGCACCGTCGGCGGCTGCCTCGCGGATCATGGCGGCGTGGTGCTCGACCTGGCCGGCCTCGACCGCATCCTCGACATCGACGAGCGCTCGCTGCTCGCCGAGGTCGAGCCCGGGGTCATCACGGCGAGCCTGCACGCGGCCGTCGAGGCGCGCGGCCTCTTCTACCCGCCCGATCCCGCCAGCTTGAAGAGATGCAGCCTCGGGGGCAACGTCGCGACCAACGCAGGCGGCCCGCGTGCTTGCAGGTACGGCGTCACCGGCAACTTCGTGCTCGGCCTCGACGTCGTCACCGGCACCGGCCGACCCATGCGTGTCGGCCACCGATCGATCAAGGGCGTCACCGGCTACAACCTCACGGGTCTGCTGGTCGGCTCCGAGGGCACCCTCGCCGTGACGACCGCCGCCACCCTGCGTCTGGTCCCCAAGCCCAGTTGCGCCGTCACCTTGCTGGCCAGCTTCGCCGACGAGGCCGACGCCTGTGCAGCGGTGCACCGCTGCCAGACTGGCGGGATCGTCCCGGCCGCGCTCGAGTTCGCCGATCGCCTGTGTGTGCGCGTGCTGCTCGAGTCCGGCGGCCTCGCGGTCCCGGTGCCGCCCGAGGCGAAGGCCCTGTTGTGGATCGAGATCGACGGCGACACCGCGGGCCTCGACCGCAGCATCGAGCGCGCCGCGCAGTGTTGTCGTGAGGTCGGTGCGCTCGCGGTTTCGATCGCCGGTGATGAGGCCACCCGCGAGCGCCTGTGGGAGGTCCGCCGGGCCCTCAGCCACAGCCTGCGCGCCCGCTGGCCGCGCAAGGTCAGCGAGGATGTCGCCGTCCCGCTGGCGCAGTTGCCCGCGCTGGCCGCCGCCGCCCGTGAGATCGGCGTGAGACACGGCCTCGACGTCGCCAGCTTCGGCCACGCCGGCGACGGCAACTTGCACGTCAATGTCCTCTACGATCCGCAGGCAGGTCTCGACGTGTTGGCGCGGGTCGAACACGCGGTTGCCGACCTGTTCCGCGCGACGATCGCCCTCGGCGGCACGCTCAGCGGAGAGCACGGCATCGGCATCACCAAGCGACCCTTCATGCCGCTCGAGCAGTCAGCTCCCATGCGCGCGCTGCAGCTCGAGCTGAAGCGCGCCTGGGATCCTCGCAACATCCTCAACCCGGGAAAGATCTTCCCGGGCTGAGTTCTCAGCCGCCTCAGACGGCGCGCTGTTGGCTGCCGATCCAGTTGCCGAGGATCGCCACAAGGTCGAGCAGGCGGGTCGAGTAGCCCCACTCGTTGTCGTACCAGCCGACGATCTTCACCAGCTGGCCGAGGCCCATGCACGCGTCGACGTCGACGATGCTCGAATGCGGGTCGCCGAGGATGTCCGAGGAGACCAGCGCCTCGTTGCGGACGTCGAGGATCCCCTGCAGCGCCGCGCTGGCAGCGGCTTCGCGCAGCGCCTCGATCACGCGCTCGAGGCTCGGGCTGCCCTCGAGCGTGCACACGACGTCGTAGAGCGAGCCGTCGACCACGGGCACGCGCACCGCCGTGCCATCGACCTTGCCGCTGAGGTTCGGCAGCACCTGCGCGATCGCCTTGGCGGCGCCCGTCGAGGTCGGCACGATGTTGACCGCGCCAGCGCGACCGCGGCGCAGGTCCTTGCCTGAAAGCGTGTCGATGATGCCCTGACCGTTGGTGTACGCGTGCGTCGTGCCGACCAGGCCCCAGCGCAGGCCGAAGGCCTTGTCGAGGGTTGCGAGCACGGGCGTGAGCGCGTTGGTCGTGCAGCTCGCGTTGGAGATCAGCCGGTCCTTCGCGGGATCGAGGCTCTCCTCGTTGACGCCGATGACGATCGTCTTGTCGACGCCCTTGCCCGGCGCCGCGAGGATCACGTGGCTGGGGCCGTCGCTGGCCGTGCGGTGAGCGGCCAGGCCCTCGCGCGTGGTGAACTTGCCGGTGGCCTCAATGACGATATCCACGCCGTGCGCGGCCCACGGGATCTTGCTCGGATCGCGCTCCTTGAAGAGCGCGATCTTGCTGTCGTTGACCCGCAGCGCGTCGCTCTCGTGCGTGACCTTCGGCAGCTGCCAGCGGTGCACGGAGTCATGCGTGAGCAAGTAGGCCAGCTCGTCGGCCTCGGCGAGGTCGTTGGCCGCGACCACTTCGACCGGCGGCCCCTTGCGCGCCGCGGCGGCCCCCGCGGTTGCCCGCGCGAGCGCGTGGCGAAGTGCAAGCCGGCCGATGCGGCCCATTCCATTGATTCCCAGGCGGATCGGTGTCATGGCGCGCGGAGGATAGGGCAAGCACCCACGCCCGGCAACACACCCTCGGAGTGCATCGTCTCTCGCACTCGCCTCGTCTCCTTTGCCTGCTTCAACCTGTGAGTCCGCGCATGCACCCACGCCCCTCCTTTGGTACCGTTGCCCCCGCCCTCATGACTTGCACCGTCGCCGTCGCCATCGCCATCGCCATCGCCGGCCTCGGCACCGCAGGTTGCAAGAAGCAGCAGCCGCAGCAACCCACCCGCGTCGGCCGCAGCGACGGCGCCGTCACGCAAGCCGACCCACGCCTGCCAGCGCCACACAAGCTCAGCGCCGAGGTCGACGCCGGGGTCTTTGTCGCCGCGCCCGCGCAGTTGCTCGCCGCCGCTGCCGCGTACATGCCGGCGCCCCCCACCCTCGCCAAGCTCGGCGAGTTCGTGCTCGGCACCCAGGGCCCCGCGGAGTTCGCCCAGTCGGCCGGCGCCGCGCTCGACGGTCAGCGCCCGTGGGTCGGTGTGATGGTCGCGCGCGAGGACGTGGTCCATCTGCCGCTGCAGCGCGGCGCCGCGAGCAAGCTGCAGTCGCTGCTCGCCCGCTACCCCAAGCGCGGTGACTTCGGTGCCGTCGTCCTGCCGAGGCCCGCGCTCGCGCTCAAGGGCGGAGAGCTGCTCACCAACACCGCCGCGGGCCCCGAGCGCCTCGCCTACATCGACGCCGCCGCGGGCACCCTCACGATCGCAAGCACCCTCGAGGGCATCGCCACCGGGCGCCAACTCCCCAGCTACTACGGCAAGCGCCCGCTGTGGTTCACCCTCGGCGAAACCCGCGGCAAGGAGCTGCTCGGCCGCTTCCCCTACGGCCGCGTCGGCGGCGACGGTCAGGGCCTCTTCAACCTCGACATCGCTTGCACCGCGCGCCCGGGTGAGAAGCTCCCGACCTTGCGTGACCTCGCCCCCGGCGCCCTCACCGGCGCGCTCGCCAGCAAGGGCATGGCCGTCGGCGCCAGCACGCGCTGGACCGGCTACAAGGAGGCCGTCCGCGAGGCTGCCGACCAGATGCAAACGGCGGTCGACCGCGCCGGCTTCGCCGGAAAGATGATGCTCGACCCGATCGCCAACCAGGCGACGCGCCTCATGAAGATGTGGAACGGCCGCGTGCTCGTCGGCCTCGGCCCGGCCCGGCACCTCCGCCTCGGACTCGGCGCCGAGGACCCGCACGCCGCCCATCGCCTCCTCGTCACCGTCCTCAAGGACATCATCGACAACCTCCAGCTCGCGCGCATGTTCGTGTCGAACATCCCCAACGCGACGCTCAAGAAGTTCAGCGACGACCCCGACATGTGGCTGCTCACCGTGAGCGGCGTCGCCAACAACCTCCCGCCCGACCTCCGCACCATCACCGACGACGGCCGCCTGCGCATCGCCTTCATCGGCCACGCCCACGCTGGCGCGCTGCTCGTCGTCATCGGCCCGAAGGCGGACGCCGAGCTCAAGACCTGGGTCGGCGAGGCCAGCGCGGCCACCTCGGGCAAAGACGGCATGAAGGACATCGCCAGCGCCACCCTGGCCGCTGGCCCGCAAGCCCTCGCGCCCCTCCTGCAGATCGGCCCCAGCCAAAAGCTGTTGCCAGCGCTGCTCAGCCTCTCGGCCGACCGCGCACCCACCCAGGTCATCCTCCGCCAGGACGGCCAGCGCTACGAGATCACCGTCCGCGGCCCCGAAAACCGGGGCCGATGAACGCCTAGTCCTCGTCTTTGGGCTTGCGCTCGAAGTCCCCAACGGAGACGTTGGGCACAAAAGCCAGCGCCTCGGAGACGTACAGACCCGTGTGCAGGATGAGGTGCGTCACCGTGCGGACCAACACCCCACCGGGCACATCGGCCACATAAGCGGCACCTCGGTTACCGTCGCCATCGTGCCTGATCTCGACCCACTTCATCGCGTGCCTCTGTTGTTTGGGGTGCTGGCGCGACCGGTAGAGCCGCCAGGCGAAATTCGCGCAGCTTGGCGGGCATTGTAGACGAGCGCTCTCGCCAAGCCAAGAACGAAGCCAGCTTCAACGCGGCGCCTGGTGGGTCAATCTATGACCTCACAGCTCGTGCCGCCGAGTCGCTCGATGCGAGCGGGCCGTGAACAGGTGCACACCCGCAGGCCAGCGTAGGTCCCCACGCTCCGGCAAGGTCCAGATCACCGCGCCGGCGATCAGATCCCGCATCAACGCTGAAAGGTCGAGCCGCCGCAACCACGGCCGGTGCTCGCCACCGAGACGCGCGTGCAACATCCGAGCGACGCCGACATCGGCACTCGGAAAAAATCCCTCGTAACCCGGCAACAACGACGACGTCGTCGCTCCATCGAGGCCGCGACAGCCGAGCAATGACACGACCCGGAGCCGGGCCCGTCGCACCGACACCTCGCTGGCACCGCTCAGCTCGAGCACCTGCACTGCATCAACCACCCGCGGCGCCAACTCCGGCACCCGCAGCGCAGGCCCGTGCCGTCGCCACCGCGTCTGCCCGAGCTGTCGCACCCCGAGCCACCGCAGTGAGGCCCCCGGCCAGTCCGCTGCACGAGCCGCCTGCAACCACCGATATGCCTCGATCGGGTCCCGCGTGCGCGCGCCATTCGCCGGCCATCCGTCGCCGTGAAAGATCGCGTACTCGGCCCTTGACGCGCGCCCACCCGGCTTTCTCCGGCGACGAAGCGCCCCCTGTTTCACTGCGTTTCGAAAGCCTTTCAATCGCTTGATCATTCCTGATCCACTCCAAACACAGTCTTGCACATCCGTTCACCCCTGACAAGCCCCGCGAAAACCCGCAACCTCGGCCCAGCCAAAGGACCTCGACTTCGGCTATGATGCCCCGCCCTCTTCCATGACGCAGGCTCGCCCCAAGTCGTCCGTCAGGTCTTCCCCCTTCGCGACCACGCCCGAGGTGACCGCCGCCGCTGGAGATGTGCACCGCGATACGCTGCGTCGCTGGTGCAAGATGGAGCTCTTGCCCGACCCGACGATCATCAGTCGCGGTCGTGGCGGCGTGCATAGCCGCTGGCCGGGATGGGCCATCGAGCGTGCCGCGTGGATCGCCCAGCAGCTAGCGACCGGCTACACGCTCCCAGAGATCGCCCTGCAGGTCAAAGCCGGCAAGGCCCCCGCAGCGCCCGCGGAGCCGACGAGCTGATCGGTCA
Organism: Nannocystis sp.; assembly: GCA_044228605.1. Classification (GTDB taxonomy): domain Bacteria; phylum Myxococcota_A; class Polyangia; order Nannocystales; family Nannocystaceae; genus Nannocystis. Next base: position 28,065 of record JBGAUO010000006.1, on the reverse strand, counting down.
ACGCTGCCCCGCCGGCGCCCCCGCGAGCACCACGACCACGCGCTCGAGCAGCATCAACTGCTCCGACTGCAGCTCTGGCAAGCGCACCGCCAGCGCCAGCCGCAGCTCCGCGCCTGGCGAACCTGGCAGCGGCAAGCTGAGCCACGCCCACGCCTGCTGATCCACACCTTCGCGGGCCACGACCTCGGCCCCACGGCGCACCTCGAAGCCCGGCACCCCGAGCCGCGCGAGGATCGGCGCCAACTCCGGCGCCAGCCGCCGCCAGCGCGGCTCCTCGCGGTCCTGCTGCTGCTGCGCCAGCACGTCGAGCGCGTTCAAGACCTCCATCACCTGGCGCCGTCGGTCCCGCAGCCCCAGCACGTGATCACCGGCGAACGCCGGCAGCGAGCGCAGCACGTTGTGGTACCCGAGCAACACCGCCACCGCCAACATCGCCAACACGACCCCAGTCAGCGTCCACCACCCACCGACGCCGATCACGTTCAGGTGCGCCAGCCCGGCAAACAGCGCCGTCGACAGCCACAGCAGCTGCACCACCCGCGCGTGTGGCAGCCCGCGCGCGAGCAGGCGGTGGTGGATGTGATCACAATCCGGCGCGAAGATCGGCTGCCCACGCGCCGCACGTCGCACGATCGCCAGCGTCATGTCGAACAGCGGCAGCGCCAGCGCCATCAGCGGGATCGACAGCTCGACGATCGCCACCCGCTCGCGCACCGGGTGGACCAGCAGCAGCAGCGCCGGCAGCAAGAAGCCCAGGAAGTAGCTGCCCGCGTCGCCCATGAACACGCGCGCCGGATGCCGGTTGTGCACGAGGAAGCCGAGCACCGCCCCGAGCGCCGTCGCGGCGATCCAACCCACCGCGACCTCCGCCGCCCCGTGACTCACCGCCGCCACCACCACCACGGACAGCCCGAGCGCCACGTTGCCGCCCGCGAGCCCGTCGAGGCCGTCGCTCAGGTTGATCGCGTTCACCCCCGCGACCAGGAACAGCACCGTCAGCGGGTCCGCCAGCACCGCCGCCGGCCCGAGCAAGCCCGCCAGCGCCTGCCAGTGCAGCCCGAAGCCGAACACCGCGATCGTCGCGGCCAGCACTTGCCCGAATAATTTGTAGCGCGCCCGCAGCCCCACCAGATCGTCGAACAGCCCGAACCCGCCGCAGATCAGCGCCCCCAGCACCGCCCCCGTGATCGGGTTCTGTGAGAACCATTCGTGCGCGGCCGACAGCTCGGTGGTCCCGGCCAGCCCGCGGATCGCCACGATCGCGAAGCCCAACATCAGCACGAAGCCACCCACCCGCGGGATCTCCCCGGTATGCACCTTGCGCAGGCTGACCTCGCGGTCCTTGCGACCCAGCGCCTGCCAGCCGCGGATCGCCGGCCGCATGCCGAGCGCGACCAACAAGAACGCCAGCGCGCCCGCCAGGCTCACGACCCACGGCGTCGCGCTCACTTCGTCACCCCCCCACGCCTCGGCGGCAACGTGCCAGCAACGCCGCCGCGCAGCGCGGCGCGGCTCGCCCGTCGCCGTACGGATTGACCCCCGTCACGCGTGTCCCCGGCGCCGCGTCCAGCACCCGCCGCGCCGCCCGCACCAGCAGCGCCCGGTCGTACCCCACGAGCTCCGCGCAGCCCGCCGTCAGCCCCTCGCTGCGCTCCGTGCTCGCCCGCGTCACCAGCACCGGCCGACCGAACTCGGGCGCCTCTTCTTGCAGCCCGCCCGAGTCCGTGATCACCAGCGAGCACCGCCGTAGCAGCCAGATCGCCGACGGATAGTCCAGCGGCTCCAGCAGGTGCACGTTCCCGAGTCCCGTCAGGTGCTGCTTCACCGCCGCCTGCACGCTGGGGTTCAGGTGGACCGGGTAGACAAAGTCCGTCTCCGGGTACGCGCGCGCCAGCTCGGCCACGCCCTCGCACACTGCCACCAGCCCGCCGTCGAAGCTCTCACGCCGATGCCCCGTGACGAGCACCAGCGCTCGCTCGCCCGCGAAGCGGATCAACTCGAGCGGCGCCCCCACCGGCGGCGCCCCGTCGGCTGGCAACAGCGCCGCCATCTGCCGCGCCGCGTCGACCACCGTGTTGCCCGTCAGCTCGATCGCCGACGCCGGCACCCCCTCGCGCAGCAGCATCGTCCGCGCCAGCTCCGTCGGTGCCAGGTGCAGGCTCGCCACCCGCGAGATCAGCTGACGATTGCCCTCCTCGGGGAACGGCGCCTCGAGATCGTGCGTGCGCAAGCCCGCCTCGACGTGGGCGACCGGCACATGGCGATGATGGCCCGCCAGCGCGGCCGCCAGCGCCGTCGTCGTGTCCCCTTGCACCACCACCCAGTCGAAGCGCTGCGCGCCGAGCACCGCGTCCAGCCCCTCGAGCAATCGCGCCAGCAACGAGCTCAGGCTCTGTCCCGGGCTCATCACCCCCAGCTCGACCTCCGGCGTCATCCCGAAGGTCTGCAGCAGCGGCGGCACCAGCTCGCGGTGCTGCCCCGTGTTGCACAGCGTCACCTGGCAGCCCGGCAGCGCCCGCAGGGCCTGTTCCACCGGCCACAGCTTGATCACCTCCGGGCGGGTGCCGAACACGATCAGGATGCGGGGCTGGGTGGACGGCATCGCAGCTCGTCGATAGCATGCCACGAAGGTGACCCTGTCCACGCCTCCCGCCCCGGAAACTTCGCCCGACGACGTGTGCGTGCTGGGCCTCGGCTACGTCGGCCTGCCGACCGCCGCGGTGCTCGCCACCGTGGGCCAGCGGGTCGCCGGCGTCGATCTTCGCCGCGACGTCCTCGACACGATCAACGCCGGGCGGATCCACATCGTCGAACCCGAGCTCGACGCCCTGGTCCGCGCCGCCGTCGCGGCCGGCACCCTGCGCGCCGTCCCGCAGCCGGTGCCGGCCCGCACCTACCTCCTGTGTGTACCGACACCGATCACCCAGGACCACCGCCCCGACCTCAGCTTCGTCGAGTCCGCCGCCCGCGCCATCGTCCCCGTCCTGCGCCCCGGCGCCCTCGTCGTCCTCGAGTCCACCGTCCCGCCCGGCACGCTGCGTGACCTCGTCGCGCCGATCGTCTGCGCCGGCGGCCTCATCCCCGGCCGCGACATCTTCCTCGCCCACGCCCCCGAGCGCGTGCTGCCTGGCGCCGTCCTGCGCGAGGTCGTCGAGAACGAGCGCATCGTCGGCGGCCTCACCGACGCCTGCACCGCCCGCTGCGCCGAGTTCTACGAGGCCTTCGCGCGCGGCCAGGTGCACCGCTGCAGCGCCGAGGTGGCCGAGCTGACCAAGCTCGCCGAGAACGCCTTCCGCGACACCAACGTCGCCTTCGCCAACGAGCTCGCCAACGTCTGCGCCCACCTCGGGCTCGACGTCTGGGAGGTCATCCGCCTCGCCAACCGTCACCCGCGCGTCCAGATCCTCCGCCCCGGCCCCGGCGTCGGCGGCCACTGCATCGCCGTCGATCCGTGGTTCATCGCCGCCAGCGCCCCCGACGACACCCCCCTCATCCAGGCCGCCCGCCGCGTCAACGACGGCCGCCCCGCCCGGGTCATCGCGCAGGTCCGCGCCCTCGCGGCCCGCCTACGCCGGCCCAAGGTCGCCTGCCTCGGCCTCACCTACAAGCCCGACATCGACGACCTCCGCGAGAGCCCGAGCCTCCACATCGCCAGGGCCCTCGCCGCCGAGCCCGACCTCGAGCTCCTGCTCGTCGAGCCGCACCTGCAAACCACCCCGATCGCCAGCGCCCCGCTGGTCCCGCTCGCCGAGGCCCTCGCCAGCGCCGACATCGTCGTCGTCCTCGTCGCCCACCGGCAGTTCCGTCACCTGCGCCCCGATCACCTCCTGCGCCTCATGGTCGTCGACACCGTCGGCCTCCTGAACAATCGGACATGAACCCAGGAACATGCTTCAAGGGACATGACCAAAAGGCCATGAGCACATGACCCCCGGGACCTGGCTGCGCACGCTCGTCCACCTGACCCCGCGCCAGGTGATCTACCAGGGCCTCCGCCGCCTGCGCGGCCCGGCCAGGCGCCCCTCGTCGACCACCCGCGAGGGCCTGCACGGCGTCGCCAACCCGCTCCCGCCGCCCTCCCCGGAGGGCAACGACGCGCCCGACGGCGTCCGCCTGCTCGGCCTCGGCGCCCACGACCCCTGCCTCGATGGCTGGGAGCCCGACGCCGACCCGCTCTACCTCTACACCCTCCACTACCACGGCTGGATCTCAAAGCTCCCGCTCCCGCGAGCCCGCGCCCAGGTCGAGCACTGGATCGCCCACCACCGCGAGGGTGTCGGCTGGGAGCCCTACCCCACCGCGATGCGCGTGCTCCACTGGCTCGGCTGGCTCGGACAGCACGAGTCGCACCTCGACGCCCCATCTCGCCGCATCATCTTCGGCTCCCTCGCGGCCCAGCTCGAGCACCTCCGCCACCACGTCGAGCACCACCTCGACGGCAACCACGTGTGGACCGACCTCGCCGCCCTCTGCTCCGCCGGCCTCTCCCTCGCCGGCCCCGCCGCCGAACCACTCGCCCTTCGCCTCCCCGCCCTCGCCGACCTCGTCGAGGCCCAACTCGGGCCCGACGGCGTCCACCGCGAACGCACGCCCACCTACCACTGCCTGCTCGCCGAACAGCTCGCCGGGGTCGTCGCCTTGAACCCCGCCCGCGTCCACCCGGCCGCCGCCGCCCGCCTCGAGGCCGCCCTCGAGCGCATGCTCGCCGCCCTCCCCGTCTTCACCCACCCCGACGGCGACGTCGCCCTGTGGAACGACTCCCAGCGCGGCGCACCCGTCACTCCGCACGGCCTCCTCACCCGCCAGGGCCGCTCCCTCACCGACATCACCGACGCCCCGCTCGTCGACGCTCCCCACGCCGGCATGTTTCGCCGCCGCTTCGGCCCCTGGACCCTGCTGTGGAACATCGGCGGCGTCGGCCTCGCGCAACAACCCGGCCACATCCACGCCGACGGCCTCGCCTTCGAGCTCTCTCTCGGCAACGAGCGCGTCATCGTCGACGCAGGCGTCGGCACCTACACCCCCGGCTTCGCCCGCGACTACGCCCGCAGCACCCGCGCCCACAGCACCGTCACCGTCGGCGAGCAAGACCAGGACCAGCACGAGCTGTGGGCCAGCCACCGCGTCGGCGGTCGCGCCCGCACGACCGACCTGTCCTACGGGCCAGATCACCTCAGCGCTCGCATCCTCGGCTACAAGGCCCCCGCCGCGCATCATCGCCGCCTGCACTGGGACGGCCGCAAGCTGATCCTCACCGACCACGCGCTACCCGAGGCCCCCGCGACCACGCGCCTCTACTTCCCCGAGACCTGCGCCCTCCTGCTACGCGGCAGCGTCTGGCACGGTCGCACCGCAGGCGGCCGCCGCTTCCGCCTGGTCACCCCCCCCGGCACCCCGTGGAGCTGCAGCCCCGCCCACGGCTGGACCGCCATGAACCAGCCCCTGGCGCGCCGCGGCCTCGCCGCCCCGCTCCCCCCCGGCGGCCTCACCCTCGAGCTCATCGCCGACTAGCGGCGAACATCTGTCCTCAAGGACAGATTCACCCAGGCCGGAGCGATCTGCCAGGCCCGCTCGATCGCCGCCACGACGGCGCGCCGATCGCCCGCTCCCCTGATACTCTCCGCCGGCATGACCGCCAACCCGCGCACCCCTGAAGCCGAAGTCGACCGCGAGTTCCTCGACCGCTGGTCCCCACGCGCCTTCCGTCAGGACCCGATCACCAAGGATCAAGTCGCCAGCCTGTTCGAGGCGATGCGCTGGGCCCCCTCGTGCTTCAACGAGCAGCCCTGGCGCCTGTGTTACGGCCTCGCCGGCGAGCCCGCGCACGCCCGCATCGTCAGCCTGCTCGTCGAGGCCAACCACTGGGCCGCCAAGGCCCCGCTCCTGATCGTCCTCTTCACCCGCCGCAACTTCAGCCACAACGACAAGCTCAACCGCACCGCCGCCTTCGACGCCGGCGCCGCGTGGATGTCGCTCGCGCTCGCGGCCCGCAAGCTCGGCCTCTACTCGCACGCCATGGCCGGCTTCGACGCCCAGCGCGCCTACAGCGAGCTCGGCGCCAATCCGGACATCTACGAGGTCCAGGCCACGATCGCCGTGGGCGCTCTCGGCGACCCCGCCACCCTGACCGACAAGCAGCGCGAACGTGAGACCCCCAGCGACCGCAACCCCCAGGAGAACTTCGTCTTCCACGGCCAATTCCCGCGCCTCTAGGGCCCCGCAGGCCCCCCTGCGCACACGTCTGAACCCGCGGGCTTGACCCCCGCGGATCCGTGTTCAATCTGGGACCTCATGTCCTGGTCATGGCACCTCGGCCGACTCTTCGGCATCGACACCCGCGTCCACGCCTCGTTCCTGCTCCTGCTCCTGTGGGCGGGCATGAGCGGCTACGGCGGCGGCGGCACCCTCCTCGATGCCGTCTCCGGCGTGATCTTCATGATCGCCGTGTTCGCCTCGGTGGTCGCGCACGAGCTGGGCCACGCGCTCACCGCCCGGCAGTACGGCATCCACACCCGCCAGATCTTGCTGCTCCCGATCGGCGGCGTCGCCCAGCTCGAGCAGGCCCACATGCGCCCGCGGGTCGAGCTCCTGGTCGCCCTCGCCGGCCCCGTCGTCAGCTTCTTGCTCGCCGGCGTGCTGTTCACCTTCGCCGCGGTCCTCGGCGGCGACCTCAGCCCCGACACCTTCCTCGGCAGCCTCGCCTGGACCAACCTCGGCCTCGCCATCTTCAACATGCTGCCGGTCTTCCCGATGGACGGCGGCCGCGTGTTCCGGGCCGCCCTGTCCAGCCGCATGGGTCACCTGCGCGCCACCGAGATCGCCGCCACGATCGGCAAGATCGGCGCCGTCCTGTTCTTCGCCCTCGGCCTCTACACCGGCCGCTACATGCTCATGCTCATGGCCGCCTTCCTCTACCTCGCCGCCCGCGGCGAGTCGCGCGTGATGCCCCACCCCGGCCCCCGCCGCGACCTCCACCCCGAGCTCCTGCGCGACGGCGACGACCCCCGCGAGCCTCTCATCATCCGCACGCCCCGCGGCCGGGTCTGGTACTTCCGCAACTAAAGACCCCCGCGCTTGCCCCCAAACGCCCGCCCCCCGGCGGGCGTCGGCATTTAAGCGACCTGTCCAGCAGGACAGCTCACTGCGGCCTCCAAGCCCCGGCAAACCGCCCGCGTCCCCGCCACGCCCCCGGGATATCCTGGCGCCCATGTCTCGTCCGCGCCTGCCCCTGCTGCTCCTCCTCCCGCTGACCGCCTGCCCCGCGGACAGCGATGGTGGCGACGAGAGCACCAGCACCGCCACCACCGCCGCCACCACCACCGGCAGCGCCACCGACGACGACCCCACCACGCTCGCCCCGACCACCAGCGACCCCACCACCACCACCACCACCACGACCACGGACGCCACCACCACCGACGCCACCACGGGCAGCACCACCGACGACACCACCACCGGCGACCCGCTCAGCCCGCCGACCGTGCTGCTCCCGCGCGCCGGCCTCGACAAGAGCGAGCTCGCCCTCCTCGTCAACGACCAGGACCCGCAAGCCGTCGCCGTCGCCGCCTACTACGCCGACAAGCGCCAGATCCCCCCCGGCAACATCATCACCCTCAGCTTCCCACCCAGCGACACCCTCAGCGTCGCCGACTTCACCAACCTCAAGGCCCAGATCGACGCCGCCGCCGGCCCGCAGATCCAGGCCTTTGCGATCGCCTGGACCAACCCGCACAAGGTCGAGTGTCAGTCGCTCGTCAGCGCCCTCGCCCTCGGCGCCGACAAGAAGTTCTGCAGCACCCAGGGCAACCCCTGCGGCCCCTCCGCGCCCAGCGGCTTCTACGACAGCCCCTCGCTCGCCCCCTTCACCGACCTCGGCATTCGCCCCGCCATGCACCTCGCCGGCGTCACCGCCGACGACGTGTACAAGCTGATCGACCGCGGCATCGCGGCCGACAGCACCTATCCCACCGGCACCGGCTACTTCGTGCGCACCACCGACGAGGCCCGCAGCGTGCGCTGGCCCGACCAGCAGTTCACCCAGACCAGCTGGGACTACGACGCCGGCCTCGACCTGCAGTACATCGACAACAGCGGCGGCATGGCCCTCGACTACATCGAGAACAAACCCGACGTCCTCTTCTATCTCACCGGCCTCGCCGACGTGCCCCAGCTCGCAACCAACACCTACCTGCCCGGAGCGATCGCCGATCACCTCACCTCCTACGGCGGGCAGATCCCCCAGAGCGGCCAGATGAGCATCGTCCGCTGGCTCGAGGCCGGCGCCACCGCCAGCTACGGCACCGCCTTCGAGCCCTGCAACTACACCGACAAATTCTCAGCCGCCAGCGTCTTGCTCCCGCACTACTTCCGCGGCGAGACCCTCATCGAGGCCTACTGGAAGTCGGTCGCCTGGCCCGGCGAGGGCGTGTTTGTCGGCGAACCACTCGCGCGCCCCTGGGGCGGGGCGATCCTCACCTGGGAGGACCCCAAGCTCACCATCGCCACCTACCAGCTGGTCCCCAAGACCCTCTACCAGCTCGAGTCAGGTCCCAGCGCCGACGGCCCCTGGACCCTCGTCACCAGCGACCTCTCGATCGACCAGAACATGCGCGCCGAGATCGTCCTGCCAAACGCCAGCGAGCCCTTCTACCGCATCATCCCCAAGCCCTGAGGCCTCACAGCGGCTCGACGATGCGACCCGGCGCCCCGTTGGCGCCCTGCGCTGTGTGACAGCTGTTGCAGTCGCCCGTCGCCTGCGGCGTCGCCATCACCCGCTCCTTGTCCCCCGCCACCACCTTCGCCGTGATCGGGAACATCAGCGCCCCGCCCATCTCCTCCACGTCGTACACGAAGTTGCCCGCGCTGTTCACCGGCAGCTTCACGACCCGCGCGTCGGCGGTCGTGATCTCGATATGGGTCTTCACCCCGGCGACACCATCGATCCCGAGGCAGTCGTCGGGCTCGTGCCCGGTCGGGTACACCGTACCCAGCACCGTGTAACGGTCGGCCACCGCCGGCTCGACCCCCGCGTGGCAGGTCTGACAAGCCAGCCCCGGATGCATGAGCGGCGACTCGAGGTCGCCCTTGGTCCACATCTTCGCGCTGCTGCACACCGGGTCGACCGCGAAGGGGTCCCCTCCACTGCCCGAATCAGAATCGCCCGTACTCGTCGGCGCCCCACCGCTGCTCTCCCCTCCCGAGCTCTCCCCGCCGCCCCCGCCGGCGTCACCACAGCCAAAGAACAGCGTCAAAACAGCGATCGCGCGCCTGCGGTTGTGGAACATGGTTTCAAAGCTAGCGCCTGGAACACGATCCACCCGCGAAAAAACTGCGCCAAACCGTCCAAACCACGGTCCCGAAGCCCCCGCCCCGGCCGGCCGGTAGCATGCACCATGGCCTGGCTCCGTTCGCTGTTCCTGACCCTCCTCGTGCTCGTCCCTGCCTGCCCTGGCGAGACCAACGGCTCCACCAGCGGAGTCAGCTCGACCGGCGCCAGCACAACCACCGACACACCCACCCAGGGCACCACCGACAAACCCACCAGCACCGACTCGTCCGGCGACCCCGTCACCACCAGTGACACCACCCCCGACGCCTGCACCAACCGCCCGAGCGGCGACTGGAACGCCTGCATCACCGGCAGCGGCACCAACACCGGCCTCTGCGGCTTCGTCGCCAACGGCGGCGACGGCACCCTCACCTGCCTCAGCCCCCAGAGCGGCAACTTCAACGTGTGTGGCATCCGCGACTGCGTCGACGACTGCGACTGCTGGGCCCCGCCCAAGACCGGCGACGCCCCGGCGGTCTGCACCGTCGTGTTCGGCGGCGGCGGCAAGGCCTGCGTGCTCTATTGTGTCAACGGCCAGCAGTGCCCCGACGGCATGGAATGTGCCAGCGGCACCTGCTACTGGCCAAACCCGTGAAACGCCGCCACCCGGGCTCCGCTAGACTCCCCTCGCGTGCGCCTCGCCTACCTCTCGCATTACTTCCCGCCCGAGAGCAACGCCCCCGCCGCCCGCGTGCACGAGCTCTCGCGGGCGCTGGTGCGTGAGGGCCACGAGGTCCACGTCCTCACCGGCCAGCCGAGCCACCCCCGCGGCGTGGTCCACCCCGGCTACCGCGCCGCCGAGTACCGCCGCGACCTCGTCGACGGCATCGTCGTCCACCGCGTCCCGACCTTCCCCGCCGCCAACCGCGGCGTGCTCCTGCGCGGCCTCGGCTACGCCGCGATGCCCACCGCCCAGCTCGCCCTCGGCCTGGCCAAGCTCCCGCAGGTCGACCTCGTCCTCGCCACCTCACCGCAGATCTTCACCGCCGTCGCCGGCCTCGCGCTCGCCCGCCTGCGCCGCGTCCCCTTCGTGCTCGAGGTCCGCGACCTGTGGCCCGAGTCGATCGTCAGCGTCGGCGCCCTCGCGGCCACCCACCCGCTGATCCACGCCCTGGGGCGCCTCGAGCACACGCTCTACCGCAACGCCGCCGCGATCGTCTCCGTCACCGACAGCTTCGTCGCCCACTTCATCGGCCACGGTGTACCCGCAGCGAACATCGCCGTGATCAAGAACGGCGCCGACCTCGACCTGTTCGACCCGCACACGCCCCCGGCCCCGCTGCGTCAGCAGCTGGGCATCCCCGAGCACGCCCTGCTCGTGCTGTTCTGCGGCACGATCGGCATGGCCCACGACGTCGGCCTGCTCGCCCGCGCCGCCGCCATCGCCCCGCCCGAGCTGAGGCTCCACGTCGTCGTCGTCGGCGACGGCGCCGACCGTGACAAGCTCGCGACCGAGATCACCACGCTCGGCGTCGGCGATCGTGTCCACCTCCTCCCCGCGGTCCCGCGCAGCGAGGTCCCCGGCCTGCTCGCCGCCGCCGACCTCAGCGCGATCGTGCTGCGCGACAGCCCCACCTTCGCCGGCGTGCTGCCCTCCAAGATCTTCGAGGCGATGGCCATGCAACGACCGATCGTGCTCGGCGTCCGCGGGGAGGCACAGGCCCTCGTCGAGGCCGCCCACGCCGGCCTCGCCTTCACCCCCGGCGACCCTGCGGCGCTGGTTGCAACTTTGCGCACCTTTGCCATGCTGGGCGCCCCCGAGCGAGCCGCCATGGGCATCGCAGCCCGCAGCTTCGCCCTCCTCCATCATGACCGCACCCGCCAAGCCAGGCAGCTCGCCCGCTTCCTCGAGCCGCTCGCCCGGCCCCGCTGACCACGAGCCCGCGCGGCTCGCCGAGCAGTTCGCCCGCACCCGCGCCACCACCCTGGCCCTCGCCGCCCCGCTCTCCCCCGAGGACATGCAGGCGCAGTCGATGCCCGACGCCAGCCCCGTCAAGTGGCACCTCGCCCACACCACCTGGTTCTTCGAGACCTTCATCCTCGCCGAGCTCGGCCTCCCCGCCTTTCACCCCGGCTTCGCCCAGATCTTCAACTCCTACTATCAGACCGTCGGCGCGCCCCACCCCCGCCCCCAACGCGGCCTGCTCACCCGCCCTCCGCTCGCCGAGGTCCTGCGCTACCGCCAGCACGTCGACTCGCACATCCTCCCAGCCCTCGCCGACGACCGCCTCTCCCCCGACCTGCGCGCCCGCACCGAGCTCGGCTGTCACCACGAACAGCAGCACCAGGAGCTGATCCTCACCGACCTCAAGCACCTGCTCGCCGGCAACCCGCTGCGCCCCGCCTACCGCGATCCACCTGTCTCTTCGGACATGTCCCCCGGGACCTCCCAGCATGTCCCTGCGGACATGTCCCAAACCCCAGCCCCCGGCGAACCCTGGCACACTCACCCCGGCGGCGTCGTCGAGGTCGGCCACAGCGGCCCCGCGTTCGCCTTCGACAACGAGGGCCCGCGCCACCGCGTCCTCCTGCGCCCCTTCGCGCTGGCCACTCGCCCGGTGCGCAACGCCGACTACCTCGCCTTCATCCGCGACGACGGCTACCGCCGCCACGACCTGTGGCTCGCCGACGGCTGGGACGCCGCGCAGCGCCACGGCTGGTCCGCCCCGGCCTACTGGTCCGCGGACCACCGCACCCGCTTCACCCTCCGCGGCGAGCGCCCGATCGACCCCGAGGCCCCCGTCGCGCACGTCTCGTTCTACGAGGCCGACGCCTTCGCCCGCTGGTCTGGCGCCCGCCTCCCGCACGAGCACGAGTGGGAGATCGTCGCCGCCGACCACCCGATCGCCGGCAACTTCCAGGACAGCGACCTGCACGATCCAGCACCCCAATCTCGTCCGCGCATGTTCGGCGACGTCTGGGTGTGGACCGCCAGCCCGTACCTCGCCTACCCCGAATTCGCCCCCGCAGCCGGCGCCCTCGGCGAGTACAATGGCAAGTTCATGTGCAACCAAATGGTCCTGCGCGGCGGCTCCTGTGCCACCCCGCAGGCCCACATGCGGCCCAGCTACCGCAACTTCTTCCCCCCGGAGGCGCGCTGGCAGTTCTCCGGGATCCGCCTCGCCAGGTGACCATGCAGCCGAGCCCGCGCCCCCGCACACGCCGTGCCCTCCCCCTGCTCGACCTCCTGCCGCCGGCCGACGACCTCCTGCAAGACGTCCTCTCGGGCCTCGCCGGCCCCACCAAGACCCTGCCCTGCAAGTACTTCTACGACGACCGCGGCTCTGACCTCTTCGACCAGATCTGCGGCCTCCCCGAGTACTACCCGACCCGCACGGAGCTGGCGATCTCCATCCACCACGCCACCGCGATCGCCACCGCCTGCGGCCCGCAGGTCCGCCTGCTCGAGCTCGGCAGCGGCACCAGCACCAAGACCCGCGTCCTCCTCGATCACCTGCGCAGCCCCGCCGCTTACCTCCCCATCGACATCGCCCGCGACTTCCTCTGCGCCTCCGCCGACACGATCGCCGACGCCTACCCGCAGCTCCCCGTCCAGCCCGTCTGCGCCGACTTCACCCGCCCGCTCGCCCCGCTCGCCCACCAGGGCCTCCCCGGCCGCCGCACCGTCGTCTACTTCCCCGGCTCGACGATCGGCAACTTCGTCGACGCCGACGCCACCCGCCTGCTCGCCAACATCGCCGCCCTCCTCGGACAGGGCGGCGGCCTGCTCATCGGCGTCGACCTGCGCAAAGACATCACCCTCCTCGAGCGCGCCTACAACGACAACCAGGGCGTCACCGCGGCCTTTAATAAAAACCTCCTGGTCCGCCTGAACCGCGAGCTCGAGGCCGACTTCGCCGTCGAACAATTCGCCCACCACGCCTTCTACGACCGCGAATACGGCCGCATCGAGATGAACCTGGTCAGCCGTCGCCGCCAGAGCGTACACATCGCCGGCCACCGCTTCGACTTCACCGAGGGCGAGGCGATCGTCACCGAGCACTCGCACAAGTACACCCTCGCGGGCTTCGCCGAGCTCGCCGCCGCCGCCGGCCTGCACGTCCGCCAGGTCTGGACCGACAGCGAGCAGCTGTTCAGCGTCCAGTACCTGACCCCCGCCTAGAGGTGCAGGCCCAGGACATCGTGCCTTGACGGACCCGTCGCGACCTCGCTGCGCGGCTCGTCCCTCTCAGGGGGACACCCACTCGCATGCCGAGCGCTTTCGCTTGTGGCCCGCCCCCCCCAGCGATCCACCCGGCCTCCGCAGCGCACGCCCCTGATATCCTCCAGCCGTGATCCTCGACCCGCAGGCCCAGCGGCTGGCCCAGTGGTTCGCTGGCCTCCAGGAGCGTGTCGATCAGCTCGTCGAGGAGCGCCTGCGCGGCGCCTGTGCCTCGCAGCTGGAGCACGTCACCACCACCCTCCAGACGGCGGCCCAGATCGCCGGCCCGCCGCCCCCGAGCGAACCGGCCTTGCATCCGCCGCCCGGCACCACCGCCGGCCTGTTCGAGACCTTCAGCCAGCCCGCCATCCTCGCCGGCGCGCACGACGAGGACACCTCGCTCTACCTCGCCTTCCTCGGCCCCGAAGCCGCCCGCCGACGCGACCCAAAGGCGCCCAGCGAGCCCGCCTCCGACCGCCCCGAGTGCCGCGGCTGGAAGTCAGCCCTGGAGCAGGACATCCGCCCCGCCCTGCACCGCGCCCGCGGCACCCTGCGCGCCGCCGGAGCCGCCTTCCGCGACGGCTCCGCCCTCGCCGCCCTGCGCGACGAGATCGACGCCAACCTCGCCCGCCAGCCCGAGACCCTCGGCCTCGACCTCCTCCCCGAGGACTCCACCGTCGCCCCGACCACCGCCCCGATCCGCGTCGCCGTCCCGCTGCGCCGCTGGCTGCAAGAGACCCTCGAACCGGCCCTGCAGACCACCCTCGCCGACTTCAACGCCCGCATCGCCGCCACCATCGACGGCGCCACCAGCGAGCTCGAGCGCATCGAGACCGTGCTCGACTACCACCTCTTCATCGTCGAGGACGGCCGCGTCGCCGAGCAACGCGACGAGTCGGCGCGCACCGGCATCGGCCACGGCGTGCGCCTGGTCCAGCAGCTCGCCGAGCGCCTCGACCGCGACGTCGCCCGCATCTACCACTGGTTCATCGCCACCAGCGCCGACCACATGGACGACGCGCTCGCCCCCCTGCGCGCCCACCGTCCCGACGAGATCTCCCACGCCCTCGCCACCCGGGCCCAGCGCGCGCAGCCCTCGTGGTGGTCCGGATCCAACCTCGGCGCCCTCGCCCGCGGCGCCCGCGGCCTCTACACCCGCGCCACCCCGCTGGTGCTCGAGCTGGTCCGCGACCTCCGCGGCGTCCTGCGCAACGACCGACCCCGCCTCGGCTACTGGGACCTCGCCATCGCCAGCGACACGATCCCCGACGAGCGCCTCCCCCCGCTCTACCGCCGCCTGTTCGGCGAGATCCCGCTCGGCCTCGCCGACCTCTATCAACCGCGCCCGACCCTCGAGGCCGTGTGCCGCCGCGTCTTCGAGACCTGGCTCTCGGGACAGCCTCGCCGCCCCGACCGCCGCGCCGCCCTGCTCGTCATCGGTGACCGCGGCGCCGGCAAGCGCACCCTCGTCAACCGCGTGCGCGCCGAGCTCCACGGCGAGCTCCCGGTCCGCTGGCTCGCCCTCGGCCCCCACCTCGCCAGCGAGGCCCGCCTGTCCGCCGCGATCTGCGAGGCCAGCGGCGCCGCCCTGGCCGACAGCTTCCGCGAGCTCGGCCACGCCCTGCGCGCCCTCGGCCAGCGCCAGGCGATCGTGCTCGAGAACTCCGAGCAGCTGTTCGTGCGCACCCCCGAGGGCCTCGGCCGCGTGCAAGCCTTCCTCGACCTCGTCCGCGCCACCGACGACACGATCCTGTGGATCGTGCTGATGGCCAAGCCCGCCGCCGCCCTCCTCGACACCTGCCTGCGCCTCCCGCTCTACTTCGGCGAGGTCATCCGCGTCGAGCCCGAGTCGCCCGCCTTCCTCGAGGCCATGGTCCGCGCCCGCCACCGCGTCAGCGGCCTGGGCCTGCGCTTCCGGGCCCGCCGCGCCCCGGTCCTCCAGCGCCTGCGCGCCCCCTTCACCCGCTCCGACCTGCTCGCCGACCCCGGCGAAGAATGGTTCGCACACTTCGGCCACATGACCGCCGGCAACCTGCAACAAGCCCTGCAATACTGGCAGATCGCCGCCCGCATCGACCCCCAGACCAGCACCGACATCATCGTCCGCCCGCTGCCCCGCCGCCGCGGCAGCGCCCTCGCCGAGCTCTCCCTCGCCCAGCGCCTGGTCCTCGCCACCCTCGTCCAGCACGGCGCCCTCACCGAGGCCCAGCTGCTCGCCAGCCTCCGCCTCCTCGGCCACGGCGCCGCCCCGGAGATCGACGACCTCCTGCGCCGCAAGCTCATCGAACCCTACCCCCACGTCGCCGGCCACCTCCAGCTCCGCGGCGCCGCCATCGGCCCCGTCACCCTCGACCTCCGCTGGCGCAACATGCTCTAACCCGTGAGACCCGCATGACCCTCGCAGCCTCCGCACTCACACTGCTCGCCGACGCCGGCCCCGCCGCGGCCGCCGCGGCGCCGACGGTCATCAAGGCCCTCTCTCACCACGCCGTCTTCCTCCTGCTGGTCCAGATCGCCACCCTCCTGCTCCTCGCCCGCTTCCTCGGCGAGGTCATGCGCAAGCTCGGTCAGCCCGCCGTCATCGGCGAGCTCGTGGCCGGCGTCCTCCTCGGCCCCTCGGTGCTCGGCGCCCTCGCCCCCGAGGTCCAGGCCTTCGTGTTCCCCAAGTCGCAGCACCAGGCCGACCTGCTGTCCGCGATCTCCTGGCTCGGCGTCCTCTTCCTCCTGATCGTCACCGGCCTCGAGACCGACATCGCCCTCATCAAGCGCCGCGGCAAGTCGGCCCTCATCATCTCGGCCGGCGGCATCATCGTCCCCTTCGCCACCGGCTTCGCCCTCGGCGAGTTCCTGCCGGTCGAGTACCTCGCCGACCCCGCCAAGCGCCTCGTCTTCAGCCTCTTCATGGCCGTCGCCATGAGCATCTCCGCCGTCCCGGTGATCGCCAAGGTGCTGATGGACCTCAAGCTGATCCGCCG
Organism: Nannocystis sp.; assembly: GCA_044228605.1. Lineage (GTDB taxonomy): Bacteria > Myxococcota_A > Polyangia > Nannocystales > Nannocystaceae > Nannocystis. The sequence goes on along the minus strand of JBGAUO010000006.1, from coordinate 11,600 downwards.
CGACGTCGGCCAGCTGATCCTCGCCTCGGCCATGACCGACGACACCATCGGCTGGATCTTGCTCTCCGTCGTCGCCGGCCTCGCCACCGCCGGCACCGTCGACGTCACCGCCGCCGCCCAGTCCGTCGGCGCCGCCTTCCTGTTCCTCGGCCTCGCCTTCACCGTCGGCACCCCCCTGGTCGCCCGCCTCATCTCCGGCGTCGACAAGCTGTTCGGCGGCGCCGGGGCCCAGATGTCCGCCGTGCTCGTGCTCGCCATCGGCACCGCGGCCCTCACCCACCAGATGGGCATCGAGGCCGTGCTCGGCGCCTTCGCCGTCGGCATCCTCGTCGGCCAGGCCCCTCGCTTCCGCCGCGAGGTCGGCCACACCCTCGAGCTCGTCACCGCCAGCTTCCTCGCCCCGATCTTCTTCGCCTCCGCCGGCGTCAAGGTCGACCTCGAGCGCCTCGCCGACCCCGAGGTCCTCGCCGTCGGCGGCATCGTCCTGGCGATCGCCTGCTTCGGAAAATTCCTCGGCGCCTACCTCGGCTCGTGGGCCACCGGCCTGTCGCACTGGGAGCGCCTCGCCATGGGCTCCGGCATGAACGCCCGCGGCGCGATGGAGATCATCGTCGCCACCGTCGGCCTCAGCCTCGGCATCCTCACCGTCGAGATGTACTCGATCATCGTCATGGTCGCGATCGTCACCTCGCTCATGGCCCCGCCGATGCTGCGCTGGTGCCTCGGCAAGGTGAAGATGGGCGACACCGAGGCCCGCCGCCTCGAGACCGAGGCCGTCAACGCCAGCAGCTTCATCCGCCAGATCCGCCGCGTCATGATCGTCACCCGCAGCGCCCACTCGGTCGACCTCCCGGCCCAGCTCGTCGGCTACCTCAGCCACGAACAGCCGATCGAGGTCACCGCCATCTACGCCCGCCCGCAGGCCGTCCACAGCGCCTGGTGGCAGGTCTGGACCCGCCGCACCCGCCGCTACGCCAAGCTCGGCCAGCTCGCCCTGGAGCGCATCCGTCGCCCGCTGCGCCTGCTCAAGGGCTCGCGCCCCGAGCTCAAGCTCATCTCCGACCCCCACCCCGCCGAGCAGGTCCTGGCCGAGGCCGAACGCGACTACGAGCTCATCGTCCTCGGCGAGAACCGCCGCGCCATCGGCTCCGAGACCCTGCTCGGCGGCATCGTCGACGAGGTCGTGCGCAAGGCCCCCTGCCCCTGCCTGATCGTCCGCGAGCCCCCCACCACCGGCGACGGCAAGCCCCCGCCCTACCGCGTGTGGAGCCCCAAGAAGATCCTGGTCCCCACCGTCGGCACCGAATACAGCAAAAATGCCGTCGAGCTCGCCGCCGTGCTCGCCGCCAGCACCCAGGCCGAGCTCACCATCGTCCACATCTCCCGCACCGACGCCAACGACGTCGACGCCGCCCGCCCGCGCGAGCTCGGCGACCAGATCGTCGCCCGCGAGGCCGAACGCGGCCGCAAGTTCGGCGCCTCGATCACCACCGCCGTGCACGAGGGCGCCCGCCCCGAGGAGCTCATCCTCAAGATCGCCCGCGACGGCAACTACGACCTCATCGTCATCGGCAGCTCCCTGCGCGCCGTCTCGGCCCGCGCCTTCTTCGGCCACCGCGTCGAGAGCATGCTCAAGCACGCCCACTGCCCGGTCGTCGTCCTCAGCGCCGGCTGAGCACCTGACGACCACCTGACCCAAGGGACAGCACCGTGCCGGCGCCGCCGACCGGCGGAACAACCTTCGCCCGCGCCCCCTTGAGCCCGCCGCCCGCGCGCGTCATCATGCGCCGCCCGCATGCTGACAAGACCCACCCTCGGCGACCGCTTCCGCTACGCCTTCGACGCCGTGATGGCCCGCGGCGCCTGGGCCCTGATCGTCTGGCACCTGCTCATGGCCCTCGCCGCCGTGTTCGTGGTCTCGCTGCTGGTGGTCGTGTGCGGCGAGGTCCCAGCCGGCGCGGATGACCTCCCGATCGCCTTCCCCAGCCTGCTGTGGGTCACGCTCATGCACGCGATCGACCCCGGCACCATCACCGGCGACGAGGGCACCCGCGGCTGGCAGACCTTGATGATGATCGCCACCGTCGGCGGCATCCTCCTGGTCGGCAGCCTCGTCGCCGTGCTGGTCGCCAGCGTCTCCCAGCGCTTCGACGCCCTCCGCCGCGGCCACTCCCGCGTGCTCGAGCAAGGCCACACCCTCGTGCTCGGCTGGTCGCGCCAGATCTTCACGATCGTCAGCGAGCTCGCGGCCGCCAACGAGTCGCACAAGGGCGGCTGCATCGTGATCTACGCCGAGCACGACAAGCTGTGGATGGAGCACGAGCTGCGAGCCAAGCTGCGCGGCACCGGCCGCACCCGCGTCGTCATCCGCACCGGCGACCCCACCGACCCCGGCACCCTCCAGCTCGTCGCCCCCGAGCGCGCCCGCGCGATCATCGTGCTCGCCCCCGAGGGCGCCCGCGACGACACCCAGGTCGTGCGCGCCCTGCTCGCCGTCGGCCGCACCACCGCGGAGCCCGGCCGGCGTCAGCACGTCGTCACCGAGATCCGCGACCACCGCAACCTCGCCGTCGCCCACCTCACCGGCGAGCGCCGCATCGAGGTCCTCGAGGTCGGCGACCTGATCGCCAAGATCGCCGTCCAGACCTGCCTGCAGTCCGGCCTCTCGCTCGTCTACGAGGAGCTGCTCGGCTTCGCCGGCGACGAGATCTACTTCGTCGACGCCGCGCCGCTGGTCGGCCGCAGCTTCGCCCACGCCCTGCATCAGTTCGAGGACTGCACCCTCATGGGCCTGCGCGGCGTCGACGGCCGCGTCCAGCTCATGCCAGCGATGGACCGCGTCATCGCCCCCGGCGAGCGCCTCATCCTCATCGCCGCCGACGACAGCCGCTGCAACGTCCGCCCCTGGTCTGGCACCGTCGACGAGCGCCCCATCGTCGCCCCGTCGCCGATCGCCCACGCGCCAGCCCGCACCCTGATCCTCGGCTGGAACGCCCGCGTGCCGCCGATCGTCCGCGGCATCGCGGCCTACGTGGTCCCCGGCTCCACCCTGCGGGTCGTCAGCTCCGACCCCGCCGCCGCGCCCGCGCTCGCCGAGCTCGCCCCCGAGCTGCAAAACCTCACCCTCGAGCACCGCCCCGGCGACTTCAGCGACCGCAACATCCTCGAGCAACAAGACCCGCACAGCTGGCACCACGTCATGGTCCTGCCCGACGACCGCGTCGAGGTCGCCACCGAGGCCGACGCCCAGGTCCTGGTCACCCTCCTGCACCTGCGAGACCTCGCCGCCGGCCTCGCCCGCCCGTTCTCGATCGTCAGCGAGATGCGCGACGTCCGGAGCCGCGACCTCGCCGAGGTCGCCCGCGCCGACGACTTCATCATCAGCGACCGCTTCATCGGCCTGCTGCTCGCCCAGCTCGCCGAGGACGCCGACCTCTCGGCCGTGTTCTCCGAGCTCTTCGACCCCGAGGGCGCCGAGATCTACCTCCGCTCCGCGCTCGCTTACATCGCCCCGGGACACGAGGTCGACGTCCACACCATCGTCGACGCCGCCGCGCGTCGCGGCGAGGTCCTGATCGGCGTTCGCATCGCTCGCCCCGGCCCCGAGCACCCGCCACACGGCGTCCTCGTCAACCCGCGCAAGTCGACCCGCCTGACCCTCGACTTCGCCGATCAGCTCATCGTCCTGGCCGAGAGCTGAAACCCGCTTGAGCCGCTCCGCGCCACCGAGCAATGATGACGGGCCTAGCCATGCCACTTAGCTTGCTCACACCCATCACGCTCGCCCTCCTCCAAGCCGCACCCGCACCGGCGAGCCCCACCGCGGCGAGCCCCGCCCCGGTGATCGCCCCCCCGCCTGCGCCCGCGACCGAGCCCGCGACCCCACCCGTCGCCGCACCCGTCGCCGCGCCCGTCGCCGCACCCGTCGCCGCCGCGCCCGTCGCCCCCCTGGCACCCGCCCCCCCGACGACCTGGTACCTGCCCAACGCCGCGCCGGTACCCGTGACCACCGTCGACAACGAGGGCCCGCACGAGACACCCGACCTCGACGCGATCAAGTACCGCCGCCTGGTCTTCTCCAACTTCTACACCCTCAACTTCGGCCTCTACCCGATCCCTTCAGGCGACTTCTCGTTCTTCCTCGGCACCAACCTGCGCCCGCGCAAGAGCAACTTCGGCAAGGACTGGAACACCGCGCTCGGCTACCAGCTCACCCTCAGCGTCGGCGGCGCGGACGTCGCCTTCGCCGAGTCCAACGCGATCCAGGACCACTTCAACAACGTCGACGCCATCGAGTTCTTCGGCCCGATCTTCTTTCACCGCCACACCTTCCTGGCCCAGGGCTTCGGCGGCCGCAAGGGCCGCTTCTACTACGCCATGGGCGCCGGCGCGGTCATGTGGCGGACCGTGCTCGCCGGCGTCGAGGGCGAGGCCCGGCTCGGCTACGCCTTCTCGGCCCGCGAAGGCTCGCGCGTCAAGGGTGTGTTCGGCGGCCAGATGCGCCTCGGCGGCGCCTTCGACGGCGCCCCCCTGCCGCAGTTCGGCCTGTTCCTCGGCTTCATGGTCTTCTAGAGACCTCAAAAGCGCAGCGTCAGCCCGCCGGTCCAGCTGCCGTGCGGCGTGCGTGACACCGCCGGTCTCAGCCGCTCGGACAGGCGCGGGCGCATCGCCGCCTGATAAGCCCGCCGCTTGCGCGTGCCCACGACCAGGTTCGGGATGCCGGCCCCCAGCATCACCGCCGCGGGCAAGATCTGCGGCAAGTAGATGGACACGGACGAGGGATAGATGCCGAGCAGCACCAGGCCCGAGAGCATCAGCGGCGCGCCGATGCCGACGAGGATGCCACCCGCGACCAGGTTGCCGGTGCCCGTCGGCAGGTCGACATACGGCTCGATCGCCTGCGCCGAACGCCCGCGCACCTCGACGATCTGGACCTTCGGGATCAACGCGATCTTGCCGTCCCGCTCGCTGTCGATGATCGTCACGAAATCGCCGTCGACCCCGATGATCAACCCCGTCACCTTCGCGCCCGCCGCGTACACCACCGCCTCGCGGCCCTTCATCCCCTTCAAGATCGTCTCCAACTGACTCGACGCGCTGGTGATCCGTGGCGGTGGCGGCAGCGGCCGAACCACCGGCGTCACCGCCTCCACCGTCACCGCGCCCCCCGAGCTCCCGGGCGCCTGCGCCAGCGCGACCTCGGGCAGCGCCAGCGGGAGGCAGGCCGCGAGCGCCAGCGCCGGCCCGCGCCCGCGCGCCCCCGGCCACGCGAAGTGCCCGTACACCCGGTCGGCCAGGACAAACGCAGCCGCCTCGGGCGCCGCCTCGGGCACCTCGGGCAGCGGGATCGGCGTGGCCCGCAGCGTCACGAACACCGGCAAGCCCAGCGCCGGCTCGTCGTCGACGATCAACCGCAGGTGCCGATGCACGATCCCCGCCGTCATCAGATCCGCCAGCGCCGTGCCGTCGTCGTGGTCCGCGTCCTGCTCCCCGAGCAACGACCGGTCGACGGCGACAAACGACGCGAGCTCGGGCGGCGCCGCGTCCGTCTCGGCCACCCGGAAGCGAAGTTGAAGCGAATCCATCGTCCCAGCCTGCCCCAAGGCCAGGTTTGGCGTCAACCGCCGCGCGCCAGCGTTTGCAAGGCCGCGGTCTTCACCGCCGCGTTGTGTGCCAGCAACCGCGGCCGCAGCTCGCGGTCGATCTGGTTCAGGCGCTCGACAAACGACGCACTCAGCGCGAGCCCGCGGTGGATGTGATCGTGGAGCTCATCGAACACGTGCACGTGCACCGGCTCCACACCGGTCATGTCGACCGCCGATGCATCACCGCGCCCCGCCGCCGAGCCCTCGCGGTGGACCACCGCGCTGCCCTTCACCGCGTCGCCGACCCCGACCCACGCCAGCACCTCGGCGATCGTCCGCTCCGGATCGGCGAGCAGGCTCTCGTACGACAGCATGTGCGACGGATAACGCCGCGTCGCCACGTCGCGGATCAACGCGAAGTTCTCGGCCCACCACTCCAACCCCGGCGGCAGCCTCGGCGCCTCCTCGCCATCGGCGCGCGCCGGCGGCACCGCCAGCCCGCGCATGCGCTCGCGCGAGCGGGCATAGTCCCGCCACCCGCGGACCGTGGCGATCACCCGATCGAGGAACGCCAGGTCGCTGCGGATCAGCCCCGGGATGAACACCTTCACCGCGTGGGTCGCGGTCTGGTCGGGGAACAGGAACACCCCGCTGACCGGGTGCGGGTTGGTGCGAAAGTAGATCCCCGCGACCAGCTCCGACTCGTAGAAGCCGTCGGGGTTGGCCGCGTGCAGCTGCTCGCTCCAGTGCTTCGGCACGCGCTCGCCGATCACCGGCAAACCCGCGGCCGCGAGGATCTGCATCCACATCGAGGTACCCGAACGCTTCGTGCCCGTGACGACGATCATCGCGGCACGCAGGCTATCACGCGCTCGTCGCCAGCGAGCGCATGCCTCAAAAGCGCAGCGTCAGCCCGCCGGTCCAGCTGCCGTGCGGCGTGCGTGACACCGCCGGCATCAGCCGGTCCGACAGGCGCGGACGTGTCGCCGCCTGATACGCCCGCCGCTTGCGGCTGCCGATCACCAGGTTCGGAATGCCGGCCCCCAGCATCACCCCCGCGGGCAAGATCTGCGGCAAGTGGAGGAACAGGTACGAGGGATAGAGGCCGAGGAACACCAGGCCCGAGAGCATCAGCGGCGCGCCGATGCCGACGAGGATGCCACCCGCGACCAGGTTGCCCGTACCCGTCGGGAGGTCGGTGTACGGCGTGAGCGACTGCGTCGAACGCCCGCGCACCTCGACGATCTGGGCCTTGGGGATCAACGCGATCTTGCCGTCCCGCTCGGCGTCGATGATCGTCACGAAGTCGCCGTCGACCCCGATGATCAACCCCGTCACCTTCGCCCCCGCCGCGTAGACCACCGCCTCGCGGCCGTTCATCCCCTGCAAGATCGTCTCTAACTGACTCGACGCGCTGGTGATCCGCGGCGGCGGCGGCAGCGGCCGAACCACCGGCGACGCGTCCAGAGAGCCATCGTCCACCACCGGCGGCGGCGCGGGTGGCACCACCGACTCCACCGTCACCGCGCCCCGCGAGCTCGCGGGCGCCTGCGCCAGCGCGACCTCAGGCAGCGCCAGCGGGAGACAGGCCGCGAGCACCAGCGCCGGCCCCCGCGGCCACGCGAAGTGCCCAAACACCCGATCGGCCAGGACAAACGCGGCCACCTCGGGCGCCACCTCGAGCACCTCGGGCGCCGGGATCGGCGTGGCCCGCAGCGTCACGAACACCGGCCCGCCCAGCACCCCCGGCTCGTCGTCGACGATCAGCCGCACGTGTTGGTGCACGATCCCCGCCGCGAGCAGATCCGCCAGCGCCGTACGGTCGTCATGGTCCGCGTCCTGCTCCGCGAGCAGCGACCGGTCGACCGCGAAAAACGACGCGAGCTCGGGCGCCGCACCATCGGTCTCGGCCGCCCGGAAGCGAAGATTGAGCATCGTCTCAGCCTGCCCCAGGCGCCGCCGGCCCGTCAACCGAGTCCCCCCTCGCGGTGCCCGTGCAGAACGCCGATCAGCGCGGCTCGGCCAGCGCGCGCACCCGCAGCAGACTCGGCAGCAGCCCCTCCGCCGCCCGCAGCCACGCCGCCGCATACCCGGCCCCCTCGACCGCCTCGACCGCGGTGTGGATCTTCCCGAGGGTGGTGCGCAGGTTCCAGCCGAAGCCCCGCGCGCACAGCAAGAAGTCGAACCAGTCGACACACCAGCGCCGGTCGTGGAACAGCTCGAGCAACATGTCGAGCGCCACGCCCTCGCTGTTGACCACCGGGAACAGCCCCGCGATCACCGGCATGCCCTCCGCGTTGGTCCCGGAGATCCGCAGGCTGCGAAAGTTAGCGTCGAGATACATGACCCCGGCAATCTAGCGGAGCCGGGCGCACGCGTGAAGCGGGCGCGTCCGCCCGCTCAGGCCTGCACGCCCGTGAGCCCGCGCCGGCGATGCACCGCCCGCTCGAGCGCGCCGAACACCAGCCCGTCGACCACCACGCCGAGGATCATCACCACGATCATCCACGCGAGCAGCCCCTCGGCGTCGCTGAGCTCGCGCGAGTACTGCAGGCGCACGCCGATCGACGGCGCGTGGCCGATGATGACGAGCAGCTCGCCCGCCATCAGGCTGCGCCACGCGAAGGCCCAGCCCTGCTTGAGCCCGGTGATGAAGCCCGGCAGCGCCGCCGGCAAGATAATGTGGCGGTACAGCCCGAGCCCGCGGGCCCCGAGCACCCGCCCCGCGCGCACCAGCAGCGGCGGCACCTGATCGAAGCTGTGCAGCAGCCCGTTGGCGATCGACGGCGCCGCCCCGAGCACGACCACCGCGAGGATCGCCGCCTCGCTCAGCTGGAACAGCAAGATCGCCAGCGGGAACCACGCCACCGAGGGCATCGTCTGCAACCCCGTCAACAACGAGCCGGCCGCCGTGCGCAGCAGCTTCACGCGGGCCAGCAACAGGCCGATCGTCACGCCCACCGCCAGCGCGATCGCGTAGCCGAGCAGCGCCCGCTTCATCGTGATCGCCGCGGCCACCAGCACCTCGCCCGAGAGCGTGTCGGCGAGCAGCCGGCCGAACACCGCCGCCGGCCCCGGCAGCACGTAGTCCGGGCGCCAGCCGCTCAGCACCACCAGCTCCCAGATCGTCACGGCCAGGCCGAGCGCCGCCAGCTTCGGCCACACCGCCGCCCAAAGCTGGGCCCCGCCCCCGCGCTCGGGCCCGGGCTCGATCGTCTCGAAGCTGTCCCCCGGGACAGGCGCCTGCGCGCGCCCGATCGCGTGCAGCTCGGCGCGCGACGAGGGCTCCCCCGGCGAGGCGTCGCCGTTGATCGCGTGCAAGTGGGCGCGCGGGACCACCGTCTCAGGCATCGCGGGCGGCCTCGTGCAGCCGATCCGTGATCTCGCGGGCGGTCCGCGCCACCTCGGGCGACTCGATCCGCCGCGGCCGCGGGATGTCGATGTTGTACTCGGCCACCAGCCGCCCCGGACGGCTCGACAGCAGCAACACGCGGTCCCCGAGGCGCACCGCCTCGCGCACGTTGTGGGTCACGAACACGACCGTCAGCCCGGTCCGCTGCCACAGGGTCTCGAGCTCGCAGTGCAGGTGGTCGCGCATCATCGCGTCGAGCGCCGCGAAGGGCTCGTCCATCAGCAAAAGATTGGCCTGCTGCGCCAGCGCCCGCGCCAGCGCAACCCGCTGCTTCATCCCGCCCGACAGCTCGTGCGGCCGCCGGCGCCCGAACTTCTCCAGGTGCACCATCGCCAGCAGCTCGGCCACCCGCCGCTTCCGCTCCCCACGCGGCACCCCCTGCATCTGCAGCGGGAACGCCACGTTCTCCTCGACCGTCAGCCACGGAAACAGCGCCGACTCCTGGAACATCAGCGCCGGCCGACCGCCCTGCACCGTCACCCGCCCCGCCGACGGCGTGTCGAGCCCGGCGACCAGGTTCAACATCGTCGACTTGCCACAACCCGACGCCCCGACCACACACACAAACTCGCCGGCGGTCACGCTCAGCGACATCGTATCGAGGGCGACCACCGCGTCGGCCCCGGCCCCGTGGCGCTTGGTCACCCCGTCGAGCTGCAGCGCGACCGGACGGGCCGCGGGGGGAGGGACGAGCTTGGGGGCGTGGGGCAGGGCGATGCTCATGGCGAACTCCACGGGACAGGACAGGCGTACATTATGGTGGAATCACCGTCAATACGGCAAACCCCGCGCATCGGAGCGCGCCCCGCCATACAGCCGATAAGGCCGCCTTTACCCCGCCAGATCGCCCCCGCGGACCTGCAGCCGCCGGCCAGGATTCTAGCCTGGTGAACGCCGCGCCTTTCCCGCAGCACACGCCCGGGACCGACCGCCCCTCAGCGCGCGTACACGATCACGTTGTGGACCAGCGTCGGCGTGCGCCCGGGGTTCTCGTAGCTGTGCGCCACGTCGGCCACGAAGCAGGCCGCGTCGCCAGCCGCGAGGTCGTGCACCTCATCGCCGACCCGCAGACGCAGCGTCCCGACCAGCACCGTCAGGCTCTCGCTGGTCCCGGCCGCGTGCGCGTCCGAGCCGTGCACCGTGTGCGGCGCCAGCCGCAGCTCGTAGACCTCGACCCCCGTCAACACGCCCGCAGGTGTCAGCGGACGGCTCTCAAAGTGCCCGTCGGCCGACTTCAGCACCCGCTGGTCGGGCCGCCGCAGCACGCTGACACGCTCCGGGTTGTCCTCCCCGAGCAGCGCCGAGAACGGGACCTCGAGGCCGGCCGCGATCTTCCACAAGATCGCTATCGTCGGGTTGGTCTTGGCCGTCTCGACCTGCGAGAGGCTGGCCCGCGACACACCCGAGCGCCGGGCCATGTCATCGAGCGAGTAACCGCGAGCCTTCCGCAAGGTGCGGATGTTGTCGGCCATCCGCCGCGTCAACTCGGCCGCGCCGATGTCCCCCGCCAGCTCGGCCGCGGCCTCCAGCATATCGTCGGCCCCCGACTCCGACCCGCTCACCGGCGGCGACGCCGACGCCGTCCCGAGCCCCGAGCCAAACCCCGAAGAACCGCCAGGAGCGGCGGCTGCAGGGGCTGACGCCGCGGTGGAGCGGGCCGGGCGATTGCCCTTCGACGGACGAACTGCCATAAAACGCTCCTCTCTTGTATGCCAAAATTTCACCAGAATAAACCCCGGAAGCGACCTCCCCGCCGATGAGTCGCCCCGCCGACGCCGGTCCTCCTGCGCCGACGCTGGTCCTCCTGCGCCACGGCGAGACCGTCGGCCAGTCCTCGATCCGCCTCCACGGCGCCACCGACGTCGCCCTGAGCAGCATCGGCGAACAACAGGCCCAGCGCGCCGCCGCGGCGCTCTCCGGGCTCCGCTTCGCCCGCGTGCTCTGCTCGCCGCTGCAACGGGCCCGCCGGACCGCCGAGATCGTGCTCGCCGCCCAGTCCGCCCCGCCCGCCCTCGAGGTCGTCCCCGACCTCCGCGAGGTCAACTTCGGCGCCTGGGAGGGCTGGACCTACGCCGAGGCCGAGCTCCGCGACCCCGACAACTTCCGCCGCTGGCGCAGCGAGGGCCCAAACTTCGACTACCCCGGCGGCGAACCCCGCACCCACTTCCACGCCCGCATCCACGCGGCCGCCCGCCTGCAGCTCGCAACCCCCACCGGCGAGACCCTCGCCGTCCTGCACAAAGGTGTCATCAAGGCCGTGATCGCGGCGCTCACCGACCGCAGCCCCGCCGAGCTCGCCACGCTCCCGGTCTCGCTCGGCAGCCTGCACCGCCTGCAGTGGACCGACAACACCTGGCAGCTGGTCTCGCACAACGAGACCGCCCACCTCGGCGAACTCGACCTCGGCTGCTGATATCCTCGCCGCATGAGCGAGGTCCGCATCCATCAGCCCCACAAGGTCAGCGCCGAGGAGGCCCGCGCCCGCGTCCAGAACTTCGAGGAGATGCTCCGCAAGTACGGCGTGTCCACGCTGTGGTCGGGCAACCAGGCCACCCTCAAGGGCACCGGTGTCAGCGGCTCGATCACCGTGCAGCCGAACAACG
>JBGAUO010000069.1:0-23904 GCA_044228605.1 Nannocystis sp. | reverse complement strand
GGATCTCCCGCCCCCCAAGCCCCGCGCCACCAAGGTCGTCGGCAACGGCCTCCCCAACAGCACCGGCGTGATCCCCTTCGGCGGGCCGCCCGGCGTGCCCGGCATCAAGGGCGGCATCCCCGGCCTCCCACCCACCACCAACACCCTCGCCACGCGCCAGGACACGCCGCGCGACACCGGCACGCCGACCCCGATCGCCACCGTGCGGGCCCAGGCCATCTACGCCCCGCACCCCGATCAGAACAAGCTCGCCGCGACCAAGGCCGCCACCTTCGATCACCGCCCCGGCGAGAACGAGACCGCCTTCTGTGTCGACCCCCAGGGCCGCACCGTCGACGTCCGCACAGTCAAGAAATTCCCGGGCGACCCCAAGATCGACGAGATCTGCCGCGACACGATCAAGACCTGGCGCTTCAAACCCTTCCTCGTCGCCGGCAAGCCGACCCGCACGTGCAGCGTGCAGGTCTTCAACATCAGCTTCAAATGAGGCTCACTGCACGGTGACGATCGGCGCCCCCGGGAACTCGAGCGTCACCGCGTACACGTCACCCGGGTTGCCCGCGACGTACAGCCTGTGAGCATCAAAACCCTCGCCAACGCCAAACTGCGCGTTGGCGACGTTGCTCGGGAACACCACCAGCTCGCTCGCCTCCGCAGTCGCCTCGCCGGCCGCATCGAGCAGCACGCGATACAAGGTCGAGTTGCCCTGGTCGACCACGTACAGGTATCCGCATGCATCGAGCGTCAGCCCGTCCGGGCTCGCCCCCGCGATCTGCGTGACCAACTCCGGCGCCGACGGCTCGCCCTGCCCGTCGATCGCCACGCGGCGGATCTGCCCGCTCTGGTAGTTCGTATAGAACAGCAGCGAGCGCTGCGGGTCGTACACGACCCCGTTCGCGCTCCCGGCATCCGCCCCCTCCACGATCACCTTCGGGTCCGGCCCGGCGCCCACGCGCAGCACCCGATCGCCGCCGAACTCGGTGATCCACACGTCGCCCGCCAGATCCGGGAAGATCCCGTTCGGACCCTGCACATTCAGCAGGAAGTCGCTGATCTGCCCCTGTGGGTCGACCGCGATCACCTTACCCGCCTGCGGCAGCGCCACCAGCAGCCGACCGTCGGCCATAAACCGCGTCCCATACGCCGGTGGCACCCCCGCGAGCGTGGTCTCGCTCAGGTCGGCCCGCACCAGCACGACGTTGCCGTCGCGCTTGAGCGCCAGCGCCCCCTGCCCATCAAACGCCAGGTCCTCGCTGCCGTCGAAGCCGGTAAACACCTTCACCGGCACCAGCGGCACGTCGGACAGCGCCTCGCAGTCGAGCTCATTCCCGGTCGTCCCCGAGCCCTCGCTGCTGCCCGACTCGCTGCCCGTCGTGACCTCACCGGTGCTGCTCCCACCGCTGCTGCTCTCGACCCCGCTGCTGGTCGGCAGCCCGCCGCTGCTCGTCCCCGGGCTCGTCGACCCGCTCGTGCTCTCCGAAGCACTCGTACTGCTCCCGGAGCTGCCGGCCGTCTCGCCACCATTGTCACCGCAGCCGATCGCAAGCACGACACCCAGGGTCAGGACTTTCAAGCGCATGGCCGGCAAGCTACGTCAGCCGCGCCGCGAACACAACGACACTACGGGGCCTGCAGCACCCCACGGATCACCACCACGTTCGGGCTCGCCAGCGCCAGCGGATCGACGAGGGGGTCGTCCGCCAACAGCATCACGCTCGCGTCCTTGCCCACCGCGACCGCCCCGAGCCCGCCCAGGCCTGCCCAGCGACCCGCCGGCGCGCTCGTCCCCGCCGCCACGATCTCCTGCGGCGTCAACCCGGCCGCCTGCAGCAGCATCAACTCGCCGAGGTCCACGCCTGGCGTGCTCGTGTTGCCGAAGTCCGTCCCGTACAGCACCGTCGCCCCCGCGGCCTTGAGCGCCTGCAAATTCGCCAGCGTCACCGCCGACCCCCCGAACGCCCGCAGCGTCGAGATCACCGTCCGCCCCGACCACGCCTGCACCGTCTTCGCCGACAACATCTCCGTCGGTGTATGCGCCAGCACGTCGATCCCCACCGCGGCCGCCCGCCGGGCCTGCGCGTCCGACAGCGCGTGACTCACCACCGGCAGCCCCAGCTCGTGCGCGGCCGCGACGGCGGCCATCAGCGCCGCGTCATCCAGCTGCGGCGCCTCGGTGATCGGCAGCTTGATCACCCCCGCCCCCAGCGCGTGCAGCTCCTTCACCGCCTTCACCGCCGCGGCCGCGTCGGCACACTCGCGACCGTAGCCGCCCGCGCCCCAGCTCTGCGTCGGATAGCCCGCGATCGCCGTGATCATCGGCCCCGCGACGACCGCCCGCAGCGGTGCCAGCGAGGTCGTGAAGATCTCCGTCGGCGCCGCCAGGTCGACCACCCCGGCGACCCCATTCGCCGCCATCTCGCTGGCCGCCGGCAGATACAGCAGGTGCACGTGGCTATCGATGAACGCCGGTGCGACCCACTGCCCCGACGCGTCGATCACCTTCTCCCCCGCGATCGGCGTCAGCACACCGATCTCCGTGATCGTCCCGTCGACCGCGCGCACATCCGCCGCGCCCAGCCCCACCACCTTCCCGCCGTCGATCAGCAGCGACCCCGACGTCGCGCCCCCGCTGGTGCCGCTCGCAGCCCCGCCGGTCGGCTCACCCGAATCGCCGCTGCCAGTCGCCGCCGAGCCGCTCACCATCTCGGTGCTCACCTCACTCACCGGCCCCGCGGGCGGCGACGTGGCGCACCCGACCAGCAGCGTCCACGCCAACAACCACCGACCGCGCATGCGCCAGACTACGCCGAGCTCTCAACCGCGGATCACCGTCGGCGATCGTCCCGCGTCATCCACCACGCGACCGCGATCAACGGCACCTGCAACGGCAGCCGTGCCCACCAGATCCACGGCGCGATCGGCTCGGCGCCGAACTGCACCGGGTCCATCGCCATGTGGATGTTCGCCGGGAACACCGCCACCAGCAGCGCCACCAGCCCCCACCCCGCCGCCCTCCGCAGGCGCGGGATCAAGAGCCCAACCCCGCCCGCGATCTCGAACACCCCGCTCACCAGCACCAGCTCGTGGTGCCACGGCAGATAGGGCGGCATCACCATCACGAACCACCGCGTGAGCACAAAGTGCGCGACGCCCATGGCGATCATGAACAGGGCCAGCAGACCCCAGGCAACTCGCTTCGCGGGGGTCTGCGGCGCCCAGCTCGTGGCCGGTATCGACCTGTCCGAAAGGTCAGGTGGCACGCGCACATCCTACGACGCCTGCGCGCCGCGCGAAACTTTGCCGGAAAATTCGGCGTGCAGCACGATCACCGAGCCGCGCGCAAGCTTTTGCACGCCGCATCTGTGATCCCCAGCACCCCGAGCGGTCGCCGTTTCTTGGACTTTTGGCGCACGCTATCAGCACAAGAGCGCCGACATGCTGACCGTACCCGAACGAATCTTCCGTCGAGTATTGAACGCCCAGGGCCTTCGCAGCCGCTTCCTCGCGACCCGTGTCGGCCGCATGCATGTGCTCGACAGCGCCGGGTCCGGCAGCTTGCCGCCGATCGTCGTGCTCCACGGTCTCAGCGCCAACGCCCTCTGCTACGCCGGCTTGCTGCAGCGCTTCGCCCCGCACTGTCGCCGCGTCATCGCCCCCGACATGCCGGCCCACGGTTTTAGCGAGGTCCCGACCGGTGGCCTCTGCGACAAGGCCATGGTCGTCGCGCTCGCGGAGGTACTCGACCGTGTCCTCGGCGAGACCAACGAGCCCGCGATCCTCGTCGGCAACTCGATGGGTGGCCTGGCCGCTGTCCGCTACGCCAACGCCCGCCCCGAGCGGATCGCCGGCCTCGTCCTCGTCTCCCCCGGCGGCGCCCCGATGCCGACCGCCCAATTCGCCCACTTCCTTCGCACCTTCGAGATCTCCACCCACCGCGAGGCCCTGCGCTTCGTCGACGCCGTGTTCGCCAACGGCGCGGGTGTCCTCCGCCACGCCCTCGCCCACGGCGTCCGCCAGCGCTTCACCCACCCCCAGCTGCGCCAACTCCTCGCCAGCATCACCCCGGAGCACATGCTCCGCCCCGAGGAGCTCAGCGGCCTGAGCATGCCCAGCCTCCTCGTCTGGGGCCGGGAAGAGCGTGTGCTCCCCCGCACGCACTTCGAATTCTTCCGCCGCCACCTGCCCACCCACTCGGAGATCGAAGAATGGCCCAATTTCGGCCACATCGGCTTCCTTGAGCAGCCCGCCGCCCTCTCCGACCGCATCCTCGGCTTCGCCGAGGCGGTCACGGCCGGCGCGAAAAATCTTTCGCGGCGGTCGACGGGGTGTGGTGATTATGCAACACTCCGGGCATCCGCCTAGCCAAGCCATACCCCCGGGGCGCTCAGGCACCCCTCCTCAAGCCGGTCGACCGCTTGTCCGGACTGACATCGTTGGCGACTCCTGTCGCCTCCGGGGTCAAGCTGGGCATTCCTGGGTCCTCTGAGCCCCGCGAGCACGTCTCCGCGCTCCGTGCCCTCAGCAACCCGACACCGGCCCTTCCCACCCCCACCCTCGCCCCGGCCCCGGCCCTCGCGCCTTCCGCGCCCGCCGCACCCGAGTGGGCCCGCGTGCGCACGTCGGCCCTCGCCGCAGCGGTCGCAGGCTTCGACAAGCTCGCCCGCTACCACCGCCTTGAAGTTCGCGGCCTCGAGAACATCCCGGTCGACGGCCCGGCGCTCCTCGTCGGCAACCACAACGGCGGCCTCAACCCCGTCGACGGCCTCTTCCTCATTCACTACTACCGCAGCTGCGGCTACGACCGCCCGATCTACGTCCTGGCGCACGACATCCTGTTTCGCGTCAAGAAGATCGCCGACGTGCTCGAGTCGGTCGGCATCATCCGCGCCCGCAAGGGTCAGGCGCGCGAGCTCCTGGCAGCGGGCCACAAGGTCCTGGTGTTCCCGGGCGGCGACATCGAGTCGATGCGGCCCTTCCACCAGCGCAAGAAGATCGTCCTCGCCGAGCGCCAGGGCTTCATCCACCTCGCGCTCCGCACCGGCGCACCGATCGTCCCGGTCGTCAGCGCCGGCTCGCACGAGACCATGATGGTCCTCTCGCAGGGCATCCGCATCGCCCGGCTGCTCAACCTCCCCAAGTTCGCCCGCATCAGCTCTCTCCCGCTGCTGTTCGCCGCCCCCTGGGGCTTCCTCTGGGGCCCCACCTGCGCCCTCCCCTACCTCCCGCTCCCGGCCAAGATCACCGTCCAGATCGGCCAGGCGATCCCGCTCGAGCGCTGCGACGAGCCGCAGATCGGCGAGCGCTCCCCCGCGATCTACGACCGCGTCCAGGGCGCCATGCAATCGATCCTCGACGAGCTCTACAGCGAACGCCTGTTCCCGATCCTCGGCTGAAGCGCATCTGTCTCTTCAGACAGGCCGTCCTGTCCGCGGACCCTCCACTTCGCCGAGTTTGCGGCTGCGCGATTTTGCGATAGCCTGCCCGCAGCGTCATGGCAGGCCAGGATCAGCTCGACCTCTTCGGGGCCACACCCGCGCCTGCCCCGGCTCCGCACCCACGTCGGTCCGCCGCCCTCGCTACCCCGGTCCTGCCCGCCGAGTGCCCCCCGGAGCTCGCCGCACTCGCCCAGGTCTTGCCCCCGCGGCTACACATGGGCACCTCCTCGTGGGCCTACCCTGGTTGGTCCGAGCTCGTCTACGACCGCCCGCACCCGCTGCCCCGGCTCTCGCGTGAGGGCCTCCCCGCGTACGCGGCCCACCCGCTGCTGCGCGCCGTCGGCATCGACCGCAGCTACTACGCACCGCTCAAGGAGGAGGAGTTCGCCGCCTACGCCGCCCAGGTCCCGCCCGACTTCCGCTTCCTGATCAAGGCCCACGACGCCTGCACAATCGCCGTGTATCCCCGCCACGCCCGTTACGGCGCCATGCGTGGCCAGCCGAACCCTCGCTTCCTCGATCCCATCTACGCGAGCGAGCAAGTCGTCGGCCCCACGCTCGCCGGCCTCGGCGAGCGCGCCGGTCCGCTGCTGTTTCAATTCTCGCCGACCGACATCGATCACTTCGGCGGCCCGCGCTGGTTCGCCGAGCGCCTGCAACGCTTCCTCTCCGAGCTGCCGCGCGGCCCGCTCTATGCCGTCGAGCTCCGCAACCGCGAGCTGCTCACCGGCGCCTACGCTGATGCCCTCGCCAGCTGCGGCGCCTCGCACTGCATCAACGTCTACCCCGGCATGCCCTCGCCCACCGTGCAGTTCGAGCGCACCCGCCAGGAGCACGCACCCGCGGTCGTGTCGCGCTGGATGTTGCACCCGCTGATGCGATGGGAACAAGCCGAGGCCGCCTACACCCCCTTCGATCGCATCGTCGACGCCGACCCCGATCGCCGCCGCGAGCTCGCGCGCATCATCCTCAAGGCCGAGGCTCTGGGCCTCCCGCACCACTGCATCGTCAACAACAACGCTGAGGGCTGCGCCCCGCGGACGATCGCCGGGCTCGCGCATGCCGTCGCCGAGACTCGCGCGCGCACCACAACCTCGTGACGACGGCCTGAGGTCGCGGCCACGGCGCGCGCTGGAGCCGGCGCAGCGCACCTTTCGCGGGCTTGCGCGCTGCGAGCCCGGGGGGCACAGTGGCCGCGAGGCGCGATGAGCGATGGACCTGTCACCAAGGGCCGGCGGTTTTTCAAGCTCGCCAGCATGACCGCCCAGGTCGCTGGCAGCTACGCGACCACGCGGTTCAAGTCGATGTTCCAGAGCGACGAGGCCGCCGAGGAGGACCGCAAGGCCGCGCACGAGCGCAACGGCAGTCGCATCGCTCGCACGCTCGGCGAGCTCAAGGGCGCCGTCATGAAGGTCGGGCAGATGGCCTCGATCGCCAGCGACATCCTCCCGCGCGAGCTCGCCGAGGCCCTGCGCAGCCTCCAGCGCGAGGCCCCGCCGGTCGACTTCGAGGTCATCGCCGGGCAGATCGAGCGCGAGCTCGGGGCCCCGCCCGAGGCCCTGTTCCGCAGCTTCGACCGCACGCCCTTCGCCTCCGCCTCGATCGGCCAGGTCCACCGCGCCGTCACCGACGACGGCCGCGAGGTCGTCGTCAAGGTCCAGTACCCCGGGGTCGACACGGCCGTCAGCTCCGACCTCTCGCAGCTCAAGCTCGTGCTCAAGGCCAGCGGCCTCATCAAGGTGCGCAAGCAGGCGCTCGACGAGGTCTTCCGCGAGGTCAAGGCTCGCCTGCACGAGGAGCTCGACTACTGCAACGAGGCCGACAACGTCCGCCGCTTCCGCGAGTTTCACCGCCAGCACCCCTTCGTCTGCATCCCCGACGTCGTCGGCGAGCGCTCGGCCCAACGGGTCCTGACCCTCACCTACGAGCCCGGCGATCACATCTCCGAGCTCGACGCCCGCGGCTACTCGCAGGCCACGCGCGACCTCCTGGGCGAGCACCTGTTCCAGATGCTCGTCGCTCAGCTGTTCGAGTTCCAGAACCTCCACGCCGACCCGAACCCCGGCAACCTCGCGTTCCGCCCCGACGGCACGATCGTCCTCTACGACTTCGGCTGCGTGAAGCAGATCCCCGACGCCATCATCGACGCCTACGGCGCCACGATCCGCTGCGGCCTCGAGGAGGACTACGTCGGCGTCGAGTCCGGCCTGCGCGCGCTCGGCGTGCTCAACCCGGAGGGCCCGCGTGTCGAGCTCGAGTACTACAAGGCCTGGCGCGACATCTTCGCCCTCCCCTTCATCGGCGATCAGAACTTCGACTTCGCCACCTCCACGATCCACGACGATGTGATCAAGCAGGTCCCCGGCGCCCTCAAGCGCATCGAGTCGTTCCAGCCGCCCTCCGACCTCGTCTTCATCGACCGCGCGATCGCTGGCCACTACGGCAACCTGCGCAAGGTCGGCGCCCGCGGTCGCTTCCTCGGCATGCTCCGTCCTTACCTCTACACCCAGCCGGCCTGAGCGCTCCTACCTGCCGCGTACGAGCACCGCCAGGCTGTGACCGTCCAGGTCCTCCGGACGCTTCACGCCCAGCAACTCCGCCAGCGTCGGCGCCACGTCCACGGTGCCAACCGGACGCTCGTGCATCCCCGGTCGCACCCCTGCGCCGAAGAACACCACCGGCACGTGGGTGTCGTACGCGTACGGCGAGCCGTGGCTGGTCCCGTGACTCTCGGCGGCGACGAGCAGCCACTGCTTGAAGCGCAGCTGCACATCCGGGCTGCTTGGCGCATAAAAGCTCCGCTGATAGCGCCCGAGGAACGGCCGCTGTCCGTCATCGACCCCGCTGGCCAGCTCGTCCGCGGTGAAGGCGTCCGCCACGAACTCGAGCTTGCGCATCGCCATCGCCACATCGCCACGCAGCCGGCTCGGGTCGACCTTGTTGGCCGCGGCCAGCTTGACGTCGAGCCACACCCCGTCCTCGCCGAGGTGCAGCAGCGTCGCGGCCGGCAGCCCCAGCCGCGTCAGCGCCCCGGCAATCGCCGCCCGTGATTGGGCCTGATACTCGCTCATGACCACCCGTCGCGCCGAATGATGCCCGCGCAGCCGCGCCTCCTCGGGCAGCGGCAGCGCGCCGTGATCGGCCGTCAGCGCCACGACATACCTGTCCTTTCCGACATGTTCATCGAGGTAGGCGAATAGCTGGCCGAGGTACTCGTCGAGGCGCAGATAGTAGTCCTCGACCTCATGGCTGAACGGCCCGTACGCGTGGCCGATGTAGTCCGCGCTCGAGCAGCTGAGCATCAGCAGGTCGGGCACGTCGTCGACCCCCAGCCGCTCGGCCTCGATCAACGCCTGCGCGAACTTCAGCGTCATCTCATCGCCGAAGGGTGTCTTCAACACGCCCTTCGCGAAGGCGACCCGCGCCGCCAGCGTCCCGTCGTCGAAGGTGTGCGGGAACTCCGTGTGCACCCCGTCAGCCTCGGCCTCGACGCGATCGGGCCCCGAGCGCAGGTACGCCGACGAGTCACGCAAGCGCGTCCAGCCCTCGACAAAACGCAGCAGCGCCGCCCCGCTCGCGTTGAAGGCCGCGACCCAGGCCGGCAGCGGCGCCCCGTCGGCGTACCAACTCGACGACACGTAGCCCGCCATCTCCGGGCTGTACCAGTACGCGCGGTCGGGCAGCTTCCCGCCCATCAGCACCGCCGAACGATCCTTCAGCGCCACCGAGAACACCCGCGCCGCCGGCTCGTGCGCCTTGAGCCAGTCGCCGAGCGCCCGCCGCTGCAGATTGCGCGGTGATCGCCCTGGCACCTTCCCGCTCACGTCCGCGGCCGTCAACACCGGCTGCACCCGCGGGTCCGCCACCGAGATCGTCGGCGCGCCGACGGCCCGGTCGAACCATTCGTTGGCGATGATGCCGTGGTGCGACGGATCGGTGCCTGTGGCCGCCGACGCGTGTCCCGGCGCCGTGTACGTCAACGCGTGCTGCACGTGCGCTTGCGTGAACCAGGCCCCCTCACGCCGCAGCCGGGCCAGCCCGCCGCGGTACAGGTCGCCATAGCGCAGCAAATAGTCGGCCCGCATCTGATCGACCACCAAAACGATCGCCAGCCGCGGCCGGACCGCCGCCATCGCGGGTGGCGGCGCGACCGTGGTGTCACACGCGCCCACTGCGAACAGCCCCGCGAGTCCGAGAGCGAGCAGACAGCGATGGAGTCGAGGACAGCGCGCCACAGGCGACCTGTTGTACGACTCGCGCCTGCGCAAGACCAGCGCTGTGAGCCAGGGCGCGCGACCCCACCCCCCGCTCGCGTTGACAGCCCCGCAACCCCCCCCGCAAACTCCGGGCGAGGAACCGCCGATGCGCACCACCGTCCTGACTTCCTTCGCTGCCGTGGCTCTCACTCTCTCCGCCATCGGCTGCGACAGCAAGCCCGCGCCCGCCGCCCAGCCGGCCGCCGCTGCCGCCCCCGTCGCGGCTCCCACGCCCGAGCCCGCCAAGCCCGCCGAGACCAAGCTCGCCGCCGCCGAGCCCGCCAAGGCCGACGCCGACGGCGAGGAGGGCTGCATCTACAAGGACGCCGACAAGCCGCACGAGGAGGCTGGTTGCCCGCACGGTGGCGCCGCCGAGGCTGCACCCGCGAGCACCACCCCCGGCCACTTCGGCCAGGTGTTCGCGCTCAAAGAGACCAAGCCGCTCTCGACGGTGCTCGCCAGCGCCAAGGCCGGCCTCAAAGACCCGGTCCAGGTCAGCGGCGAGGTCGACTCCGTGTGCCAGAAGAAGGGCTGCTGGCTGGTCGTGAAGGACGGCGAGGCCCAGGCCCGCGTGCTCATGAAGGACCACGCCTTCACCATCCCGATGGACACCAAAGGCAAGCCCGTCGTCGTCGAGGGCACGATCGAGGCCCGCACCTTCAACGAAGCTCAGGTCAAGCACCTCGAGAAGGACGCCGGCAAGGACCCCGCCAGCGTCTCCGGTGAGCGCACCGAGTACGTCCTCACCGCCACCGCGGTCGAGCTCAAGAACAGCTAACCGCCGTCCTGGCAGGTCAGATTTCCTGCCCCGTCGTCGACACACGACGCGGGGCAAAACTCGCTCAGGTAAGGGGCGGCACAGTCACAGCTGGCCGTCCCTTCGCACTCGAGCGGCACCGGCACACACTGCAAGCTGCTCGCCTGGTGCGCGACGCACATCCAGCCCTCCCCGCAGCCGTCGAGCGGGCAGCCGCCGCCGCTGCAGTAGCGCGACTCCATGCACGGCCCCCAGCACTCGTCCTTCACCGACACCGTCGTGCCCTCGGGGCAGGTCGGCCGGACCGTATCGCAGGTCACCGAACCATCGCACACGACCTCCGCGAACACGCAGCGCCCCGAGCGACACGCCACACCGATGCCCGAGCGCAGCTCCGCGTCGCAGGTCGACTGCAGACAGTTGCCATCACACGCCGCCACCTCGGCGTCCGCCGGCTTCGCGCTGCACTCGCAGCAGTTGTCGACCAGCACGCAGTCGGTCGCAACCTTGCACTCCGCCGTCGGCGCCGGCCCCTCGGTGGTCCCGCTGCTGGTCGGCATCGAGGTCGTGCTCGACCCCGTCGTGGTGCCGCTCGAACTGCCTTCACTGCCTTCGCCGTCTTTCGGCGCGCAGGCGACGAGCCCGACGAGAAGGATGCAGAAATGACGAAGACCCGGACGCATCATGCGCCCGAGTCTACGCCACTCAGCAGCCGAGCGCGCTAGCCCGAGGGCGTGCCGACGTTGCTGAGCGCAAACCCGGTCATGTCACTGTACGTGTAGGCCCCGACCAGCCCCTCGAAGGTCTGGAACATGCCGTCCACCGGATCGACCCGGTAGGCCTGCGTGCCCATCGACACGCCCCACACGTAGCCATAAAAGTCGATGCTGATCCCGTGCACGTACTGCGGCACCGGGTAGTTCTTCTTCACCAGCATCGTCTCGGTGTCGAGCGCGACGATGTCACCCGCTCCGCCGCTCATGTACAGCGTGCCAGCGCCGTCCTCCATGCAGCCACCGCTGCCGCCCGCGTTGACGACCTGCCACTGCTCGGTCATCGGGTCGAAGCGCGCCGCCTGGCTCGAGCACGTCCACACGTAGCCCTTCGAGTCGACCGTCATCCCGTAGCCCGGCGCCGCCATCGGCCACTGCTTGGTCTGCTTGGTCTGCAGGTCGACGAACACCAGCCAACCCTGACTCAGCTGCGAGCCCCAGAAGTTGCCGTTCTTGTCGACCGCCGCCCCGTAGATGCCATAGAAGTCGGGGTTGATCCCATTGATCGGGATCGTCGACTCGATCGCCCCGGTGTCGCCGTTGACCAGCAGCACCTCGACCGACCCGTCGCCAGCGTTGTTGTTGCCCGAGGTCCACACCTTCTGGTCGCTGTACTTGCAGGTCCCCTGGTTGAAGGTCCCCTGCGTCCACGCGGCCGGGCGCTGGCTCTCGTACCCCATCGGCGTATGCCAGGCCCGACACTCTTCCACGTCCCACGGCAGGAAGTTGGCGTCGGTCGAGGTCTGGATCCCCGGCATCCCGTTGCTCTCGACGCAATTCTCGAGGCGGGCGTGGAACTTGGTGAAGCCGCCCGAGCGGCTCGCCGTGACCACGTCACCCGACAGGTTCACCGAGGTCCGCGACGGGCTGCCCTGGCCGTCGGGCCGCACCATGTAGCGCCCCAGCTCCACCAGCGTCTGCGTGTCGATCTTGCTGATGGTGTTCTGCGCGCTGTTGGCGATCCAGATGTACGAAAAATCCGGGTCCATGCCACCACCACCGCCACCACCGCAGTTCGGCACGGCGAAGTCCGGCTGCGCACCGAGGTCGGTCTTCGGCGTCGAGTCGTTGGTGTCCGAGGCCGACCCCGTCGGGTCCTGCGTGGTCGCGTCCGTCTGGCTGTCGCTGTTGCTCCCGGCCGTCGACCCACTGTCGGCCGCGCTGCTACCTGTCGGATCCGTCGGCGCCGAGTCGCTCAAAGTCGCCAGGCTCGCCGCCGTCGGGCTGGTCCCGGTCCCGGTGGCCGTCTCGTCACGACCACCACTGTCGCCGCAACCCACTGCCACGGACGCAAAAATTAAAGTCCTGAGATCGTTGCGCATCGTCCTACCTCCGAACGGGGCCAATCCCGCACAACCGAGACCCTACCCCTAAACGGCCACGCGAACACCTGAATAGACGGCCAGCTTTCAGGCGTGACGACCCTCCTGTCACATCATAAGAGGCCTACGACCCCCACCTCGCACGGTCACCCCGGCGACCAGCGAACATCCAACCAGGCCCGCAGACGCGCAACCGCCTCGCGCCGCATGTTGGCCGCCTCACCGCCGTAGCTGCGCGCGTCAGCGACCAACCCGACCACCTCGAGCCCCGCCGCCCGCGCGAGAAACAACGCCCGCGGCAAGTGAAACCGCTGCGTGCACACCACCGCCACGCGCACCCCCATCTGCGCCGCCCGCTGCATGGTCAAACGCGTGCGCAACCCGGCCCCGTCCACCACCAGCGCCTCGCGCGCGACCCCACGCTGCAGCATCCACGCGGCCATCCCCGCCGCCTCATCCGCCCCGCCCGACACGATCACCCGGCGCACCACGCCCGCGCGCAACAACGCCAATCCGGCGACCAGCCGATCCGCCAGCATGTCCGACGGCGTCCCGTCCGGAAACACGTACGCGCCCAGCACGATCGCCGCGTCGCATGGCCTGACCTCCGAGACATGTTCGAAGAGACAGCCATCGCTCGCCGCCAGGATCGCCCGGTCGGCCCGCGCGGCCAACCCCGTCGCCCGGCCGATCGCCCCCAGCACCTGCAGGGGCACCGCCCGCAGCCGCCCCCGCAGCCGCCGCAGCGCCCCGACACTCCGCCGCTCGCCGCTCACAGGCGCCGACGCCGGGTCAGGCCGATACAGGCGAGCAACACCAGAGCCCAGCCGCCCCCGGTCCCGCCCGCCACGTTACAGTTGAAGGCCGCGTCGTTGGACGTGTAGACCTCGGCGTCGGCCGCCTGCAGCCACACCTCGGTCTCACGCCCGGCCGCCCGCGCGACCACCCGCTTCTGCTTCGCCGGGTCCGGATCGTGCTCGTAGAACAGCAGGTCGCCGACCTGCGCAAACGCCCGCCCCGGGAACTCCCAGTCGAAGCCCACCCCGTAGATCGGGTGCCGCCACTCGTCGTACGCCTGCCCGACCACCAACCACTCGCCCTCGGACTCCTCCGCCGTCGACCGCTTGCGCTGGATCAGATCGATCGCCGCCACCTGATACGGCGACACCGCGTCGACATCCACCGTGTCGAGCAAGCGCTCCCCGAGCCACAGCTCGATCCGGTCGCGCCCCGGGTCGCCGACCGTGATCTGCAGGACATCGCGGCTGTCCATCAGCGGCGACTCCAGGACCTCCGCGACGATCGTCGGCTCCATCACCAGCTTGAGCGGCGTCGACCCCTGCAGCACGAGATCGTCGTCGAGGTACTGCACGAGGAAGGACGCCGTCCCGCCGGTGAGGATCTGCGGCCGCGGCGTCTCGCCCGCGAAGTCGACGTCCTCGAGCGCCGAGATCGCCGTGGCGAACAGCTTCACGCGCGTCGGCATCCGCACCTCGGCCGCCGCGCTGCCCTTCACCTCGCCCTGCGCGTCGAGCAGCAGCAGGTCCGCGTTGCCGACCCCCTCCGCGACCACGTCGATCGCCAGCGTGTGCGAATCGAGCCAGCGCGGCTCGCCGTCCCGCAGCTTGATCACCGCCGGATTACTCACCCGCACGGTCCATCCGACCATGCTCTCGTCGCGCCCGCGATCCTCGACGTACACCGTGAACTCGGTGCCGATCACGTACGGCGTCGACAGCTCGTCGCCAAACTCCGCGCGTGGCATCAACTCGCGCGCCCGACTGCTCACCGAATCGGTGAAGGCATATTCGCTGGTACACCCGCCCAGCAACACCGCAGCAAACAACGACAGCGTGGCCAACCGCATGGTCTCCAAGCTACCCCCCGCAGCCCGATCGCGTAAAGGCCATCAAAATCTATCAAGACGCAGCAAGGCCGCGACCGCGCGACCGCGCGAGCACGTGGGCCCGATCACGCGGCCAACCGGCCCCACCGCCGTCGCCCGCCCGGCCCGGCGAATTGCGGTAGGGTGCCGCCGCCATGGACTCGCCCAGCACGCCCCTCACGCTCGCCCCGCCGCCGTCCGAGCGCACCACGATCCGCTGCACAGACCCCGCCACCGGCGAGTTCCTCGGCGAGGTCGCGGTCATGGACCGCGCCGAGGTCGACGCTCGCCTCGAGCGGGCCCGCGCGGCCCAACTCGCCTGGCGCGAGACCAGCTTCGCCCAGCGCCGCCGCGTCGTCCGGCGGATCCTCGACCACGTGCTCGAACACAGCGACGAGCTGTGCCGCATGATCGCCCGCGACGCCGGCAAGACCCTCGAGAACGCCGCCGTCGAGCTGTGGCCCGTGTGTGAGGCCCTGCGCTGGAACCTGGCCCACGCCGAGAAGGCCCTCCGGCCGCAGCAGGTCTCGTCCGGCCTGCTGGTCCACAAGTCGGCGCGCATCGAGTACCACCCGCTCGGCGTCATCGGCGTCATCTGCCCGTGGAACTTCCCGCTGCAGAACGTCCTCGCCCCCGCGATCCCCGCGATCATGGCCGGCAACGCCGCGCTGGTGAAGGTCAGCGAGTGGACCTCCTGGTCCGCCGCCCGCATCCAGCAGATCTTCGACGAGGCCCTGCGCGCCGAGGGCCACAGCGTCGACCTGGTCCAGCTCATCACCGGCTACGGCCCGACCGGCGCCGCCCTCGTCGCCGCCGGCGTCGACAAGATCGTCTTCACCGGCTCGATCGGCAACGGCAAGCGCGTCCTACACGCCAGCGTCGACACCCTCACCCCCGTCATCCTCGAGCTCGGCGGCAAGGACCCGATGATCGTCTGTGACGACGCCGACCTCGAGCAGGCCGTCCACAACGCCCTCGTCGGCACCCTCACCTCGGCCGGCCAGCTGTGCATGGCCGCCGAGCGCATCTACGTGTTCGACGCCGTCCACGACGAGTTCGTCGCCATGGCCGCCCGCATCGTCGGCCAGCTGCGCCAGGGCAACCCGCTCGGCGACCTCAAGGTCGACGTCGGCGCCATGACCATGCCCGGCCAGGTAGACATCGTCGAGCGCCTCGTCGACGACGCCGTCGCCCGCGGCGCCCGGGCGATCGTCGGCGGCAAGCGCAGCCCCACCGGCCAATTCTTCCAGCCCACCATCCTCGTCGACGTCGACCACTCGATGGCGATCATGCGCGAGGAGACCTTCGGCCCGGTCATGGCGATCATGCGGGTCCGCGACGAGCACGAGGCCATCACCCTCGCCAACGACTGCGCCTACGGCCTCAGCTCCTCCGTCTTCACCCGCGACCACGCCCGCGGCGAGCGCATCGCCCGGCAGATCGTCGCCGGCTCCACCGTGATCAACGACTTCGCCATGCACTACATGGCCCAGGACCTCCCCTTCGGCGGCGTCCGCGGCTCCGGCTTCGGCCGCCTCAACGGCCCCGAGGGCCTGCGCGGCATGTGCAACACCAAGGCCGTCGTCTCCGACCGCCTCCCCTTCCACAACGCCCTCAAGATGTACCCCGTCAAACCCGCCGCCTACGACACCGCACGCGGCGTGTTCAAGCTGCTCTACAGCGGCAGCCTCGCCGGCCGCGCCCGCGGACTCGTCGACATCGGCCGCGCCCTCCTGCGCCGCCGCAGCCGCAGCTAAACGCTGCGCCGTCCCCCACCCGGCACCGCTCCGCTGCGCCGTCGATCGCAGCCCCGCGCCCGCACATTCTTGCATATAAGGAGTCATGCCCGCCGGGCCCAACACGCGCCGCGCCTGGCTCGCGCTCCTCCTGCTCGCCGCCGGCCACGCCGCCCTGCGCCTCGCCATGAACCACGAGTTCACAGGCGCACCCTGGGACGAGCTCC
The DNA here is from genome assembly GCA_044228605.1 of Nannocystis sp. GTDB lineage: Bacteria > Myxococcota_A > Polyangia > Nannocystales > Nannocystaceae > Nannocystis. The sequence goes on along the minus strand of JBGAUO010000069.1, from coordinate 7,513 downwards.
TCAACTTCAGCGCCGCCAAACCCTTCGGCCTGCGCGTGCTGGTCCCGCTGCTCGCCTGGCCCCTGCACGCCCTCCTGCGCGTCCCGACCCTGTGGGTCTTCGGCCTCTTCGAGCTGCTCGCCACCGCCGCCCTGGTCCTCGCCACCGCCGCCGCCCTGCGCCCCTTTGTCCCCCCGCGCTGGCCGGCCGCCCTCGGCGTCCTGCTGGTCCTGCTGCTCCCGGCCGCCTTCCTCCTGCAGCACCGCTGGCCGATCTTCTACCCCTACGACACCCCCGCGATGGCCTTCACCGCCGGCGGCGTCGCCCTGCTCGTCCGCCGCCGCTGGCGGGCCGCCGCCCTCCTCGCCTTCCTCGCCGCCCTCAACCGCGAGAGCGCGCTCCTCCTCCCGGCCTGCGCCCTGGCGCTGCACCTGTCCTTTCGCCCATCTTCGCCGCCCGCCCCCGAGGCGCCGTCACGCCAGCCCGATCAAGAACCTGTCCCTGAGGACCTGTCCCTCCAGCCAGCCGCAAAGCCTGTCCCTGAGGACCTGTCCCTCCAGCCAGCCGCAAAACCTGTCCCCGAGGACCTGTCCCTCCAGCCAGTCACGCTCCGCCGACTCGTCGCCCCCACCCTCGCCATCGTCGCCGCCGCCATGGCCGCCCGCGCCCTCGTCGGCTTCGCCCTCCGCGACAACCCCGGCGCCCCCCTGCAGTTCTTCGTCGACGGCACCCCGCGCCTGCTCGCCAACCTCGCCTGGCTCGAGGAGCCCGCGCACTGGCTGCGCCTGCCCGCCTACTTCGGCTGGCTGCCGCTCGCCTGGCCGCTGCTCTCGCCCTGGATGCCCGCCCCCCTGCGCCGCCTCGGCTGGGTCGCCCTCGCCTACGTCGCCGCGCTCCTGTGGGTCGCCAACATCGACGAGCCCCGCGTCTACGGCGAGGCGATCGTCCTCCTCTACATCCCCACCGCCGTCGCCCTCACCCGCTGGCTCCGCGGCGACCCGCCCACACGCTAAGCTCTCCCCATGGTCGGCGCCCCACCCAACGACGCACACAAGCAGCGCCTGTTCGACGAGTTCCGCCGCCGCCTCCGCAGCTGCGTCCCCTGGTCGCCCGCGATGCCCTACGCCCCCGAGCTCAACCTCATCGGCGACACCTTCCACACCCTCAACGTCTTCCCCGAGCTCGCCCCCTCCGACGCCCCCGTCGACCAGCTCAACCCGGCCGAGCGCGCCGACTCCCCCAACAAAGAGTTTCGCTACTGCATCCGCCTGCACCGCGCCGGCCAGCAGCTCATGACCTGGTACGGCAGCCAGACCGGCTCCGTCCTGTTCGACAGCGACGTGCACATCCCGGCGATCTTCCAGTGCCGCGACGGCGAACCCGGCGTGTGGAACGAGTTCCCCTGGATGTCACTCACGCCCGCCGAGATCCTCACCCTGCGCGAGGGCTCGCGCCTCGCCAAGGGCCGCGTCGTCATCGCCGGCCTCGGCCTCGGCCACCAGCTCATCGAGGTCAGCAAGCGCCTTGGCGTCAGGGAGATCGTGCTCGTCGAGCGCAGCCAGGAGCTGGTCGACTTCTACCTCCCACGCGTCCGCCCCCACATCAAGAAGCGCCTCACGGTGCTCGTCGGCGACGCCTACGAGATCGTCCCCACCCTCCGCGCCGACGTCGCCCTCATCGACATCTTCCCCGCCTACGGCGGCAACGAAGCCGCCACCCGCGAGCTCGCCCGCCGCAGCCCAGGCATCAAGAAGATGTGGGGCTGGGGCACCGCCGAGCTGCGCCGCTGACGGCCTACAAGCTGTCTCTTGAGACAGCTCGCAAACCATCGCCGATCGACCGATCAGCGCGCAGTTTCGCGCCGCTGGACTTTCCCGCCGAAGCGCGCTAACCGGGTCTCCTCGACGGCCCGTGTTCTATTTCGCGCTCCTGTGGCTACGGCTGCTCACGCTGCCCCCCGAGCCCGCTTCCCGGGCCGGCGCCGCCATGGCCGGACGCCCCGACCTCGCCGACGAGCTCGTCTCCATCTGTCGCCGTGAGTCCCCGGGCAGCGACTGCTCCGTGACGGTCGGCCTCCACCCGCCAGACAAAAATCCCGTCTCCGCGATGTACCGCAAGGCCGTCGAAAAAGGCTGGCTCGGCACCTGCCCGCACAACACCGCCACAGACCCTCGCGACCGCGAGCGCTTCGGCGTGCGCGGCATCCACGGCCTGTCCGCCGCCTACTCGCTGTGGCACCTCGGACCTTGCCTCGCCCCCGAGCTGCTCGACCTCCCCTTCATGTCCGCCGTGATCGCCGCGCGACGTGCCACCTACCAGTGCCAGGCCCCGCACCTGCGCGCGTGCACCCGTCAGGCCCGCCACCGCCTGTGGGTCGGCGCCGCCAAGTACGACCGCCAGCGCGCCCGCGGCCACCGCTGACGCGGCACCGCCGACCGGACCACAGCGTGGCCACCGCTGACGCGGCACCGCCGACCGGGCCACACACTGCGGGGCAAGGACCACAGCGCGGCCGTCGCTGACGCGGCACCGCCGACCGGACCACAGCGCGGCCGTCGCTGACGCGGCACCGCCGACCGGACCACAGCGCAGGCCGCCAGCGAGCCCTCGCGCCGCTTCACCAGGCTTGGCTCCCTCGTCGCGCACGGGCATCCTCGCGCCCATGCTCCGCCGCTCGCTCCTCGCCGCCGCGCTCGCCTCCTGCACGCCGGCCGCGGCCACCCCCTCCGCGCAGTCGCCCGAGCCCCTCTGCCCGCTCGCACCGATCGCCGCCGTCGTACCTGTCCCTGCGAACATGTCCCCCGGGCCAGCCACGGGCGCCGCTCCCCTCCTGCTCCGCCACGCCCGCCTCATCGACGGCACCGGCGCCGCCCCGCAGACAGACCTCGACATCCTCCTCAGCGCCGGCCGCATCACCCAGATCAGCAAGCCCGGCGAGCGCCTCCAGCCCCCCGCCGACGCCCGCGTCCTCGAGCTCGCCGGCCGCACCCTCCTGCCCGGCCTCATCGACGCCCACACCCACCTCACCTTCAACCCCCAGCGCAGCCACGCCGACGGCGTCACCACCAGCGTCACCACCAGCGACGCCGACGCCGCCCTCCGCGGGGCCGCCAACGCCCGCGCCACCCTGCTCGCCGGCTTCACGACCGTGCGCAACGTCGGCGGCACCCTGGCCGACCGCAGCCTCCGCGACGCGATCGCCGGCGGCCTCGTCCCCGGCCCCCGCATGCTCGTCGCCAACTACTCGATCGGCATCACCGGCGGCCACTGCGACGACACCAACGGCCTGCGCCCCGACCTCTTCGGCGGCCCGCCCGACTTCCGCGTCGGCATCGCCGACGGCCCCGACGAGCTGCGCAAGGCCGTCCGCCACCAGATCAAGCTCGGCGCCGATGTCATCAAGATCTGCGCCACCGGTGGGATCCTCTCGCAAGGCGACGGCGCCGGCGCGCCCCAGCTCGGCCCCGCCGAGATGCGCGCCATCGTCGAAGAAGCCACCCGCGCCGGCCGCAAGGTCGCCGCCCACGCCCACGGCACCCTCGGCATCAAAGAGGCGATCCTCGCCGGCGTCCACAGCATCGAACACGGCAGCGTGCTCGACAGCGAGACCATCACCCTCATGAAGCGCCGCGGCACCTACCTCGTGCCCACCACCGCCGTCGGCGTCTACGTCGAACAGGCCGCCAACGAGGGCAAGCTCTCCGCGGACTCCGCCGCCAAGGCGCGAGAGATCGCCCCGCGCATGCGCGACAGCGTCGTCAAGGCCCACAAAGCCGGGGTCAAGCTCGCCTTCGGCACCGACGCCGGCGTGTTCGAGCACGGCACCAACGCCCGCGAGTTCGCCGTCCTCGTCGGCCTCGGCATCCCCGCGATGGACGTGATCGTCAGCGCCACCCGCAACGCCGCCGAGCTCCTCGGCCTCCGCGACCTCGGCCAGGTCAAGCCCGGCTTCCTCGCCGACCTCGTCGTCGTCGACGGCGACCCCCTCACCGACATCCACGCCCTCGAGCGCCCGCTCGTCGTCATTCAGAGCGGCGCCATCGTCCGCAACAACCTCGCCCCCTGATCCCACGCACCACGTGAGGCCACCGCCACGACCCGCGTGTCGGCCCTCGCATCCCGTGTGCCATCATCCCGCCGGTGCAGATCCCCCGCGACCTCAGCCTGCGCCTCGACCCCGTCGACGCCCCGCTCGCGGACCCCGCCCCGATGCGCCACGCCGCCGTGCTCGCGCTCCTGCTCCCCGGCGAACACACCCGCATCCTCCTCATCGAGCGCCCCGGCACCATGCGCACCCACGCCGGCCAGCTCGCCTTCCCCGGGGGCAAGCCCGACCCCGGCGACCGCGACCTCCTCGACACCGCCCTGCGCGAGGCCGAAGAAGAGATCGCCCTGCCCCGCGCGCTCGTCCAGGTCCTCGGCCGCCTGTCCCCGGTGCCCGTCCCCAGCGGTTACCTCGTCGTCCCCTTCGTCGGCGTCGTCGCGCAACCCTTCACGCCGCGCAACAACGAGGCCGAGGTCAAGTCGATCCTCACCCCCACCCTGCTGCAGCTCAGCGCCCCCGAGATCCACCACTACGCCGGCACACGCGAGTGGCAGGGCCGCCGCTACGCCCTCCACGAGTTCAAGATCCACGAACCACCGCTGTGGGGCGCCACCGCCCGCATGGTCCACGACCTCCTGCACCGCATGCAGCTCGTCCCCGACGTCCCCGACGAACTCTGACATCCCCAACGTCCCCGACATCCTGCACCACATGCAGCTCGTCCCCGACGTCCCCAACGAACTCTGACCCCGCGTCCCCGACGTCCCCGACGCACTCCGACATCCCCGACGTCCTCTGACCCCGCGTCTCCCTCGCGCCGAGCACCACCCGCATGACCGACTCGGCGCCACGCCTCACCCCCGCGCTGCTCGCCGAGCTCAGCGCCCACGCCGACACGCTCGGCCTCATGCGCCTCGGCGCCGTCGACCTCCGACACCCCGGCTTCACCCACGCCCACGCCGCCTTCGACCGCTTCCTCGCCGCCGGCAAGGCCGGCGAGATGGACTTCCTCGCGCGCACCCGCGAGGTCCGCAAGGACCCCGCGCAGATGCTCCCCGGCGCCCGCAGCGTGCTCGTCGCCGCCGTCCCCTACACCGGCGACTCCGGCCCCGTCGCCCGCTACGCCCGCACCCGCGACTATCACACCGTCATCCACCAGCGCCTCATCGCCCTCGAGAAGCGCTTGCACGAGCTGCTCCCCGCCGTCGCCACCCTGATCTGCGTCGACACCAAACCACTGCTCGAGCGCAGCGTCGCCGCCCTCGCCGGCCTCGGCTTCCTCGGCAAACACGGCTGCCTCATCGTCCCCGGCCTCGGCAGCTACGTCCTGCTCGGCGAGATCCTCAGCACCGCCGAGCTCGTCACCCCCACCACGATCACAAAGACCCCGCCCTGGGACGCCTGCGGCGCCTGCACCCGCTGCCTCGACGCCTGCCCCACCGCCGCCTTCGACGGCCCCGGCGACCTCGATCCCAGACGATGCATCAGCTACCTGACCATCGAACATCGCGGCCCGATCGCCGACCACCTCGCCGACCGCATGGGCGAGCGAGTCGCCGGCTGCGACGTATGCCAGGAGGTCTGCCCCTACAACGCCAGCAGCGCCCGCGACCGCCGCGTCCCCGACCTCGCCTGGATCGACCCGGCCCCGCGCCCCCTCGCCGACGTCGACGGCCTCGCCGCGATCAGCCCCTCACAATACCGGGCCCAGGTCCGCCACCTCGCCGTGCGACGGATCCCCCGCCGCCACATGCGGCGAAACGCCCTGCTCGCCCTCGGCAATCGCAGCGGCGAGGTCGGCCCACGCGAGCTCCACGCCATCGCTCTCGGCCTCCTCGACCGCGACCCGCAGATCGCCGCCGCCGCCCAGCGAGCCGCCCTTCGCCGCGACATCCGCGGACCCGCCGAGGCCCTCGCCGCCAGCCTGCACGCCGCGACCCCGGATCCAGACACCACCGACAACGACCCGGACGACGAGCCCCCCAACGCCCCCTGAGGACCGACCTCGTGCTTCACGCCGGCGCGTCGAGCCAGCGCAGCGTCGCCTCGCGCGCGGTCGCCAGCGCCCGCGGCCCCCACTCGAGCCGAAACGGCGACACCCGCGGCAGCGTCTCGATCACCATCACCTTTTTACCTGTCCTCTCGGACATGTCCGAAGAGACCTGCATGCGCCCCGCGATCCGCTTCCACGGCGAGCGCGAGACCAGTCGGTGCTGCAACACCCGCTCGTCGCTCGCCAGCGCGGTGTCGCCGTCGCGATCCCCGACCCCGCCGTCGACCAGCAGACGCCCCTCGTGGCGGATCGGCCGGAACATCAGCGGCACCGTGCAAGACGCCTGGATCGCCGGCGCCAGGCGACCGCGATCGAGCACCCGCGTCCGCCGCCCCGCCAGCTCGTACACCACCGTCGCAAACGGCGTCGGACACTGCTCCACGGTGCTCACCCCGCGCGCGTCGAGCAGCCCGTGCAGCAGCCCCGCGAATTTATCCCCCCGCAACAGCCCCCCGAGCGGCAGCCCCGGGTCCCAAAAGTCCGCCCTCCGCAACGCCACCAGCGTCGCCTCGAGCTCCGCCGCCGCCAGACCGCTCGCCCACAGACCACCCGCAAGCGCCCCCGCGCTCACGCCCACCACCCGCCGCGGCCGCGCGACCCCCGACTCCTCGAGCGCCCGCAACACCCCCGTGTGCGCGAAGAACCCGAAGAACCCCGCCCCCAGCGCCAACGTATACGGCGCCGCCGCCAGCCAGTCGTGATGCGTGGTCGTCATGCGCCGCGCAGTCTACACGCCCACCGAGCCGCCAGTCGGCTCACGGCGCATGCGCGTACACCAGCGCGAGCAGGCGATAGTCGGCGACCCACTCGTCGACCAAGCCCGCGTCCCGGGCCGCAGCGGCCCGCGCCGCCGAGAACAACGCCGCCACCGCGAGCGCTGCCGCCACCGCCGGGTCCTCGGCGCCCGGCTGCTCGGCCAGCGCCCGCTGGACAAACCCGTTGCGCTTGCCGATCTCAACCTCCCAGCCCGCGTCGGCCACCCGCGCCAGCGTCGCGACTTGCCACGACAAGATCGCCGAGCCAAAGCCCAGCGGCCGCGCCAGCGCCTGCCGCAGCAGCGCCTCCATCCGCCGCGGCCCCGGCGGGGGCAAGCGCTCGAGCGGCTGCCGCTGCAGCGACGCCCCCAGCCGCGCCCCCAGCCGCAGCTCGTCCGCACCTGTCTTTGGGGCCAGCAAGTCCGCGATCAACGGCGCCGTCCCGGCCGCCGCCGCCGCCTCGCAGCGGGCGATGAACTCGCCGATCGCCGCGTGCTGTGCTCCCCCCGGCCGTTGCAGCCGGCGCTGCTCGAGCGCCTGCATCACCACCGTGCGACACATCCCGCGGATCTCCCCGCTCAGGCGATCGCCGCTGACTCGCGCCCCTTGCCGCGTCAGCACCAGCCGCCCGCCCACACACTCGAGCGGCGCCGGCAGCTGCACATCATCCAGATGCAGCCC
>JBGAUO010000068.1:0-23924 GCA_044228605.1 Nannocystis sp. | reverse complement strand
CTCACCGGGACCAGCTCGACCGCCATCATGCCCGGCCTGCCGACCATGCGGCGCCCGCGGACCCTGCGAAAGCCCACGCGGATGCCGATCGGCCTGCTCGTCGCGCTCGCCGGCATCGTCCTCCTCGGCGTCGTGGCGATCTTCTGGACCCTACGCGGCAGCCACCTCGACGACATCCCGCCCACCGTCGCCTCGCTCCCGCCCCCACCCCCCACCCCCCCCCCCAACACCCCCCCCCCCCCACCCCCCACCCCAGCCCCGCCCCGCGGGGGGGCCCCCCCCCCCCCCCCACCACGGGCCCACCCCACCAACACCACCCCCGCCAACACCGCCTCCCGAGCCGAGCCCCGTCGTGGCGACCACCACCACCGGCGACACGGGCACCACCACCACCGACGCCGACAACGACGACCCGCCGGCGCAGAGCCTCCCCGCGTCGCTCTCCGCCGCCGACTTCCGCCGCAGCGCCAGCCAGATCCAGCGCTCGCTCAAGAGCAACTGCCCCGGCTTCCCCGGCTTCGAGGTCGGCGCCAGGGTCTACATCGACAGCGCCGGCAAAGCCACCCGCGTGGTCCCCGAGGGCCGCCAGGCCGGCTCATCGTTCAGCGACTGCGTCGTCAAGCTGATCCGCCAGACCCGCTTCAAGAAGGCCCGCAAGGAGTCGGTCCACACCGCCACCTTCAAGCTGTGAGCCGATCACGGCGGCTCGGGCGCGTAGAAGTCGATCTTCGTCGCCGAGAAGTTCAGGTACAGATACACCCCCGGCTCGGCCGGCAAACCGTCGTTGGGGTCGAGGTCCACCAGGTCGACGTCGCTCGGATGGTTCGCGTCGGGCTCGCACGCGTCCGGGTGGTCGCTGCCGCGGATCACCGACCAGAGATTGATCGGCATGCCGAGATACTTGTACTCGAGGGTCTCGGCCTCGGTCTTGGGGATGAACCCCTGCAGCACCCCGTCCAGCATCCGACCCGGCGCCTGGTCGCTGGGCTCGTAACGCGCGGCGAACTGCCCCTGATAGAAATTGATCGGGCTCAGGTCCGGGGTCAGCTGGACCGGCAGGCTCGCCTTCGGGCTGACCATGCACGGGGGCGTGGGCAAGGCCAGCTCCGGCAAGCTGGCCGGGTTGATCGTCGCCTCGTCGACCACCAGACAATTCTCGGTGTCGCGGTTGAACGCGACAAACACGGTCGGCACCACCAGATCGTCGAGCAGGCAGTAGCTCTCACCCACCGGACAATTCGCCGCGCGATAGAAGCGAAACTCCTGGGTCGCCGCGTCGGGGTCGTAGTCGATCGCCAGCAAGATCAGGTTGGTCTCCCGCGCCGCCAGCGACGCCGCCAGCCCCATGTTGACGGCGTCGTATCCGTCGAAACACAGCGGCTTCGAGACGTACAGGTGCGGGTCGACGATCCGCATCTCGTCGACGCGAAACGCCGGACCCTCGTACCTGAACCCCAGCGACGATCCCGTGGTCCCCGAGCTCGAGCTGCTCCCGCCCGTGCTCGCGCTCGTCGTCGGCACCCCGCCGCTGCTCCCGCTGCTCGTGCTCCCGCCGCACCCCGCCGGCAGACGCTCGCAGGTGTCGTCGAGGAAACCCGCGCTAAAGCAGCCCGTGAGGCTCACCGCCGCCAGCGCTCCCATGACCAACCCACGCACGGGGCCAGGATACACGATCGTGCCCGAGCTTCGTCGCAACCTCAGGGCGCGGCTTCGACCGGCGAGCGCTCGAGCGCCCACGCGTCGAGCGCAGCCAGCACGGCCGTCACGATCGCGTCCTCCGCCCGCTTACGCCGCGCCGCCGCGCTGGCCCCGCCCGCACGCACGTTGCTGAGGATCGAGAAGGCCACCTGCGGCGTGCCGTCCTCCCCCATGATCACCCCGGACAGTCCGCTGATGCCGTCCATCGTCCCCGTCTTCGCCCGCACGCGCTTGCCCGAGCGGCGCAGCCGGGCCCGCAGCGTCCCGTGCTCGCCGGCTACCGGCAGCGCCGACACAAGCCCGCTGTTGCCGCTCGCCGCCACCGAGATCAGGTCCACCAGCGCCGTCGTCGTCACCCGCCCGCGCTGGCTAAAGCCCGACCCGTTCTCGAACACCAGCGCGTCCGCCGGCAGACCCAGCGCGCCCCAGTACGCCTGCACCACCTCGGCCCCGTTCTCCCAGTCGCCTGGCTCCCCGGTCATCCGCCAGCCCAGCGTGCGCAGCAGCTGCTCCGCCATGAAATTGTTCGACCACGCCAGCGCCCCGCCGGCCACCTGTGTCAGCGCCTCCGACTCGCGCCGCAGCACCACCACCGCCGGCTCCGACTCGCCCGGCGCGGCCCCGCGTTCGACCGCCAGCGGCGCAGCACCTGTCTCTTCGGACAGCATGACCGCCAGCGCCCCGCCGGTGTACAGCCCCGGGTCGACCACCCGCCGGCGCACCGTCAACGATCGTCCGGCCCGCAGCTTGCCCGTCACCTCGACCACCGTGCGCGCCTGCGCGTCGACCGGCAGCCCCGCGTAGGTGCGGACCGCCAGCTTGCCGCGCCCGACCGCCGCCAGATCCAGAGCCACCACGTGGGTGCTCGGCGGCGACAGCGAGACCTCGAGGCGCGGCGTCTCCTTGCTGCCTCGGCGCTTGCGCGGCGCCCGGACCGTCACCTCGACCGTGTTGAAGTTGAGGCTCAGCGCCCCGCTCGGCGCCTGGTACGACACACCCACGCCCTCGTCGTTGAAGCCCGGCGCCAGCGTCCGCGGCGAGAACGCGAGGTCATCGACCACCAGCCGACGCAGCGAGCCCAGGTCGGTCGCCGCCGCGATCTCGACCGCCATCGCCCGCAGCGCCAGCGCATCGAGCGTCGGGTCGCCCTCGCCGATCACATACAGCGCGTCCCCGGCCCGCAGCGCCCGCGTCTCGAAGCGAAACTCCGGCCCCAACAACTCGAGCGCCGCCGCCGTCGTCAACAGCTTGTGATTGCTCGCCGGGTTGAGCGGCGCGTCGCCGTGGTAGTCGAACAGCACGTCGTCCGACGCCAGCTCGCGGACATGCACCGACACATCCGTGGTCCGCTCGAGCCGCGCCACGATCGTCTGGATCTCCGCGGCCAGCCCGACCACATCAAAGGCCGCCGGTGGGCCCGCCGCGCTGGTCAGGTCGGGCTCTGGCGCCTGCGCCCGCCGGGTCGCCGCGGCCTCGCGTGCGCGCGCCACCTCGGCCGCAAACGCGGCGAGTCGCCGCGCCAGCAACGACCGCGGCCCCGGCCGCACCGCCTGCGCCGCGGGGATCTGCCGCTTCGTCGGCGCCAACCACCCTGCCGGCTCGGCCCGGTCTGGCATCACGATCCGCGTCGACCTGTCCTCCGGGACAGCCTCCTCGCAGGCCGCGACCACGCACCACGCCAGCAGCGCGCTCACCACCGAGATCACACCAGCATGGCACTGCATCGGCGCATGGCCGTCAAGGCTTCGTCTTCGCACGCCCGCCGCCGAGCATCGCAGCCCGGCGGCGGGTTTACAAATCACCGTCACGCCTTGAAGGTCATCAACGGGCGCAAGCGGGCGACCACCGAGATCGTCCCCGCGTCGACCTGACACCCGATCACCGGGCCGATCGGCTTGTACGCCGCCGGCGCCTCCTCGATGCGCCGCTCCTCCCGCAGCGTGATGCAGTCCACCCCGGTCAGCCCGAGCGCGCGCTCGTCCTGATCGGTGTGGTTCGACATCATGAAGCGCGAGCGGGCCCGCCCGGCCCCGTGCGACGCCGACGACAGCAACGCCGGCGACCCGCGGCCGACCGCGAGATACGACGCCGCACCCATCGAGCCCGGGATGATCACCGGCTGCCCCGCGTCGGCCGGGCACGCGCCCTTGCGCGTGATCCAGCGCCGCCCCGGCCCGTCCATGGGCAGGGTGATGTTGTGCGGCAGATCGTAGACCAGCGGCGCCGTAAGCCCCGCCCCGAACACCTGGCGCATCCGCAGTCGGATCAGCTCCGCCAACAGCAGGCGGTTGACGAAGCCGTAGTTGGCCGCCGTGGCCTCGGCCTGCAGATACCCGGCCACCAGCTCCGGGTGATCGGCGAGCGACAGCGCGAACAGCCCCTCCTCCGGGTGACGCTGTCCTTTGGGCCAGGCGGCCCGCGCCTTGTCGCGCCACGCGGCGCCGACGTGCTTGCCGACCCCGCGCGAGCCCGAGTGGATCATGACGGCCAGCTGCCCCGCCCGGACCCCCCACGCGTGCGCGAGGGCCCCGTCCTCCACGGCCTCCACCACCTGGATCTCCACGAAGTGGTTGCCGCCGCCGATCGTCGCCATCCCCCCGTCGCGCACCTGGCCATCCGCGGGCACGAGGTCCTCCGGGGCCCACTGCGCGTGGCCCTCGAGCGCCCCCCCGAGGTGCACCCGGTCGAGCTCCGCCGTCAGCTGGGCGAAGTCCGAGCGCGCGAGCACCCCGAGCGGATGTTTCGCCACCTCGTCGATCCACCCGAGCAGTCCGTCGTGGAACAGCGCCCGCATCGACCCCGCCGTCATCGGCAGGTCGCGGGTGCCGAAGAAGAAGTCCCCCTTCAGCAGCTCGACCAGCTCATCGCGCTTCGCCAGCAAGCGGTCAGGCGCCAGCTCGACCATGTGCAGGCGCATCCCGCAGTTGATGTCCGAGCCGACCGCGGCCGGGATCACCATGTCCCGCGTCACCGCCACCGACCCGATCGCGACCCCGGCGTCGCCCGGGTGGAAGTCCGGCGAGGCACACGCGTGCTCCACCTCGCCCCCACACGGGTGCTTCACCGCCATCAGCCCCGCGAGCTGACGCAGCGCCTTCGCCTCGACCGGGAAGTCGTCCGGCAACAACACCTCCGCCGGCGCCTCCGGCCCGTCCTTGCGCCGCACCCGGTACACCCGACCCTCACGACTCACATCCAAGCCCTCGCGGCCCAGCGCCGCGAACAGGCGGTTCAATTGCTTGTTCGACATGACACGTTCCTCGCGGCGCCCACCACGAACGGTGGACGCGTCTCGGGCCCGCCCCGGCACCTGGCCGAAAGCACATGACCCCGGGGTCAGGGCCCCGATCGAGACGATGCACGCCCACCCCTGCAGGGTAGCGCGAACATCATCACCAGAGATGGACACTCCGACAGTGAGCAGCCGCGGAACGTGGCGACCTTATACGCAGGCCGACGCACTCTCTTCAAAACAATTTTCGCCCGGCCTCAATTACGAAAGAACCGCAGCATGCTGTCGAACCAGCCCGGCTTGCCGGTCAGCTGCTCGAGCTCGCCGTCGTCCAGGAACACCCCCGCGCACGCGAAGCACTTGTCGAGCTTCACGTCGCGAAACTGCACCTCGCTGAGCTCCGAGCCGCACTTGGGGCAGCGCATCCAGTGCAGCTGCTTTTGCCGCTCGCGGTCGACCTCGGCGACGTGCGAGTTTCGCTCCTGGGCCTCGCTGCGTTGCCGTTCCATCGTGAGCCTGGCCTGGTACTCCTGCTCCGTCTCATTGGTTCGGCGACTCATGGCACCCTCCGTCCTTCCCGCTCACTTGTTCTTGGGCTTGATCGGCATCAAATCTCCGGGCGGCTCCTCGCCCGGCGTCGGCGTCGGCGGCGGCGTCGGCGGCGGATTATCGTCGTACTTGGCCAGGTAGGCGTTCGCCGCGGCGTTGCCCGGGTCGAGCATGCGCAGCTTCTTGTAGTAGTCCACCGCCACCGCCGTGCGACCGAGCAGCTCCGCCGAGCGGGCCGCGCCCGCCAGCGCCTCGCGGTTGCTCGGCGACACCTGGACCGCGCGCTTGTACCAGCTAAACGCCACGTCGTGGTTGTTCTGCCGCGCGAACCCGGCCGCCAGGCAGAAGCAGAGGTTGAAGTTCTGGGTCGGGTCGGCGCCGCGATCGACGGCGTCGAGCAGCATCTTCACGCCCTGCGCGTCGCCCTGCTTGACCTTCTGACAGCCCGTCGAGATGAGCACTTCGACCCGCTCCTGCGGGACGGCCGTCGGCGTCACGCCGGGTGTCCCGGGCGGCCGCACCGCGACCTTGGTTTCGCCCCCCGGCGTCGGCGTCGGCGTCGGCTCGGGCTCCGGCGTCGGATCGGGCTCCGACGGCGGCGGCTCCGACGGCGGCACCGCGGCCTCCGGGTCGCCGTTCTCACCGAGCATGTCCTGACGGTCGAGCGCCTCCGCCATCGTCTTCGCCGCCGGCTGATCGGGCACCCGATCGAGGATCTTGCGCAGCAGCACCCGCGCGTCGTCGACGTTGCCGCTGCGCCACAAGGCCAGCGCCAGCACCGATTGACTGAGCGTCGACGGGTTCGCCAGCCCGAGCAGCGAGGTCAGCAGGCCCGGCGGCGGCGTCCGCAGCTCACCGCGCCACAGCGGCGCCCCCCGGATGATCGCCGCCAGCTCCTCGCTGTCGGCCGGCAGCTCGCCCGTCGCTTTGCCGTCGACCAGCGCCTGCAGGGCCTTCACCCGCGCCAGCTGATCGGCGTCGACCCCGGAGTCGGTCCCGAGCGCCGCGAGCAGGTCCTGCGCCGCGATCGGATCCTCCGCGCTGCGCGTCTGGGCCTGACCGCCCATCGCCGCCGGCTCGAGCATCACCGCGATCTTGCAGGCCAGCGCCCGCATGAGCACCAGCTCGGCGAGGGTCAGCCGCGCCTGCGCGACCGCCTCGGGCGGGCGAGCGGGGTCATCGATGACCCGCTGCAGCGCCGCCTGCACCTTGTTGCTCTCCTTGAAGCCGAGGTTGCGGATCGCCTTGCGCGCCTGCTCGAGCTCCTGGACGCGGACCTCGGCGGCCTTGCTCGCCTTGACCTCCTCCGGGTCTGGCTTTTGAACCTGCGACGGCCCGCCGAGGTTGAAGATCTTCTCGCGCACGCTCGGCACGCCGAAGACGATGCCCGCCGCCACGACCACGCCGAGCAAGCCCCACAGCGGCGCCGAGCTGCGCCCGCCGGACTCCGGCATCTTCACGATCACGACCTCGGGCGGCCGCGTCAGCTCCGCCGTCTCGCCGGTCTCGGCCGCCGCTGGCTCATCACCATCGACCGGCTGCGCCGGCTGCGTCGGCTCGGCCAGGTCTGGGCGCGCAGGCCGAACCTCCGACTTGTGGGCCAACGCCGCCTGCTCGGCCCTGGCCGCAGCAGCAGCCACGCGCAGCTCCGCCGTCTGCGAGCCAAACGGCGTCGCCGAACCCGCGGGACGCGGCTCGGCCCGGACCGGCTTGGGCTCGAGCCGGGCCGGCTCAACCCGCGAGGGATCGACCCGCGACATCGCCCCCGTGAAGGTGCCGGTCGATCGCTCGGCCCGCTCGCGCGCCCGCTGACCGTCGACCGCCTGCACGGCCTTCTCGGCGCTCGCCGCCGCCGCTCGCGCGAGATCGGCGACGAGGATCGGCTGGCTGCGGATCTTGCTCGCCTCGATCTCCGGCGCGTCACGGTCGCCGCCACCCGACACCGCCTTCGTCACCGCCTCGAGCATCGAGGCTGGCGCCCCGCGCCCGCGAGTCTCCGGCACGTTGAAGCTCCGCGGCTCCGGCACGCCTGGCGCCCGCCCGCGGCGCGACACCGGGCCGTCCTCGCCCCGCGACGCGAACTCGGGCGGCCCCGGCAAGGCCGAGTCGAACTCGGGCGGCCCCGGCAGCGGATCGTCGGCCAGCGGACGACGCAGGCCCGACCCCCCGGCGATCGCCCCCCCGACCGCGAAGCGCACCGTCTCTTCACGCCGAACATCATCGCTCGGCCCGGCAAACGCAGGCGGCGGCCCGAGCTCGCCCGCAGGCGTGGCCTCGGCCGCGCGAAACACCCGCGGCAGCCCCTCGGCGCCGATGAACAGCGACGACAACTCCGGCAGCTCACCGAGCTTGATGAAGGTCTGCCCGGTCCGCGACAGCTGGTCCTCGGGCCGCAGGCGCCCATCCGCGACCTGCTCCACCACCCGCCGCAGGTCCGGCAGGCTGAACATGTGCTTGTCGACCGTCACCAGCTTCCACGGCGGCGTCGGCGTCGCGTCCGGGTCCGGCTCCGCATGGAACATGTGCGAACAGACCGAACAACGCAGCGTCACGCCCTCCGGACCGACTTGGCTGGGGTCGAGCGCGAACTCAGTGCTGCACTTGGTGCATCGAATGATCACGGGCTAGCTCGCTTCGCGCACCATATCACAGACCTGGCCTGACCCCGCATCGACAACGAAGCCAGGCAGTGAACGGCATGGGCCGGTCCATTTAATCGCCAAGAACGCCGCTCCGCAGGCTCGCTGTGGCTCCGCGAGGACCGCAGGCACAATCCCGGGGCCCACATCCGTGCCTTAGCCCGACACCACGGAGACGACCCCGCCGACCACCGACGCGACGACGGCGGACCCGAGGAACACCGCGAACAGCAGCATCGGCAGCGGCGTCGCCTTCACCGGCTCGAGACCAGCCTCGGCCTTGCACCGCGGGCAATGATCCGGCGCGCCCTCGGCGGGCCCAGTGATGCGCTGGTGGCAGCGCGAGCAGTGATACTGCATGCCTCCTTGCGTACGACGCGCTCGCCCGCCTGTCAACGCCCGCCCGCCTGTCTCGCGCCACCCCCACACCTTGCTTTGACCCCTGACTTGCCGTACGCGTAGATCCATCGTGGAGCTGCGCCGCGTCCTGCTGGTCGAAGACGACGCCCGCCTCGCCGAGCGCACAGCCGAGTATCTGCAAGGCCACGACTTCACCGTCGAGGTCGCCCCCGACGGCGAGCAGGGCCTGACCCGGGCGCTTTCCGGCGAGCACGACGTGGTCCTGCTCGACATCATGCTGCCCCGCCGCGACGGCCTCAGCGTGTGCCGCGAACTGCGCCAGCGCTCCGCTGTCCCGGTGCTCATGCTCTCGGCCCGCAACGAGGAGATCGACCGCGTGCTCGGGCTCGAGCTCGGCGCCGACGACTACCTCGCCAAGCCCTTCAGCCCGCGCGAGCTGGTCGCCCGCATCCGTGCCGTCCTGCGCCGCGGCGTGACCGGCAACGCCGGTCCAAACCCCGGCCTGCGCCGCTGCGGCCCCCTCAGCGTCGACCGCGACCGCCACCGGGCCGCCGTCGAGGGCATTCCCTGCGAGCTCACGGCCTACCAGTTCGACCTCCTGTGGATCCTCGCCGGCACCCCCGAACAAGTCCTCACCCGCGAGCAGATCCACCAGCGCCTCCGCGCCCTCCGCAACGAAGCCCCCACCGACTTCGACCCCGCCGTCGACCGCTCGATCGACGTCCACCTCAGCAAGGTCCGCGCCGCCCTCGCCAGCGCTCACCCGACCGGCACCGGCCTCATCCGCACCCTCCGCGGCGTCGGCTACATGCTGGTGCCCGTCGGCACCCGGGACGCGAAGGACCAGGACGCGTGAACGCCCCGCCGGCCGTCACCGTGATATCGCGCCGCGGCGGCCTGTTTCGCCGCATCTACCTCACCTTCATCCTCACCGTCGTCGCCTTCGCCAGCCTCGTCGCCCTCGCCGTCCTCACCCTCGCCTCCCCCTACGACGCCGCCTGGGTCGAGTCCGTCGAGGCCGCCGTCACCGCCCGCGAACCCGCCCTCACCCAGCTCCTCCCCGACAAACCAGCCCTGGACCGCGAACTCGCCGCCCTCGCCGACGAGCTGCAGCTGCGGGCCGTCATCCTTGACCTGGACGGCGACCCCATCGCCGGCGACCCCGCGACCCGCCGGCCACGCCGCGGCCCCCACGGCCTCAAACAGCGCCAGCGCGCCCGCCTGCAGCGCGGCCAGCCCATGGTCCACCGCGACGAACGCGGCCCGGTCCTCAGCTTCGGCCTGTCCGACAACGACGGCCAGCTGGTCGCCGTCCTCGTCCTCGACACCGGCGACCACCCCGGCCAAAACGCCCGCCGCCTCGCCCTCGCCCTCCTCGGCCTGCTCGCCGCCCTCGCCGTCGGCGCCTGGCCCCTGGCCCGCTCACTCACCCGCCGCCTCGCCGTCCTCGAGCTCGGCGCCGGCCGCATCGCCCGCGGCGAGCTCGACCACCGCGTCCCCGGCCGCCGCGCCGGCGACGAGCTCGACCGCCTCGGCGACGCCTTCAACGCGATGGCCGCCCAGCTCGAGGCCATGCTCCGCGGCCAGCGGGCCCTCCTCACCAACGTCTCACACGAGCTGCGCACCCCGATCGCCCGCATGCGTGTCCTCGCCGAGCTGCTCGGCGAGCGCATCGACACCCTCCCCGACCGCGACCACCCCGCCGTCACCCGCCTGCGCCGCGGCATCACCGAGCTCGGCGAGGACCTGCTCGAGCTGGAGACCCTGATCTCCGACCTCCTCACCTCCGGCCGCCTCGACCTCGCCGGCAACCCCGCCCTCCAGCGCAGCCACACCCCGCTCGCCCCCCTGCTCGCCCGCCTCGCCGCCCGCCAGAACGCCACCCCGACCTGCGACCCCCCCGACCTCCACGCCGACCTCGACCTCGTGCTGATCGAGCGCCTGCTCGCCAACCTCCTCCACAACGCCCGCCGCGCCTGTCCCCAGGGACAGATCGAGATCAGCGCCCGCGTCGACGCCGGCCAGCTGGTCCTCGCCGTCGAGGACGAGGGCCCCGGCATCGCCCCGGCCGACCGCGCCGCGATCTTCGACCCCTTCACCCGCCTCGACGCCGCCCGCGCCCGCGACCACGGCGGCGTCGGCCTCGGCCTCTACCTGTGCCGCCAGATCGCCCGCGCCCACGGCGGCACGATCGCCGCCGAGGACCGCCCCGACGGCGCCCGCGGGGCCCGCCTCGCCGTCCGCCTCCCGCAGACCGCCCCCTGAACAACCCCCGCCCGGCGTGTTATGCCTGCCCTCGCCATGGAGCCCTACCAGCAGGCTTTCATCGAGCTGCTCGTCCGCCACGAGGTGCTGCGCTTCGGCGACTTCACCCTCAAGTCCGGCCGCCGCTCGCCCTACTTCGTCAACGCCGGCCAGTTTCGCACCGGCGCCGCCATCGCCGGCCTCGGGCGCGCCTACGCGGCCTGCCTGCGCCGCGCCGAGCTGCCCTGCGACCTCCTGTTTGGCCCCGCCTACAAGGGCGTCCCCCTCGCCGTCGCCACCGCGATCGCCCTCTCCGAGCTCGGCCACGACGTCCCCTTCTGCTTCGACCGCAAGGAGCAGAAGGACCACGGTGAGGGCGGCTGGTTCGTCGGCACCACCCCGCAGCCCGGCATGCGCGTCGTCATCGTCGACGACGTGATCACCTCCGGCAAGTCGATCCACGAGAGCGTCGCCCTCCTGCGCCGCACCGCCGACGTCCAGATCGCCGGCGTCGTCGTCGCCGTCGACCGCCAGGAGCGTGGCACCGGCGCACGCAGCACCCTCGCCGAATTGCAGGACGAGCTGCGCGCCCCCGTGCGCCCGATCGTCACCATCAGCGAGGTCATCCACCACCTCCACGGCCGCGAGCTCGACGGCCGCGTCCTCCTCGACGACGAGCGCCGCGCCGCCATGGAGGCCCACCTCGCCGCCCACGGCGCCCGCACCTGAGCGATGCCCAGCTTCCCCGCCCCGCACGAGCACATCGCCGCCCACTCCCAGGGCGGCAGCCCGCTCCTCCTGCGCCTGCGCTCGCCGCGTTCGAGCAGACACGGCTACCACTGGCTCCGCGTCCACACCAGCGGCGAGCTCGAGCGCGGCGAGGGCGACGAACGCCGCGACCGCGTGATCACCCCGCTGCTCGACCTCGGCCCCGCCGACCCACGGATCTCCCGCGCCCGCGAGCTCCAGGACCTCCTGTTTCGCCGCCTCCACCCGCACGACCTCGGGACCTACCCGCCGTGGGACAAATTCTATCCCGTCCAGGCCTTCACCCCCGACCGCACGATCGAGGGCTACATCGGCATCGAGGTCGACATGGGCATGCGCAGCGACATCTTCGGCCTCGACGGCCAACACAGCGACCAGGTGAGCCTGCTCGACGACCTCAGCGCCCTCCTCGAGCTCCTGTCCTGAGCCCCCACCAGCGCGTCAGTGAATGACGACCATGCTGCCCGGCGCCCCCTCGTGGGCGTTCACCCCGTGCCAGCCCTCCGGCACAAACGGCGTGGTCCACAGGAACAGCCAGCGCGCGTCGCTCGGCCCCAGATTCACGCAGCCGTGGCTGCGCCGCTCGCCGAATTTTTGGTGCCAGAACGCCCCGTGCAGCGCGTAGTTCCCCGAGAAGAACATCGCCCACGGCACATCCTGGATCGAGTAGCGCCCGTCCGACGCCGCGTTGCCGTCCATCGACGACGACACGTGTTTGGCCGTGATGCGATAGCTCCCCTTCGGCGTCAGGAACGACTCCTCCGCCGTCCCGCGCTTGCCCGACGAGATCAGCGTCGCATACACCGGCACGTCGCCCTCGTACGCCACCAACATTTGCCGCTCGAGGTCAACGTCGATCCACCGCTCCCACGCCGCCACCGCCTCCGGCCGCGTCGCCGGCACCGCCAGCCGCAGATCCCCCTTGCGCACATAAAGCCCGTCCGGCGTCACCAGATACGCCGTCCGCCCCACCGTCGCCTCCTCCGCGAACGCGAGGAACTGCCGGTGCTCCAGCTTGCGCTTCCACTTCAGCTCGCCCTTCTCATCCCGCGCCGACGCCGAGCCCCCGCGCTCCGACTCGATAAAACCAAATGTATGACGACCCTCGGCCGGTATCTCACCGCCGACAAAATCATGGGTCTGCTTGCGATACACCCGGCTCGCCTGCACATACCCGCCGCGGGTCGTCTTCCACCACGTCCCGCCCTGCTGCCGCACCTTGTCCGCCAGCGTCACCACAAAACCCGCCTCCATGAACGGCGTCTGCGAGTTGAGCGGCAGCCGGGCCCGCTTGCGGGCCAGCGCCCGCTCCGCCTCGGCCTCCCGCTTCTTGCGCTCCTCGGCCCGCTTGCGCGCCTGCGCCTCGCGCTTGGCGATCGCCGCCTTCTCCTCCGCCGTCAGCTCCACCGGCGGCGGCGCCTCGAGATCCTCGATCCCCGGCAGCGGCGCCGGCTCGGACGGCGCAGGCTCAGCCTCCGCCGGCGCGGCCGCATCCCCTGCACCTCCGGTATCACCGGCCGGCTTCGCCTTCGCCTTCGGCTTCGCCGCCGGGGCCTCTGCCCCCGCCTCCGCGGCCGCCTTGGCCTCCTGCGCCGCCACGATCGCGCGATACTTCTGCCCCGCCAGCATCACCTCCTCGGCGTCGGGGATCCGCCACCACATCGGCGTCCCATCGGCCCCGATCGCCCCATAGTCGTAAGGGATCGGCTCCGCCAGCCGCGGCGGTGGTGGCGGTAAATACAGGTAGGGAGCCTTCTCGGCGTCGACGACCAAGCCCTTGCTCGCGCACACAAACCCGCCCGCCGCCAGCGCGTGAAACCCCTTCTCGCAGCCCTCCCCCTGATCGTCGATCCGCGGCGTCACCATCGCCCGCGCGCCGATCCGCAGATACCCGAGCCGCGGCGACGCGAGATCTGGCAGCGAGTACACCGTGACCACCTCGAAGCTCGCCAGCGCGTGCACCGTCCGCTCGCCGTCCGCGGGCGGCGGCCGCACGGGACGGATCGCCCCGAAGTCCTCCGGCGGCCCGCCCGGCGCCTGCGCGACGATCACCGGCGCCAGGTCCTGCGTCACCGGCTCGCCCACCTGGGCCGGCACTGCCGGCACCGGCACAACCTCCGCAGCCACCACCGGACCAGGACCCGAGCTCGTCCCCACCACCGGCGCCGACGCCCCGCCGTCACAGCCCGCGAGCCCCGCGAGGGCGACGGCCACCACCAAGCTTCGCCCCCGAGACATCGCGCGCGCAGATAATCGTGGACCCCGCACTCCTGTCAAGCCCGCACCCACGGCCCCCCGCGCGCGTGTGCGACACTCGCGACATGAGCCCCCCTCGCGCCCGGCGCCTGGCCCAGTGCGCCGCCGCCCTCGCCCTCGCCTTCGTGGGCCTGCGCATCGGCGAAAGCTACATCTCACGGCTCCCCGATCACCGCGGCTACTTCCTCGTCGACGTCGACGACCCCGCCCCCAAAGTCACCCCCGCTCGCCCGCGTCACACCACCCTCATCGTCGCCGACGGCCTCGGCCTCGCGCCCGCCCGCGGCACGCAAAGCGCCGCTCGCCTCGCCGCCGCCGGCCAGTGCCGTGAGACCGAGGTCGGCCCGATCAGCGTCTCCCGCCCCGTCTACGCCGTCATCTCCACCGGCCTCGAGCAGGACCGCACCGGCGCGCGCAACAACGACGAGCAGTCCCCGCTCGCCGCCGAGTCGATCTGGGACGTCGCCCGCGCCGCCGGCCTCGAGGTCGCCGGCGTCAGCGACGTGTTGTGGTGGCAACAGCTGTTCCCCCGCGGCTTCGATCGCTACATCACCCTCCCCGACGACGCCGACTCCTTCGCCCGCGCCGAGCTCGGCGACCTCACCCTCATCCACGTCTCCAACGTCGACCACGCCGGCCACGAGCACGGCGGCGCCTCCCCCGAGTACGCCGCCGCCGTCGCCCGTGTCGACCGCGAGCTCGGCCGCTTCCTCGATCACCAGGACCTCACCCGCGACCTCGTGATCTTCACCGCCGACCACTGCTTCGCCGGCCCAGGCGTCGCCCACACGCCCCCAAACCCGCAGATCCTCCACAGCCGCACGATCGCCGGCACCCTCGCCGTGCTGCTCGGCCTGCGCTTCCCCCGGCACATGCGCGCCGTCGAGGACGACCTCGACACGATCTTCACCCTCGTCGACGAGCGCGCCCTGCCACCCGCGTACCTCGAAGATCGCCGCGCCGCCATCGAACGCTTCCGGACCGCCAACCAGCAGCGTCTCACCGCCTGGCTCGGCCGACCCGGCACCTGGTCCGACCACCAGGCCCACCACGCCCGCGATCAACAGCTGCGCGCCGCCCTGCTCGCCCTGCTCACGCTCGCCGGCTTCGCCCTCGCCGCCCGCCTGCGCCGCCTCGATCTCCGCGCCGCCCTCAACCTCGCCGCCTGGTGCCTGCTCATCGCCGCCGCCACCGTCGTGCTCCACATCCTCGTGCTCGGCAGCTTCGACTGGACCGCGATCAACCTGCGCGAGCGCTACCTCCAGACCGCCCCGATCATCTGCCTCGCCCCGGCCCTGCTCGCCCTGGCGCTCCGTCACTGGCGCCTGCGCGACACCAGCCGCCTGATCGCCGATCAGCTCACCCTCGCCGCCCTCGCCCTCGCCCTCGACCTCGGCCACATCGTCGTGTTCGCCTGGCCGCTCGGCTACCCGCTGCCCGGCCCCGCCCTGCTGCTGCTCCCCTTCATCGCCTCCTTCTTCCTCGTCATCCACGCCCTGCTCGCCGCGTCGCTCGCCCTCCTCGCGCTCGCGCGCCGTCGCTGACAATCGCGCTGCGACCCGCGACATCAGTGTCAGACTCGCCGCGCAGCGCCAGCGCAGCTACCCTCGCGCGCATGCCTTGCACTTACCGCTTAATCGCATCCGTCCTCGTCAGCCTCCTCATCACCGCCTGCGGCGAGAAGGGCGACGCCGACACCGACACCAGCACCACCGCCGGCGACAGCGAGAGCACCGCGCCCACCACGGGCAATCAGAACCCGGCCTGCGCCTGCATCGATCCCGCCGGCTTCGGCCTCAGCTCATACACCTGCGAGTCAGGCCCCTGCCCCACAGTCGGCCTCGAGTGCAGCTTCGAAGTACCCGGGCCTTCCCCTCCTGCGTGTGACGGCGGCTCCCTGGTCACCCTCGACGAGGCCGCCCTCAACTGCGCCCTCGATCAGCTCATCGCCGGCACCCCGGGCCTCATCACATACTCCCACGTGGACGAATTTAGCGGCGGCGGGGCCTTCCTGGCGATCAGCAGCGCCGGCAACCTCACACGCTCCTACAGCCTCGTCGACCTCGGCGGCGGCGAGAGCTCGGCTGGTTTTGTCACCCTCAAGGACAAGGCCTACTTCACCGCCTGCAAGGCCGAGCCCGACCCGGCGACCCGCTTCCTCTGCTTCATCCAGTGGTCCGAAGACCAGCCGGACGCCACCTGCGACGACGCCAGCGAGCTGAGCGAACAGTTCTGAGCGCGCCTCGGCGCCCCGCCCCGCCGACCACACCTCCGACCGACCGAAGAACTTCGCCAGAGTCGTGGTGACGCCGACACGCGGGTGCGGCACCCGGCGCGTCACGCCTCCTCGGACGGCCCCGGCTCGCCCGCGAAGATCACCCGCAGCTCCCGCTCGAGCTGCGCCGCCACCTGGACCCGCGTCTCCGCGTCCGGCCGCAGCAAGTCGACCGAGCGGGCCACGCTCGCCAGCAGCGCCGCGTACGCCTCCATCTGCTGCAGCGACGCGTCGACCACCGCCTGGAAGCTCCCCTTCACCAGCGCGCGCACAAACTCCGGGTAGTCGATCTCCTTCACCAGCACCGCGGCCACCGGCCCCCTGCGTCCCTGCGTCGCACGCGAGCCCTTGCCCGCGCGCGGCGGCCCCGGCTCCGGCGCGAGAAATTTCGCGATCACCGCCAGGTCTGTCGCGACCTCGTGACGTCGACCGACGCTCAGCGCCTGAAACGCCGGCGCCTCGCGCAGCAGGACGTCGATGGAATGGAAACTCTCACGCATGCAAGACCAGCTCCGAACGCGACGATACCCCAGCCATGCGGGCAAGGGCGCGCCTCACCCGCATAATGCGCGCAAGCGCAACCTGTCATAAAAGACATGTTCTCATGAACATGTGCCCCCAGGGCCCACGTCGCCGCCAGCCCCCGCGTTTCCGCCGATTGACACCTGCCCGGGCGGCCACGTATCGCTGGTCTCGTGGATCGCCTCGCCCTCGCCGCCGCAACCGTCGCCTGCGCCTGCGCGCTCACCCTCGCGCTCACGGCCTGCGGCGACGCAGGCGACGCCGCCACCGAGGGCACCACCACCGCGGACACCACCAGCAGCGACAGCGAACCCACCGGCGGCGCCACCGGCGAGCCCGCCGGGCCCTGCGAGGGCATCGAGCCCGGCGCCAGCGTCGTCCGCCGCCTCAACCGCACCGAGTTCCGCAACACCGTGCGCGCCCTCCTCGGCCACGACGGCGACCCCGCCGCCGGCCTCGGCCCCGACCCCCTCACCTTCGGCTTCGACAACAACGCCGAGGCCCTCGCCGTCACCACCCAGCAGGCCGGCGAGTACCTCCTCGTCGCCGAACAGCTGGCCCTGTGGGCCACCACCGACGCCCGCCTCCCCGGCCTCCTCGGCTGCCCCGTCGACATCCTCGCCGCCGACCTCGCGACCCGCCGCGCCTGCGTCAGCGCCTGGCTGCCCGGCTTCGGCCGCCGCGCCTATCGCCGCCCGCTCACCGCCGACGAGCAGTCCAGCCTGCTCGCCACCTACGACCGCGGCGCCGCCGACGGCCTCGACGACGGCGTGCAGTACCTGCTGACCCGCGTGCTCATGGCCCCCGACTTCATGTACCGCGTCGAGCTCGGCGCACCTGTCCCCGAGGACAGCCAGATCGTCCGCCTCAGCGACTGGGAGCTCGCCAGTCGCCTCTCCTACTTGCTGTGGCAGAGCATGCCCGACGACGAGCTCCTCGACGCCGCCGACAGCGGCATGCTCGCGGAGCCGGCCCAGATCGCCGCCCAGGTCGACCGCATGCTCGCCGACCCGCGGGCCCGCGCCACCGTCCAGGACTACTTCCGCCAGCTGCTCGGCCTCGACGGCCTGGACAGCTACAGCAAGCCCGACCAGCCCGCCTCGCTCGGCCCCCTGCTGCGCGCCGAGACGGCCGCCTTCGTCGACCACGTCGTCTTCGACGGCGAGGGCACCCTGCGCGAGCTCCTCTCCGCCAGCTACACCTTCATCCCCTACGAGCTCGGCAACCTCTACGCCGTCCCGCTCACCGCCTTCCCGCCCGGCGCCCTCCCGGGCGAGCTGCACCGCGTCGACCTCGACCCCTCCCAGCGCGCCGGCGTGCTCACCCACGCCGGCCTCATGTCGATCCTCGCCACCCCCACCAGCAGCCGCCCGATCGCCCGCGGCAAGTTCATCCGCGAGACCCTCCTGTGCGCCGCCGTCCCCCCGCCACCCCCCGGCGTCAACGCGACACCGCCACCACCCGACCCGGCCGCCACCACCCGCCAACAATACGAGCAGCACGCCAGCGACCCCGCCTGCAGCGGCTGCCACGCCACCTTCGACGGCCTCGGCTTCGCCTTCGAGCACTACGACGCCGACGGACGCTACCGCGTCACCGACAACGGCTTCCCCGTCGACGCCTCCGGCACCGTCCCCGACCTCGACCTCGGCGGCCCCTTCGTCGACGCCGTCGAGCTCAGCCTCCGCCTCGCCGACAACGAGCTCGCCCTCCGCTGCGCCAGCAAGCAGCTGCTCCGCTTCGGCTACGGCCGCATCGAGGGCCCCGCCGACCAGTGCACCGTCGACCAGCTCGCCGACGACTTCATCGCCGCCGACGGCGACTTCCGCTCCCTCCTCAAGGCCCTGACCACCACCGAAGCATTCCTCTACCGCCGCGTCGGAGGTGACTCGTGAACAAGTACATCCAATCCGATCGCAATCGCATCAGCCGCCGCGCCGTCCTCCGCGGCGCCGGCAAGGTCGCCATCTGCCTCCCCTTGCTCGAGGCGATGGCCTGCGACGCCCCCCGCGCGGGCGCCGGCTCGCAAGGCGCCACCCGCCCCCGCGGCGGCGCCCCGCGGCGACTGATCCTGTTCTTCGTCCCCAATGGCACCATCCCGCCCGCCTGGTTCCCCGACCCCGGCGCCTCCGAGACCGACTTCACCCTCAAGCCGATCATGGCCCCGCTCGCGCCCTACCGCGAGCAGCTGCTGATCCTCAGCGGCGTCGACAATCAGGTCTACCTCAAGGGCCTGGTCGACAATCACAACGAGGGCATGAGCACCCTGCTCACCGGCCTGCCCGCCGGCGATCTCACCCTCCCGGTCGAGATGCGCACCACCTACCAGGCCAACGGCATCTCCCTCGATCAACACGTCGCCGCCGCGATCGGCGGCGGCACCGTCATGCCCTCGTTGCCGATCGGCTACGAATGGTACAACTGGCTCTACGATAAAAACCGCAACCAGATCCAGCACCAGGGCAGCCCCAGCCAGCTCTTCATGCAGCTGTTTGGCGACCCCAACATCGACCCCGCCGCCCTCGACAAATTGGTCAAGCGCCGCAAGAGCATCCTCGACGACGTCGGCGGCGACTTCGAGTCCCTGCTGCCAAAAGTCAGCAGCGCCGACCGCGTCAAGCTGCAAGAGCACCTCGAGGCGATCCGCGCGCTCGAGCTCGGGCTCGGCAATACCACCTCCTGCAAGCCCGACATGCCGATGTACCCACCCGGCTATCCCCAGCCGCAGGACGACCCCGAGGGCAAGCTCGGCATCCCGCTGTGGTGCGAGCATATGACCGACCTCATGGCCCTCGCCCTCGCCTGCGACGCCACCCGCGTCAGCTCCTTCTTCATCCGCCACGGCGGCGGCGGCCAGTCCTTCTTCCCCTGGCTCGGCATGGACATCGTCCCCGAGGAGCCAAACCTCCCGACCACCGAGCACCACGCCATGTCCCATTCATGGCCGACCCAGCCCTATCCCTACGACAACCTCGTCAAGATCCACACCTGGTTCAGCGAGCAGCTCGCCATGCTCGCCGGCAAGCTGCAGAGCCACGAGGAGCTCGGCGGCAGCGTCCTCGACAACTCCGTGATCCTGGTCTGCTCCGAGAACGCCGAGGGCTCGCACACCAAGGTCAACATGCCCTTCCTCCTGCTCGGCTCCGCCGGCGGCCACTTCCGGACCGGCCGCCACGTGCAGTGCGGCGGCGTCCCGCACAACCGCCTCCTGCTCTCGCTCACCGAGGCCTTCGGCCTCGCCGGCCCCGAGGGCTCCACCGACTATTTTGGCGACCCCGAGTTCGCCGGCGGACCGATCCCCGGCCTCACCTGAAACAGCACACATGGCCGCTGGCTCGCCGCCGCCGATCGTGCGACCCTCCGCGCCATGTCTCGCGCCCAAACCACGCTCGCCCGGATCGCCGGCATCACGCTCCTGGCCGCCCTGCCCGCCTGCGCCGCAAAATCTCCCGGCCCCAGCGACCCCGGCGGCAGGGTATGCACGCAGATCGGCTGCATCGACGGCCTGCGGGTCAACCTCGCCAAGCCGACCCCCTGGGCCGCCGGCAACTACACCTTCACCCTCGCGATCGACGACGCCCCGGTGACCTGCACCGGCGCGCTGCCGCTGCCCGCCTGCGACCAGGGCCCCGCGCTCCGCTGTCAGGGCGACGACAAGGTCAAAGCCCTGGTCCAGATCGGCGAGTCAGGCTGCGCCCTGCCCCCCGAGCAGCACGGCTTCTCGGACATCCAGATCTCCGGCACCCCGACGAAGGTCAAGCTGACGCTCGCGCTCGGCGAAGCCGTGCTGCACAGCAGCGAGCTCACCCCGACCTACGTCACCACGCGCCCCAACGGCCCCGAGTGCGGGCCCGAGTGCCGCAGCGCCAGCGCCGAGCTCGCGCTGCCCTGATCGTCAGAAGCAGTCCGGGCTCTGGGCCGGGCAGCTGAGCAGACCATCCTTGAGGTTGGACGGGCCGCCAAAATCAAAGAACGGACACAGCATCTCCCCGAGGCACTGAGCACGCGCGTCCGCGTCCTGCATCTGCGCGCACGCCGGGGGCACGTCTTTGCATGCCGACGGCTGGGGGACGTAGTCCGGAGGCATCAGATCGTAGTCGCATTTGTCCCCGGGATTGACACAAAGCTGTCCCTCCGAGCAGGTGACATCACCACAATCGACCGGCGGAAAGACCGGGCCGCCCGTGGATGTGCCGGTATCGGTGTCGGTATCGGTATCGGTATCGCCGGTGGCGCTGGTGTCCGTGGCCGCCGTGCTCGTGGGCTCAGTCGTGTCCGCAGTCGTACCGCTGCTCGTGCCCGTGTCCTCGGTCGTCGAGCCGTCATCCTTCTCGGGACAGGCCGCGAGCAGGAGGAGCGCCATGAGCTGGGCCAGGTGGGTGCCGCGTGGAGTTTGCATGCCAGCCCCTTCAGCAAGCTGCGTGCCGGGCGAACTTTGTTCGAGAATTCATCATCGCGCTGACATGGCTGTCAGGTCTACTTCTGCAGCGTCACCGCCCCCGCCGCGTCGACCGTGAAGGTCAGCTCCTGCTTCAACAGCGAGAAGCTGTCATGCGAGCGCGACAGGTTCACCGTCGCCGTCGCCTCCTGCTTCTCCTCCGGGATCGACAGCAACACGCGGATCGTCTGCGGCGTGCGCGGCGGAACAAAACCGTCCCAGCGCGTGCTCCCCTCCTCCACATTAAAACCGCGGATGTACGTCTCCGCCACCAGCTTGCTGCTCTCCTCGATCCCGATCACCCGCAGCTTCAGCGTGAGCTCGACCTGACGCGGGCCCTTCGCCTCGTATGTCAACAGCACCGCCACCTGGGCGCCACCCTCCTGCACCATCTCATCGAACAGGGACGTGGGCCCGCCGCTCGCCTTGTGGGCGCAGGCCAGCAGGGTCGCAAACAGGAACGGCACGACGCGGCGCATCGCCCGGCATTACCACAACACCCCGCGCCCGCGCTGCACCCGAACACCGTCGCGAGCAGCCTCCACCCGCCGGCTGCAGCGAGGATTGACAGGCGACCGCCCGGGGCGCTACTGGGGCGATACCGCGCGGATCGTCCACGCGGCCAAAACCCCCCAAGAACACCCCCCAATGACACAACGCAATGGATACCCCGACGGCGCCCCCTGCTGGGTCGACCTCTCCACCCCCGACCTCGAAGGCGCCAAGCGCTTCTACGCCGCCCTGCTCGGCTGGAGCTACGACGCGGCCGACCCCGCGATGGGCTACTACACCATGGCCCGCGTCCACGGCGGCACCGTCGCTGCCATCGCGCCGAAGCAGCCCGGCATGGACATGCCCACCGTGTGGAGCGTCTACCTCAAGACCTCCGACATCGACGACACCGCACGGCGCTTCACCGCCGGCGGCGGCAACATGATGGTCCCCCCCATGGACATCCCGGGCGCCGGCCGCATGGCCTTCGGCTTCGACAACACCCGCGCCGCGATCGGCTTCTGGCAGCCGAGCAACCACACCGGCGCCCAGCGCTTCGACGAGCCCGGCGCCATGTGCTGGAGCGAGGTCGCCACCCCCGACGGCGCCGCCGCTGACGTCTTCTACCGCGACCTCTTCCCCTACGAGATGCAGCAGATCGGCGACGGCAAGAACTTCGACTACACGATGTGGAGCCTCGACAACCACGCCGTCGCCGGCCGCCTGCAGATGACCGAGGAGTGGAAGGGCATCCCGCCGCACTGGATCACCTACTTCGTCGTCGAGAACTGCGACGCCAGCAGCAAGCAGGTCACCGAGCTCGGCGGCCAGCTCAAGCACGGCCCCTTCGACTCGCCGCACGGCCGCATCGCCGTCGTCGCCGACCCGTGGGGCGCCGTCTTCTCGATCATCCAGCGCCCGGCCGCTGCCTGAAAAACCCCGACGGAGCGCCGTCCCCGGGCGGCGCTCCGCGCTGTTACGCTGCCGCGCGTGTCGACCCCGAGCCCAGCGCGCAAATTCCCGCTCTTCTTCCTCGGCCTCGGCACCTCCGGCCACGCGCTCGCCTGGTCGCTCTTCGGCCTGCTCGGCCTCGTCGACAGCCACGCGGCCATCCCGGCCTGGGCCACCCTGCTCCTGCACTTCGGCGGCCGCGAGAGCATCCTCGCCGTCTTCTCGCTCGCCTCCATGCTGTGGCTCGCCGTCGGCGTGCAGGAGGTCATGAACGACGGCTGGCCTCGCAGCGCGCGCGCGCTCGGCCTCGTCTGCGCCGCGATCGCGCTGGCCCTCGCCTGGCGCTGGTACGAGCAATCCCGGCCGATCCTCACCACCTTCGCGCTGCTGTCCGCGCTCCCCGGCCTGCTCGGTCCCGCCGCCCCGCGAGTCACCCCGGCTCCGCCCGCCGCCTCGCGTTACCATGCCGGCGATGACCCCCCCGGATGACAGCATCGCCACCGATCGCCTCGGCACCGACCTCCTCAGTCATCCCCTGCTCAACAAGGGCACCGCCTTCAGCGAGGAGGAGCGCGACACCTTCGAGCTCCACGGCCTGCTCCCGCCCCACGTCGGCAGCCTCGAGCAACAGCTCGCCCGCCGCCTCAAGGCCCTGCGCGCCTGCGACAACCCGCTCGAGCGCTACGCCTTCCTCCGCGACCTCCAGGACATCAACGAGACCCTGTTCTACGCCCTGCTCGTGCGCCACCCCGCCGAGCTGCTGCCGCTCGTCTACACCCCCACCGTCGGCGAGGGCTGCCAGCGCTTCAGCGAGATCTGGCGCCGCCCTCGCGGCCTCTTCCTCAGCTACCCCAACCGCGACCGCATCGCCCATATCCTCGCCAGCCCGCGCCTCGATCGTGTGCAGGTGATCGTCGTCAGCGACGGCGAGCGCATCCTCGGCCTCGGCGACCAGGGCACCGGCGGCATGGGCATCCCGATCGGCAAGCTCTCGCTCTACACCGCCTGCGCCGGCATCCACCCCGAGCGCACATTGCCGATCTTCCTCGACGTCGGCACCGATAATCAGGAGCGGCTCGCCGATCCGCTGTATGTCGGCTGGCGCAGCCCGCGGGTGCGCGGCGCGGAGTATGACGCCTTCGTGGAGGGCTTCGTCGCCGCGGTGCAGCGGCGCTGGCCCGACGTGCTGCTGCAATGGGAGGACTTCGCCAATCACAACGCCGGGCGGCTGCTCGAACTCTATCGCGATCGCCTGTGCTCGTTCAATGATGATATTCAGGGCACCGCCGCGGTGGCCGCGGGCACGCTGATGTCGGCGATCGCGGTGACCGGGGTGCCGCTGTCCGAGCAGCGGGTGGCGATCGTGGGGGCGGGGATGGCCGGCCAACACGCCGCCTACCTCCTGGGCAAGGCCGGGGTCGCCGCCGATCTCTACGAGGCCAGCGAGCGCACCGGGGGGCGCATGATGACCGCCCGGGGCCTGCTCGCGCCGGACCTCTA
>JBGAUO010000067.1:0-23944 GCA_044228605.1 Nannocystis sp. | reverse complement strand
CATGACACCGCCGTTTCGTAAGATCCTGGTCGCCAATCGCGGTGAGATTGCCCTGCGCGTGTTCCGTACTTGTGCTGAGTACGGCATCCGCACGGTTGCAGTGTACAGTGACGCCGACCGCGACGCTCTGCATGCGCAGCAGGCGGATGAGGCCGTGCATATCGGCCCGGCGGCGTCGGCCGAGAGCTACCTGCGTGTGGACAAGATCCTCGCCGCCGCGAGGGCCACTGGCGCCGAGGCGATCCATCCTGGGTACGGTTTCCTCAGCGAACGGGCTCACTTCGTCGAGGCGTGCAAACAGGCTGGTGTGGTCTTCATCGGCCCCGATGTGCGCGCGATGGAGGTGATGGGCGACAAGATCGGCGCGCGCAAGGCGATGGCGGCGGCAGGTGTGCCCGTGGTGCCTGGTGTCAACGACCTCGAGTCGATGGCGGCCGTCGAGGCCGCGGCGAGGTCGATCGGTTTCCCCGTCATGCTCAAGGCCTCCGCGGGCGGCGGGGGTAAGGGGATGCGCATTGTCCACGAGGCCAGCGAGCTGCGCCGCGCGTACGAGGGCGCGGCGCGCGAGGCCAAGGCTGCGTTCGGGGACGACCGGATGTTGATGGAGCGCGCCGTGCTGGCCGCTCGTCACGTCGAGATCCAGTTGATGGCGGATCGTCACGGGGAGTGCGTGTACCTCAACGAACGCGACTGCTCGGTGCAGCGGCGGCACCAGAAGGTGATCGAGGAGAGCCCGAGCCCGAGCCCGCAGATGACACCAGAGGTCCGGGCGGCGATGGGTGAGGTGGCCGTGCGCGCAGCCAGGGCGGTCGACTACTGCGGCGCCGGTACGGTTGAATTCTTGTTCGAGGAGCACCCGGAGGGCCCCCGCTTCTATTTCCTCGAGATGAACACCCGCTTGCAGGTCGAGCACCCCGTGACCGAAGCGACATGTGGCCGCGATCTCGTGTGGGATCAGATCCGGGTCGCAGCCGGTCAGCCGCTCGGCATCTCACAGGCCGACGTAGAGCTCCGCGGGCACGCGATCGAGTGTCGGCTCTATGCCGAGGATCCGCAGCGATTCTTGCCGAGCCCAGGTGACATCCATCGCTTGCGCTGGCCGGTTGGGGCTCACATCCGCATCGACACCGCGGTGGCCGAGGGCAGCACGGTGTCCCGCTTCTATGACCCGATGATCGCCAAGCTGACAGTGTGGGGCCCCGACCGCGCCAGCGCCCTCCGGCGCATGCGCGAGGCGCTGCGCGAGACCGCGGTGCTGGGCATCGAAACCAACCTGGCGTTTCACCTGCGTGTGCTGGCGGAGCCCGATTTTTTGCGCGGTGATTTCTCGACCCGGTACATCGAGCAGCATCCGGCGCTCACCGCTGATGCCCTGATCGGTGAGGCCGACAGTCAGGCGATCGCGGCAGCGGCGGCGGTTCACGCGGCAACGGCCGTCGGCCGGGGGCGGCCGTCCGCCGCGATTTCTGCGGCTGTTTCGCCCTGGCGTCGTGCTGGTGGCTGGCGCCGCGCGTGAGCAAGGCACGGGACGTCCGGAAGGTTGTGAGCCAGCCGCCGGTGAGGTCATGACGGGTGACGTGGATCGAAGCGAGTGATCGTGGCAAAACCCCGACCCGTGGCAACCACGACACGGGTCAAGCACACCAAGTTCATCTTCGTCACCGGTGGCGTAGTTTCCTCGCTGGGCAAGGGACTGTGTGCCGCTTCGATGGGGGCCTTGCTCGAGGCACGCGGCCTCAACATCGGCCTCCAGAAGCTCGATCCGTACCTCAACGTCGATCCGGGCACGATGAACCCCACCCAGCACGGGGAGGTCTTCGTCACCGATGACGGCGCCGAGACCGACCTCGATCTCGGGCACTACGAGCGCTTCGTGTCGCACCGCATGTCGCGGCACAGCAACTACACGTCGGGCCAGATCTACGAGTCGGTGATCCGCAAGGAGCGGCGTGGAGAGTATCTCGGGCAGACCGTCCAGGTTATCCCGCATGTCACCAACCAGATCCGCGAGAGCATCCTGGCCGCCTCCGAGGGCCTCGATCTCCTGATCGTCGAGATCGGCGGCACGGTCGGCGACATCGAGAGCCTGCCGTTCCTTGAGGCGATCCGTCAGTTGCGACTGCAACTTGACCCGGGTGACACCGTGTTCGTGCATCTCACCCTGCTGCCGTTCATCAAGACCGCCGGCGAAATCAAGACCAAGCCGACCCAGCACTCGGTCATGAAGATGCGTGAGATCGGCATCCAGCCCGACATCCTGGTCTGCCGCACTGAGGAGCCGATCTCGCGGGCGACCCGCGACAAGCTGGCGATGTTCACCAACGTGCGCGCCGACAGCGTGATGTCGCTCCCCGATCAGGAGACGATCTACAAGGTGCCGCTGGTGCTCCACAGCGAGGGCCTCGACGACAAGGTGTGCGAACTGCTCAACATCTGGTCGCGCGAGCCCAAGCTCGACGAGTGGAAGCGCATCGTCCACACGCTCGAAAACCCGCAGCAGCGCGTCACCATCGGTGTGGTGGGCAAGTACGTCGACCTGGCCGAGAGCTACAAGAGCCTGCACGAGGCGCTGATCCATGGCGGTATCACCAACAACGCCGCTGTCGACATCGTCTACGTCGACGCCGAGCAGGTGCAGGCCGGTGGTGCCGACGCTCAACTGGGGCGCCTCGGTGGTGTGCTGGTCCCCGGCGGTTTCGGCGAGCGTGGCAGCGAGGGTAAGATCGCGGCGATCCGTTTCGCTCGGGAGCGCAAGATCCCGTTCTTCGGCATCTGTCTTGGCATGCAGATGGCGGTCTGCGAGTACGCTCGCACTTTCGCGGATCTGCCCAACGCCCACAGCAGCGAGTTCGACCCCAACCTCGACGGCGCGGTGATAGCCCTGATGGCCGATCAGGAGGAGGTTACCGACAAGGGCGGCACGATGCGCCTGGGCGCGTACGACTGCGATCTGGTCCCGGGCAGCTTGGTCGCACGGATCTACGGGAAGTCCCGCATCTCCGAGCGCCACCGCCACCGTTTTGAGTTCAACAACCGTTACCGCGAGCGCCTCGAGCATGCTGGCCTACGCTTGTCCGGTGTGTCGCCCGATGGTTCGCTGATCGAGATGATCGAGCTGCCGGTCGATACTCATCCTTTCTTCGTCGGCTGCCAGTTTCACCCCGAGTTCAAGAGCCGGCCGACTGCGCCGCACCCGTTGTTCTCGGCCTATATCGCCGCCTCGCTGCAGTACCAGCGCACACGCACCTGATCGCTCCGGTATGGCGGGGCGCGGGACCGATCTCCTACGCCTGTCTCGCCCGTCACCGCCGCGAAACGCCGTACTGCTTGGCGAGCCCAGACAATTGAGCCTTGGCCCAGTTGTTGCTCCTCTGATACCTTGAGCTGGAGCGAGGCGAGCGACATGGCACTGCACATGCGTCAGGACATCCGGATGAGCCAGCAGCTCGTCATGACGCCGCAGCTGCAGCAGGCGATCAAACTCCTGCAGCTGTCGCGGATGGAGCTCACCGACCTTGTGCGCGATGAGCTGATGGAGAACCCGCTGCTTGAGGAGGCGCAGGAGCTCGGCACGACCGTCGAGGAGCCAGTCTCCTCGATCGAGATGCAGGACGCGGTCGATCAGCCGAGCGAGCCTCCGTCTGAGTCACAGGCCGCGGAGGCGCTCAAGGCCGACGAACCACCCAAGGACAGCGTCGACTGGGAGGTTTACGCCGACAGCACTCCTTTCCAGCCGGCCACTGGCGGCGGTGAAGGCGACGAGCAGCCGTCCTTCGAGGCGACGTTGACCCGCACGGAGACGCTGCCCGAGTACCTGCTGTGGCAGGTGCGCCTGAGTAACTTCAGCGAGTCCGACGAGGAGATCGCCGAGTATCTGGTCCGCAATACCTCGCCGGCCGGCTACCTGCAGGATGGTTCGACCCTCGCGGTGGCACGCAAGCTCGGCTACTCCACGCTCAAGGTCGAGTCGGTGATCCGCCGCCTGCAACAGCTCGATCCCTTCGCTATCTTGTCGCGCAACCTGGCCGAGTGTCTGTGGGTCCAGGCGCACCACCCGGAGCACCCGATCGAGGACCCGCTGGTGCTGGCGATCATCGCCAAGCACCTGCACAATCTCGAGATCCGCAACTACCCGGCGGTCGCCCGCGACACCGGGGAGGCGCTCGAGGAGGTCTACGAGGCCACCAAGGTGATCCAGCACATGGACCCCCGGCCTGCCCGGGCCTACACCTCGGAGGCCGCGCAATACATCACGCCGGACGTATACATCGTCAAGGTTGCCGACGATTTTGTGGTCAGCCTCAACGAGGAAGGGGTGCCCAAGCTGCGTATCAGCGCGATGTACCGCGAGGCGATGGGCGGACATCCGAAGGCGAAGGACTATATCCACGAGCGCATGCGGTCGGCCCAGTGGCTCATCCGCTCGATCCAGCAGCGTCAGCGGACCATCTTGAAGGTGACGCGCAGCATCCTCAAGTTTCAGCGCGAGTTCTTCGAGCGCGGCGCGCAACACCTGCGGCCGCTCATCCTCAAGGATGTCGCCGAGGACATCGAGATGCACGAGTCCACGGTGTCGCGGGTGACGACGAACAAGTATGTCCACACGCCGCAGGGAATTTTTGAGCTGAAGTACTTCTTCAACGCGGGGATCAGCCGTCATACCGGCGATGACTTGGCCAGCGAGGCCGTCAAGACCCGCATCAAGAAGCTGATCGACACCGAGGATGCTGCCCACCCGTACAGCGATCAGAAGCTCGTCGACCTACTTGAGCAAGAGGGTATTGACATCGCACGGCGAACGGTTGCCAAGTACAGGGAGCAGTTGGGGGTGCTCTCGAGCTCGAAGCGCCGCAAGCTGTTCTAGAAGCCCACTCACCAAGAAGGTGCCGCCGATGCAGACCCACTTCGTGTTTCGCCAGATGGAGTCCTCCAATGCCCTGCGGGGCTACGCCGAGGAGCGCCTGGAGAAGATCAAGCGCTACTTCGCCGACCCGCTGCGGATCAGCTGCACGTTCAGCGTCGACAAGATCATGCACTCCGCCTCATTCGACGTAACGCTGCGCAACGGCCTCCAACTCCACGCCTCCGAGGCGACCGAGAACATGTACTCGTCCGTGGATATGGCCCTGGCGAAGATGGAGCGGCAGGTGCGGCGCTACAAAGCGCGGATCAAGCACCACAAGGCCGATGAAGGGCGCACCGCCAAGGTCAAGCTCGGGGTCATCGCGGCCGAGAGCCTCACGGATCGTAGCATCGAGGAGGAGGAGCACAGCGCCTCGACGGTCTCGCACGCGGCCCACAGCGAGGCTCCGCCTCCTGTCAGCACGCCGCACGTCATCCGCGAGACCGAATTCCATGCCGAGCGCATGACCGTCCATGCCGCGATGATGCAGATGAACCTGCTGCACAAGCAGTTTTATGTGTTCACCAACGCTGGAAGCGGGACGATCAACATCATCTACGCGCTCGAGGACGGCAACTTCGGCCTGATCGAGCCGCAGCCCGAAGGCCCCCAGAGCTAGCCAGCCTGTCGCTGATCCGCGCCGCGGGCGCGCCGGCCCGCACTTTGGCCTGCGCATCCGCGGCGCCTCGCGTCCGCCGCCTGATATGCTGGCGGCGATGCGCCGTGAAGCCTCTATCGAGGTTAGTCGCCTGCTCGAGGCCTCCTCCGAGACCCTGCACCTCACCCTCCTCTCGGATTGGGGCTCGCTCGATCGCAAGATCGCCCACATGCGGATCCAGAAGCCGGGCATCGCCCTGTCTGGCTTCGTCAAGCATGTCTATCCGGATCGCATGCAGATCCTCGGGCTCACCGAGATCGACTATCTGCTGTCGACTCCGCGTGAGGTCGTGGACGCTGGTCTCGAGGCGTACCTGCAGAAGCCGATCTGCGCCCTAGCGATCACGCGTGGCCTCGACCCGCCCGACTTCCTGATGGACGCGGCGCGCCACCACGGCGTGCCGGTGCTGCGGACCTCGCTCATGAGCAGCACGTTCATCTCGCGGCTGGTGCGGCGCCTCGAGGAGCTGCTGTCGCCGAGGGCGACCTTGCACGGCGTGCTCATCGACGTCCTCGGGGTGGGCCTGCTGCTCATTGGCCGCAGCGGCGTCGGCAAGAGCGAGGCTGCGCTCGACCTCATTCTCAAGGGGCACCGCCTGGTCGCCGATGACATCGTTGAGGTCACCGTGCGCGCGCCCGACACGGTGTGGGGCTCGGCGCTCGAGATGCACCAGCACCACATGGAGATCCGCGGGATGGGGATCCTCAACATCACCCATCTGTTCGGCGTGGCGGCGGTGCGCGACAACAAGAAGATCGAGGTGGTCGTCGAGCTGAGCGAGATCCAGGAGGATGACTACGATCGGCTCGGCACCGAGCAGCAGGTCTGGCCGATCCTCGGAGTCGACGTGCCGCTGGCCCGCATACCGCTGCGACCCGGCCGTAATATCGCGTCGCTCATCGAGGTGGTCGCTCGCAACCAGCTGCTCAAGTACCGCGGCCACGACAGCGCCCGCGAGTTCCAGGAAAAGATCAACGCCCGCATCGCGGCGAGCGCTCGCGGTGTGGCGATCCGCGGCACCGGAACGAGTCCGCCGCGGGCCGACGTGCCGGTGGCTCAGCCGCGTCAGAACTCGCAGGCCATGCCGATCCCGGAGGTCGAGTAGCATGGAGATCCTGGTCGTGACCGGCATGAGCGGCGCGGGTAAATCGACCGCTCTGGCCGCGCTCGAGGACCTGGGATTTTATTGCGCCGACAACGTGCCGGTGCCCTTGCTGCCGCAACTCGCTCAATTGTTGGTCGAGACCGATGCGGATCGCCGCGCAGCCGTTGGCGTCGATGCGCGCGAGGACTCGCTGCTGCGCCATTTCTCCGGCGTACACGCTCAGCTGGTCGCGGCGGGTCATCGCGTCGAGATCCTGTTTCTCGATGCGCCCGACGACGTGTTGCTGCGGCGGTACTCCGAGACGCGTCGCAAGCACCCCATGGGAGAGCTGCCGGCGGCGATCCAGCGCGAGCGGGAGCTGATGCTCGGGTTTCGCGCCCGCACTACCGCAACGCTGGACACCGGGACGCTCCGCGCCCGCGAACTACGGCATATGATCCGCGACCGCTACGGCGGCGCCAGCGGCCTGCTGCACATGGTCCTGATGTCCTTCGGTTTCAAGTCCGGGGTGCCGACGGTGGCCGATATGATCTTCGACCTCCGATTCCTGCAAAACCCCTACGACGTGCCCGAGCTGCGCCCACAGACGGGGCTCGACGCCCCGGTCGCGGCGTATGTGCTCGGCCAACCGGACGCGCAGGTCCTGCTCGACCACCTCGAGGGCCTGCTGCGATTTGTCGTACCGCGCAGCGTGCGCGAGGGCCGCTCTCACCTGACCGTTGCGCTCGGCTGCACCGGAGGGCAGCATCGTTCGGTGGCGATGATCCAGGCCCTGGCCGAGCGTTTGTTGTCGCCGAGGGAAGGCGCGCTGCTCACTCGGCCACCGCCGCGGATCGTCGTGCGGCATCGTGACCTTCCGGGCGACGCGGCGGAGTCTGCAGAGGGGAGGGCAGGGCATGGTTGAGGCAGACCAGGCAGCGGCAGCCGTCGGCGTCGTGGTGGTCGGACACGGTCGCAGCGCGAGTGCCTTGCTCGGGGCCGCGGAGGGCATCGTCGGCGATTCGCTCGCGGGCGTCGTCGCCGTCGACGCCAACGCGGGCGAGGACGCCGACTTGCGGACGCGCATGTGCGCCGCCGTGGTCGCTGCGGACCGCGGCGCCGGCGTGCTACTGATCGCGGACATGTTCGGTTCGAGCCCATGCGCTTGCGGCATCCGCATCGCCGAGGGCCACCCGCTCGCGGTCCTGGCCGGCTTCAATTTGGCGATGCTCCTGAAGCTGGCGACCCTCGATCGCCGCGCGCTGAGCCCCACCGAACTCGCGGAGGCCTGCGCCAGCTCGGCCCGACGTGCCATCGCCGTGACGAGCCCGAAGCCTCCGCACCCCCCCGAACACGCTGCAAGCAAGGAGCCCGCATGAGCAAGCCGCGGATGACCGGCGAATTCGAGATCGTCAACCCGCTGGGACTGCACGCCCGCGCGGCCAGCAAGTTTGCGTCCCTCGCCAACAAGTACAAGGCCGACGTGTGGATCTCGAAGGACGGCACCGAGGTCAATGCCAAGAGTATCCTCGGTGTGCTGATGCTGGCCTGTTCGCAGGGCAGTTGCATCGGCCTTCGCACCGAGGGCGTGGACGCCGATAAGGCGTACGACGCGCTCGGTAAGCTCATCAGCAGCGGGTTCGGCGAGCTGTGAACGACGGGCCCGAGGGCGGTGCCGGCTTCTCCGGCCTCTACAAGGTGGCCGCGCTGCGCATCCGTCGCGACCTTGAGGGAGCGGCGGCCAGTCCCGGCGTCGGCATCGGCCCGGCCTATGTGGTCGACCGCCGGCGTGTCCACGTGCCACGCACCAAGATCGAGCGGGAGCAGGTCGAACCCGAGATCCAGCGCTTCCACGAGGCGCTGCGGAGCTGTCGGCAGCAGCTCGAGCAGATCAAGGCTCGCCTGCCGCACGGCGAGCACCGCCAGATCCTCAAGGCGCAGCAGATGATGCTGCGCGACCCGGACCTCATCCTGCGCACCGAGACGATCATCCGTGAGGAGCTGGCCAACGCCGAGTGGGCCCTGACGGCCACCACCGACCAGATCATCACCACGCTCGAGAGCGCCGACGACAAGTACTTCCGCGAGCGCGGCAGCGACATCGCATTCCTCACCGAGAACGTGCTGCAGGCGCTGCTCGGCGATCACCCCGACGAGCTCGCTCCGCCGGCCGGTAGTGTCGTCGTCGCTCATGACCTGAGCCCCGCCGACACCGCCCGTCTGCACCGTTGCCACGTCGCCGGCATCATCACGGGCGTCGGCGGGCGGACCTCTCATAGCGCCATTATGGCCCGCTCGCTGCAGATCCCCGCGGTGGTCGGCATCGAGGACATTCTCGAGGTCATCGACTCCGGTGACCTCGTGATCGTCGACGGCGTGCACGGCCACGTGATCGTCCGCCCCGAAGCCGAGGAGGTCGCCCACCACGCCGGTCAGCGTGACCGCTACAACGCATTTGAGCAGAAGGTGCGCAAGGAGCATGCCTTCCCCGCGATCTCCACCGATGGCCTGCACGTCACCGTGCGCGCCAACCTGGCGATCAGCGAGGAGTTGGATCTCGCGCTGCGCTACGGGGCCGAAGGTGTCGGTCTGTACCGCAGCGAGTATATGTTCATGAACCGCGACACCCTCCCCACCGAGGAGGAGCACTACCGGACCGCGAAGTTGGTGTTGCACCGCTGTGCGCCCTATCCCGTGGTGTTTCGCACCTTCGACCTCGGCTCCGACAAGGCGAGCGAACTGCTCGACTTCGAGGAGGAGAACAATCCCGCGATGGGCATGCGGTCGCTGCGGCTCGCGCTGCGCGAGCGCGGCATGTTCCTCGCGCAGTTGCGTGGACTCTTGCGCGCCGGGGTGCATGGTCCGCTGGCGATCATGCTCCCGCTCGTCGGCAGCGTCGATGAGCTTGAGGCCGGCCTCGAGGTGCTCGAGGACGCCCGGGAGCAGCTCGCTACCACCGGGATGGCGCACTCGGAGGACCTGGCGATCGGCATCATGATCGAAACCCCGGCGGCCGCTGTGATCGCCGACATCCTGGCCCGCCGCGTCGATTTCATCAGCATCGGCACCAACGACCTCATTCAGTACACGCTGGCGATCGACCGCGAGAACGAGTCCGTCGCGTACCTCTACCAGCCCCTGCACCCGGCGATCCTCCGCCTCATCAAGACCGTCGCCGAGGCTGGCCTGCGCAACCAGGTCCCCGTGAGCCTGTGCGGCGAAATGGCCGCCGACCCGCGCTACACCTGGGTGCTCATCGGCTTGGGGATCACCGAGCTGTCGATGCATCCGAGCGCCATCCCCGTGATCAAGAACATCATCCGATCGAGCACCTCGACAGAGATGAAGGCGCTGGCCGAGCGCGCCCTCCAGTGCCAGTCGGGCCGAGAGGCGGAGGAGCTCGTGTTCGCGGCCATGCACGCCCGCTTCCCGGAGCACCTCCTGCACGGCGGCGGCCAGACCAGCGGCGGAGATCCTGTCCCATGAGACAGGTGTTGTCGCCGCATCGGTGGCCGTGTCCGTCGCCGCAGGAGCGCCCCGGGAGCCGCAGGTGAGGGAGCCAGACTTCGGCCTCAGCCTCCCAGATGCCTCGCGTCTGGTCGAGCTCTCCTTCGGACGGGTGTTCCTCGGCGATCACGGCCCGTCCGCCGGTACGGCTGTCACTGCGCCGCCGCTGCTGCTGCTGCACGGTCTGCTGGTCACCAGCCACAGCTTCGCCAGCCTGATCCCCGAGCTCGCCAGCGACCGACGCGTGCTGGCGCCGGACCTGCCCGGATGCGGTGACAGTGATCGCCCACCGCCGGTGCTGTGCGCGGACTACAGCCCGCGCTGGTTGGCGGCCGCGTTGCTCGAGCTGCTCGATCACGAGGGGCTCGCGCAGGTCGATCTCGTCGGCCATTCGTGGGGTGGGGCGATCGCGGTGTGCCTCGCCGACGCTGCCCCGGCGCGTGTACGTCGGCTCGCGCTCGTCGATCCGACCCTGTTTGCCATGCCCGTGCCCTTCGAGGGCCGTCTGGCCCGGGTGCCGCGTCTCGGCTCGTACATGTTCCAGAACATGTATCGCCGGAACGAGCTGCGCCGCTATCTCGGCCGCGCCTTCTCCAGCGAGAAGTTGGTCAGCGAGGCCGACGTCGATCTTTACTGGGACCGTCTCGCGCGCAGCGGTGGCCGCGAGGCGGCGCATGCGATGCTGATGCAGCTGCTCGGTGCCGATACCATGGCCGCGATGCTGCCGCGTATGCGCGCGCTGACGGCCCCGACGCTGGTCGTATGGGGTGACCGCGACAGCATCGTCCCGCGTGGGCACGCCGATCAGGTCGTCGCTGCGATCCCCGGTGCGGCCCTTCGCTGGATCGAGGGCTGCGGCCACACGCCGCCGGAGGAGCAACCCGAGGCTCTCGCTGCGCTGCTGCGCGAGCACCTGGACGCGCCGCCGCTCTGATCCGGGGCGGTGGCCTGCGCGGCGCATGGGCGCCGGTGAACATCCCTGATACCCTCCAACGCGGTGCGAGGGTCCCGCGGCAGCACGTTTCGCCCCCGGGTGCAGCAGACACCGCGCCCGGCGCCGAGGGCGGTGTTCTGCGCCCTGGCGCTGCTGTGCCTGTGGTGCTTTCTGCTCTCGCGGACAGCGGCGGCCAACAACCGCGATCAGAAGTGGAAGACGCTGCAGACGCCGCACTTTCAGGTGCATTTCTACGCGGGCTCCGAGGCGGCTGCCGAACGCGCGGCGATGGTGCTCGAGCGG
The DNA here is from genome assembly GCA_044228605.1 of Nannocystis sp. Lineage (GTDB taxonomy): Bacteria > Myxococcota_A > Polyangia > Nannocystales > Nannocystaceae > Nannocystis. The sequence continues at coordinate 12,555 of JBGAUO010000067.1, read as the reverse complement.
GCGCACGAGCGCCTGAGTGTCGGGCTCGGCCACAACCCCAGGGTCCGCACCCACGTCGTGATGACCGACGCCACGGACTCTGCCAACGGTCGCGCGACCGTGTTCAGCTTCCCTCGCATCGACGCCAACGTCACCGCGCCCGACTCGCTGTCGGTGCTCGAGAGCTACGACGACTGGCTCGACGCTCTGCTCACGCACGAGTACACGCACATCGTCCACAACGACACCATCCACGGGCTGCCGCGGGCGATCAACACGATCCTCGGCTTCGGCGTGCTCGGGCGCGTGTGGCCGCCGAATGGACTCCAGCCGCGCTGGGTCCTCGAGGGCCTCGCCACCTACGAGGAGTCGCGCCTCACCAGCCAGGGCCGTCACCGCTCGACCCAGTTCGACATGATGTTGCGCATGGCGGTGCTCGAGCAGGGCTTCCCTTCGCTCGACCGCATCTCCGCTCCGGCCACGATCTTCCCGCAGACCACGACCGTCTATCTCTACGGCCTGCACCTGATCCACTACCTCGGCACACGCTACGGCCACGACAAGCTGCGCGAGCTCAGCCACAAGTACGGCGGCCGCACGATCCCCTACAGCCTCAATCGCACCGTGCAGGAGGTCTTTGGCGTCGACTTCAACGTGCTGTGGCAGGACTTCCAGCTCGACACGACGCGCCGCTTCGAGGCCCAGGCGAGGGCCGTGCGCGCGCGAGGGATCCGCGAGGGTCGGCGCCTGACCTTCTCCACCGCCAGCGAGGCCTCCAGCTTCAGCCGTCACCCGGCGTGGTCGCCTGACGACCAGTCCATCTACTTTTACGAGGACAACGGGCACAGCAACCCCGGCGTGCGCCGGATCGCCGCGCGCGGCGGGAGGATCCGGGAGGGCCTGGGTGTCGGTCGCCAGGGCATGACCCTCGACATCCAGCGCATCATCGAGGCCCAGGGCAGCTGCACCCCCAACCTCGTGCCTGGCTCGGGCGGCGACATCGTGTTCGAGCAGGCCAGCCAGCACGACCTCCGCTACGGCTGGAACGAGCTGTTCCTGTGGCACCCCGCCGATCCGGGAGCGCTCGATGCCCGCCAGAGCCCCGGGGAGGTCATACAACTGACCTCCGGGATGCGCGCGCGTGACCCCCATGTCAGCGCCGACGGCCACGAGGTCGTGTTCGTGCGCAACGACGTCGCCCAGTCGCGGCTAGCGATCCTCGATCTGCGCACCCGCGAGGTCCGCGAGCTGGCGCCTGCGTCGCGCGTCGAGCAGAGCTACAGCCCGCGCTTCTCGCCCGACGGCCGCAAGGTCGCTTACTCGGCGCACCGCGACGGCTACCGCGACATCTACATCTACGATCGTGACAGCGGAGAGCGCCAGCGCGTGACCGCCGATCGCTTCCTCGACTTCACGCCGAGCTGGACCCCCGACGGTCGTTATCTGCTGTTCTCGAGCGACCGCGACGACGTCTTTAACATCTATGCCCACGATCTCGAGGGCGGCGGCGTGCAGCAGGTGACCAACGTGATCGGCGGCGCATTCGACCCGGTGGTCAGCAACGACGGTTCGCGTGTCGCGTACGTCGGCTTCTCGTCGACTGGCTACGACCTGTGGCTCATGAAGCTCGACCCGGCCGAGTTCTTCGCCCCGCTGCCGACCAGCGACGACCTCCCGCAGGCCGACGACCCGATGCCGGCGTTGCCGGCCGCGCAGCGTCGCCCGCTGTCGCTGCGGGCCCGCCGATACCAGCCGATCCGCACCTTCTTCCCGCGGGTCCTGCTGCCCGCCTCGCTGGACTTCGGCAGCAGCGGCCAGGGCGTCGACCTTGGGCTCAAGCTCGACATCGCCGACGTGGTCGGCTTTCACACGCTGAGCGCCAGCTTCCGCGACTACTTCCGCTATCACGAGCCGGTCGGCGCGGTCAGCTATACCTTCAGCCAGCTGCTCCCGAGCTTTACCCTCGCGTTTGTCCGCGACCTGCGTGTCTACGACAACCGCGGCGTGCGCTACAACTACAACAACGTCTCGCGCGACGGCTCCTTCGAGCCGTACGCGCAGACCGGCTACGAGGAGCGCCAGACGATCGTCCGCGCCTCGGTGTCGGTCCCGGTTGTACGCCACGCGATCCACGGCGCGAGCGCCAGCCTGACCTACGAGTTTGCCCGCCTGCGCGACCTCACCGCCGGGCGCGAGTCGGTCGACCCCAACGCGCCGACCTCGGTGCCACCAGTCGTCGGCGACGTCGGCAGCGTCAATCTGAACCTCCGCTACGACTCCTTGCGCGGCGTCACCTACGGCTATGCCAGCGAGACCGGGCGCAGCGCGGCCATCAACCTCTCGATCGTGGATCGCCACCTCGGCGGCCAGTACGGCGACATCAAGCTCAGCGCCAACTACAGCGAGCGGCTGCGGATGCCCTGGCGCGGCCACCAGGTGCTCGCGCTGCGTCTCAGCGGCGGGGTCTCGGCCGGCGGCCTCGGCGGTCTCGGGGCGTTCCGCGTCTACGGCACGATCCAGCCCAACCGCGTCATCCAGGACTTCCTGCAGCGCAGCCCCTTCCTTGAGGCGGGCACGCTGCGCGGCTTTGTCCCCTCGGGCATGGCCGGGGCCTACTACCTCGTGCTCAACAGCGAGTACCGGATCCCGCTCGCCGACGTCGAGCGCGGGCTGGGCTCGCTGCCGCTGTTCCTGCGCCGCGTCACCGCGATCCCCTTCATCGACTACGGCGGCGCCTGGTCCGGCCGTTTCACCCGCGATCTGCTCAAGGTCGGCGCCGGCGCGTCGCTGGTGTTCTCCTTCCGCATCGGCTACCGCGAGACCGTCGATCTCATCCTCACCTACGCGCATGGCTTCGCCCCCGCGATCGGTGCGGACCTGCTGCGAGTGTTCGTCGGTCGCAGCTTCTAGGCCGGGACCCGCGGTCCTGGCGGGCGCGCCGGGGCACCCGTGGTCCCGCTGGCGTGTTAAGCTGGCGCCCCCGTGCCCGTCCTCCGCCTCGCACTCGCGTTCCTGGCGCTGTTGCTCGGGCTCGGGCTGGCGCGGGAGGCGGGCGCCAACAGCCGCGACCAGAAGTGGCGCACGCTGCAGACCGAGCACTTCAACATTCACTATTACCAGGGCAGCGAGGACGCCGCCGCGCGCGCGGGGATGCTGCTCGAGCGGGCCCACGCGCGCCTCAGCGTCGGCCTGGGGCACGAGCCCTGGCTGCGCACACACGTGACGATCGTCGACACGACGGACGAGGCCAACGGCGTCGCCAACGCGGTGCCGTTCCCGCGTCTGCAGGCCAACCTGACCGCGCCGAGCTCGATGTCGGTGCTCGAGAGCTACGACGACTGGCTCGACATCCTGCTGACGCACGAGTACACGCACGTGATCCACCTCGATACGGTGCACGGGCTGCCGCGGGTCGTGAACGCGGTGGTCGGCTTCGGTGTGCTCGGCAAGGTGTGGTCGCCGAACTTGATCCAGCCGCGCTGGATGGTCGAGGGCCTGGCCAGCTACGAGGAGTCGCACCTCACCTCGATGGGGCGGCACCGTTCGACGCAGTTCGACATGATGCTGCGCATGGCGGTGCTCGAGCACGGTTTCTTGCCGATCGACCGCGTGGCGAGCGGGGCCAACGTGTTCCCGCACACCACCTCCGTCTATCTCTACGGCCTGCACTTCATGCACTACATCGCGGCTCGCTTCGGCGAGGACAAGCTGCGCGAGTTCAGCCACGTATTTGGCGGCCAGGCCATCCCCTTTGCCATCAATCGGGCGATCGAGAAGGTGCTGGGGGTCGACTGGCAGCAGCTGTGGCACGAGTACGAGCTCGACCTGACCCGCCGCTTTCAGGGCCAGGCCCGGGCGATCCGCGCCCGCGGCATCCGCGAGGGGCGACGCCTGACCTACTCGACCACCACCTCGGCTTCGGGCCAGTTCAACCGCCATCCGTTCTGGTCGAACGACGACGAGTTCATCTACTTCTACCAGGACGACGGCCACAGCAACCCCGGCATCCGCAAGATCCGCTCGACCGGCGGGAGGATCCGCGACGGCGTCGGGGTCGGTCGTCAGGGCATGAACATGGACATCGAGCGCGTGGTCGAGATCCAGGACCCTGCCTCCGGGTCGTTTGTCCTCGGCACCCAGGACATGGTCTACGAGGTCGCAGGGACCCACGACTTTCGCTACGCGTGGAACGACCTGGTGCTATGGCACGGGGGCGACCGCAACAACGTCGAGCCGCTGACCCGCGGCGCTCGCACCCGCGACCCGCACGTGGCCCCCGACGGCCGCTCGGTGGTGTTCTCCCGCAACGACGCGGCGCAGTCGCGGCTGGCCTTCCTCGACCTCCACACCCGCGTGGTCAGCGAGGTCACGCTCGGCGACGATCGCATCGGCCAGGTGTTCTCGCCGCGCTGGGCGCCCGACAGCCGCCGCGTCGCGTTCTCGGGCTGGCGCGAGGGCGGCTATCGCGACATCTACGTGTACGACCGCGAGACTCAGCAGACGACGCGGATCACGGCGGACCGCTTCCTCGACACCGAGCCGTGCTGGACCCCCGACGGCGCCTACATCCTGTTCGCCAGCGACCGCGACGACGTGTTCAACCTCTACGCGTACGAGCTTGAGAGCGGCCGGGTGAAGCAGGTGACCAACGTGATCGGCGGCGCCTTCGAGCCGGTGGTCAGCAACGACGGCCAGCGCGTGGTCTACATCGGCTTCTCGGCCGACGGCTACGACCTGTGGACGATGAAGCTCGACCCTGCGGAGTTCTTCGAGCCGCTGCCGGTGACCGACGATATGCCGGCGATCGACGACCCGACGCCGGCGATCGGGGCTGGCCTGGAGCGGCCCCTGTCGCCCCGGAGCCGCCGCTATCAGGCCATCCGCACGATGTTTCCGCGGACCTTGCTGCCGGCGGTGGCCGACATCAGCTCGTCGCTGTTTGGCACCGAGATCGGCGCGACCTTCCAGGTCACCGACGTGCTCGGCTTCCACGCCCTGACGGCGCACGGCGGCTACACCACGGCCTTTCACAAGCCGGTCGGCTCGATCGCCTACTCGTTTCGCCAGCTGCTGCCCAGTTTCGAGGTGGGTTTTGGCCGGTCGTTCGCCCGCCGCAACGGCTATGCGCGCTACAACTTCGACAGCCCCGAGGGGGAGTCCGGCTACCGTGTCAGCGGCTACGACGAGCAGGTGACCCGCTTCAACGCGGGGATGAGCCTGCCCGTGGTGCGCCACCCGATCCACAACGCCAGCGCCCGGGTCGAGTACAACTACAGCGACTACAAGAACCTCAGCGCGAGCGACCCGATCGACCCCAACGCGCCGGCCAGCCAGCAGCCCGAGGTCGGCGGGCTCGGCCAGGTCGACCTGGCGTTTAGCTATGACAACCTCCGCAGCGTCCGCTTCGGCTACGCGACCGAGACGGGCCGCGCCGCCTCTCTGCGCATGAGCGTCATCGATCGGCACCTCGGCGGCCGCTTCGGCGACATGCAGGCCAGCGCCAGCTACACCGAGGTGGTGCGGATGCCCTGGCGCGGCCACCAGAACCTCGCGCTGCGGCTCGTCGGCGGGGTATCGGCGGGCGGGCTCGATCGCCGCGGTGCGTTCTTTGTCGGCGGCTATTCGCAGCAGCAGGACGTGATCCGCACGCTGCTGGTGCGCGACCCCTACACCGAGGCGGGCGTGTTACGTGGCTTCCAGCCGGGCGCCTACGCGGGTCGCTACTACGGGGTGTTCAACGCCGAGTATCGCATCCCGATCGCCGACGTCGAGCGCGGGGTCGGCACCTTGCCGTTGTTCATGCGACGGATCACCGGCATCCCCTTTGTCGATCTGGGCGGCGCGTGGAACGACAAGTTCACGCGCCAGGCGCTCAAGTGGGGCGTCGGCGCGTCCCTGGTGCTGTCCTTCAAGGTGGGGTACCTCGACAGCATCGACCTGTTCCTGCAGTACGCGCACGGCTTCGACCCGAAGTTCGGGCTCGACACCTTCCGCGCGATGGTTGCGCGCAGCTTCTAGTTGGGCTGCACGCCGGGCTGGGAGGCCTGCACCGACCACTGGAAGTCGTCGAGCAGCACGACGGAGTCGTAGAAGCCGTCGCCGGTGTCCCAGATGGTGAAGCGCAGCTCCATCGTCTCACCAGGCTTGACGTTGCCGGCCATCTTGAGCCAGCCGGTGCCGCCGCCGACCTGGTTGTTGGCGCCGCAGTAGCCGGGGTCTCCGGGGAACTGCGGGTTTGGGTTGAGCGGGTCAAAGCCGGTGCCGACGAGCTCGCTGTTGCCGACGCAGCCGATGTAGTTGCCCGGGATGGCCCCGCCGCCGCAGCCGGTCTCGCCGTTCTTGCACTGCGTGAACAGGCCATTGGCGGTCTTGACGAGGTTCACGCCGACCGGGAACAGCTTGTTTTGCCCGTCCTTGTAGACGGCGATGTTCTTGTCGGTCGGGTTGCCGGCGCCGGCGGAGTCGACGAGGGTGACGAAGAAGTCGTTGAAGGCGCTGCACACCCACTCGGGATACTCGGACGAGAAGAAGTAGATCTTGGTGCTAAACGACAGCGCGTTGGTCGGGACGCGGATCCGCAGCTTGAGCTGGATCGTGTCGTTGCCGGTGTTGCCGCCCTGGGGCTCGGGGCAGCCCTGGACGTTGGGGAAGTTGTTGTTGTTGAGCGCGAGCCAGTCGGAGGGGACCGCGGCGTCGGTGCCGAGGTCGCTGCCGCCCTGGAAGGCGGCGAAGTTGGGGTTCTTGTCGCTGGTGTCGGCCGCGCTGCCGGTCGAGAGCGCGGCGAGGCTGGTGTTGGCGAGCGGCTTGACGTTGGTGCCGAAGCCGTCGCGGATCGACCGCGCCTTGGGGCTGGGCGCGCCTGCGTTGTTCGAGCGGGTGAAGGCGCCGCTGATCACGCCCCACTTCTTGTCCTTCTGGGGCGGCTGCTCGACGGTGAACTGGCACAGGTCGATCGCCTTCGCGTACTGCAAGGGGTCGGCGGAGTCGGTCGGGAGGCCGCCGTCGCAGGCCGGCAGGGCGTTGTCGTTCTTGCCGTCGCAGTCGTCGTCGACGGTGTTGCCGAGCAGCTCGAAGGCGCCCGGGTTGACCAGCTCGGGGTTCAAGCAATTGGGCCCGACCGCGTCGCAGCAGTCGCCGCCGCAGACGGTCCAGCCGTCCTTGTCGGCGTCCGGGTCCTCGTCCACCTTGCCGTCGCAGTTGTCGTCGAGTTTGTTGCCGCAGATGTCGTCCGGGCCGGGGAGCACCTCGCCCATGCACGGGCCGAAGCCGGTGCCCTGGGGGTTGCAGGTCTGCAGGCCGCCCTTGCACACGCCGACGTCCTGGGTGCCCATCGGCCCGCTGTAACAGGCGACCTGCTCGCCGGGCGTGCACTGGCAGTCGCCCTGGACCTCGCAGCCGTTGACGAGGTCGCCGTCGCAGTTGGTGAAGCCGGGGTCGCAGTCGCCGACGCCGCACACGCCGTCGCTGCACACCGCGCTGGCGTGGTCCGGCGCGGGGCAGGGGGCCGCGTCGCAGCTGCCGCAGTGAGCCGGGTCGGTGAGGAGGTCGAGGCAGGTCGCCGCGCAGCAGGCCAGGCCGCCGTCGCAGGGCTGGCTGTCGCTGCAGCCGGGCACGCACGCTCCGGCCTCGCAGATCGTGCCGATCGGGCAGTCGGGGTCGTCGGCGCAGCCCGTCATGGTGGTGGTGCCGGGGCCCGTGGAGCTGCTCATCACGCCGGTGCTGAGCTCGCCGGAGCTCGCGTCGGAGGTCTGGCCGGAGGTCTCGCTCGCGCTGGTCGTCGGTGCGGTGGTCTCGGGCTCGGTGTCGCCCGGCGCGGTCGTGCCGGAGATCGAGGTGATGCTGGTGGCCGGGTTCGTCGCGGTGACCGAGGTCTCCGAGGCAGCGCGGCCATCGTCACCGCAGCCGGCATAGGTGGGGGCGAGGGCGAGGCAGGTCAAGACACGAGCGAGGCGCATGGGAGCAGCATCGCTCGTGTACGCGCCGCTGCGCAAACACAAACGCCCTGCGCCCGGGGAGGGGGCAGGGCGAAGGCGCGCGTGTGCCAGCGTCAGGTCGGCAGATGCGGCATCATCCGCATCATCGGCATCATCCGGCCATGCAGAAGAAGTTGACGTCGGCTTCCTTCTCGGTCTTGAGCTGCTCGCAGGACGTCCCGCACAGGCGAATGCCGGTGTAGACCCCCATCATGTCCATCTCATAGACCCAGCCGTTCTCGCTGGCGCAGTCCATGACCTTGGGGATCTTCATGCCCTTGATCAAGACCTCGGTCGACTCCGGGAAGGCGGGCTGCGACTCGAGCGGGATGAGGCAGGAGAGGGCGTCCGCGGCGATGATGTCGAGGGCGGCCTTGAGCTGGATCTGGTTGATCGCGTTGTAGAACTTCTCGTTCGGGTCGTCCTTGGGCTTGCCGCCGTCGACCGCGAGCTCGTTGAGCTTCATGTACGTGTTGGTCGCGTTGGGGTTGCCGTCCTGGCTGTTGTCGCTGACGATGTTCTTGGTGTCGATGCCGACGACGTAGGTCGGGATCTTGTCGATGTTCCAGGCGTCCTGGACGATCTTGTGGACGGTCTGGTCGTAGGCCTCGAACAGCGGCGGGGGCAGGACGCCCGAGGCGCAGTTGGCCGCGCCGTCGGTGATGAGGATGACGGCCCTGGGCACCTGCGGATCGAGGGTCTTGAGGTGGGTCAGCGCCGCGGTCATACCGGCGGCCGTCGGCGTGCCGCCCTTGAGCGTGATGTCACCGGCCTGCGGGATACCGTTGAGGATCGCGGCCTGGTTCTTCGGCGCGACCGGGATCTCGACGTTGCCCGAGACCACACACGCGCTGGCGTCGTACTTGGCGACCGCCGCGGTCGAGGGGAACAGGTTGGCGCCGAAGTTGATCGAGTTGTTGTAGTCGGTCGTGATGAGCTGCACGACCTGGTAGAGGCTGTTCCAGCGGGTGATCTTCGGCGTGTTGGGGTCGGCGTCGTGGTCCCACAGGCCGGCCGGGTTGGCGACCATCGAGCCCGACTTGTCGAGCGCCAGCACGATGTTCGGCTCGACCGGCTTGAGCGTAGCCTTGATCTCCTCGCAGGGCGGGCCGCCGGTCGTCGAGCCGCTCGGGTCGGTGGTGACGTTGGTCGGATCGGTGGTGGTGGCCGTGACGTTGCCGGTGCTGCTGGTGCTGCTGGTTGCGTCGGTGGTCGGCGTGTCCGTGCTGCTGCCGGTGCCCGTGCCGGTCTCGGTTTCAGTGCCGGTGCCGGTGCCCGTGCCGGTCGTCGGGGGCATGGTCGGGTTGACGGTCGTCAGTGAGGTGTTGGTCTGCGTGGTCGTCTCGGTTTCCGAGCCGCCTCCGTTGTCGCCGCAGGCCGTGGAGAGGAGAGAGATCGTAAGGATCAAGGAAGCCGACGCGATTCGCATTGCCATACTCCGTAAAGATCGAGTCTGTAGAACCCGCCGACTATACAGCAGGAGCGCCGCAGCCGGGCCGGATTTTGGGGGCTGTAGGGGGCGTGGGGCCCGCGCAGCGGCTCGATCAGGGCGGCGCCGCGGAGGTGTGGTCGTGGACGATGCGCCAGCCTGAAGGGGTGCGCAAAAGTGCCAGGCTGAAGACCCCTTCAGCGGGCGCTGACCCGGGAGCTTCGGTCGCGGTCGGGAAGCGGAGGCGCCAGCGGCCGAGGACGACGGCGCCGCCGGGTCCGAGCAGGCGGACATCCAGGATCTCGAACTCGAGTTGACCCATCGAGCGGGTGCCGGCGGCGCCGTAGCGGGCGTGGTAGCGGGCGCGCGTTTCGGCGAAGCCGCGCCGGATCTGACCGCCCGAGGTGAACACGAGCGCGGGCCCGGGATCGTAGCCGCGCAAGAAGCCGTCGAGATCGCCGCGGTTCCAGGCGTCTTGCTGAGTTTGCAGGAGATCGATGATCGCGGTCTGCTCGCGCTTCGGGTCGAGCTCGCGGTCGCCGTGGGCACACGCGAGGCCGAGGACAAACGAGACCGCGACGAGGCGCATGGCCGGCGACGATACCTCCGGAGATACCTCCGGGGGGCGCGGCAATCCGCCGAAATTGCGGTGTGCTGCATGTCACACGTGCGTGGCGGGCTGCGCAGACCTGGTATAGGTAGCGACGATCGATGGCTGTGTCTCTCGCTACGCGGATCTTCACTCGAATCGTCGCCGTGCCGTTGAAGCGGCCGCTGTTGGTCCTCACGGTCTCGGGCGGGCTGGTCGCGGTGGCTGCGTACATCGCCTCGGGGCTCGGGGTCGATACGTCGCGCTTCGGTCTGGTGTCGGCGACCAATCCCGATCAGGCGCGGATGCTCCGCTTCTACGAGCGCTTCGGGAACCCCGACGCGCCGGTGATGTTGGTGTCGGGCGGGGAGCCGGCGCAGCGGCAGGCGCTGGTCGATGCGATGACGGCGAAGCTCGGCGCGGAGCCGGGGCTCGCGGGTCGCGTGCTGGCGAAGGTCGGGCCCGAGGAGGTCGCGGAGGTGCTGCTGCTGCAGCGCCCCGAGGCGCTGGCCGACGTCGTCAAGGGCTTGCCGAAGGGGCTGCCGGTCGTGGACCTGGTCGAGGGCGGGCTGCCGGCGTGGTTCGGGGCGCTGGCGCAGCAGATCCAGGCCGGGCTCGACGGCGATGCGCCGGCGCAGACGCCCGAGCAGGCGGCCCAGGGGCTGCGCGGGCTGGCCAGCGTCGCGGGCACCTTTGATCGCTACCTCGCCGGCGAGGACGTGCTGGCGGGGCCCATGGCGGACGCTCCGGCGGTCCGCGGTCGCGACCCACGCGGATACTTGACCACGGTCGACGGTCAGCACCACGTGATCACGATGTTCCCGCGCTTCGCCGGCGACGCGGTCACCGACGTGGCGCCGACGGTGCACCGCCTCGAGGCGCTCAAGGCCGAGGTGATGGCGAGCGCTCCGGCGGGCCTGTCGCTCAAGATCACGGGCCTCCCGGCGTTCATCGTCGACGAGCACAGGATGCTGCAGAGCGGGATGCTCAAGTCGAGCGTGGCCTCGGCGCTGGCGATCGTCCTGCTGTGCCTGGTGATGCTGCGCTCGTTTCGCCAGATGCTCATCTCGCAGGTGCCGCTCATCTACGGGGTGGCGCTGACGCTGGCCTTCGTGCGCCTGGCGTACAGCAACCTGAACCTGATCACCTCGAGCTTCGTCGCGGTGCTGCTCGGGCTCGGCATCGACTTCGCGGTGCACGTGGTCTATCGCTTCAACGAGGAGCGCCGGGGCGGCGCCGACAACCACGCGGCGATCGAGGCCTCGGTGGTCCACGCGGGGCCGGCGATCGTGCTCGGGGCGGTGGTCACGGGGCTCGCGTTCGCCTCGACCCTGCTGACGGAGTTCACCGCCTACGCCGAGCTCGGGCTCATCACCGTGTTCGGCCTGGTGTTCATGGTCATGACCTCGCTGCTGGTGCTGCCGGCGCTGCTGATCCGTCGGGCCGGGCGCGGCATCGCCGACGTGAAACAGGAGCCGCCGGGCTTTCGCGCGCTGACGAGCTTCATTCGCCGGTTTCGCGTGCCGCTGCTGGTGCTCGGGCTCGCGGGCGGCGTGGCCGGCGGGATCGGCCTGCCGCGCATCGGCTTCAACTCGCGTTACTTCGACTTCTTGCCCGCGAGCACCGAGAGCGCCCAGGCGCTCAATGTGCTCGAGGCGGACCCGCTGATGAGCCCGGTCTACGCCAACGTGACCGCGCCCGACATCGCCACGGCGCAGGCGATGGCGGTCAAGCTGCGGGCGCTGCCCGAGGTCGGCGGGGTCCAGACGGCGACCGACATGCTGCCGGTGCTCGACGAGGCGCGGCTGGCCGCGCTGCGCAGCGGGCTGGCGGCGCTGGATCGGGCGCCGGATTTTGCCAAGCTGGCCGCGCAGCGGACGACGCCGGAGGAGCTGGCGCCGAAGTTGACGGCGATCGTCGACGCGCTCGACGAGGTCCGCTTCGGGATGGAGCAGGGGGGGCTGCCGACCGGCGACATCGTGGCGGCGGTCGCCGCGTTTCGCGGGCTCGCGCAGCGCCTGACGACGCTCGACGAGCCGGGCAAGCGACGCCTCGCGGACATCGGTCCCAAGCTGGCCGGGCTGCTCGGACGCGCGGTGACGACGGGCCGCGCGGTGGCCGAGCGCGGCAGCTATGCGCCCGAGGATCTGCCGGTGCTGTTCCGCGAGCGCTTCGTGGCCCGTGATAACTCGGCGGTCGCGCTGTACGTGATCCCGTCGGGCTCGGCGTGGGACGGACCGACCGGGCGGGCCTTCCACGCTGCGGTGGGGGCGATCGATCCGGACGTGTCGGGCCTGGCGATCAACATCAATGTGCACGAGACGATGATCGTCACCGGCTTTCGCCAGGCGGCGGGGCTGTCGGCGGTGCTGATCTTCCTGGTCGTGATGCTGCAGCTCCGCGGGCTGCGCGACGCGGTCCTGGCCCTGATCCCGACCGGGCTCGGGTGGTTGTGGATGCTCGGGGTCATGGCGGCGATCGGGCTCAACTTCAACGTCGCCAACATCGTCGCGCTGCCGCTGGTGATCGGCATCGGCACGGCCTTCGGGGTGCACCTGATGCACCGCGCGCAGGGCAGCGCGGCG
>JBGAUO010000066.1:0-24020 GCA_044228605.1 Nannocystis sp. | reverse complement strand
AACATCGCGGCGCCGAGCAGCAAGGTCGAGATCAGGCCGAGGGTGGTGGTCTTCACGGTTCGTCGCATGGTCAGTCTCCGCAGGCGGCCCGGAACGAGTGTCCGGGGCCGTCGATCTCCCCAACGTCGGCCCGCAAGGCCCGCTTACACCGGCAAAAGCGCCCCCTGCGAGCTCTCCCGGACCCGCAGCGATGCCGGTGGCCGGCGGGCGCGCGCTCGCGTAGCCTCCCGCGCCATGTCTCGCCGGTCTCGCCTCGCCTCGCTGCTGGTCGCCTGCCTCGTCGTCCTCCCCGACGCCGGCTGCAAGCGCGGGTCCAGCAAGACCCCGGCGGCGGCAGGGGCCGCCCAGGACAGCGCGGCGATGGGCACGTGGAACGCCTGGCTGGACCTCGCCCCCCTGCTCGAGGTCGCGCGCAGCCACGCCCCGTCCACCACCGTCGCGGCGCTCGAGAAGTCGAGCAAGCTGCTGCGCGCCGGCAAGGCCAGGTCGGCCGACCGCGAGCTCGCGCTGCTGGCCGACAGCGACGGCCGCCACTGGATCTCCATCGCCCGGGCGGACCTCGCCGCCCTCTACTTTACCCGCTGCATCCGCGGCGTCGTCTGGCGCCTGGAGGACATCGACCCCAAGTCGACCCCCACCCGCCAGAGCGACTTCAACGAAGCGACCCCGATCGAGCCGGGCGACGTCTCCGTCGAGGCCATGCTCACCAACCTCGACGCCGCGATCGCCAACCAGCTGCCGGCCCTCCAGATCCAGGGTCGCATCGCCCGCGCCCGCGTCACCGCCTACTCCGCCCGCTGCGCCGCCAACGACGATGTCCAGGAGCTCTCCGAGGGCATCCTCAAGGGCGACCTGGCGACCCTCGCCGCCGAGGGCCACCTCACCCCCGATCTCGCCTTCCTGTGGGCCGGCGTGCAGATGGCCGACTACTCCGGCGCCGCCGCCAAACCTTTCCTTCTGCTCGCCAAGGAGGGCGGCTACACCGACCCCGCCGTCATCTATATGCTCGGCGTGATCGCCCTCGAGCAGCGTGAACTGGACCGCGCCGACGCCCACGCCAGCGAGTCCGCCGCCCTCTACGCCAGGCTCGGCGACCGCGAACAGCAGGCTCAGTCGCTGTTCCTGCGCGGCGAGGTCGCTCGCATCCGCAAGGACCCCAAGGCCGCTCGCGCCCACTACGAGGCCGCGCAGAAGCTCTCCCCTGGCCACGCCGCCGCGATCCTCGGCGTCACCCGCCTGGTGCTCGCCAGCGGGGGCCCGAGCCAGGCCGTCAGTCAGCTGCAGAAGCAGCTCCCGCAGCTGCTGTTCACCGGCCCGCTCAAGGGTGACAAGGTGCTTCAGGCCGCCGACAACCTCGAGGCCGTCGCCCAGCTCGCCAGCGAGAGCGAGCTCGCCGTGGTCCTGCGCGACACCTTGCTCGCCGAGGTCGACCTCGAGCCCGACCCCGTGCGCCGCGGCCTGCGCTACTTCATGGCCGCGACGATCGACGCCCGCCTCGGCGAGTACGCCAACGCGCGCGCCCACGCCGTGCTCGCACGCGACGAGTTCAAGACCGCCGACATCCCGCTCCCGATCGACGTCGACGCCTTCCTCGCCCGCATCGACGCCGTCTCGACCGGCGGCTAGACCGGCGGCTAGACCGGCGGCTAGACCGAGGGCTAGACGCTCACACGATCACGCCGGCCTGCGCATCCTCGGGCAGATGCTCGAGCGCCGCCGTCAGCTGCACCTTGAACGCCGCCCCGATCTTGTCGAAGAGCGCGCTCGCCTGGTCCTTCGCCCCACCCGCGTCGACAAACGCGTCGTACTCGAGCCGCGCGTACTCCAACATCGTCACCGGCCCCGACTGCAGCGACAACAGCGGCCACACGTAGCGCTCCACCGCGTGGTCGGGGCTCGGCGGCAGGTGCCAGCGGTTGGCCAGCATGAAGCGGTCGTGGCCCTCGAGCGCCGTCGTCAGCGGCACCCCGAGCTTGGTGATCACCGCGTCGCGCGAGGCCAGCAGCCGCTGCTGCACCTTGAACGCCTCGAGCCGCTCGCGCCGGTTCTGCGCCGTGTAGCGCTGGTCGTCGCGACGAAAACCGAGCCACGAGAGGAACTCGTGGTTGTGGCGCCAGGCCAGCCGCTGCGCCTCAATCTCCGCGACCAGCTTGGCGATGCGGTTCGAGTGGCGCCGCTTAAGCGACACCCCCGTCTCCGTCATCATCTCGCGGATCTCCCGCGAGAACAGCGACAGCGAGGTCCGGCTGTGTACTTCGTCGAGCGCCTCGAGGGCCAGCCCGACGCCGAGGCCCACGTGCGCCGCGATCTGGATCGTGGTGACCACGATCCGCTCGTACAGCCCCGGCATCACCTGCTGCAGCCGCTCCTGCGGCACCGTGCGGACCTGCGTCAGCGCCTCCTGCTTGGCCGCCGTCAGGCTGCGACGCAGCTCCGCCACCGTCGGGTCGAAGCCCGGGTTGTTTGCGTGCGCTAAGAACACTTCCGTCGCCGAGACCATGGCGGCCCCACATTAGGCAACAAACGCCGCACTGGCTATGCCCCCGCCGATGCTTCGTGGCGCCTCAGATCCCGCGCTCGGCGGGCAATTGCGAGCCCGCGGATGCGGGCTGCGACGCCGGGGAACTCGTGTAAGGTCGGGCTGCCCACCTGCGTTCTCAGGCTCGCCTCATCGCACCTCTGGCAGATCGATCGCCAGCGACGAGGCGTTCTCCCGCCGCCCGGACCTCCCGCCATGCTGCAAGCGCGACGCACCCTCTCCTGCTGCCTCTCTCTGGCCCTCGTCACCGCCTGTAACCCGGGCGCCCCCGCCGGCACCGCTGGCCCCCAGGGCGCCGCTGGCCCCGGCAGCGCTCCCGTCGAGAACACCGTCAATCCGCAGATCACCGACGCCGTCGCCGAGCTCACCGCTGTCCATGGCCCTGCCGGTGTGCGCACCACGGACCTGTCCGAAGGGACATTCCTCGGCGCTGGCGCCCGCCTGCGTGGCGGCCAGGTGCTGCTGGTCCCGCGCGGCACCATGGCCGAGCTCAAGCTCGGCGACGGCACCCTCCTGCGCCTCAACGAGGACACCCGCCTCACCGTGCCCGCCGCCCGCGAGCTCACGCTCGAGAGCGGCGAGGTGGTCGCGATCGTCGCCGCTGGACAGAGCCCGCTGACGGTGCGGTCCGGCGGCGACACCCTCGTGGTCACCAGCGGCGAGGCCCGCAGCCTCGCCCGCGGCGACCGTCGCAGCTACGACATCGTCTACGGGGCCGCGACCCTCAAGAGCGGCGGCCAGGAGATCCCGCTCACCCCGGGCGCCCACCTCGAGACCCCGCTCGCCCCGCAGACCGGCCAGGCGCCCCAGCCGATCCAGCCGGAGATCAGCCTGCGCCCGCTCGAGGACACCGCCTGGTCGCGCACCTTCGAGATCGCCGCCGCCATGGCCGACAGCGTCCCGCCCGGCGTCGGCAGCCTCACTGCCCGCCGCGCCGGCACCAGCAACGAGCAGTTCAAGCTCGCGATCGTCGACCAGAAAGTGAACGTCGCGATCTCGGGCCGCATCGCCCGCACGGAGATCGAGCAGACCTTTTACAACGAGGCCGCCGAGGTGCTCGAGGGCACCTACCGCTTCCCGCTGCCCGCCGACGCGTCGATCTCTGGCCTCTCGCTGCTGGTCGGCAACACCTGGATGAACGCCGAGATGCTGGAGAAGGAGCGCGCCCGCGACATCTTCCGCCAGATCGTCGACGCCACCATCCCGCGCGACCCGGCGCTGCTCGAGTGGGAGAAGGGCAACATCTTCAAGATGAAGATCTTCCCGATCCCCGGACGCGGCGAGCGGAAGATCCGCCTCTCGTACACACAAGTGCTCCCGGCCGTCGGCGACAGCCTGCGCTACCGCTACCCGATCGCCGGCTCGAGCAGCGGCGCCACCGGCGAGGAGATCGGCGACTTCTCGCTCACCATCGCCGTCGACAAGGGCGCCATCCCGGCCGACGGGCTCGCCAGCATCGCCACACCGATGGCCCAGCTCGACCGCCGCGAGCTCTCCGACCGCATCGAGCTCTCCACCCACAAGCAGCGCTTCCGCCCCGTCCACGACCTCGGCGTCGACATCCCGATCTCCGCCAGCGAGCAGCGCCAGCACAGCGAGACCTTCCTCGACCGCGACAACCAGGCCTACTTCATGCTCGCCGTGAAGCCGGACCTCAAGCTGCCCGCCAGCACCCGACCCGTCCACTACGCCTTTGTCCTCGACCGCTCGCACAGCATCACCCCCGAGCTGTGGACCGTCGCTCGCAGCGTGGTCCAGGCGATGTCCACCTCGCTCGGCCAGCACGACCGTATGACCGTGCTCGCCTGCGACTCGGCCTGCGACGTCGCCCCTGGCGGCCTCGCCACCGCCGCCCAGGTGATGCCCGCCGCCGACACCTTCCTCGACCAGCAGATCCTCGCCGGCGCCAGCGACGTCGGCGGCATGATGCGCTCCGCCGCCGAAGCCCTCGCGACCGCAGACGCGGGCCAAAACCCCGCCTCTCCTCCCGAGCGGGTCATCGTCTACCTCGGCGACGGCAGCCCCTCCGCCGGCGAGCTCGCCCCCGATGAGCTGCTGCGCCACCTCGAGCGCCCACTCGCCGGCACCCGCGTCCAGGCCGTCGCCCTCGGCGCCCGCTCCGACATCCTCCTCCTCGACGCCCTCACCCGCCGCACCGGCGGCGACCTCCTGCGCGCCGACGCCAAGGACGACCTCCGCGCGCTCGTCCGCGAGCTGCGCCTGCGCGGCGAGGTCCCGGTCGCCCGCGACGTCCAGCTCACTTTGCCGCGCGGCATGGAGTACGTGCACCCGCAAAACCTCGCCGCGCTGCGCCCCGGCGACACGGTGCTGCTCGTCGGCAAGCTCAGCGGCCCGGTCCACAGCAGCCTCGAGCTGCGCGCCACCGGTCCTTCGGGACAGGTCGTCACGGACAGCTTCCAGGTCGACCTCGAGCCGACCCCGGGCGCCAACGCGGGCATCCACACCCACCTCCCGCGCACCTGGGCCCGCTTCGAGATCGACAGCCTCACCGCCAACAAGGGCCACTCGGCGCGCGCCGAGATCATCGACCTCTCGCGCCAGTACACGGTGCTCTCGCGCTACACGGCGCTGCTCGTGCTCGAGAACGACGCGATGTTCCGCGAGTTCAACGTCGTCCGCCAGGCCGGCCGCACCACCGGCTGGAACGGCCAG
Source organism: Nannocystis sp. (assembly GCA_044228605.1). GTDB lineage: Bacteria > Myxococcota_A > Polyangia > Nannocystales > Nannocystaceae > Nannocystis. The sequence continues at coordinate 18,808 of JBGAUO010000066.1, read as the reverse complement.
CTCCCAGCGCCGGTGACCACGACGCCGACCACCGGCCAGATCGCCGCGCCCAGCAGCGCCGACAGCAGCAGCGCCGCCGAGGCCGCCAGCGCCCCGCGCCCAGCCCCCGCGCCCGCCCCGCCCAAGGACGCAAGCCCCGACCCCGACCGCGCCAAGGCCGACCCCAAGCCCAGCGAAGAGGCCGAGAAGTCGAGCCCCGCACCCAGAGGTCCGAGCTCCCGCAGCGAAGACGAGAGCCTCCCCGAGAGCGAGCCCAGCCGGCGCAAGAACAGCGAGGCCGAGGAAGATCTGCGCAGCGACAAGGACGACATCCTCGAGATCGACAGCAACCTCAGCCAGCTCGGCAAGGCCGGCGGTGGCGAGGCCGCGAGCGAGTCCCAGAAGGAGTCCGCACCCGCACCCTCCGCCAAGCCGGCCAAGAGCGCCGACTCGCTCGACGGCCTCGGCGACTCCGAGGGCCCCGGCGGCTACGGCAGCGGTTACGGTCGCGGTCGCATCGCCCGCTACGTCCCCAGCTGGAAGGTCGGCCCCGCCGGTTCACCGGGCTCCGACACCCTCGGCAAGCTCGAGACGATGCGCCAGACGGTCCTGCGCGACCCGACCGCCCGGCCTGCCCACCGCAAGCTCGTCCAGAGCGCGATCCGTGCCGGCGCCCCCGAGGCGTTCACGTACGCGACCGCCTGGTCGCAGGCCGACCCCGATCACGCCCCCGCGCTGCTCGCCGTCGCCGACCTCCTCGCCGCCCGCTCGGACCCCGCGGCGAGCCGCGCCTACGGCTCCGCCGCCGAGGTCAACCCCTTCAACGGCAAGCTCCAGACCCGCCTCGCCGAGGCCTACGCCAGCAAGGGTGACATCACTCGCAGCTGCGCCCACCGCCGCGCCGTCGTCAGCATCGACCCCGCCCGCGCCGAGAATCACCTCGACCTCGCCCGCTGCCTCTCGACCCTCGGGCGTCAGGACCTCGTCCGCGACGCCGTCGACGACGGCATCAGCCGCGCCAAGGGCAACACCGCCGAGCTGCGCGCCTCCTCGGCCGGCTTTGTCCGCCCCGCCAAGCTGCGCACCGCCAACGGCTCGCTCAAGGCCACGCTGACCTGGGCCGGCGCCGGCGACCTCGACATCGCCTTCATCGACAGCCGCGGCCGCCGCCTCTCCGTGCTGCGCCCCGAGGGCGTCAGCTTCGAGCAGTTCGGCAACAGCGAGACCCTCGCCATGCCGACCTTCAACGGCACCGTCAGCGTCGAGGTCAGCCGCTTCAGCGGTCAAGGCCCCGTCTCCGGCGAGCTCAAGATCCGCACCCCCGACGTGACCCGCAGCTACCCCTTCACGCTCGACCAGGGCACCCTGCGCCTCGCCAACGTCACCCACACGATCAACTACGGCCATTACTATTACGAGTGATGCGCCACACCGCAGCGACCTCCCCGCGAGCCGCCTGTCCGCAAGGACAGGCGGCTCGCGCCTGTCCCGAAAGCCAGGCGAAATGACCCCCGGCCGCAGCACCCTCGCCGCCCTCGTCCTCGTCCTCTCTGCCTGCGCGCGGACCACCACGCCTGCGACGACCGGCATCCAGATCGACCCGGCGCCACCGCAGATCACCCCGTACGCCGACCTCCAGATCCTCCGCCACCGCGCCGCGATGGGCCTCACCGGCGCCGTGCGGACCGAGATCGGCCCGCGCATCACCAGCGCCGGTGACAGCCCCGAAACCGACCCCGGCCGCGACGCCCTGCGCGCCCTGGCGATCGAGCTCGCCCTGGTCCAGGGCGACCAGACCGCCGCCCGCGGCGACCTCGAGCACCTCGAGCGCACCATCCTCTCCCTCGGCGAGCGCGCCAGCCCCGAGCTGCGCGCCGGCGCGGCCGTGCTGCGCGGCGCCCTCCTGTTCGCCGAGCGCCGCTTCGCCGACGCGCGCAGCAGCCACCTGCGGGCGCTCGTCGCCCTCGAGCAAATCGGCACCCGCGCCGCGGTCCACAACACCGTCCTCAAGGGCACGGCCCTGCGCGCCCTGGCCCGCGACCAGCTCGCGCTCGGCGAGGCCGAGTCGGCCGTCAACACCCTCGGCCGCGCCATCGAGCTCCATCGCAGCAGCAAGGACGCCTACATCGAGCTCCATGAAGATCTGCTGCTCGCCGTCGACGTCATGCTCGCGCTCAAGCAGCCCGACGAGGCCGTGATCATCGCCAGCGACGCCTACAACCAGGCCCTCACCGGCTTCGGCCCCGACACCCTCCCGCACGCCGAGGCCCTGCTCGTCGTCGGCTCCGCCACCATGGCCTCCGGCGACCGCGAGGCCGCCCGCACCCTCGTCGGCGACGCCCGCGAGATCCTCGTCCGCCTCCAGGCCGAGCGCAGCGACCCCCGTCTCCCGATCAGCGCCCGCGCCCTCCAGCGCTGCGACGAGCTCAACGCGGCGCTCGCCAGCACGCCCTCATCCGCGTAAAATTTTATTCCTGGCTCTTCGGACCTGTCCCATCGGACATCCAGAAATAGAGCGCACAGGCGGCTTCGCGCCCCGGTTTTGGCCGCTCGTACAACAACTCGCGGCGGCATGATCACGGCCCTATTCACCCTGCTGAACAACGGGCGGGCTAATCGTGATCGACATCACAGGAAGACGACGGAAGCGCGAGCTTCGCGACGCCCGCGTGACGAGGCCCGCGCACCCCAACCTGTGGACTCGTCGTGTACTTGAGCCGCGGCGATCCGACAGGTACCGTGGCGCCACTTCGGTATGGCCGGCACAACTTCCAACTCGACGGTCCACGTGGAGCCCTCGCGCGCAGGCGGCATCCTCGGCTTCCTCCGCGACTTCCACAACAAGACGATCCTGTTCCGCGTGGGTGACTGGATCTTCGTCACCTACGGGCTGCTCGCGGGCATCGCCTTCTTCTTCGGCTTCACCACCACCGTCTGGTACATGGCCATGCTCGGTCAGGACCCGGCGATGATGGCCGCGGTGTGCCTGTTCTTCGTCATCCCCTCGATCCTCATGGTCTCGCGGGTGACCAGCATCCTGCTCGAGTGGCGCGAGCTGTTCCGCCGCCCGCTGCAGACGCTGCTCAAGCCCGGGTACATGCTCCACGGCGGCATCTTCGGCGGCATGATGGCCATGCTCGGCTACTCGATCGCCAGCGGGACCCCGCTGCCCGCCTTGCTCGACGCCATGGGCTTCGCCATGCCGCTCGGTGAGGCGCTGTGTCGCCTCGGCTGCTTCGTCTACGGCTGCTGTTGGGGCAAGCCGACCGACAGCCGCTTCGGGGTCGCCTACACCAACCCGCACTCCAAGGTGATCCGCTTCCAGCCGCACCTGCAGGGCGTGAAGATCCACCCGACGCAGATCTACGCGCTCACCGCCCACCTCATCCAGTTCACGATCTTCTACGCGCTGCTGCCCTACAAGGCCTTCGACGGCATGTTCGCGGCGCTCTACCTGATCACCCACCCGATGATCCGCATCGTGCTCGAGCGCTTCCGCCAGGACGACCGCGGCAAGCTCGGCAAGCTGACCCACAGCAACATCTACAGCTTCATCATGATCGGCCTCGGCCTGATGGTGCTCGCGTACGGCATGTCGAGCGCCGGCACCAACACGCCGATCAACGTCCAGTACCGCTTCGTCCACACGATCGCCAGCGGCACCACCCTCCTCTACTGCGTGCTCACCTTCTTCGCCGCCGCGGCCGCGTTCGGCGTCCACTACAAGGCGGTCGGCTCCTGGCTGTCGAAGCCCTCGGGCGGTCTCGCCCCGCAAGTCGCCGAGCTCAGCATGGGCGCCGCGGCCCGCAACGACGGCCTCGACGACGACGCCTGCGAGTCCTGCGAGCACCACCCGCACCACCCGCACCACCCGCACCACTAGCCGCCAGCAGCTGCTTGGCCCGGGGGGCCGCGTCGCCGACGCGGCCCTCGTCGCTCGTGCGTGACAACGCGGAGCTTGTCCCCCCTGCGGGTCAATGATATTGCCGCGCCCATCGTGAGCGACGAACTCTCGCCGGAACTCCTGCGCGCCGAGGTCGGCCGGCGGCGGACCTTCGCCATCATCAGCCACCCCGACGCCGGCAAGACCACCCTCACCGAGAAGCTGCTGCTGTTCTCCGGCGCGATCCAGCTGGCCGGCGCCGTGCGGGCCAAGAAGGCCGGCCGCGCGACGACGAGCGACTGGATGGAGATGGAGCGCGAGCGCGGGATCTCCGTGACCACCTCGGTGATGAGCTTCGAGTACCCGCACCCCGAGCTCCCACCCGAGGCCCCGCCCGTGCAGGTCAACCTGCTCGATACACCCGGCCACGCCGACTTCGGCGAGGACACCTACCGGGTGCTCACCGCCGTCGACGCCGCGTTGATGGTGATCGACGGCGCCAAGGGCGTCGAGGAGCGCACCGAGAAGCTGATCGAGATCTGCCGCCTGCGCGACACCCCGGTCGTCACCTTCGTCAACAAGTTCGACCGCGAGTGCCTCGACCCCTTCGCGCTCATGCAGGAGATCGAGAAGAAGCTCGGTATGACCTGCGTGCCCCTGACCTGGCCGGTCGGCACCGGCAAGCGCTTCAAGGGCGTCTACGACCTCCAGCGCCACCGCATGCACATGTTCGCGGCCCAGGGCCACGACCGCATCCAGGACAGCATCCTCGTCGAGGGCCTCGATGACCCCCGCCTCGACGAGCTGCTCGGCGACCAGGTCGACGAGCTGCGCATGGCCGCCGAGCTGCTGAGCGGCGCCAGCCAGCCGCTCGACCACGCCGCCTTCCTCGCCGGCAAGCAGACCCCGCTGCTGTTCGGCTCGGCGATGAACAACTTCGGCGTACGCGAGCTGCTCGAGGCGTACATCCGCCTGGCCCCCGGCCCGCTCTCGCGTCAGGCCGTCACCGGCCCCGCCGCCACCACCCCGCCCGCGCCCGGCGAGCCGGTCCCGGTGCGCACGGTGGAGCCGGTGGAGCCGGCCTTCACCGGCTTCGTGTTCAAGATCCAGGCGAACATGGACCCGAACCACCGCGACCGCATGGCCTTCATGCGCGTGTGCTCGGGCCGCTTCGAGCGCGGCATGCGGGCCTTCCACTGCCGCCTCGGCCGCGAGGTCGGCCTCGGCAACGCGACCACCTTCCTCGCCCGTGACCGCGAGATCGTCGAGGCGGCCTACGCCGGCGACATCATCGGCCTCCCCAACCACGGCACCATCAAGATCGGCGACGCCTTCACCAGCGGCGAGCTCCTGCGCTTCACCGGCATCCCCAGCTTCGCACCTGAGCTGTTTCGCCGGGTCCTGCTCAAGAGCCCGCTCAAGGCCAAGAGCCTGGCCAAGGGCCTCACCCAGCTGGCCGAGGAGGGCGCCATCCAGGTCTTCAAGCCCTACCTCGGCACCCAGTTCATCGTCGGCGCCGTCGGTCAGCTGCAGCTCGAGGTGATGAAGCACCGCCTGCGCTCCGAGTACGACGTCGAGGCCGACTACGAAGGCGTCGAGTACTCGACCGCCCGCTGGGTCACCCCGCGCACCGAGGGCAAGTCGAAGCTCGACGTCGCCAAGCTGATGGAGAACTTCCACACCCGCAACCAGCAGAACCTCGCCACCGACAGCCACGGCGACCTCGCGTACCTCGCACCCAACCGCTGGAACCTGCAAAAGGTCGAGGAGCGCTTCCCGGAGGTCCGCTTCTCCGCCACCCGCGAGCACACCTGAGGCGCCCGCCCGCGCCGCGTCACGGCAGCGGGTTTTGCTGGAAGAAGTCCCACATCTCGTCGTTGGCCGACAGCTCGGTGTTCGGCGTGCCAAACAGGCAGGTCGGCTGACCCGGCCAGCAGTGGCCCATGCCGGTGTGGGTGCACAGCGTGACGCTGACATCGGCGTCACACAGGTCGTGGACCTTACACGAGGTGCCCCCGTTGGTCTTGCCCGGGATCGCCGCGCCGACGCAGCCGTCGCGCTCGGCCCACTCGTCGAAGGTCTGCGGGGCGCTGATGAAGGTGCCACCGTTGCCGCCGCCGTTGTAGATGACGAGGAAGTCGGCGGTGCCGTTGAACATCAGCAGCGGAACCGGACGGATCGGCTTGCAGTCGTCCATACCGTTGACCGCCGAGACCGGCGCGAAGGCGGCAAACAGGTCGGCGGCCTCGCAGGCCAGACGGTGGGTCATGAAGCCGCCGTTCGACATGCCGGTGGCGTAGATCCGCCGGGGGTCGATGCACAGCTGGGTCTGGAGCTCGGCCACCAGCGCGCGCACAAAGCCGACGTCGTCGACCTGCTTGACCATCGCGTTGCCGCAGCAGTCACCCGCGTTCCACGAGTTCTCGCTGCCGTCGGGGTAGACGACGATGAAGCCGGCCTCGTCCGACTTCGGCGTCATGCCCGAGAAGTCGGCCTCCTGCTTGCCGTTGCCGAGGTAGCCGTGGAAGTTGAACACCAGCGGCGTGGGGGCGTCGAGGTCGGCGCTGGCGGGGATGTGCAGGTAGGCGGTGCGCTTGATGCCGTCGTGCAAGATCTCGAGGTCGTGGTCGCCGGCCGCCAACCCGGCGGGCGGACAGGCCGGCGCTGCGGTCGTGCTGTCGTCGCCGCTGCTGCCCGGCTCGCCGCTGCTGCCCGTGCTGCTGCCAGAGCCCGGTTCGCCGCTGCTGCTGCCCGGGCTGCTGGTTGCGACGCCGCTGGTGCTGGCATCGCCGGAGCTCGAGGTGCCCGTGCTCGTGGTCTCGCCAGTGGTCGGGCTGGTCGACGTCGGTCCCTGCGTGCTGCCCCCGCCGGAATCACCGCCACTGCTGCTGCCCGTGTCTCCCCCGGAGCTCTTGCCGCACGCCACACAGAGGACAATCAGGGCCAGGCCACGTCTCATGATCGCGCATGGTAGCCGGTCGGCGACCGGGATGGGGCCCTTTCGCGCCTCAGAGGCGGACCGTCGGCGCCGGACCGTGCCAGGTCGGGGCCTCGCCGTCGTCCGTGCTCAGCGCGGTCTGCAGGGCCTGCACCGTGGGGAAGCGGGCGGCCGGGGTCTTCTCGAGCGCACGGAGGATCACGCTGTCCCAGATGGTGGGGATGTCGGGCCGAAGCTGCCGCGGCGGAGTCACCGGGTCCTGACAATGCGCCAGGCCCACCGAGATCGGCGTGTCGCCGCGGAACGGCGGACGCCCGGTGAGCGCGTGGTAGAGCACCGCGCCGAGCGCGTAGACATCAGTGCGAGCGTCGACCGCCCCGCCGCGGACCTGCTCGGGCGCCATGTACTCGGGGGTACCGACGATCATGTTGGTCGCGGTCATGCCGATCTGCAGGTCGCCGCGGGCGATGCCGAAGTCGATCAACTTGACCCGATCTTGCGCGTCGATGAGGACATTGGCCGGCTTCAAGTCGCGGTGGACGATGCCGACGCTGTGGGCCGCGCTGAGGCCCTCACACAGCTGGACGGCGATCGGCCGCAGCTGCGCCGGTGTCAGCGTGCCGAGCCGCTGGATGCGCGCGGCGAGGCTCTCACCAGCGACGTACTCCATCGACACAAACAGGAGGCCGTGCTCCTCGCCGAGGTCGTGCATACGCACGACGTTGGGGTGAGAGATCCTCCGCGCCATGCTGGCCTCGCGGCGCAGTCGCTCGGCCGAGCCCGGGTCGAGCAGCGCCATGCCGGCGATCACCTTGAGGGCGACGGACTCCCCGAGCTGCTCGTCGCGGGCGAGATAGACGGCGCCCATGCCACCAGCCCCGAGCGGTCGTTCGATGACAAAGCGCCCGGCCACCCGGGTACCCGCGCGGATCTTCCCGCTGGCGAGGCTGCCCGCGTCGTCGACCGCGGCGCTCAGCCCCGGGCGACTCCCTGGGCCCGAGGACATCGCGGCGATGCTCTGGGTCGCCAGACGATTGATCTTGGCGTTGAGCTCAAAGTCGACGTTGCAGACGATCGTCTCGAGGTTGCGGATCCGCTGCTCGAGCTCGGCGCGCTGGGCTTCCAGCGCCTTGAGCTCAGGAGCCGGCAAAGCCCGCTGCGACGACGGATCGTGGCCCCGCTCGAGCTGCTTCATCTTCAGCTCGTGCGCGTACTTGAGGTACCGCAGCGCGACGACCGTACCGAAGATCGAGAAAAACACGATGAAGGGGATGAGGATCTCGGCCACTTCAGGTCCCCTTCATCATGCTGATGTCAGGCGAGATCTCGCCTGTCGCGCTCAGACCTTCTCGCCGCGGGCCCGGATCTCGGCCAGCACGCTCTCGATGCCGCGCTTGTCGATGATCTTCATGCCGTGGCAGCTGACACGCAGCGACACCCAGCGGTTCTCGCTCGGCACCCAATAGCGCTTGCCGTGCAGGTTTGGCATCGTGCGGCGCTTGGTCCGGATGTGCGAGTGAGACACGTTCATCCCCGAGAGGGGGCGCTTACCGGTGACCTGGCAGACTTGCGACATGAGCGAGGGCCTTCAATGAGGAGGCGGGAGATAAGCACCGGAGCGGCAGGAGTGTCAAGTCGCGGCCTACCGTGGCTCTGCCTGGCCATGAGCGCATCCGCACCCGCCGACCTGACCTGCACGTCGGACCCGGGTCAGGCCCATCGCGAGGTGATGTTACCTTGCCTGCCCCTGGGCGGGTCCGAGTGCTGCACCTCGAAGGTCAGCATGGAAGCGCCCGCAACATCATTGTCCCCCATTTCGCGGCTGCACCACGTGACCGCAGGAGACCCCTATGACGAACACCACGTATACCCCGCGCGAGTACAAGGCTACCGACTACTCTGGCCTCAAGGGGTTGCACGGCATCACGGATGAGCAGATCGAGGTCCACCTCAAGCTCTACAACGGCTACGTGAACCGCACCAACGCGCTGCTGGCCAAGGTAGCGAAGATGGCCAACGAGGGCCAGCACGCCGACTCCAGCTACCAGGAGCTCAAGCGCCGCGCCGGCTGGGAGTGGAACGGCATGCGCCTCCACGAGTACTACTTCGACAACCTGGGCGCTGGCGGCAGGCTCGCGGCGGACAACGCCTTCGCCGACGCGGTGACGGCTCAGTTTGGCAGCGTCGAGGCGTGGAAGGCCGACCTGATGGGTGTGGCCAAGATGCCGGGCGTCGGCTGGGCGATCACCTACCACGACCCGCGCAACGGGCAGATCTGGAACCAGTGGATCAACCAGCACGAGGTCGGTCACCCGGCAGGCGCCGCGCCGCTGCTGGTGCTCGACGTGTGGGAGCACGCGTTCTCGGTGTACCGCAAGCCCACCGACCGCCCGGCCTACCTCGAGGACTTCTTCGCCAACGTGCGCTGGGACGTCGTCGGCAAGCGCCTCGGCTGAGCGGCCCCTGTGTGCGCCAAAGGCCGCCCCCGGGACCCGGGGACGGCCTTTTTGCTGCTCACGAGGAGATCGGATCAGGGCTTGGCGCCGGCGTCGATCCAGTCCTTGATCGTCTGGATCTGGGCCGTGGTGACCATGCCCGCGAGCGGCATCTTGCCGCCCATGCCGCCGGCCTCGATCTGGGTGCCCTCGAGCTTGTGGACGATGTAGCTGTTGGCCGAGTCGCTGGCCTCGACGTAGTTGAGGGGCGAGCCGGTCGACTTGACACCGACCATCGCGGCGAAGGCGGTGGCCGCGTCGGCGCCCATCGTCAAGCCACCGGAGCCAGCACCGTGACAGGAGCAGATCGGTGAGAGGATCGGCTCCCACACGTCCGCGGCGAAGCTGAGCTCGCCGGGCGTCCCAGTGGTGGTCGCGTCCGTCGTGGTCGGTTCGGTGGCCGAGCTGTCCGTCGCCGAGGTGTCCGTCGCCGAGGCGTCCGTCGCCGAGGCGTCCGTCGCCTCGCCAGTGCTGGCATCGCTGGTCGTGGTCTTGTCGCCACCGTCGCAGGCCGGGAGGGCCAGGAGGGCGGCGACGATCATGGCGGTCGCAGAGATCTTCATCGCTTCAAGTTCTTTCAGGTGAAAAGGGCCAGGGGTTTTCGCCGCGAGGGCGGGGGAGGAGAGTCTCACTTGTGGGCGCCCTCGTCGATCCACTGACCGATGAGGGCGAGCGTGTCGGCGTCGAGCTTCGCTGCGCCGAGCGGCATCTGACTGCCGCTGCCGCCGACCTCGACGTGGGTGCCGTTGATCTTGTGCCAGACGTAGCTCTTGCTCCGGTCGCCTGGCTCGACGCGGGCCAGGTCGGGCGCCTCGCCGGCCATCATGCCGACCAGGTCCATGTACGCGGCATCGACCGTGCCCATCGTCAGACCGGCCGTGCCGCCGTTGTGGCAGTCGCAGCGCACCGGCGGGTTCCACACCGGGTAGACGTCGGCGGCGAAGCTCAGACCCGTGGAGCTGGTCGTCGACGAGCCGGTGTCCGTGCCGGTGCTGGTGCTGGTGGAATCTGGGCCGGTGCTCGTGGCCTCGCCGGTGCTCGTGGCCTCGCTGGTGCTCGGTGTGCCTGTGGTCGGGTCGTTTGTGGAGCTCGACTCGGTGACCGACGTGGTCTGGGTGGTCGTCAGATCGCCGGTCTCACTGTCCTTGTCGTCGCCACAGGCGGAGAGGGAGAGGGTCGCGGCGACGGCAAGAAAGCGAGTCAAGTGCATGGTTTTCGTCCGGGTCGAGGGAACGGCAGGGCCGACGGCGACGGCGGCCTCGCATCTTATCCACATCCTGAACGCCGTACGTACGAACGACGCCGCGGGGATCCCTGCGGCGTCGTGGCGAGGGGCGTACTCGCTTGTTCGCGCGCGGCTCAGGGCAGCGCGCCGGCCTCGATCCAGGCCTCGATCGTGGCGACCTGATCGGCCGGGAGGCCGCCCGCGGGCATCTGACCGCCGCCGCCGCCCGCGTCGACCTGCGTGTTCTTGAGCTTGTGCCACAGGTAGCTGTTCGCGAGATCGCCGGGGGCGATGCGCATCATCGAGGGCACGCCGGTCGACATGACATCGACGAGCTGCGAGTACGAGACCGCGGCGGTCATGTCGAGGCCGGTGGTGAGGAAGCCGCTGCCGCTCGGCTCGTGACAGGCGAGGGTGCAGCGAGCGTCCCAGATCGGCTGGATGTCGTCCACGTAGCTGACGACGCCCGAACCGGTGCTGGTCGGCGTGTCACTGGTGCTGCTGTCCGCAGTCGTGCTCGGATCACCGGTCGTGCCCGTGGCGTCGGTGTTGGACCCGGTGCTCGCTTCAGTGTTGCCGGACTCGCTGCCGCCTCCGGAGTCGCCGCAGCCGCCCGCGAGCACGAGCGCGGCGACGATGAGGGTCCTCCAATTGCCGAGGCACGGCGCACAGATCGAAGAAACAAGGTTCATGGTCGGCGACGGATACCACCCTTGCGGTCCGCCGATCAAGGTCGCGAGCGCCACCCGCCTGCGCGGCCCATGGTCAGTTCATCGCCTGGGGGATCGCCAGCACGAAGGGCTCGATCAGCGCCTCGAAGCAGCGGCCATCGGGGCGCAGCATCATGTAGCTGCCATGCATCGCGCCGTGTGGGGTCTCGAGCACACACCCGCTGGTGTACTCGAAGGAGTCGCCGGGGTGCAGCAGCGGCTGGGAGCCGACGACACCCTCGCCCTCGACCTCGCGCACGCCGCCGGTGGCATCGGTGATGATCCAGTGGCGGCGACGCAGCTGCGCCGGGTCGTGCCCCTCGTTGGAGATCTTGATCGTGTATGCGAACACGAAGCGCGCCGGCTCGGACTGCTCGTGCACGTAGCGCGAGCGGACGACGACGCGGATCCCCTGGGTCTCGGCGGTGCTGGACACGGGCCCGCCATACCCAAAACTTGCGGCGGTGCGCAAGCCCCTTACGCCGGGACCGATCGGTCCTCGACGTCGCAGCCCCGCGCCAGCTCACGGGCGTGGCGATGCGCGTTGGCGAGCTACTCGAGGAGCTCGTCGGAGACGACGAAGCTGTCGGCGTCGGCGATCGCCGGGATCGGCGTGGGGGCGGCGATGACAGCGGTCAGCTCGGGGTGCTCGCCCAGGCTGTCGAGGGTCCAGTCGTGGCGGCTGTAGTACAGGATCTTGTGGCTCTTGTTGCTGAGCTCGAGGCACAGCTGGAACGGCGCCGGGGCCTCGTCCTCGCAGTCCCACACGCGGACGCCGAGATCGATGCGCTTGCGGTCCTGCGGGAGCAGGAGGCTCAGGCGATTCTCCTCGCGGGCCCAGCGGAAGATCTCGACGAAGTGACGCCACTGCGAGCTCTTGCCGAAGGCGCCGAAGCGCTCGCGGCCGTCCTCGGCGAGCACGATGTGGTTGATCATGTCGCGGTCGTTCTGCGGGAGCCGCTCGATCCACACCTGGTTGGCGAGGCGCTGCGCCGAGAGCGAGTCGTCGGAGAGCAGGGCGCTGCCGAGCTGGTAGGTGCCGAGGACGAGTGCGCCAACGGTGGCGAATGCGACGAGGGTGCGGGTCTTGTTGCTGCGTGCCATCGCCGGCCAGGATGCCAGCGCGGTCCATCCGCGTCTACAAGCCGCGGGCAACCTCGAGCACCCGTGCAGCCGACGGGCGGCGATAGAACTTCTCGCCGTCATCCTCATAGAACACGACGCTGAGGTCGGGGCGGATCACGAAGGTGCCAGCGAGGCCGAGCTCCGCCTCGCTGTCCCAGTGCTGGTAAGCGCGCAGCATCCCGCCCTTCGGGTCGCTCAAGATCGGGAAGCGCACGCCCTTGTTGGCGACCATCTTGCGCGCGCCCTCGAGGTCGTCGGCCGAGACGGCGGCGACGTGGACGCCCATGGCGGTGAACTCCGCGAGATGACCCTGCAGCTGCCCGAGCTGTGCCCGACAGAAGGGTCACCAGTGGCCGCGATAGAGCACCAACACGAGGCCTTTGGGGCCCATCAATGAGGCGAGGCTGCGCACCTTGCCGTCGGCGTCGGGGAGGTTGAAGTCAGGGGCGACCGGAAACGGCGGCGGCGCCTCCATGCCGTTGCGCCGCGGCTGGCCCGGCGCGCTCGCGCAGGCGAGCGTGAGGCCTGCGAGCGTCGCGGTGGTTGCGAGCGTCGCGGTGGTTGCGAGCGTGGCGGTAGTTGCGAGCGTCGCGGTGGTTGCGAGCGTGGCGACAACGATCGCGCGGGCGATGGGGCGAGACACGGGTGCGCAGGGTAGCGGGAAGCGGGCCCAGGCGGCAACCGCGAAGCGACGCCTGAGGTAGGATCGCCAGCATGGCGCGAGGGAGCGGCGAGGTGCGAGCGCGGAGCGGGGTCATCGAGCCCGACTACGCCACGCCGCTGACACCAGTCACCGGCGACACCCCGCAGCCGGCCAGCGTGCGGCCCGAGGACACGCCCGGAAACCAAACGCCGATGGCGTCGGCGCCGACACCCCTCGAAGGCGACGCGGCCGAGGTCGGGAACATCGCCCATGAGCTGGAGCCGACGCCGGCGTACATCGGCCGCTTCCAGGTGATCCGCCGCCTGGGCTCGGGCGGGATGGGTGTGGTGTACGCGGCGTGGGATGAGGCGCTCAATCGTAAGGTCGCGCTCAAGGTCCTGCGCACGCGCACAGGGCCGAGCAAGCGCGACACCGGCCGCAAGCGGCTGCAACGCGAGGCGCAGGCGATGGCCAAGCTGTCGCACCCGAACGTGGTGGCGATCTACGACGTGGGCGTGCTCGACGAGCAGATCTTCCTGGCGATGGAGTTCGTGAAGGGAGTGACGCTCACCCGCTGGCTGCGGGCCGAGCGACGCCCGTGGCGCGACGTGCTCGGAGTGTTCGTGCAGGCGGGCCGCGGCCTGGCGGCGGCGCACCGGGCCGGCATCATTCACCGCGACTTCAAACCCGACAACGTCCTGATCGACGGCGACAACCGCGTGCGCGTGGTGGACTTCGGGCTCGCGCGGGCCGACGGCGGCTCCGGGCTGTTCCCGCGGCCTGACACCTACGAGGCGATCCCGCAAAAGCCGAGCAACAGCATGCTCGACATGCGGATCACGCGGACCGGGGGCATGACCGGGACCCCCGCGTACATGGCCCCGGAGCAGTACCTCGGCCAACCCACCGACGCGCGCACCGATCAGTTCAGCTTCTGCGTCGCGCTCTTCGAGGGGCTCTACGGCGTGCGCCCCTTCGTCGGCGAGCGTGTCGCGGTGGTCCGCGAGGCAGTGCTGGCCGGGCGCATCCAGGATGCGCCCAAGGACAGCGACGTGCCCGCGTGGTTGCTGCGGATCCTCGTGCGTGGGCTGTCGGTGCGGCCAGCCGAGCGCTGGCGGGCGATGGACGACCTACTCGCGCGCATGGCCGAGCGCCCGCGTATGCCGGTGCGCCGCTGGCTGCTGCTCGGCGGCGGCATCGTGCTCACCGGGGTCGCCGCGGCCGCCGCGTTCGCGCTGGCGCCGGAGGATCGACGGACGCCGCCGCGAGCCTCCGCGCTGGCGCTGTGCGACGTCGACGTGGCGCTCGCTGGGGTGTGGGACGATACCCGGCGCCAGGCGGTCGCGGTGGCCCTCGGCGACACCCACGCGTCCGAGCCACAAGCCAGGCGCGTGACCGGAGTGCTCGACCTCCGGGTCGACGAGTGGCGCACGACGGTCCGCCAGACCTGCGCTCGCGCCCAGGCCGGGGCGCAGGTGCTGGCCGAGCCGATCGCGTCATGCCTGCGACGGCGACTCGCGGGGCTGCGAACGGTCAGCGACGCCTTGTTGCGGGCCCCCAAGGGGGCCGCTGCACGCGGGCTGGTCGCCGCGTGGTCGCTGCCGCCGTCGACCAGCTGCGCCGACGTGCACACCGCGAGCGAGGCGCCCTGGTTTCAGGTCGACGAACGACCGCTGACAGAGCTCGACCGGGCCGCGGTCCTCGGAGCGCTGGGCGACCTGCCCGCGGCGCTGGCCCTGGCACGCTCGCTGGCGATCTCGGCGCGCGAGGCCGAAGACCTGCCGCTGCAGGCCGAGGCGCTGCACCGCCAGGCCGCGCTCGAGCGCGCCGCCGGCGACCCAGCGGCGGCCGAGCGCAGCCTGCTGACGGCGCTATGGGCGGCCGAGGCGAGCCACCAGGACGAGCTCGTGATCGACAGCGAGACGCTGCTGCTCGAGGTCCTCGGCGACCTCGGCCGCGACGACGAGGCGATCGCATTGTGGCAGCGCCTGACGACCGTGCTGCAGCGGCGCAGCGACGACGGCCGCCGCGAATCGGCGGCGTTGCACGCGATCGGCCGCCTGCTGCTGCGCCGCGGTCGCCACGCGGAGGCCGCGACCCAACTGGCGCTGGCGCTGCGGCTCGGCGAGCGCAGCCTCTCGCCCGAGCACCCGCAGGTCGGTCGCCTGCTCCTCGACCTCGCGCTGGCCCAGGCGCGGCTCGGAGCCCACGACGAGGCGGCACGCCAGCTCGACCGGGCCGTGCAACTGCTGCGGGCGTCCGTGCCGAAGGACGACCCGGCGCTGGTCGAGGCGCACCTGGCCCGCGCCGAGGTCGAACGCCGCCGCGGCCGACTGCGTGAGGCGGCGGCCGACTACGAGCTGGCGGAGTCGCTGCTCAACGCGGCCGACGCGGCTCAGCTGGAGCCGATGGCGCTGGCCCAGCTGGGGCTCGGCGAGGTGGCCCGATCACAGCAGCGCTGGCCGGCCGCCGAGTCCGCGTTCACCCGGGCGCTGGCGATCCGCGAGCGACTGCACGGGTCGTCCGACCCGTCCCTGATCGAGCCGTTGATCGGCCATTGCAGCGCAGCCGCCGGGCGCGGCCACCACGAGCAGGCGATCGTCCTCTGCCGCCGAGCGCTGACGATCGCCGAGCGACCGAACGGCGGACCCGGACCCGGGCCCGCCCGGCTGGCCCTCGCACGCGCGCTGTGGGGCCAGGCCGCCAGCACCGCCACAGCGACACCCCCGGTGCGCATTCAGATCCTCGGCCTGGCCCGCGCCGGCCTGGCCGAGCTCCAATCCGCGGACCACCCGGACTCACAGGCGATCGCCGAGGCGGCCGAGTGGATCGCCGGCCGCAGCGATCCTTGAAATTGAACATGTCCTCACGAACATGCTCATTCGAGCATGTCCTCAGGGACTCGTGAAGAAGACAGGCAGCGAGGCGCGCACGTCGATGGCCCGCTCGAGGCGGGCGACCTCGGCGGCGAGGGCGGCGAACAGGGCCGGCCAGGCGACCCCGCGCGGATCGACGGCGGGGCTCCGGGCGAGCAAGCGGGTGTAGATCTCGCCGAAGTAGGTCATGTCTGCGCCCGACTCGCAGCCGAAGCTGGTGCGGTCGAAGCGGGCCGAGGCGATCGCGGTGAGGCCGGGGACGTCCGTGATCACCTGGGCGCGCCGCTCGGGCCGCGCATCGGCGAGGAAACCACCGCTGTGGCAGGCCTGCAGCACGATGAGCTTCGTCGTGGCCGCGGGGAACAGGTGGAGCAGCTCGCGCAGGAGCGCCGGTGAGAGCACGAGGTCGCGCGGATCGACGCCACTGCGCATCGCCTGCGCCAAGGGCCCGGGCAGGACGCCGCGACCGACCCCTGCGCCGAGCTGGATGACGGTCTGATCGAAGACTTCACGCTCGCCGGGCAGCAAGCTGTCCTTGGGGACATGTGCCGGCAGGATGTCGGCGTCGCCGTGGCTGCTGACGTAGAGGTAGAGGTACGGGAGCGGACGCGCGGCCTGCTGACGCAGGTGCGCCCGCAGGAGCGCGGCCGAGGCGGGATAACAGGCGCGCAGCTCGGCGGCGAGGGCCCGATACTGCCGGCGATCGGCGCGCAGCTCGGCGACGCCGGGTCGGGCCCAGTAACAGGCGATCTCGTCGGGGGCGACGCCGCGGGCGAGCCACAGGCGGCGCTGGGCGACGATCTCGGCGGCGAAGTTGGCGACCTCGACACCACCGGCCACCAGGAAGATCTTGGTGCGTGGCGGCAGCGGAGCCGCGCTGTACGGCCGCAGGAGCACCTGTCGCCCGGCGCAGCCGAGTAACAGCGCAGCGAGCAAGACGAGCAACAGACGCGCCACGCGCTCAGCCGAGGCCGGCGAGGAAGGCGGTGAGCAACGCGGCGGCCTCGCGGCTGCGCTCGACCGGGACGTAGTGACCGGCGCCCGGGAGCACGGCGAGGCGCGCCCCGGCGATGCGGCCGACGATCGCGGCGCGCAGGAAGTCCGGCGGGAGGAAGGGGTCGTCGCTGGCGACCACGAGGGTGCGAGCCGTGATCGCGGCGAGGGCGTCGCCAAAGTCAGCGCCACGCCACGCCTCGAAGGCCTCGGCGATACAGTTGGCAGGGACCGTGGCGGCAGCGGCGAGCAGGTGCTCGCGGCCGCTGTCGCTCAGGTTGGTGCAGGCCATGCCGAGGATCGCGGTGTGAGCCTCGGCGGTGTGAGCGTTGCGAAACAGCGGCAGCGCCTGCTCGGGGAAGCCAGGCATGCCGGAGGCTGGCACCGGGCACAGCAGGACCATGCCGTCGACCCGATCGGGCGCGTGCGCGGCGATCCACTGCGAGATCGTGCCGCCCATGCTGTGGCCGACGAGCACGAAGCTGCGTGCGCCGAGCTCGTCCGCGAGGTGAAGGATGTCGCGGCCGTAGCGCTCGATGGTGTAGCCGCTCTCGGGCTTGTCCGAGTCGCCAGCGCAGCGCAGGTCGGGCACCACGAGGCGCACACCGACGCCGTCGAAGCCGGCGATGAGGTCGTCCCACACGCGGCCCGAGACCATCCAACCGTGCACGAGGATCACCGTGCGCGATCCATCTCCAAAGACACGATACGCGAGCTTCACACCGTCCTGGGTCGTCGTCACTGTCCGTCCTCCAAGCTGGAGCCATGCTACCCGGTTTGCGGTGCGCTTGGGACGATGGCTAGCAGGCACCCGCCAGCGCCGACGCCGGGCTATGCTGCCGACGATGCTCCACCCTGCCCTGCTCGTTGCGCTCGTCCTCGCGGCCGCGGGCTGTCGGCGACCCGCAGAGGACGCCCGTCCGCCCGACGGGATGCACGCCCGCCGCGACGCCCACCCGCACGATGGGCTCGAGCACGACCACGTCGAGAGCATCGGCGAGCTCAACCTGACCCCGGCGAACAAGGCCTGCCCGGGGCCGGAGGAGCTGGTGCGGGTCAAGGTGGTCGACTCACAGACGCTCGAGCCGGTCGATCCGCTGGCCTTTGTGCGCGAGCCGGAGCTGCGCTTCATCGCCACGCTCGAGGTGGTGGAGACGGTCTCGGGTCCGCCGATCGGTGTGCGACTCGGCGTGCTGGTCCACAGCCCGACGCTGTTCGCAGGCAAGGTGTGGGGACCGGACGGCTCGCCGCAGAAGCACCCGGCGATGCTCGAGCTGCGCTGGTCGAACAAGTACTGCATGTTCGAGGTGATGCAGTTTCAGGCCCCGCCGACGGCCCCCGCCGACGCCGCCCGCGACGCCCCGCGGGTGCACTCGATCGTGCTCGAGCAGTAACACGAAGGCCCGCGAGGCGAACCCCGCGGGCCACGGTGTCGCTCCGCTGCGGCTACAGCTCGCCGATCTGCTTGAGGAAGTCGGTGGCCTCGGTGCAGTTCGGGTCCTCCATGAGCGCCTTGCGGCCCCACAGCACGGCCTTCTGGCGGTCACCGCGGCGCTCCGCGATGTAGCCCTGGCGCAGGTAGGCGACCGCGCGGCTCATCGGCGCGGCCTCCATCAACGCGATGCTGCGAAGCACCCGGATCGCCAGGTCGAAGTCCTCGAGCTTCTCGGCGAGGGCCGCGAGTTCGACGGCGACATCGCCGTTGTTGCGGTCGGTGTTGTGGGCCTCCTTGAGCCAGTGCAGCTGCTGCTCCTGGTTGCCGGCGGAGGCGGCGACGGCGGCCTTGCGGTACTGCAGGACGCACAGCTCGGGCGAGCGGCGGCCCTTCATCGCGTCGATCGCCGCATCGTCGACAAGCCAGAGCAGCGGCTTCTCGGCGGCGCACTGGACGAGCGCAGCGACAAGCCGCTCCATGCGTGCCGCGCCCACGGGCTGGAACTC
>JBGAUO010000065.1:0-24509 GCA_044228605.1 Nannocystis sp. | reverse complement strand
AGATTGTCGAAAGATTGTCGAAAGATTGTCGAAAGATTGTCGAAAGATTGTCGAAAGATTGTCGAAAGATTGTCGAACTGCGGCGCCTCTTGGAACGTCAGCGCGCGGCGCAGCACGGGCAGCAGTCGAGGCGTGTCGGCCACGGCGTCGCGGCCGGCGGCGACCGTCCGGGCGAGCGCTTCGGCGACGCCGATCGGCGAGGCGGTGGCGGCGTGCAGGGCCTCGCTCATGACGCGCATGGCGGTGAGCATGGTGCCCTCGCGGGGGTTCGCCAGCGCGGTGGTGGCGTGGTAGGTCCCGGCCGCGAAGGCGTGGGCGAGGCGCGGGGCGTCGACCTCGTCGCGGTCGGCGAGGTCGCGGAGGAAGCCGTCGAAGAAGGTGGCGACCAGGAAGCCGGAGTTGCCGCGGCTCTCGGCGAGCAGGCGCGTGCGCAGGCGCTCCGCCAGCGCCGGGAGGGTGTCTGGGACCTCGGCGTCGGTGGCGAAGGCGAGGCCGGCGCGGAGGGTGTGGACCATGTTCGAACCGGTGTCGCCGTCGGGGACGGGGAACACGTTGAGCGCGTCGAGCAGGTCGGCGTTGTGCGCGAGCTGGGCGAGGCCGCCGCGCAGGGCGACGAGCAGGGCGGGGGCGTCGAGAAGTGCTGGCTGCGATTGCATGGCGGTGGAACCTGCGCGGTGGGTCAGGGCGCGTGGACGGTGTAACCGATCTCCCAGTAGTCGCCGCCGAGGTGGACGGTGCCGGTTGGATTGCCCTCGGCGATGTCGAGGGCGCCGCGGAAGCCGGCGTCGCGGATCGACTGCCCGAGCTGCTCGGCCTCGGCGCGGTGCTGACCGAACCAGGCGATCAGGACGTCGACCTCGCGGGTGCCTTTTCGCTCCGCGTCGGCGCGGATGGTCTCGAGGATCAGGGCGTTGGCCTGGGCGGGTGAGCGCACCTTGCCGAGGGGCTTGGCGACCCCTTCGCCGTCGCGGACGACCAGCAATGGGATCAGGCGCAGGACCGTGCCGAGCAGGGCGCGGCCCATGCCGATGCGACCGGTGCGGCTCATGTAGAAGAGGTCGCGGACGACCCCGATGTGCACGGTGTCGCGGCGCAGCGTGGCGAGCTGGCGATTCAGGGCCTCGCCCGTGAGACCGTCGCGCATCGCTCGCGCGATCTGCAGGACCTGCACGCTGTAGCCGGCGGTCGTGTGGGCCGAGTCGGCGAGCTGGACCTCGTGCTCGGGGTGTTCGCGGCCGACCTTGCGCAGGGCCGCATAGGTTGCGCTGCTGAAGGTCTCGCCGGTGTGGAAGGCGAGGATCGGCTTGCCGGCGAGGCGTTCATAGCAGGCGAGGATGTCGGCCTCGCGGATGCCGGCGGTGCTCATGGTCTGTTTCTTGGCGAGGAGGATGGTCCGCAGGGCGTCCTTCTCGGCGCGGCCGATGCCGTAGGGGGCCACGTACGGCGCGCCATCCAAAAAGAGCGGGAACTCGAGCACGTGCACGCCGAGCTGTTGCAGCAGCGCTGGGTCGATCTGGGCGCATGAACCGATGACGAGCTCCATCACCCGCGGATGATACACGGACGCGTGTGCGCGGTGGCGCTCACGGCCGCAAAAACGCCACGGCGGTGATCCGCCGCGGGGTCAGCAGCCGCTCTCCCCCCGCCGCCTGCGTGGCGTGAATGCGCCGCGGCGAACACTGTTGATCGCCGCCTGGCGATCTGCTGACATCCTCGCAAAGTGAAGCACTGACATGCGTTCGATCGCCGACCTCCGCTCCGCCTTCCTGCGTAGCCCCGAAGCCCCGGTCGCTGAGCTCCCCGTGGACGAACGGGACGAGCGACGGCACGCCCGCTCGCAGGAGCTGCTGCTCGAGCTCATCGACCGCTGCCTCCGCGGGGTGCGGATCGGCCTCGAGATCGGGGGCCGCAGCTTCACGCTCGGGCCCGGCGATGGCGAGGTGCTCGGGGTGCTGCGCCTGCGCGACGCCAGCGTGTGCACGCGCGTGTTGGCGGCCGGCAACCTCGGGCTCGGCGAGGCCTACATGGATGGGGCGGTGGAGGTGGTGGCGGGCGAGCTGCACGAGCTGCTGACGGCGCTGCTGCGCTGCCGGGTGGATCAGGCGCTGGCGACGGATCCGCGGCTGGTGGCCCGCCTCGCGTGGGTGCGGCTGCAGACGCTGACGCGCAGCAAGGCGGAGAACGTGCAGCGCCACTACGACGCTGGCGACGATCTGTTCGCGGCGTTCCTCGACCCGGCGATGACGTACTCGTGCGGGTACATGCGCGAGCCGGAGGACAGCCTCGAGCAGATGCAGATCAACAAGTTCGATCGGATCTGTCAAAAGCTGGAGCTGCGCCCGGGGCAGCGGCTGCTCGACATCGGCTGCGGCTTCGGCGGGCTCTTGATCCACGCGGCGAAGCACTACGGAGTGCGCGGTGTGGGCGTGACCAACAGCCGCAGGCACGCGGCGCGCGGTCAGGCCAATGTGGCGGAGGCAGGGCTGGCCGACGAGGTGGCGATCCGCTTCGATGACTTCACGCGGCTGGGGGACCGCTTCGACCGGGTGGTCAGCGTGGGGATGATGGAGCACGTGCCACGCCGCGAATTTGGCCGCTACTTCGCGGCCATCGCCCGGGTCCTGGCGCCGGAGGGCCGGGGCCTCGTGCACACGATCGGCGCGGCGGGGCCGCGCAACGTGCACGACCCGTTCATCCAGAAGTACATCTTCCCGGGCTCGTGTCAGCCGCGGCTGTCGGAGATCAGTCGTGGGCTCGAGCGCGAGCGGCTGGCGATCCTCGACGTCGAGAACATCGTGCGCCACTACGGGCATACGATCTTGCGCTGGCTGGCCAATTTTCGCAGCCAGCGCGCGGACCTGGCGGGCCGCTACGACGAGCGCTTCCTGCGGATGTTTGAGTACTATTTTCACTGCGGCATCGCGGCCGCCTTCGCGGCCGAGTCCGCGGTGTTTCAGGTGCTGTTTACCCCCGACATGGCCGGTCCGATGCGCCTGCATCGGGTCTGACGCGGCCCTCCACGAGACGGACCCTGACTCATGCTCAGCGCAGACTACCGGGCGCTCCGTAAGGAACTGCACGCAAGCTATGGCACCCCCGACACCGCCCGCCAGGTCGCGCAGTTCGGGTTTCACGTGGCGATGAACCTCGGGGGGACGGCGCTGTACTTCGCGGCTCCGGACGGGGCGACGGGTCCGTGGCTGGCGGGCGCCGGCGCGTTGATCTCGTCGCTCGGCTGCCTCGGCATCTCGACCAACGCGCACACAGCCTCGCACGACGCGATCTTCCGCTCGCGCGCGGCCAACTCGGCGCTGGTCTACGCCGGCTTCGCGTTCTTGCTGATGGTCTCGGCCAACTATTGGAATCACAAGCACCTGGTGGTGCACCACCCGGTGCCGAACGTGGTCGGCCTCGATGACGACATCGACCTCGCGCCGGTGTTCGCGTTCTCGCGCGACGACTACGAGCGGGCGAGCGGGTGGCAGCGGCTGCTGTTTCGCTGGCAGTGGCTGATCTTCCCGTTCGCGCTGGCGCTCAACGGCTTCAACGCGCAGCGGCAGGGCGTGTTGTTCCTGGCGCGCAAGCTGGGTTCGTCGCGGCGAAGGCCGCGGCACTGGCTCGACCTCGGGCTGCTGCTCGCCCACCTGGCGGTGTTCTGGGGCCTGCCGATGCTGTTCTTGCCGGCGGCTGAAGTGATCGGCTTCCACCTGCTGCGCATGGCGCTGCTGGGCTACGCGATGTTCGCGGCCTTCGGCGCGGCGCACTTCCCGGAGGAGGCGGTGGCGGTCGACAAGCGGCTGGCGAAGTCGGACTATGTGCTCCTGCAAACGGCCACCACCGTGAACTTCACCACGGGGCCCTTCGGTCGATTGCTGTGCTCCGGGGTCGACTTCCAGATCGAGCACCACCTGTTCCCCGAGTTCTCCCACACGCACTATCCGCGGATGGCGCCGCGCATGCAGGCGTTCTGCCGCGAGCATGGTTATCCGTACCGCACGCTCGGCTGGGGCGAGGCGATCTGGAAGTCGCTGACGGCGATGGCCAGGCCGCGGCCGGTGCTGCGGAGTGTGGAGGAGCTTCGCGCCGGGGCGACGGCACGGAGCGAGTCGTCGCTGGACTGAGGCACGTATGGTCGACACGGACTCGCAACACGCTACACATCACGCTCACACCCACGCCCCCGCGGAGAAGGGCGGGGCCCAGAAGATCGCCGTGCTGGTGATTCACGGGCTCGGCAATCAGGACTCGGGCTACGCGGAGGAGTTCACGCGGCCGATCTACCAGGGCCTGTGTAAGCACTGGGCCGGCGACCCGCGGTGCCCGTGGGATGACATCGTGTTTCAGCCGGTGTACTGGGCGCCGCTGTTGCAGTGGCGGCAAAATGACCTGCTGCTGCGCTTCGACACCCACTTCAAGCTCGACTTCATGCCGCTGCGTCGGCTGTTCGCGGGTTACCTCGGCGATGTTTTCGCGTACCAGCCGACGCCGCAGCACGGCGACGCGTACGACCTCGTGCACGAGTGCATGGCGGGTGCGCTGGCCGAGGCGGCGGCCAAGGTCGGAGCGGAGGCGCCGCTCGTGATCGTGGGCCACAGCCTCGGCGGGGTGATCGCGTTTAATCACTTCTTCGAGCTGCAGTTCGGGCACGGGTGCGGCTACTCGTGCGCGAGCGCGCAGCACTGGCGGGACAGCGAGCTGCCGCTGGTCCGCGGCGAGACGCTGGCGGGGCTGTACACGATCGGGACGCCGCTGGCGCTGTGGACGGTGCGCTTCCTCGACAGCGGCGACGCGATCCGTGTGCCGTCGCCGCGCTTCTCGACCCACTATCCCGGGGTCGCTGGCGAGTGGATCAATCTCTTCGACGTCGACGACATCATCGCCTGGCCGCTGCGCTGCGTGAACAGCTCGTTCGCGGAGGCGGTGAGCGAGGACCGTGAGGTCCACGCGGGCGGGCTCTTCACCGGCTGGAACCCGGCGGTGCACGAGACCTACGCGCGCTGCGACACGGTGATCGACACGGTGGTGCAGGGGATCGTCAGGCTGTACGAGGCCGTGAACCCGCGGCCTGCTGCTTGAGCCAGGCGACGGCGGCGGGCCACAACGCGTCGGCGAACTTCTTGCGGAAGAAGCCGAAGTGACCGATCGGGCCGCCGGCGTCGGCGGGGCCGAGGTGTCGCCGCTCGGGCGCCGCGGCGGTGTAAAAGCTGACCAGCTGGTCGACGGCGGCGCGCGGGGCGAAGGGGTCGTCGCTGAAGCTGTAGGCGAGGAGCGGCGCGCGGACGCGGGCGAAGCTGGCGGCGCGCGCCTCGCGATCCTCGGACATGAGGTAGTCGGGGTGGCGGCACCAGGCGGCCCATTGGCGGGCGACACCGGCGGGCAGGTGCTGGCCGGTGCCGAGTTGGCCGGGGAGGTAGCCGAACATGCGGGTCGCGAGCGGGATGGCGAGGTACCAGTTGGCGATCATGCGGGCGCGGCCGAGGCCCTTCCAGTGGCCGTACCAGCCGCTCTGGGCGGCGACGCCGAGCATCGCGCTGACGCGATCGGCGTGCTCGCACAGGCCGACCAGCTGGCCGCCCGCGCTGTGGCCGATCTGCTGCAGCGGGATGCCGGGGAACAGCTCGAGGGCGCGGGCCAGGGCGGCGTCGAGGTCGAGGGCGCCCCAGTCCTGCATGCGCGCGGTGAAGCCGGCGAGTCGCGGCGGGCGCGAGTCGCCGATGCCGCGATAGTCGAAGGTGAGCACGGCGAGGCCTTGCTCAGCGAGGTAGCTGGCGAAGGGCTCGTAGTAGCTGCGGCGCACGCCGGTGGCGCAGGCGATGACAACCACCGCGAGCGGGTCGGCCTGCGGGCGATAGAGCGTGGCGGCCAGGTTGTAGTCGTCGCGGGCGCGGAGCGAGAGGGGCTCGGTGCGGTCGGTCATGGCGGCGGGATTGTATGATCACAGGGTTTCGCGGGCGAGGGCGAGCAGGGCGTCGTCGGTGAGGCGAAAGGTGGCCCAGCCGGCGACTGGGCGGGCGCCGAGGCGGCGGTAAAAGTCGATCGCGGGGGTGTTCCAGTCGAGGACCATCCAGTCCATGCGACCGCAGCCGCGGGCGACGGCGAGGCTGGCGAGCGCGACCAGCAGCCGCCGGCCGATGCCGAGGCCGCGGTGGGCCGGCTCGACAAAGAGGTCCTCGAGGTAGAGGCCGGGTCGGCCGCGCCAGGTCGAGTAGTTGGCGAAGTGGAGGGCGAAGCCGACGACACGGTGGTCGAGCTCGGCGATCAGGCACTCGAAGGGCGGGCGCTCAGCAGAGAGCTGCTCGCGCAGGCGCGCCGGGGTGACTTCGACGGCGTCGGGTTCGCGCTCGTAGGTGGCGAGGGCGACAATGAGGCGATGGATCTCCGCGGCGTCGGCGGGCTCGGCGGGGCGGATCAAGAGCGACATGGCCGGACTTTGCCACGCGCGGGGACACGTGGGGAAGGGCGGGGAGCGGTCGGTGTGTGGGTGCGCGGCATCTCCCGTGGACAGGGCTGCGGCGGCGATGCATGCAGGCAATCATGCTCCGCTTGCGATCCCTCGCGCCCATCGTCGTGTCCATGCTCGTGATGTCCGTCGGTTGTGGCGACGACAAGGGGGACACCGACGGATCGACGGATGGCTCGGGGACGGCTGGCTCGGCGACGGAGGGCTCGACGACGGACAGCCCGACGACGGAGCCGACGGGCGATCCGACGGCGGCCCCGGAGGGGATGTACTGCCAGGACGCGTGCGAGGTCGACGCGGACTGCCAGGAGCAGGGCATGGATTTCGGCTTCAAGTGCGCCCTGCAGCGCTGCAAGCCCGAGGCGACGGATGGGTGCATGGACGACCTGGACTGTCAGGTGCAGCTGAGCGGCTGGAGCACGGTCTGTGCGACCCAGGCGGACTGCCCGGGTCAGGTGTGCATCGACGTCGGCGGTGCGGGCCGCTGCGCCACGCCGCCGTCTGACTTCGTCATGTGCACGACGTTTAATCAGGTCGAGGTGTCGCTCGCCAGGTTCCCCGAGGGGGATCCGGTGACGGTGTGCAGCAACACCGACTATGAGTGCGGGGCTGACGGGGCGTGTGTGAACCCGTGCATGTCGGATGCGGACTGCACGCAGAGCGCGGGCTTTCCCGTGTGCAACGTGGGCACCGGGATCTGCGAGTGCGGCGGCGACGATGACTGCGGGATGCTCGGGGTACCGGCGCTGTCGGTGTGCCACGCCGGGGTCTGCGGCTGCGGGACCGATGCCGATTGCACGGGGATGAACATCGACGTTTGCAACGAGAACGGGGCGTGCGGCTGCTCGTCGGCGGCGGTGTGCACTCAGCCAGGCTTCGACGGTACGACGCCGGTGTGCGAGGGCCTGTAAGCGGCGCCCTGCTGCGGGGTCGAGGGCGAGTTTGGGCGATCTCGCGCGGGCGTGTTAGGGTCGGGCGATGTTTGTCGGACCACGGGTTGTCGTCGTGCTGTCGCTGGGGGTCGTGGGCTGTGGAGACGCCGGTGACGCGGGTGAGAGCTCGGGCGGGAGTGTGTCGAGCGCGAGTGGGTCTGGCGGGGACACCTCGAGCGCCGGCGAGGCGAGCGGGAGCGGGTCGACCGGCGTGCCGACGACGGGTGAGAGCGAGACGAGTGGATCGAGCAGCGGCGGGCCGCCGATGGTCGAGGGGTGGCTGCGCAGCTTCGGAGCGCCGCAGCTGCAGCGTCCGGGCGGGCTCGGCTTCGATGCGAGCGGGGCGCTGTGGGTCGCGGGGGATGTGGAAGGGACGATCGATCTGGGCGCGGGGCCGTTGACGGGCGCGGGCAGCGGGCTCTACCTGGCGAAGTTCGCGGCGGACGGGAGCAGCTTGCACGCGCAGGCGATGTTCCCGGCCGACGGGGCGGCGAAGCTGACGCTGACCTCGGACCTCGCGGTCGACGGCACAGGGGCGGTGATCGTGACCGGCTGGCTCGAGGGTTCGTACACGATCGGTGGCGAGCCGCTGGTGGCGGACGAGCTGGACGTGTTTGTCGGCAAGTGGGACGCGAGCGGGGCGCCGCTGTGGGGGCGGCGCTTCGGCGCGGCGGACTGGCAGGTCGGACACTCGGTGGCGGTCGGCAAGGATGACTCGATCTGGATCGGCGGCGCGGCGTTGGCGGGGTTTACGGCCGGGGACATCGAGGTCGCGGGGACGGGCAGCACGGGGGCGGTGGTGCTGCGTCTGAGCTCGGCGGGGACGCCCGAGTACGGGCGGTGGTTCGGCGACGCGGGGGATCAGGAGGTCCAGGCGCTGGCGGTGTGCGACGACGGGTCGATCGCGCTGGCGGGGTTCTTCACGGCGACGTTGAAGTGGGGCGGCGAGTCGGTGACGCCGGCGGGGAGCAAGGACATGTTTGTCGGGCTGCTCGATCCGCAGGGCGAGCCGCTGTGGATCCGCGGCTTTGGCGGGCTGGCGGAGGACAACGCGGGCCACGTCGTGTGCGGCGCGGCGGCGGTGTTCGCCGGCGTGGTGACGGGGGCGGCGACGATCGGCGGGATCGAGCTGGCGCCGATCGAGCAGGCCGACACGGTGGTGGCGCGGCTCGAGCTCGTCGACGGGGCGCTCGGCTGGGCCGCGGGGATCTCGGGGCCGGAGTCGCAGCGGCCTGGTGGGCTCGCGCTGGGCAGCGGCGGGCAGGTGCTGGTCGCGTTGAGCAGCGCGGGCGAGGCGACACTCGGCGAGCGCAGCTTCGTGTCGGCGGGTGGCGAGGACCTGCTGTTTGTCAGCTACCCGCCGGAGGCGACCACACCCGCCGAGGTGCAGAGCCTCGGTGGGGCGAGCACGCAGCGCGCGGGGGCGCTGGCGGTGCACGCGGGCGCGGCTGCGATCGCTGGGACGATCGCCGGGGAGACGCAGTGGCCGGGGCTGCCGGCGGTCACGGCTGAGGGGGCGCAAGATCTTGCGCTGCTGCACTTCGTGCCGCAGGGGCCGTGACACCGCTCTGTGCGTCGAGATGGCTCAAGGGACAGGTGCGCAGCTGCGGGTGAACGCGGGGTGCTGCAGGGCGGAGCGCAGGAGGGTGCGCCACACGGGCCAGTCGTGGCCGCCGGGGATGTGAAAGTACTGGTCCTTGGGGAGGGCGTCGGCGAGCAGCTGGTCCTGCGTGGCGAGGCGATCGTCGTCGCCGTGGCCGAGGAGGATCGTGGGGCCGGTGCCTGCGGGACCTTGAGCGCCGGGGGCGGTGTGAGCGTGCAGCCAGCTCCACAGCTGGCGCTGGAAGTTCTTCTTGGTGAGCGGTGCGGGCGGGTCAGGGGTCCAGCGAGCGAGGCCACCGGCGTGGCGGATCTCGTTGCCGAGTTTGCGGTCGCCGAGCCAGGGGGCCAGGGCGATGATGCCGTCGACGTGCTCGGGGTACTGCTGGCTGTAGTGGAATGAGCCGAAGCCGCCCATCGAGACGCCGACGATCCACACGTGCTCGTGACCGGCGCGGGCGCTGGCGATGACGTCCCGCTCGAGGCGCTCGCCGACGATGCCGCGGTAGTAGTAGCCCATGGTGGCGTTGGCGGAGAGGACGTCGACGGAGGTGCCGCTGGCCTGGATCGCGGCGACGAAGCCCTCGTCCGCGAAGGCGCCCATGGAGTCGCCGGCGCCGGGGAGCAGGACGACGAGGCAGCGGGCCGGTGCGGGGCCACCTGCGAGGGTGTGGGGCATCGGCGTCGGCGCCGCCATCATGGCGCACGCGGGCAACAGGAGCGAGGCGACGAGGAGCAGCGTGCGCATGCGACCCACCGTGGCACAGCTCGGACAAATGTCGACCCGCGGCGCGAGCGCGGCAGGTGGGGGCGGATCCACCCGTATCGCGGGGCGCATGCGGGGGATTCACGAAGGGCGGCAGTGTTTGTGTGGCAGGGACGCGGGTGGCGAGCGGCAAAAAGGGCTTATTCTGGCCGCCCTTTTTCGGTAGGACTAAAGCAGCGAGGACATGTCGGACCCCGGGGACATTTGGCAGCGATACGACGCGAAGGTGATGCAGATCCAGGTGATGGAGGCTCGCGTCGCGGCCATCGAGCGGGAGCTCGCGCAGACCCGGGACGAGCGCGACCACTGGGCGCGTGTGTGTCGCGACCTCGGCAAGAAGTTGTCGGTGGCGCGGACGCTCGCGGAGCGGCTGCGCAGCGCGGAGCGGGCCAAGGTTGGGCGCCCGGAGACGACGCGTTTTCGCCGACCGGCGGAGCTGCAGAGCGCGGCGCCGGGCAACAGCCCGGCGGCGGTGTCGGGGCAGATCAAGGACGAGTTCGATCGGGCGCGGGAGGTCTTGGGGCTGGTGCTGACGGCGCTCACGAAGGCGCTCGACGACGACGCCGCGGCCGAGCTGGGCCGTCGGCTGCGGCACCACGCGGGCGGCAAGTTGCTGCTGAGCATCACGCGCGGGTCGTTGACGCTGGTGCCGGTGGACGGGCGCTACATGGTCGACCGCAGGTGGCTCGAGCATCTCGATCTGGCGGCGCTGCGGCAGGAGCTCGACGTGGCGGCGCAGTCGGGGATCTACGAGCTGCCGGAGGACTCGCGCGACGGGCTGGCGGTGACCGAGATGGAGGTCGACTTCGATTCGGACGAGGATGATTCGGGGGTGCTGCCGCTGCCGCCGCCGCCGCCGCTGTCGACCGCTGGGTACGCCACGCTGCCGCCGCTGCTCAAGGCGCTGCCCGAGGAGTCGGAGACGATGCTGCCGCGGCAGTCGATGGACACGGTGCGCACGACGGCGCCGGTGCTGAGCGGGCCGATCATCCCGAACCTGCGGATCGGTCGCTTGATCAAGACGCCGGGGACGACCTGAGCGGAGCTGGCTCTCGGGACAGGCTCAGGTCGGCGGCTCGAAGTAGACCTGGACGACCGAGCCGCTGTCGGCCGGGCCGGGCTGACGATCTTGCAGGACGGCGATGCCGGTGCCGCTGGCCTTGAGCTCGAGCTTGGCGTTGTGGGCGAGGTCGAGGGCCTGGGCGAGGGTGAGGCCGGTGAAGTCGGGGAGGCCGGTGGTGACGGTGACGGCGGGGCGGTGGCGGTGGCCGGGGAGGTCGGGCTCGACGTCGAGTTCGGGGATGAAGCCGAGCTCTAACTTGGGGTCGTCGGCGGCGAGGGTGACGGGCCTCGGCGCTGGCGGTGCGGTGCCGTCGTCGCGGGAGACGCCGAGGTGGACCATGATCGGCCCGCCGAGGCGGGCGAAGCTGGGGGCGGCGACGTCGTTGCCGTAGTGGGCGCCCTCGGGGCTGTCGACGGAGACCATGATGACGACGCGGGGGGCGCGGGCCGGGAGGGCGCCGAGGAAGCTCGAGTACCACTGGCTGTCGTCGTAGCCCTTCTTGCCGGACTTCTGGGCGGTCGAGGTCTTGCCGGCGACGCGGTAGCCGTCGACGGTGGCGTTCTTGCCGGTGCCGAGCTTGCTGTGCACGACGTTCTCGAGCATGTGCATGACGGTGCGGGCGGTGGAGGCCCGGACGACGCGCTCGCCGGGCGGGCGGGTGCGAGGGACAGGTTCGCCGCTGGCGTCGACGACGGCGCGGACGATGGTGGGCGGGTGGTAGAGGCCCTCGTTGGCGAGCGCGGCGAAGGCGGAGGTGACCTGCAGGGGCGAGGCGCTCATGCCCTGGCCGAAGGAGATGTTGGCGGCCTGGATGTCGGACCACTTCTCGGGCGGCGCGAGCAGGCCCGGGGTGGCGCCAGGGAGCTCGATCGCGGGGCGCTCGCCGAAGTGGAACTTCTCGACGAAGCGATGGAGGGCCTGCTTGCCGAGGCGGTCGGCGATCTTGGTGGTGCAGATGTTGGAGGAGGCGGCGAGGACCTCGGCGACGGTGAGCCACTCGGCGGCGTGGGCGTCGTGGATGACGTTGCGCGGGGTGTACTGCCAGCGGCCCTTCTCGCAGTAGAGGGTCTCGTGCTCGCGGATGACGCCCTGCTCGAGGGCGGCGGCGACGGTGATGGCCTTGAGGGTGGAGCCGGGCTCGTAGGCGGCCTGGACCGCGAGGTTGGTGGTCTGATCGGCGTGGGCGACCGGGTGGTTGGGGTCGAAGGTGGGGCGGTTGGCGAGCGCGAGGATCTCGCCGTTGCTGGGATCGAGGACGATGATGCTGGCGCCGGCGGGGTTCCAGTGCTGGACGAGGGTGTTGATCTCCTCCTCGACCATGGCCTGGATCGCCGAGTCGATGGTGAGCATGACCGTGTCGCCGCGGGCGACACCCGGGTCGGGGACGCCGTCGACGAGCAGCTTCTTGCCGGCGGCGAAGTAGGCGGGGGAGAGCGCGTCGCGGCCGCGCAGGGCCTCGTCCATGCCGAGCTCGACGCCGGCGGTGCCGCCCTGACCGCTGATGCGGCCGAGGACGTGGGCGGCGAGCAGGCCGCGGGGGTAGACGCGCTCGCTGGCTGGCTCGAGGCTGACGCCGGGGAGGCCCTGCTTGGCGAGCGCGTCGGCCTGGGCGTCGCTGAGGGTCATGCGCAGCTGGCGGTAGGCCTTGTCCTTGGCGAGCTCGTCGCGCAGGTAGACCGGGTCTTCGGCGGGGAAGAGGGTGAGGAGGGCGGCGACGACGTCCTCGTCGCGGCCCTGACCGCGGATGAAGCGGGGGTTCAAGACGACCTTGTGGACGCGGTCGTTGATCGCGAGGGTCATGAAGTCGCGGTCGACGACCTCGCCGCGGCTGGCGGGGAGCTTGTAGCTGCGCAGCTGCTGGCGGTTGGCTTGTTCGGCGTAGGCCTCGTGTTGGTCGAGGGCGACACGCGCGGCCTTGAAGCCGATGCCGGCGAGGGCGGCGACGATGGCGAGGCCGACGACGCTGGCGCGGCGATGGACGGCGCGCAGGTCGCTGGCCATCGGTCGGGGGAGGACGTGCTTGCCGAGGATGCTCACGGGGCGGCTCCCTTGGTGGCGGCGAGGGTCTTGTCGGCGGCGAGGCGGATCGTCTGCACGCGCTCCGGCGCGGCGGGGACCATGTGGAGCTTGGCGGCGGCGACGGAGTGGATGTAATCGGGGTGACGCAAGTAGGCGCGTTCGGCCTCGAGGCGGCGGCGCTCGTCGAGGAGGTGGCTGTGCTCGCCGGTCATCTCGGCGATCTCGGCGCCGAGGCCGAGGACGCGGGCGCGGGCGCGGACCTGGACGACGCCGGCGACGGTGACGAGGGCGAGGGCGACCAGCAGGAGCAGCGGGAGGCCCGTGGGGCGGCGCGCGGGGCTGTCTTGCTCGGGCTCGAGGGTCGTGGGTGCGACGGGCGCGGCGAGGTCGGCGGCCCGGCGCCGGCCGTGCTCGAAGCTCGGCTCACCGGATGTCCGCTTGTTCATGGTCCTTGGGCCAGGTCGATGCGGGCGCAGGTCGGTCATGGCAGGACGCGCTCCAGGACGCGCAGGCGGCTGCTGCGGCTGCGGGGATTGGCGGCGAGTTCGGCCTCGTCGGGGGTGAGGCCGTGGCGGAACTCGTCCGGGATGGTGAAGCGGGCGCGCGGGAGGTCGGCGGCGAGGATCGGTACGCCGTGGGGCGGCGACTCGGCGCGGCTGAGGCGGGCGAAGGCCTGCTTGACGCGGCGGTCCTCGAGCGAGTGAAAGGTGATGATGCCGAGGCGGCCGCCGACCGCGAGGCGCTCGGGGGCGTCGCGGAGCAGCTGGTCGAGCTCGTCGAGCTCGTGGTTGAGGTAGATCCGCAGGGCCTGGAAGGTGCGGGTGGCGGGGTTGATGCGCAGGCCGAGCTGACGCAGGCGGGGGGCGCTCATGCTGGCGCGGACGACGTCGGCGAGGGCGCGCGTGGTCTGTGGTTTGGCGGCGAGGATGCCGCGGGCGATGCGGGCGGCGTCGGGCTCCTCGCCGAGCTCGCGGAGGATCTTGGTGAGGGTGGTGAGGTCGAGGTCGGCGAGGGCGGTCGAGAGCGGGACGCCGCGGGTCGGGTCCATGCGCATGTCGAGGGGGGCGTCGGCCTGGAAGGAGAAGCCGCGGGCGCCGGTGTCGAGTTGGTGTGAGCTGACTCCCAGGTCGGCGAGGATCGCGGTCGCGGCGGGGACGCTGGCGTCGGCGAGGACGGCGGCGAGCTGCGAGAAGGGGCGGTGGAACAGCTCCAGCGCAGGGAGGCGCGTGCGGGCGTGGGCGAGGGCGTCGGGGTCGCGGTCGAGGGCGAGGAAGCGGGCCCTTGTCGGGAGCTCGGCGACTGCGCGAAAGAGGGCCTCGCTGTGGCCAGCGCCGCCACAGGTGCAGTCGACAACGATGGGGGCCGAGGAGCCGGCGCTGGCGGCGGCACGAAGGGGCGGCACGAGTGCTGCGCAGACTTCATGCACGAGGACGGGCAGGTGGTAAGCGCCAGACACCAGAGGGCGGCCTAGCGAAGCTGGCGGTCGAGGTCAACTTTTTGGGCAATTGTCGCGCCCGGAGCTGTGAGCAATTTCAGCGGGCAATTCAAGCGGTTAGACGCTTTTTATTGACCGGTGCGGGGGCGAGGACGTAGCTTCCGGTGCCCTGCGGGCCCGCCAGATGGGGTTCGCGGTTGGAGGAGTGAGCGTGACGCCAGCGCGGACCAGGAACTATCGCCAGATTTACGAGTCCTCGGAGCTGCTCTGGGAGAAGCTTGGGATGCTGTCGCCTGCGCAGCGGCGCAGCTTCGACGAGCGCTTCATCATGTCGTGGATTTATCACGACTTCGCGCTCGAGGGCACGGTGCTGTCCGTGGCCGAGATCAAGGCTGCGATCGACGACGAGATCATCTCCACGCCGAGTTTGATCCCCGCGTACTTCCACATCATGGCGGTACGTGACGCGATCCAGTTCTTGCTCGATTCGCGGGGCAGCCGCCTGCAGCTGTCTCTGGAGTGGCTCAAGAAGATCCACATGATCTTGCTGCCGCAGGGGAAGAAGGATCAGGTCCAGTACCGCAAGGACAACCCGATCCATCGCATGTACTTCCATGATCTGTCGCCGGCCGACAAGATCAGCTACCGCATGCGCAAGCTGACCGATTGGTTTCGTACCGAGGAGTGCCGCAAGGCCCACCCGATCGAGCTGGCGGTCGAGGTCCATCGCGAGATCATCCGCATCTTCCCGTGGCCCGACATCAGCGGCCGGGTCGCGCGGATGGCGATGAACGCGATCCTGATCGGCGAGAGCTACTGGCCCTCGATCATCCATGCGATCGACCGCCAGACCTACTACGACGTGCTGCGGCTCGATCAGGACCAGTTGCTCAACTTGGTCGTGGACGGGATGGAGGAAGGGATTCGCTCGTCGTCGCGGCTCTACCAGAGCATCGTCGACGCGTCGCGCGGTGGATGACAGCCCGGCAAGATCTGCTAGACCGGCCCCACGCCATGCCCATCCCGCACTCCCTGAGCCTCCGAGCACCGAAGGTCCTGCGCAGTGTCGATGTGTTCGCGCGGGCCCGGTTGCCCTCGCGTCACGGTGAGTTCGAGATCGTGTCGTTTATCGATGAGGCCAAGCGGACCCTCGACGACGTGGCGATCGTCCGCGGCCAACTGCGCGGCGCCAGCGAGGTGCCGACGCGGGTGCACTCGGAGTGCCTGACGGGTGACGTGTTTGGGTCGTACCGCTGCGACTGTCGCGATCAGTTGGAGCTGGCGCTGGCGCGTATCGCCACCGCGGAGACGGGCATCATCTTGTATCTGCGGCAGGAGGGGCGAGGCATCGGCATCGCCCAGAAGGTGCGGGCGTACCAGCTACAGGAGATCGGGCTCGATACGGTCGAGGCCAACTTGCACCTCGGCTTCGACGACGACCTGCGCGACTACTCGGTCGCGGCGGCGATGCTGCACGCGCTCGGGGTGGCGTCGATCGTGCTGCACACCAACAACCTGCGGAAGATCGAGGGGCTGCGTGTCGGCGGGGTGGCGGTTCACCACCGCGAGGCGATCATCGCCCCGTCGCGCGAGCAGAACGCCGGCTACCTGGCGACCAAGCGCGACAAGAGCGGGCACTTGCTGTGACGGCTGCGATCGACGGCGAGTGAACGAGAAGCGGCGGAGTGCAGGATTGCTCTCCGCCGCGGTCACCTCGAGCTCTGAGCCGGTTCGGTTGCGGGCGTGGCCCGACTGGGTGGTCGAGGGCTTCGCCGGGTGGGCAAAGCCCCTTGCCACGACATGTGGCGGTGGTCAGGCGCCAACCTGACCGCGGAATCTGCAGGCAACCTGGCGATGTTGCCTCGGGAGGGCCGGCCATCCTCCGAGGGAGGGGCGCGGCCCGAGGTTTTGGTGGCGCTGCTGTCGCGTCACACAGAGGCGGCGCTACGCGAGCCCTGACGCGGCCTGGACCGCGTCATGGCCCCGGCTAGGGCCTGGCACCTCCGGGGTGGAAGGTCCGACGAGGTTGGGAGTTCACAGTGCACGAACGATTGTCTGCTTGGTTCATCCTTACCTCCTATAGCCGGTGGCCTGGGGTGACCCAGCGATCCTAGCAAAGCCTGATATGCGCCGCAAAGTCTGGCGTGTGGCGCGTTCGGGGGCGGCTTCGTTTGACAGGGCCAGCGCTCGCGTGGCAGGTGGTGCGGTGTGGCTGCCGCTGCTCCTGCCCCGAACGCTCCGGATCATGTCGCTGTGTATGCGGACCCCGCGAAGTACGGGCTGCACCTTTCCGGGGGAGCGCTGCACGTGGAGGACGTGTCGCTGGCGGCGATCGCCGCCGCTGTCGGCACGCCGACCTACGTCTACAGCAGCGCGCACATCAGCGCTCGCCATGACGAATTGGCCCGCGCCTGTGCCTCGCACCCGACGCTGCTGTGTTACGCGGTGAAGGCCAACAGCAGCCAGGCGGTGCTGCGCACGCTGGCGCGCCGCGGGGCGGGGGCGGACATCGTCTCCGGCGGCGAGCTGACGCGCGCGATCGCGGCGGGGATCCCGGCGGCGAAGATCGTCTTTAGCGGGGTCGGCAAGCTCGACGCAGAGATCGACGTGGCGATCTCCGCCGGGCTGCGGGCGATCAATGTCGAGTCGGCGGAGGAGCTGCTGCGGGTGGCGACGCGGGCGCGCGCGCTGGGCAAGCAGGTGGCGGTGGCGTTACGGGTCAATCCGGACATCGATCCCGACACGCACCCGTATCTGGCGACGGGGCTGCGTGAGAGCAAGTTCGGGGTGGCGATGGCCGAGGCCGAGGCCCTGGCGCTCACGGCCGCGGGGCTGCCGGGGCTGACGCTGGTCGGGCTGGCGTGTCACATCGGCTCACAGATCGCCGAGGCTGCGCCGTTTTTGGCGGCGTTCGAGCGGCTGCGTGGGTTGGTGCTACGCCTGCGCGAGCGTGGTGTTCGCCTGAAGCAGCTGGACCTCGGGGGCGGGCTCGGCATCGCGTACACGGGGGAGGAGCCGACGCTCGACGTCGCGGGTTTTGGGGCGGCGGTGACAGCCGCGGCGCGCAGCCTGGAGCTGGAGCTGGTGCTCGAGCCGGGGCGCTTCTTTGTCGGCAACGCGGGGGTGCTGCTGACGCAGGTGATCGGCCGCAAGCGCGGCGAGGCGCACAACTTCGCGATCGTGGACGCGGCGATGAACGACCTGATCCGGCCGGCGCTGTACGGTGCGTATCACCCGATCGTGCCGGTGTCGCAGGCGGCCGCTGGGCGCCCGCCGGTGCGTGCCGACGTGGTCGGGCCGGTGTGCGAGTGTGGCGACTTTCTCGGGCTTGGTCGCCTGCTGCCGTGGCCGGAGCCGGGGGAGCTCCTGGCGGTGCTCGGGGCGGGTGCGTACGGGATGGCGATGGCGTCGACGTACAACTCGCGGCCGCTGGCGGCGGAGGTGTTGGTGAAGGGCGACACCTTCGCGACGACACGGCCGCGGCGGACGATCGAGGCGATGATCGCCGATGAGCGGATGCCGGAGTGGCTGGCTTAGCTCACTAGGTGGGGTTCGCCGAGATCGCGGCGGAGAACTCGTCGAGGAGCGAGTCCAGGGTTTCGCGTCGGTCCACGACGGCTCGCGCGCTCAGGGCCAGACGACGAGGGCGTCGCTGCGGACCTCGACAACAACCTCGGCGGTGTCGCGGGTGAACAGCTCGGGGGCGTCGAAGCGGACCCGGGCGATGCGGCTGGCGCCGAGGTGCAGGGTGTCACCCGAGAGGTCGAGGCCGGCGCTGCGTAGGTCGTCGAGGTCGAAGCGGTGGTTGCCGGCGTCGGAGAGGAGACAGGTGAGCTCGTCGCCGGCGGGCTCGCTGCCGATGAAGGACGAGAGGCGGACCAGGAGCGGGGCACCGCGGCCGTCGGGGCGCCACTCGAGCAGGAGGGAGCCGCGGTCGGGGCTGGGGGTGGCCTGGAGGGCGACGGCCTCGGGGATCGGCGCGCGTACGCGGAAGCTGGCGAGTTCGTCGTCGCCGGCGCCGTCGACGGTGATCGTGAGCGCGGTGGGGCTGGGCTCGCCGCGCGGCCAGGCGCTGGGCGGGAAGACCTCGCTGACGTAGTCGTACTCGACGCCGGACATGTATGGGAGGAGGTCAGGGACGAGCGAGAGCGGGACCTCGACGCTGGCCTCGCCGATCTGCACCGCGAGGTTGCCAGCGTCGATGAGGACGAGCTCGCGGCGGGCCGGCGCTGGGGGGGCCGCGCTGGGATCTTCGGCGGCGAGCCACAGCTGTTCGGTGGCGAGGCACTGGCCGGGGCGCAGGCGATCGATCGCCAGCTGCGGGAGATCGGCGCGGGCGCGGGCGGAGGCCTCGTCGAGGCCGCGGTACTGGACGAAGCGGGCGAAGACCTCGAGCGCAGGATCGTCGCTGGGCGCGTCGCCTGGGGGCTGCAAGACGACCTGGACGCGGGCCAGGGCGTGGGTGGGGAGCGGCTCGCCGAGGCTGTTGGTGCCGGTGCCCTCGTCGCTGACGGCCGAGCAGGCAGCGACGATGCACGCGGAGCACGCGACGACACATGCGGTGATCATGGCCTGCATGATCGCCGCGTGTGGCCTACGAGCGGCGGGCGAGGGCCAGCGCATCCAGTCCTGTGTACCGCGACTGGGGGCCCCTGTCACGGTATGGGGGCGCGCACCGGGTACCTGGCCTGAAGGCCGGGCGAGGTCGGAGGCGGGCGTCACGCGAGCGTGGCTGCCGCGGTTGCTGGGGCCGATCCGCGGGCGGGCCGATCGGGTCTTGCGGGACACGAGCGCGGGCGCGCCAGTGGCATACTCCGCGGGCCTGGAGCCGACGCATGTGGGCCCCCGATTTGTCATGACCGAACCGACCTCCGCCGCGTTTCTGCAGCCCGTTCGCCTGTCGACCGACGGGGCTGCGCTCCTGCTCCTCGATCAACGGGCGCTGCCGGGGCGCGAGCTGTGGCTCGAGCTGCGCGAGCTCGAGGCCGTGGCGCAGGCGATCGAGACGCTGGCGGTGCGCGGTGCCCCGGCGATCGGTTGCACGGCGGCGCTCGGGCTCGTGGTCGCGAGTCACGGGTTTCCCGACGAGCGGGCGGCGTTCGAGCGGGCGTGCGAGCTGGCGATCGCCCGCCTGGCGCGCACTCGGCCGACGGCGGTGAATCTGTTTCACGCGCTGGGGCACATGCGGGGGGCGCTGGCGGGCGCGGGCGGCGATCTGCGGGGGGCGCTGCGGGCCGCTGCGGAGGCGTATGTGGACGCGGAGCTGCAGGCGTGTCTGCGGATGGGCGAGTACGGGGCGCCGTTGCTGCCGGCGGGGACGATCCTGACGCACTGCAACACGGGGGCGCTGGCGACGGCGGGCTTCGGGACGGCGCTGGGGGTGATCCGGCGGGCGTACGCGCTGGGCAAGATTGTTCGGGTGGTGGCGGACGAGACGCGGCCGGTGTTGCAAGGGGCGCGGCTGACGGCGTGGGAGCTGCAGCGCGACGGGATCCCGGTGGACGTGATCGCGGACAACATGGCGGGGGCGCTGATGAGTCGCGGGGAGATTCAGGCGGCGATCGTGGGGGCCGACCGCATCACCCGGCGCGGCGACGTGGCCAACAAGATCGGGACCTACACGGTGGCGGTGTTGTGCCGCTATCACGGGTTGCCGTTTTTTGTGGCGGCGCCGTGGTCGACGATCGACATGTCGATGGAGTCGGGCGCGCAGATCCCGATCGAGCAGCGCGACCTGGACGAGGTGCACATGCACGGCGGGACGCGCATGACGCCGGTCGGGGTGGGCGCGAGGAACCCGGCCTTTGATGTGACACCGGCGGAGCTGGTGACGGCGATCATCACGGAGCGCGGGGTCTTCACGCCGGCGCAGCTGGCCGGCGCGCAGTGAGCTGTCCCCGGGGACAGATCACTTTTTCTTGGCCTGGAGCTGGTCTAGCAGCCATGCCGCGAGGTCGGCGAGGAACTTGCGGTCGACCGGGCGGCCAGGGATCAGGTAGCGCGCGGGCGTGGATTGATCGAGCTCGCGCTTGAACAGGTGATCGAGGTCCGGGTAGAGCGCGACGGTGTGTCTCTTCTTGTACTTGCGGGCGAGCCTGGCGAGGCCCGAGCTGTCCTTGCCGGGGTCGACCTCGAAGTCCATCTCGCCCTGGGCGATCCACAGCGGGCCCTCGGCCTTGGCGACGAGCAGGTCGAGGTCGACGGCGAGGGCCTCGCGGATCCACAGGCCGGTGCGGGCGAGCTCGGGCGGGAGGTCCTTGCCGCTGCGCAGGGACTCGAGGGTCTTCTCCTGGGTCTTCTTGGCCTCGGCGCGCAGCTCGGGGGGGACCGATTCGATCGCCAGGGCGGCCTGGGCCCGCAGGAGCGCCTCGTAGGGGCGGCCGGGGCTGGCGAGCAGGGCGACGGCCCGCAGGCCGCGGCCCTCGCCGGCGAGTTGGAGGGCCCGCCAGCCGCCCTCGCCGTGGCCGATGATGGCGATGCGGTCAGGGTCGACTTCGTCTTGCACGAGCAAGGTTCGCAGGCCGCGGCGGGCATCCTCGAGCTGGCCCACGTAGCTGACGGGGCCGTCGGCGCTGCCGCCGAAGCCACGCTCGTCGTAGCGGAGGACGGCGACGCCGGCCTGGGCGAGGGCGTCGCCGATCTCGTGCGAGCCGAGGTCGACGGGGGGCGGACCGGCGAAGCCATAACGGTCTTGTTGGCCGGTGCTCGAGAGGAAGAGGACGGCGGGGAAGGGGCCCTTGCCGGGCGGGACCAGCAGCTCACCCACGAGCTTGGGTTCGCCGGGTTGCCCGGGGAGCTCGAGCTCGCTGCGGGTGAAGGTGGCGCCGGCGGGTGGGCTGTAGGTGAGGACGGCCGGTGGGTCGATGGTCCAGGCGGGCCAGGCGATCGGGCGCGCGGGGATGATGACCTGGAGGTCGTCGGCGTTGACCTCGACTCGCTCGATGCGGCCGTCGTGGAGGTGGATCTGTTCGCCGAGGTTGGTGGTGATGATGGCGTCGGTGGGGGCCTCGGACTCGGGGATCGCGAGCTTGGCGGTCCAGTCGGTGGGCAGCGAGCCGGACAGGCTGACGAGGCGCCAGGCGAGCTCGCCCTCCTTGAGCTCGCGCAGGCCGAACATGAGCTCCTCGTGGAACATGGTGGCGAAGGACATGTAGGCGGTGCCGGGCTTGGCCTGCAGCTCCTCGCGTTCGCGGCCGGAGGTGAAGACGAGCTGGTCGCCGTTGCGTTCGAAGCGGAGCTCGAGGGCCTTGCTGCGCTCGTAGCCGCGGACGAGGTCGCCGCGGTCGTTGACGACGATCTCACCGGCGCTGCGCAGGGCCTCGGGCGGCGGGCCGGCGCTCGGGTCGCGCTGGGGCATGACGAGCTCGACGCGGGTGGAGAAGCGGTGGAGGCCGTCGCCCAGAGGGCCGTCGTAGCGGCCCCACGAGGTGCCGATCTTTTTGCCGGCCTGGATGAGCTCGAACACACGCTGCTCGCCGACGGCGTAGAGCTGCCCGGCGGGCTTGCCGGGCCAGGCGACGCGGGCGGCGGTGTCGCTGGCAGAATCGCTGTCTCCGGGGGCGGCGACGGGGGCGTCGCCGGTGGGGATCTTGAGGCAGGCGCTCGCTCCGAGCAGCGGGAGCGCGAGGCTGAGGACAGCAATTGAGGCGAGGCGGCGCGGCACGGCGCGCACTATAACCCCGGGCATGTCGTGGAGCCGGGAAGAG
Organism: Nannocystis sp.; assembly: GCA_044228605.1. Lineage (GTDB taxonomy): Bacteria > Myxococcota_A > Polyangia > Nannocystales > Nannocystaceae > Nannocystis. The sequence continues at coordinate 2,529 of JBGAUO010000065.1, read as the reverse complement.
ATGGCCGCCAGGGCGGCGCGCGAGCTGCCGACGGGCAGCGTGGTCAACCTCGGGATCGGGATCCCGACGCTCATCAGCAATTATCTGCGACCGGAGCAGGGCATCTTGCTGCACTCGGAGAACGGGCTGCTGGGAATGGGGCCCTTTCCGTTCGATGATGAGGTCGACGCGAGGATCATCAACGCGGGCAAGCAGACGGTGACGGTGGTGCCGGGCGGCTCGACCTTCGACTCGGCGCTGAGCTTCGCGATGATCCGCGGCGGGCACGTGGATGTGGCGGTGCTCGGGGCGATGCAGGTGTCGGCGAGCGGAGATCTGGCGAACTGGATGGTGCCGGGGCAGAAGGTGGCGGGGATCGGCGGGGCGATGGATCTGGCGACGGGGGCCCGCAAGGTGATCGCGCTGATGAACCACTGCGAGAAGAGCGGGGCGAGCAAGATCGTGGAGCGCTGCACGCTGCCGCTGACGGCGATGCGCTGCGTGAATCTGGTGATCACCGAGCTCGCCGTGATCGCGGTCGAGCCGGCGGGGCTGCGTTTGGTGGAGTGCGCGCCGGGGGTGACACGGGCGCAGGTCGTCGCGGCGACTGCGGCGGCGCTGAACTAGGAGCAAAGCTCTGGCCTGGGTCGTGGCGTTGGTGGTGCGAGCGAGCGCGTCTTTGCGCCTTCCCTGCGATTCCGCCAGTGGGGGCTGCGCACACGGAACGGGCGTAATGGGTATCATCGGGGGTACCGTGGCTGGGAGCTGACGATGACCCACGAAGATCTACCGACGCGTCTGGCCATGCAGTACGAGCCGACGATCTACCGTCGCAGGATCGCGGGGCAGGACGTCATCATCCACTGCCACCACTACAACGCCCGCCTGCAGCGCACGATCGAGGGGGCGCGGGGCATCGATGGCAAGGGGATCTTGGTGGCGGCGGCGGAGGCGGTGTTCGGCGAGCAGCTGACGCAGGTGCTGCGGCCCGAGGACTCGCTGGCGACGCGCTGGGCGCTGGCCGAGCTGCTCTATCGTCACCTGGGCTTTGGGCGCCTCGATCTGTCGCAGATCGAGGCGGGTGAGGTGAGCGCGGCGTCGTCGCATTTTGTCGAGGGCTGGCTGGCGGGGCTCGGGCAGAGCGAGCGCAACGTGTGCACCTTCACCGAGGGTTTCGTGCAGGGGGTGGTGCACGCGATCACGGGCGCGGCGGTGCAGGTGCGCGAGACGGCGTGCATGGCCCGGGGCGCGCCGCGCTGCGAGTTCACGGTGGATCGCGGCGAGCGGGGGCCGGTGGCGGTGAACCACAAGCAGCCGGCGATCGCGGCCCCGGAGGCGGCGGGCGGGCCGTACCTGCGGGCGGTGAACGTGGACGAGCAGGCGATCATCGACGCGGTGGTCGGGATCCCGATGGTCGGCGACGAGGTCGGCCTGATCCCGGCGTTTAGCGTGTACCTGGCGAACATGCCGGCGGACTTTTACAACCTGATCTCGATCGGTTTTGTCGAGGCGATGCGGGCGCTCGGGCGCGAGAAGGCGGCGACCCGGCTGCTGGTGTCGGACGCGGAGCACTGCGGGATGAACACCTTCCGCGGGATCATGCACTCGCCGGAGTGGGACGGGCTGATCGCGCCGATGGTGCGCGACCGGGCCGACGCGCTGCACGCGATCATCGCCATCAGCAACGCGCTCGGCTGGGGCGACTGGCACGTCACGGAGCACACGGCGAGCAGCCTGGCGCTCGAGTCGCGCCACGGCTACGAGGCGGTCGGCTACCGCCAGCTGCGCGGCCAGGCCGAGACGCCGCGCTGCGCGATGCTGACGGGGGTGGCGGCGGGGGTGATGGAGCTGGTCTACGGCGAGGGTACGGTCGAGGAGCGCTACGGGACCTTCGCCGCCGAGGAGCGCAGCTGCGTCGCCTGCGGCGAGTCGTCCTGCAACTTCGTTGTGCAGCGGGTGGAGTAGGACGACGATGCGGCGCGAGAAGGTCCCGGCTTGCGTGCACCCTGAGACGTACAAGTACTTCCTCGAGCGCGACGAGGTGATGCCCACGTGGGCTCGCCTCGTCGAGCGCTACGGCGAGGCGCGGCGCAACGCCGGGTTTCGCACGATGGAGGTGGTCGGGCCGCGGTTTATCCTGCGCAGCACGCTGCTCGGCAACCCGATCACCGTGCTGCGGCGGCGCGACTGCACGCCGGCCGATATCCTCGAGCTGCACGCCCTGCTGGGGTACGACGGGTGAGTGAATTGGCCGAGCCCTGGGCCTACGCGATCGAGCTCGATGAGGAGCTGGCGATCGTGGCTGCGGACCCCCGGTTGTGTGACCGGCTCGGCTGCGGCGCCGGGACGCTGGTGGGACGCAGCCTCGACGAGCTGTTCTCGCCGCGCGACCGCAAGGGCCAGCGCCTGTTCTACGAGCGCCTGAGCCGGGCGGAGGCGGGGGGCCTCGATCTGCTGCTGACGCAGGCGGATCACCGTCGTCGCCGCGATGTCGACCCCGAACTGCGAACCCAGCCCCGCCTTCGCGCTCTCACCCGCCAGCTCCTGCAT
>JBGAUO010000064.1:0-24514 GCA_044228605.1 Nannocystis sp. | reverse complement strand
TCGAATTCGGGCGCCGGCACATTGCCGAGGGCCGCCCCGTCGCCCAACAACTGCGCGTTCTGCTCGGTGTACAAGCCCCAGCGCTCGTACAGCGCGCGCAGCGTGCCGTCTTTGCCCATCGACTCAAGCGCCGCGTCGATGCGCGCCTTCAACCACGGCACCACCAGCTCGTCGAAGCGACCCCGTCCGCTCGTACACAGGCACCAGTGCGCCACCAGTGCCTCGAGCGCCGTGGACGAGCGATAGTCACGGGTGCTGCGAACCCCGCGGCTACCCGCCTTGTGGCTGAGATTGCGGGCACGACGGACCACCCCTGCCTCGGCCTCGTCGAGCGCCGACTCGAGCGCCGCCAGCAACTCAGCCTGCGCCTCTGCGCAGACCACTCTGGCCTTCATCGCGTGCATGCGGTCGGTCGGAAAGTCGCCGCGCCGGGCCAGGCGCAGCCGCACCTCACGCTCGAACTCCGCGTCGCCGAGCCACGCGAGGGTGCGGATCGAACGCTCGCCGTGGATCGGTGTCTCGCTCATGTGTGCCCAATCGCCTCGCGGATCTTCTTCGCCAGGGCCGGCCCCACGCCCTTGATCGCCGTCAACGCTGTCTCCTCGGCCGCGGCGATCGCCGCCACCGAGCCAAACGCCTGCAGCAGCGCCTTCTTCAGCGCAGGACCCACCCCCGGGACGTCGTCGAGCGCGCTGTGCAGCGCCCGCTTCCCGCGGCGCTTGCGGTGATGCGTGATCGCAAAGCGGTGCGCCTCGTCGCGCAGCTGCGTCATCAAGTACAGCTCCGACGTCCCCGGCCGGAGGCGGATCGCCTCCTTCGCTCCCGGCACAAACACCCGCTCGGGACGGATCTCGGTGCCGTCCTCGCCAAGGTCCTCGTCGGCGTTGAGCACAAGATCCTGAAACGTCTCCCCGGGCCGTACCGCCTCGCCTGGCAGCTCACTCGACGCGATGGCTGGATGGGCATCTACCTCACCCACCGCTTCGCTCGCCGAGCCAGTTCCCGCCGCGAGCGCCTGCCCGAAGTCCGGCAGCGCCGGCAACGGCTCCTCGGCTCGCAGCCCCGCCGAAGCCCGCTCGCGCATGCGCGCCCGGTGCTCTCGCAGCTGGGCCAACGCCGCCTTCCCCCGCCCGAGCTCCACCTTGCGCTCCTTCGCCAGTGACACCACGTCGATACCACCTGGCCCGACTGTCACGCCGAGGTCGCGCAACATCGTCAGCACCCGCCCGAGCTGCCCCTTCCCGCCATCGATGACGATCAGATCCGGCAGCGCCCAGGTGTCCTCCTCCCCGCCCTCGATCTCCTCCGATCGATCCCTCTCTGCAGCCCCGCCGGCCAGCGCCCGCCGCACGCGGCGCCCGAGTACCTCGGCCATGCTCGCGAAGTCATCGTTCTGCCGGTTGCCCTGGGCCAGCCCATCGAGGCCGCGGATGCGAAATGACCGGTAACGCTTGCGCGCCGCCGCCCCGTCGACGAACACCACCATCGACGCCACCGTGTCCGAGCCCTGGATGTGGCTGATGTCGTAACACTCGATCACCCGCGGCAGACGACTGAGCCCCAGGCGCTGCTTCAAGGCCAACAGCGCCTGGTCGCTGTCCTCCTGACGATTGCGCCGCGTGGCGAAGCTCGAGGCCGCGTTCTTCTGCGCGAGCGCCACCAGCTTCTTGCGGTCGCCACGCTCGGGCACCAGCACGGCCACCTTGCGCCCCGTCTGCTCGCGCAGCCACGCCTCGAGCGGCTCCTCGTCGTCCACGGCGAGCCGCGACGGCAAGATCAGCTCGTCCGGGATCGTCGGCGCGTCGTCATAGAACGCCAGCAAGAAGCTCCCCAGCACCTCCGCGTCGGGCAGCTCCATGCCGCGCACCGAGAAGCTGCGTGTCCCGAGCAGCTTGCCCTGGCGCACGTGCATCACCACGAACTCGACCTGCCCACCCTCGCGGTACATGCCGATCACGTCCTGGTCCACCTCGCTGCTGTCGACCACCTGCTGCGACTCGAGGCTGGTCTCGATCGCCGCCAGCTGGTCGCGCAGCCGCGCCGCCGTCTCGAACTCCATCGCCTCCGCAGCCGCCTCCATCTGGGCCTTCAGATCGTGGACCAGATCCTTGTGGCGCCCGTCGAGGAACTGCCCGACGTGCTTGACCTGCCCGCGGTACGCCTCGCGGTCCACGGGATACACACAGGGCGCCGGGCAGCGGCCGATCTGGTGCTGCAGACACGGACGCGTGCGGTGCTTGAGCGTGTAGTCCGTGCAGGTGCGCAGCTTGAAGTAGCGGTTGACCACCCGCAGCGTGTGCCTCGCGCTGTTGGCCGAGTGATACGGCCCGAAGTACTGCGCCCCGTCCTTGCGCATCCGCCGGACCAGCTCGAGCCGCGGCCAATCTGCCTTCGGGTCCAAACGCAGCACCAGGAACTGCTTGTCATCGCGCAGCTTCACGTTGAAGCGCGGCTTGTGCTTCTTGATCAGGTTGTTCTCGAGCAGCAGCGCCTCCTTGTCGTTGGAGGTCACCACCGTCTCGATGTCACCGAGCAAGTTGGCCAGAAAGGGCACGAACATCCGCGTGTCCGTCCCGTTGAAATACTGCCGCACGCGCGCCCGCAGCCGCCTCGCCTTGCCGACGTATACGATCGTGCCCTTGCGGTCGCGCATCACGTACACGCCCGGGAGCTCCGCCAGACGCTCCACCAGCTCGAGCAGCTGCGCCGATGAGCGCGCCCGCGGCTGCCACGCCGCATCCACCAGCGGGGCGAACAGCGCCGCCGCCTGGGCCTCGCCGAAGCGCCCCGGCTCGTCGAGGTCCTTCGCCTGCATATCGGCCAGCTCGAGGTTCTCCGCCGCCGCCTCGACCTCCGCGTCGCCCGGCTGCTCCGGCGCGGGTTTGCGATGCCGTGGGACGGCGTAGCGCGTTTTCGCGCCTTCGGAAGGCCGGGGAGTATTCTGCCCCGGAGGCGGAGCGCTGCGACGACGGGTGCTCATGCGCGACGAGGAGGAAAGAGAGCGAGCTAGTTGAAGAGCCGCGACAGCTTGAAGTCGTTGGCCAGCGTCACATAAAGGATCAACCCGAGCAGGGCCAACATCCCGTAGCCGTGGATCATCTCCTCGACGTGGCGATTGACCGGCCGGCGCAGCACCGCCTCGATCAGCATGAAGATCATGCGCCCACCATCGAGAGCCGGCAGCGGCAGGAGGTTGAACAGCCCGAGCAACGCGCTGATCATCGCCAGCCACTTGACGTACGAAGCCGGCCCCTCCTCGGCCGCCTGGGCCACGCCCTGAACGATGCCGACCGGGCCCGACATCTGGCCGATGCCGGCCTTGCCAGTGAACAGCTGGCCGAGCCCCTGCAAATTCTTCCACGAGACGACCCACGGCTCCTTCAGCCCCAGCAGCACCGCCTCGCCCCCACTCACCGCAACCCATTCGAACTTGCCCGGCCGCAGGCCGACACCGATGCGCCCCTCCTCGTTGACAGGGACCTGCAACGGCACCTCGGCGCCATCACGCCGCACCACCAACTCGATGGTCTTCCCCTTGTTCGCCTCCGTGACCGCGGCCAGCCGCGCCGCTGGCCCTTCACCCTCGAGCTCCTGCCCGTTCGCGCGGATGAACTCGTCGCCCTGCTTCACCCCCGCCGTCGCCGCGCTCTCGCTCATCGTCGACAGCGCCCGGACCGTCACCACCTTCTCCGGCCCCACCGCCACAAACAGCCCCACATACAGCACCGTCGCGGCCACGTAGTTCGCCAAGGGCCCGCCGAGGATCGCCAGCATCCGCGCCAACACCGGGCGGTTCCGATAGAGGTACGGGTCGTCCGCGGCGTACGTCACCGGCGGCGGCGTAAACACCCCGTCTTGATCCTTCGCGGGCAACGGCGGCAGCGCCTGCGCCCCGTCGTCCCCAGCTTCCATCCCGACGATGTGCACGTAGGCACCAAAGGGGATCGCGCTGATCACGAACTCGGTGCCACCTCGGTTGCCCAGCCGCCACACCACCGGACCGATCCCCAACACGCTGAAGCGGTCGACCCGCATCCCCGTCGCCCGCGCGCACAGGTAATGGCCGAACTCGTGGAAGACGATGAGGAGCGATACCCCAAGAAAGGCCAGGAGCACCGTGAACAGCGTGGAAAGCACGGCCGCGACTATAGCAGCCGGGCCTGGCAAAGCCTCGGCAAGAGCCCGGCCGCTTCAGGTCCCACGAGGACGGTCGAGCTGCCCAAGCCCGACCATGCCCAGCCGTCCACGCAGGAACAACAACGCCCGCTCCCGCAACCCGCGATCAGGCCCCGGTCGCGTCGCTGGCTTCCCCCCCCGTGCCCCGAGCTCGCGCGTGACCGCCTGCTGCGCCGACACCAACCCGCCGTACAGGTCCGCGAGCACGTGCGCGCCGAGCCGCGCCTCCACCGCGAGGATCTCCCCGGGCACCAACGCCGCACGCTGACCAGCCGCGAGCTGGCGCACACCCCAACGCGCCAGCTCCGAATCCACCTCGCGGTCGACAAACAGCCACCGCTCACCCCGCGCCGTGCGGGCAGCCTGCGCCACCGCAGTCCCCTCGCGCACCTCCTGGATCGTCCGCAACTCGGGGACCTTCCCGTGCAACACACTCAGCAGGCTCAGCGTGTTGTCGCCCGAATGCTCGTCGAGCGCGAGCACCTCAAACCGACCCCCGTCACTCACCACAGCCTTCCCCAACGCCGCCGCCTCGCGAACCATCGCGGCCACAGCCGGCTCACGGTCGCGTAACAGCAAGATGACGCTGAGCTGGACGTTCATCGGAAGCCCCAGGGGAGAAAACCCGCAGCTTCTTTCGTGGTAAGCCCGGTTGGGCTTAGCGGTCAAGCAAACACCGTATGGAGGCAGCTCACTGGCTCTCCTCGGGGACGAGAGCCCAGCCGCAGCGTTGTGCGAATCGTCACAAATTTACGTGCCTTGGCGCCCGCAACACCCACCCGCGCGCCGACGACCTGCCACCCTCGCGTAGCCGAGCAATTTCGCTATCATCCGGCGCCTCGCGCCGGACCCCGGCGCGCAACCTGCCCCCCTTCGATCAGCGAGCTCCCATGGCCGGCGTCAACAAAGCCATCATCCTCGGACACCTCGGTCGCGACCCCGAATTGCGCTACCTGCAGAGCGGCCAGCCCGTCTGCAAGCTCAACATCGCCACCTCGCGCCGCTACACCAACAAGAACAACGAGGCCGTCGAGGAGACCGAGTGGCACCGCGTGTCGGTGTGGGGCAAGCAGGCCGAGCACTGCAACAACTTCCTCACCAAGGGCCGCCAAGTCTACGTCGAGGGCCGCCTGCGCACCTCTAGCTACGACAAGGACGGCCAAAAGCACTACACCACCGAGATCGTCGCCGACACGGTCCAGTTCATCGGCGGCCGTGGGGAAGGCGGCGGCGGCGAAGGCGGAGGCGGAGGCGGAGGCGGCAACTACGGTGGCGGCGGTGGCGGTGGCGGCGGCGGTGGCGGCGGCTACGGAGCCAACCGCGGCGCAGCCCCAGCACGTGGTGGCGCCCCAGCTTCGCGCCCGGCCCCAGCCCGCGGCGGCGGCGGCGGCGGTGGCGGTGGCGGCGGCTACGACGAGGGCGGTGGCGGTGGGCCCGAACCTGACTTCAACGACTTTGGCGGCAACCCGGGCGACGACGACATTCCATTCTGAGCGAACCGGAAGAACGTCGTTCTGTCCGGCCGCGCTGAACCCAAAGACGCCCACTACGGTGGGCGTCCTCGTGTTCATCGCCCGCTCACGGGCCGCGGTACGCCACGTTTCGCACGCCTGCAGAGGATAGGCCTGGCCCGGCCAAGAGTGTCATGCTGGCCCCACCTGCTGCTGTTCGCGCGCCGATCCCCCACCGGACGGGCGCATGGACGTGGCGGTGGAGGGTGTACCCATGTTTCTGTTCCGCGAGGCCGCCACGAGCGACGAGGACGCGATCTTCGACCTCGCCTGCCACCTCAACAGCCTCAACCTGCCGCCCGAGCGCCGCTTCATCAGCGACCTGCTGGCCCGCTCGCTCACCTCCTTCCGCGGCACCCCCGACTTCGACCCCGGTCGTCGCTTCCTCTTTGTCCTCGAGGACGAGACCGGCCGTGTCGTCGGCACCTCGATGATCCACGCCCAGCACGGCGACTACGACGAGCCACACGTGTTCTTCCGCGTCATCCAGGAGGAGCGCTACGCCGACCTCCGTGTCACCGATGACGCCGAGTTCCACGACGTGCACATGACCCACACGATGCTCTACCTCGGGCACACCTACGACGGTCCCACCGAGCTCGGCGGTCTCGTCCTCCACCCCGAGCTCCGTCGACACCCCGAAAAACTCGGCCGCCTGCTCTCCCTCGCCCGCTTCGTCTTCATCGCCGCTTACCGCGGCTGGTTCCGCGACCGCCTGCTCGCCGAGCTGCTGCCACCCCTCTACAAGAGCCCAAGCGGCACCCGCTCACCCTTGTGGGACGCTCTCGGCCACAAGTTCACCGGCCTCAGCTACGACGAGGCCGACCGCCTCAGCCGCTTCAACAAAGAGTTCATCTGGCGCCTGTTCCCGACCATGCCGGTCCACGCCAGTCTGCTCCCCGACGACGTGCAAGAGATCATCGGCCAGGTCGGGCCCAACACGGTCGGCGCGCAGCGCCTGCTCGAGAGCATCGGCTTCCAGTACAGCGGCCGCGTCGACCCCTTCGACGGTGGCCCCCACTACGAAGCCGACACCGACCAGGTCACCTTCGTCCGCGACACCCGCAGCTACCAGGCCATCCCCGGCGAGCCCGACACCACCGCTCAACCCGGCATCGTCGCCGTGACCGCCGAACGCTCGCCGCACTTCCGCGCCGTGTGGACCCCCGCCCAGGCGATGATCGATCCCGACGACACCTTCAGTGGCCAGCCCACCCGCGTGCGCATCGGCGAAGAAGCCCTCACCCGCCTCGGCGTCACCGGCGACGACGCCCGCGTCCTCGTCGCCCTCCGCCCACAAAGACGCCACAGCGACCGCACCAGCCGCGTCTTCCCCTCCTCCCGCGCCCCCACCGGCTCCCTGCGCGGCGGCACCTGAACTCGCCTCATCCAGGCGCGCGCAACCACACATCCTCGGTCTCGACCCGCCAGCTCGCTCCGCCTGACTCGGCGCGCACACGCAGCGCCCCATCGTCGTCGAAGCCAACCCCGACCACCGCGACCCCGCCGACCGTCAACCGCCGTCCGAGGACCGCGCTGCTGCGCTCGTACCCGGCCCGGATCGCCGGAAACCCGCCAGCAAAAAAACCGGCCAGCACCCGCTCGAGCGCAGGCAACACCGCCTCGAGCACGACCTGGCGCGAAGGACAGGCCTCCGGCACCAGCTCATGCGCCAGGCTGGTCGCCTCCAGCTCCGCCGGCCACTCGCGCTGCAGCACGTTGATCCCAAACCCGATCACCACGTCTGGCACCGGCCCCTGCCAACGCGTCTCGCACAGCACACCGCCCAACTTTCGCGCCCCGACCAACAGGTCGTTCGGCCACTTGAGCCGCACCTCCGGCACCCACCTCGCCAACCCGTCGAGCACCCCGAGCCCGACCGCCAGCCCCAGCGCCGCCCAGCGCGGCGACCACCCCTGCGCCGGCCGTAGCACCACGCTGACATACAAACCCTCCCCCACCGGCGACACCCAGCGCCGCCCCAGCCGCCCGCGCCCCGCCGTCTGCTCGTCGGCCGTGACCATCGCCCCGTGCGGCGCACCAGCGCGGGCCCACGCCAGCGCCCGGTCATTTGTCGAGCCCACGCTGGCGTGGTGCTCGTGCACGTGCCCGAGCGCCTCGGTCACCAGCGACAGGCCTCGCACGCGCTAGCCCCAGCTCCCATCACCGCGCTGAAACAGCAGCGAGATGTCGCTGGCCGGCGCGCTGTGGGTCAACTTGCCGACGCTGATCACGTCGATGCCGAGCTGGGCCAGCTGGCTGATGCGATCGAGGCTCACCCCACCGCTCACCTCCACCACCGCCTTGCGATCCACGATCGCCACGGCCTCACGCACCTGCGCATCGTTCATGTTGTCGAGCAGCACCGCGTCGGCCCCGGCGGTCAGCGCCTCACGCAGCTCCTCCAAATCCGTCACCTCGCACTCGATGCGCAGGGTGTGCGGCGCGTGCACACGCGCCCGCGCGACCGCCTCCGCGACCCCGCCCGCCGCCCGGATGTGATTCTCCTTGATCAGCACCCCGGCCCCGAGGTCGTTGCGATGGTTGTGTCCCCCGCCGCAGCGCACCGCGTAGCGATCGATCGCCCGCAGCCCGGGCATCGTCTTGCGCGTGTCGACCACGCGACAGCGCCCCGCGGCCGCATCCACATAGGCCCGCGTCAGCGTCGCCACACCGCACATCCGCTGCAGCAGGTTCAAGGTAGTGCGCTCTGCCGCCAGCAGAGCCCGCGCGTTGCCGCTGACCGTCAGCAACACCGTCCCCGGCGCCGCCACCTCCGCGTCGCGCAGCAACACCTCGACCGCGATCGCCGGGTCGACGCGATGAAACACGGCCTTCGCCACCGCCCCGCCCGCGAACACCAGCCGCTCCTTGGCGACCAGCCGCGCGCTCCATTGCGTGTGCGCCGACACGGTGACCCGGCCTGTCACATCACCACTGGCCAGGTCCTCAGCCAGCGCCGCGGCGATGATGCCATCGACCGGCCCGATCTCGCAAAACGTCAGGGTGCTCTCCATCGTTCGATCTCCCATCCGCGGGCCCGCGCGTGCCGTCGCAGGCGCGGGTCCGGATTCACGATCCGCGGACACCCGACCCGCTCGAGCATCGGCAGGTCGCTGAAGCTGTCCGTATAGAAGTAACTGCGCGTCAGATCGACCCCGTGCTCCGCGGCGAAGCGCTCCGCATGGACCACCTTGCCCGGCCCGGCGCAGGCCGGCGCGATGTGCCGTCCGGTGATCACCCCGTCGACGGTCTCGATGTCCGTGCAGAGCACGTGCGGCACCTTCAGCATGTCGGCGAGCGGCGTCGCCGAGAAGCGCGTCCCCGAGGTCAGCAAGGTCACGATGTGCCCGCGCTCGAGGTGGTCCGCCACATGCTGACGGCCCTCAATACACACGTGCTGGACGACATCGCGGTAAAACCACTCGCGCACCTCCGCATCGATGTCCGCCACCGCCACGCCCTTGTAATCGAGGGCCACGCGCGCCGACACCTCCTCGAGGTCAAGCAGCGCCAAACGGTAGCGGATCAGCCAGCCCACCGCCTGCAACGCCCGCAGCGGCTTCACCTTCCCGGTGCGCCACGCGTGCCGCAACCAGCTCGCCCCCGAGTTTACGTCGAGCAACGTGTGGTCGACGTCGAAGAACGCCGCGATCCGCCCCTGCCCCTGCGCCGCGTTCACGCCGGGAATGTACTGGCCAGCAACAGGTCCATCAACAAGTTCGCCGCCGTGTGAAACAGTGCGGGAGCCCACAGACTACCGCTGCGCCGCCACAACCACGCGAACACGAGCGCGGGAAAAAATGTCGCCAGACGCGCAGCCTGGGCCATTCCGACCAGGTGCCCGACCGCGAACATCAGGCTCGAGATCACCGCCGCCAGCCCCACCTTCGCGCCCAGCACCTCGCGCCGCGGCGGCCACAGATCCTCCAGCGCACTCATCAGATAGCCGCGATGGAACACCTCCTCCGCCAGCGCCACCGCGAACAACCCCTCCACCACCTGACGCACGAAGCCGAGCCCGTGCCACGCCATCCAGCTCGCGGGCACTTGCAGCCCTTCTGGCCAGAACCCGCCCGCGTGCGTGCGACACAGCCCCGCGAGGAAGCGCTCCAGCCCGCCCGCCCACGGCGTCAGCCCCTCCACCCACAACACCGGTGACAGCACCCGCAGGTCACCGCCACACACCTGCTGATAGAACCACCAAAACGCCAGCACAAACGGCGGGAACACCACCAGCGCAGCCACCAGCGCGACCCGTCCCCCGCGCCAACTCCACGGCGGCACCGGCGAGTCCGGCCCCACCTGATAACGGGCCTGCACCTCCGGTGCATGTCTCAAGAGCCAGGCAGGCAGGAAGTAGAACGCCGCCACCAAGGCCACGCCGCGGTACTCACCGAGCCCGGGCACCAGGCCGAGCAGGCCATAGACCACGTACACGCCAGTCGTGGCGACCACCGCCTGACGCGCACGCGCTCGACGGCTCTGATTGTCAGGCTCGGCCACGGCCGGCGAACTCTAACGCAGACTCGCCGACAGCTTCGCCAGCCGGCGACGCAGGGTCTCGAGCGTCTCGACCAGCATGTCCACGTGGTCGAGCACCTGGGTATCTGCGGCGACGGCGTGGACCTCCTCACGCCCGAGGCGCGGCGCCTCGAGCAGGCCGAGGACCCCCACCAGATAGTTCTCCACGTTGCCGAGCGCCAACGCCGTCTCGCGCAGGTCGTCGTCGATGAACAACATCAGGTTCTCGACCCCCCGCGCCCCGGCGAGGCGACGCAGCGGCTCGCTCTCGGGATAGGCCCGCGTGGCCCGGTCCATCAAGCGATCCCGGGCCCGCGCACGACCGCCGCTAGCACGTCGATTCGCCACGTTCTCCTGCCCCGTGGTGGACACCTGTCCAGGTGTGGCGACTTCGACTTCATGGGGCTCGCGCATGCGGCATCCATGCACGTCGCTTCCACATGCGGCAACTTTTCGGCCAACTCGTGCGCCTCAGGCCTCACCACCCCCCCACATCGTCGTGGGGATCCTTACAAGACCGCCCGCGGCCGTCGTGGGGGACTTGTCCTACTCTGTGCCGCTTCGCCCCTCCCATGGCCATTATCCCGGAGGAAAAACTTCAGGAGCTCAAGGATCGGATCGACATCGTCGATCTGGTCGGCCGCTACGTGGGCCTCAAGCGCTCTGGCAAGAACTTCACCGCCTGCTGTCCCTTCCACAGCGAGCGCACCCCGAGCTTCTATGTCAACCCCGAACGGCGCAGCTACAAGTGCTTCGGCTGCGGCGTGTGGGGCAGCGGCATCGACTTCATCATGCAGCTCGAGGGCAAAGGTTTCCTCGAGGCCACCCGCCAGCTGGCCCAGCAGTACGGCGTGCAGCTCCCCGCCGGCCTCAAAGACACCACCAGCACCGCCCAGCAGGTCGAGCGCGACGAGGCCTACGCGATCACCCGCGCCGCCGCCGAGCTCTATCGCGAGATTCTCCTCACCGGCGAGGACGGCCACCTCGGCCGCCTCTATCAACAAAAACGAGGCATCACCCCCGAGACCGCCGAGGCCTTCCAGCTCGGCTATGCCCCCGCGCCAGCCGAGGCCGGCTGGGACCGCCTCACCCGCCACCTCCAGCGCAAAGGCCTCAGCCTCCCCCTCGCCGAAAAGCTCGGCCTCGTCGCCCGCTCCGAGCGCACCGACAACTTTTATGACAAGTTCCGCGGCCGCCTGATGTTCCCCGTCGTACAGCCCGGTGGCGCCGTCATCGCCTTCTCCGGCCGCGTCCTCCCCGAATACGCCCAGGACGCCGACGGCCGCGAGGCGCCCAAGTACACCAATTCCCCCGAGTCCCTGCTCTACACCAAAGGCAAGACCCTCTTTGGCCTCCACCTCGCCGGCCAGCCCATGCGCCGCGCCGGCCGAGCGATCATCGTCGAGGGCAACGTCGACGTCGTCACCATGCACCAACGCGGCCACCGCGAGACCGTCGCCCCCCTCGGCACGGCCCTCACCGCCCAACAAGTCGCCCTCCTCGGCCGCTTCGCCGAGTCGGCGGTGCTGTGCTTCGACGGCGACAGCGCCGGTCGCAAGGCCACCCGCGCCGCGATCCCCCTCCTCCTCGACGCCGGCATCGACGCCCGGGTCGTCGCGCTCGAGGGGGGTGAGGACCCCGACACCACCGACCCCGCCCGTCTCGTCGCCCTGCTCGAACAGCCCCGCTCGGCGCTCGAGTGGCTGATGCGCTGGATGGTCGCCGCTGGGGCCCGTGACAGCATCGAGGCCCAAGATCGCGCCCTTAGCGCGCTTGCCCCTTTGCTCGCCCGGGTCAAGCGCGATGGCGCCCGGGAGATGTACCTCGACCAGGCCGCCAAGTTGCTGGGACTCCCGCCAGGGCGCATATCGTCCGCCCTGCGCGCCCTCCAGCAAACTGGTCAGTCGGACCACCCCGCCACCCAGGGCCACCGCGAGGCCCAGCGTCCGCACTCGCCGGCCGCCGACCGCGGAGGCCCGTCGCACCCGGCGTCAAGATCTGGCCCAGTCCGGCCCCTGCCCGAGCTTCCGCGCAGCCAAGTTGCGCTGGCCGCCCTGCTGGTGGACAACCCACACCTTGCCACGCTCGCCGAGCAGAACAGGGTGAAGGAGCTCGTGACCGACCCGCGACTGGCACCGATCGTGTGCGCCGTGATCGACGCGGCCTTCGCCGGCGAGAGCCCTGGCGAAGGAGAGCTGCTCGAGCTCGTCGACCCGCAGGTCCACCGCCAGATCCACGACGCGCTGTTCTCTGGCGAGTACCGCGACATCGAGGACCCCGCGCAGACCCTCCAGAATCACCTCTTTGGCTGCCACCGTGACGAGCTCCGGCGCGCCCGCCAGGAGCTCGCCGATCGCATCACCCGCGCGATCGAGCGCGGCGAACAGCAGCAAGCGCTGGCGCTCTCGCGCGAGCGCACCAGCGTGAACCAGCGTCTCGCCGAGCTCGAGCGCCAGCCCCTCTCCAACCTTTCTTCGAGCGCCAGTGTCCGGCCCTGACCCGAGAACATCTATGACCCCTAAGACTCAGACGCGCATCGTCGACCGCGAGAAGCTCAAGAAGCAGCTCATTGCCTTCGGCAAGAAGAAGGGCCACGTCACCTACGACGAGCTGCACGAGCTGCTCCCGCCCGACCTCATCGATCCCGAGGAGCTCGGCGAGTGGGAGAAGACGCTGGTCGACGAGGGCGTGCAGGTGCTCTCGCGCGAGGAGGCCAAGGACGCCGCCAAGCCGAAGCTCGCCACCCGCAAGGTGATGCCCAAGCGCGACGAGGAGGGTGAGGACGAGCCCTCGCGCACCAACGACCCGGTGCGCATGTACCTGCGCAAGATGGGCTCCGTCTCGCTGCTGACCCGCGAGGGCGAGGTCGAGATCGCCAAGCGCATCGAGCAGGGTGAGATGCGGGTCCTCGACGTGGCCCTCGCCTCGCCGGTCGCCGTGCCCTTCATCCTCGACATGTACGACCGCATTCGCCGCGGGCAGATGCGGGTCAAGGACGTGCTGAACATCAGCAATCCGGCCGAGAACGGCCCCGGCATGCCCCCCGGCGCCGAGATCCCGTCGATCAACCAAGAGGCGGCGATGGACAACCTGCACAAGCAGGTCGAGAAGATCCGTCGCCACCAGAAGGAGGTCGACAAGCTCAAGGGCATCCTGGTCGCCGACCGCAAGGTCGGCCCCGGCGACGGCGCCCCGGTGCCCGCCCCCGCCGCCAACGCCCCCGCCCCGCTCGACGACGCCACCCGCGAGGTCCACCTCAAGGGCCTCGACGAGCACCGCAAGTCGATCCTCGAGGCCATCCAGGACATGAAGCTCGGGCGCAAGCCGATCGACGGCATCGTCGGCGAGCTCAGCATGCTGGTCGAGCGCGTGTCCCGGGCCGAACGCGACCTCATCCAGTGTGAGCGCCGCGCCGGCATGGACCTGAAGGAGCTGCGCAAGCTGTTCAAGGACGTCCGCCTCTCCGAGGAGGAGGAGTTCAAGCTCTGTCGCCGCCTCGGCCTCCACCCCTCCGAGCTGCACGAGATCGAGGCCCGCATGAAGCTGGCCATCAAGCGCATCCGTCAGGTCGAGCAGGAGACCAACATGCGCGCGCCGCAGCTGCGCGAGCTCCACGAGGGCCTGATGTCGGCCCGCCGTCAGGCCGAGCGCGCCAAGGCCGAGCTGGTCGAGGCCAACCTCCGCCTCGTCGTCTCGATCGCCAAGAAGTACACCAACCGCGGCCTGCAGTTCCTCGACCTCATCCAGGAGGGCAACATCGGCCTGATGAAGGCGGTCGACAAGTTCGAGTACAAGCGCGGCTACAAGTTCTCGACCTACGCGACGTGGTGGATCCGTCAGGCCATCACCCGCGCCATCGCCGATCAGGCCCGCACGATCCGCATCCCCGTGCACATGATCGAGACGATCAACAAGCTCATCCGCACCAGCCGCAGCCTGGTGCAGGAGCTCGGCCGCGAGCCCACGCCCGAGGAGATCGCCGAGAAGATGGAGCTCCCGCTCGACAAGGTCCGCAAGGTCCTGAAGATCGCCAAGGAGCCCATCTCGCTCGAGACACCGATCGGCGAGGAAGAGGACTCGCACCTCGGCGACTTCATCGAGGACAAGAACATGATCTCGCCCACGGACGCGGTCATCAACATGAACCTCGCCGACCAGACCCGCCGCGTCCTCGCCACGCTCACCCCGCGCGAAGAGAAAGTTTTGCGCATGCGCTTCGGCATCGGCGAGTCCAGCGACCACACCCTCGAGGAGGTCGGCCAGGACTTCTCCGTCACCCGCGAGCGCATCCGCCAGATCGAGGCCAAGGCGCTCCGCAAGCTGCGGCACCCGTCCCGCAGCAAGCGGCTCAAGGCCTTCGTCGAGAACTGACGCGAGCACCGCGGCCATGAGGCCGCAACTCGCCCTGTACCTCTGTATTCCCGAAGAGAGCCGGCCCACCGTGGGCCGGTTCTCTCGCGACCCAAGTTCGGCCATGCTCTCGGCATGCGCTTGACTTTCATTCTCCCGGCCCTGCTCCTCCTCCCAGCCTGCGGCGACGACGGTGGCAAGACCACTGTGAGCACTTCCACCGCGAGCAGCACAGACCCCGGCACGACGGCTGGCACCGGAACCAGCACGACCACCATGCCGACCGGTAGCGGCACCACCGAGCCTGTCACCACCAGCAGCGACAGCGCCACCGGCACCGGCAGCTCCACCGAGCCGGCCACCGGCACCATCAGCACCGGTTCCACCGAGCCCGGCACCACCGACGTCAGCACCAGCGGCAGCGACACCGGCGTGATGCCCGGCGGGCAATGCAGTTCCAACACGGACTGCGCTCTGCACAACGACTGCTGCGACTGCTTCGGCATCAAGGCCGGCGATCCCGACCCGATCTGCAAGAAGACCTGCGATCAGCCGATGTGCGACGCCATCGGCATTGACCAGGCCGAGTGTCGCCTCGGCGTTTGCGGCACCGAGCGGATCAACTGCGACAGCAGCACCGTCCAGTGCGACGCGCCCACGCCCGACTGCCCCGCGGGTCAGGCCCCCGGCGTCAACCAGAACGGCACCTGCTGGACCGGCGCCTGCGTACCGGCCCTCAGCTGCAACGTCGTGCCCGACTGCAGCTTCTGCCCGGCCGACAGCATGTGCGTGCAGAAGATCTCCAAGCAGCAGACCCCGCCGACCTGCGAGCCAGTCCCCCTCGAGTGCGGGGGCAAGGTCGATTGCGAGTGCGCCGGCACCTTCGTGTGTACGGGCGACTTCAACGTCTGCAACGCCCTTGGCGGGAACGAGCTCAGCTGCGGGTGCCCAGCCTGTTAGTTGACCCGCGGGACCCGGCGCAGCACCAGCGAGAAGTTGTTGGCCGGCATCGCCAGCACCTGCGCCAGCTCCAGCCCGCACGCACGTCCGGCCTCCGCGACTGCCTCGAGGTCGCGCACGCCCCATGCCGGGTCACGTGCGCGTAGTGACTCGTCGAAGGCTTCGTTGCTCGGCGTCGTGCAGCGCCCGTCGATCTTCATGGGCCCGTAGAGGTACAGCGGCGAGCCCGGCTGCAGCAGCTCGCCTGCTCCACGCATGAGCCCCAGGCACGCGGTCCACGGCGCGATGTGGATCATATTGATGCATACGATCGCATCGACCTGCCTCAGCGGCCACGGCCAGTCTCTCGCGTCGAGCTGCAGAGCGGGCCGCACGCTGGCGAGCCCCGCCTCGTCCACCCACGCGTCCACACTGCGCACCATCTCGAGATCGGGATCGCTGGGCTGCCACACGAGCCCGGGAAATGCCCCCGCAAAGCCCACCACGTGCTCCCCTGAGCCACTTGCGATTTCGAGCACGAGCCCACCAGGCCGCACGCCACCGAGCACCTGCTGTGCAAGCACCTGACGGATAGGCCCGCCATTCCTCGCCGCTGCTGGCGACGTCCGCCTGTTGTGGGTATTCGTCAACTGTCTCAGCTTCGTAGGTTTTGCGATGTCTGGTCCGGTCGCCTGGACGACTTGCGATCGCCCCGCGCCCGACTGATATAGTAAGCGACGATGCGACTGCCAGGAAAGCTCGCGGCCCGGTCCGCGGCACTCGCCGCGAGCTTGCTCGCCGGCTCGCTGCCGTCGCTGGGCTGCTTGCTCGACCTGCCTTCGGTCTGCGGGGACGGCGTCATCGACCTCGACGGCGGCGAGGAATGCGACCCAGCCGCCAGGAACGACCCGCCCTGTGACCCCGTGAGCTGCACGCTCGTCGCCGTCTCCAAGTGTGGCAACGGCAAGATCGACGACACCCACGAGCAGTGCGACCTCACCGACTTCGGCAACAAGGACTGCCCCAGCGGCCAGGGCTTCCTCAGCTGCACGGACGACTGTCAGCTCGACGACAGCACCTGCGATCAGTGCGGCAACGGGCAGCTCGACGCCGAGGTCGGCGAGGAGTGCGACCCCAAGGCCAGCAGCATGAGCCTCCTCCAGCCGAAGGAGTGCTCCGAGCTGATGACCTACCCGACCAAGCCGTACACCTCCGGGCAAACGACCCAGTGCCTGCCGGACAAGTGCTTGTGGTATCGCGGGCCCTGCGGCTTCTGCGGCGACGACAAGGCCGACGACCCCCAGATCCTCGACATCAACTTCCCCGATCGCCTGTCCCCGCGCGAATCTTGCGACGGCAAAGACATCCAGATCGAGGATCTCACCATCTACTGCGAGAACCGCGGCTGCGCCAACTCGGTCTGCGCGGTCAAGTGCCTCGATACCTGCGACGGCTTCGTCGATCAAGACGACCCCCGCTGCTGCCAGCCCGCAGGCAGCGACTGCCCCTCCGAAGGTCAGGACCCCTGCTGCTACGCTTACGACAACGACCTCTCCGACCTCTACGCCGAGGAGGCCTGCGCCATCCGCGTTCAGAGCGGCGGCCTCCAGAAGCGCGTCTGCAAGTCCTCGAAGTGACCGCGGCTCGGACTACACCGCCCTGCGACGCTGGTCTATCCTCGGCCGCTCGTGACCGCCTCAAGCTCCGCCCCTGAAGCTCGTTCGTCCCTCGTCACTGGCGGCTGCGGCTTCCTTGGTCGCGCGGTCGTCGACGCCCTCGCCGACCGCGGCGACGTCGTCACCGTGCTCGACCACCGCGTCGACCCCTGGCGCTCCGACGTGCAGTTTGTCCGCGGCGACATCTGCGACCCCCGCGTCGTCGATGACGCGATCGCCGGCCAGGACGTCGTGTTTCACAGCGCCTCGCTCGTGCACACCAAACACAATCGCCTCGAGACCGTCCGCGCCGTCAACATCGACGGCACCCGCAACGTCCTGCGTGCGTGCCAGCAATCCGCCGTCCCGCGGCTCGTCTACGTCAGCTCGGCCAGCGTCGTCTACGACGGCCACGACATCGAGAACGGCGACGAGTCCCTCCCCTACGCCGCCAGCTTCCCCGCCCCTTACGCCGAGACCAAGCGCATCGCCGAGGAAGAAGTGCTGCGGGCCAGCGGCCAGCACGGCGTGCTCACCTGCGCGATCCGTCCCCACGTCGTCTTCGGCCCCGGCGACACCCGTCTGCTCCCAGCGATCCTCAGCCGCGCCCGCGAGGGCAAGCTCAAGTTCCGCGTCGGCCTCGGCGAGAAGAAGCTCTCCGACTTCACCTACGTGACCAACGTCGTCGACGCCATGCTCGCCGCCGACGAGCGACTCGTGCCGGGCTCGCCCGTCGCTGGCCAGGCCTACTTCATCACCAACGGCGAACCGATGTCCTTCTGGGACTTCGTCGCCCAGGTGCTCCCGCCGCTCGGTTACAAGCCTCCCCAGCTGGCCATCCCCCGCGCCGTCGCCTATGCAGCCGCCGCCGTACGTGAAGCCTTCGACACCTACGTCCGCGGCGGCACGCTCAACGCCGAGGAGGGCCTCTCGCGCTTCGCCATCCGCTACATCTGCAGCCACCACTACTTCAGCCACGCCCGCGCCACGCGCGAGCTCGGCTACACGCCGCGTGTGCGCATGGCGGAGGGCATCGCCAACGCGATCGCCTCCTGCCGCGAGCTCGGGCTCCACGCCCGGCCCTGAAGCAAGAATGCGCGCCGACCTCCCCGCTGGCCGGCCGGCGCGGCGTTGTCTAGAGTGGCGCTTGCCATGAAGTCGATCTACGGGCCGCCGCCTGGCGCCCGCCAGCCACGCCGACGGAGCGCCAAGCAGCCGACGCCGCGCTGGAAGCAGGCGCTTCAGGGCGTCACTCTGCTGCTGGTCGGCCTCGCCGCGTTCGCACTGCTCGTCGCGCTCGAGGCCAGCAGCGGCGATGATGCCTACGACGACCCCCTGCGCCGGCTCGATCGCATCCATTTCGAGCCACCCAGGTACGACCCCAGCCTCTTCGACATCCCGGTCTTCAAACCGCTGCAGTCCGCCGATCTGATCCCAAGCTCGGCCATCCACCCCGCCGAAGCGACCGCCACGAAGCCACCCAGGCCCCTCCAGACCGCCGACATCATCTCGCGCTGAAATTGTCAGAAATCCCCCGGATCCAGGGCACCCTCGCTCGCGTGGCAGACCCATCGGATGAGCCCGGCCTGCGCCGCTTCCTCGGCGTATTTCGTTACAGCCGTCGCGCGCTCGAGCTCGTGTGGTCGACCAGCCGCCCGCTCACGGTCCTGTTCGCCGGCCTCACCCTCATCGCTGGCGTGCTCCCAGCCGCGGTCGCCTACCTCGGCCAGCTCATCGTCGACGCCGTCGTCCACGCCTCGTTGGCAGCCGAGCACAGCGGCACCGACGCCGGCCCGGTCCTCCGCCTGGTCCTCGCCGAGGCCGCCCTCGTCATCGTCCTCCTCGCTACCCAGCGCGGCATCAGCGTCGCCCAGTCCTTGCTGCGCGCCCAGCTCGGTCATCGCGTCAACGTCATGATCCTCGAGAAGGCCCTGACCCTCGACCTCATTCACTTCGAGGACGCCGAGTTCTACGACAAGCTCACCCGCGCCCGCCGCGAGGCCTCCAGTCGCCCGCTCAGCCTCGTCGGTCGCACCTTCTCGCTGGTCCAAAACGGCATCTCGCTGGTCAGCTTCGCCGCCCTGCTCGCCGCCTTCTCGCCGTGGGCCGCGCTGATCCTCGCGCTCGCCGGGCTGCCCTCATTCATCGCCGAGGCCAAGTTCTCCGGCGACGCCTTCCGTCTGTTTCGCTGGCGCTCGCCCGAGACCCGCATGCAGATGTACCTCGAGACGGCGATCACCCGCGAGGACTACGCCAAAGAGGTCAAGCTCTACCAGCTCGGCCCGCTGCTGCTCGGCCGCTATCGCCAGATCTTCACCGACCTGTACGCTGAGGACCGCAAGCTCACCCTGCGCCGCGGCTTGTGGGGTTACGCCCTCGGCCTCGTCGGCACCGCCGCCTTCTACGGCGCCTACGCCTGGATCGCCGCCACCGCGGTCACCGGCGCGATCACACTCGGCGAGATGACCATGTACCTCATGCTGTTTCGCCAGGGCCAGGCCGCCGTCGCCGCCTCGCTCGGTGCCGTCGGCGGCATGTATGAGGACAACCTCTACCTCTCCACGCTCTACGAATACCTCGCACAAAACGTCGCTGTCCGGCCCGGCAACGCGGCCCTCGGCCCGCATCCCGGCGAGGGCCTGCGCTTCGACGCCGTCTCCTTCACTTACCCCGGCGCGACGACGCCGGCCCTCGCGGCCGTCTCCTTCACCCTGCGCCACGGCGAGACCCTCGCGCTGGTCGGTGAGAACGGCTCGGGCAAGACCACGCTGATCAAGCTGCTCACCCGCCTCTACACGCCCACCGCCGGCCACATCTACCTCGACGGTCTCGACCTCCAAGCATGGGACGAGCTGGCATTGCGCCGCCGCGTCGGCGTCATCTTCCAGGACTTCGCCCGCTATCAGCTGCGCGTCGGCGAGAACATCGGCGCCGGCGACGTCGACGCCTTCGACGCCCGCGACCGCTGGCACGACGCCGCCCGCAAGGGCATGGCCGACACCTTCATCGACGCCATGCCGCAGGGCTACGACACCCAGCTCGGCAAGCTGTTCAAGGACGGTCGCGAGCTGTCTGGCGGGCAGTGGCAGAAGGTCGCCCTCGCCCGCGCCTTCATGCGCGCTCGCGCCGACATCCTGGTGCTCGACGAGCCCACCGCCGCCATGGACGCCGAGGCCGAGGCGCAGGTCTTCGAGCACGTGCGCGGCCTCGGCAGCGAGCGCATGACGATCGTCATCTCGCACCGCTTCTCCACCGTGCGCATGGCAGACCGCATCGTCGTGCTGCACGGCGGCACGGTCGTCGAGGAGGGCAGCCACAACGAGCTCATGCTGCAGGGCGGCCGCTACGCCCACCTGTTCACGCTGCAGGCCAAGGGCTACCAGTGACCCGGCCTCAGCCGGTGCGACGCCCGCTGGTCGTGAAGTGCTTCACCCCCGCGAGCAGCAGCCGCGCCCGCTCGGAGATCTTGTCGACCTGACGGTGTTCGACCTCGTGGAGGTCGAACAACGAGGTCGTGAACCCCACCCCCACGGCACCGGCCGCGCGAGCACGTCCGCCGCGTTCTCGTGGTTGACGCCATTGGTCGGAATGATGCGCAGGAAGGGCATCGGCCCGAGCACCGCCCGGATGAAACCAGCGATGTCGGCCGGCGCAGGGAACAGCTTCTGGCCGGCCGCGCCGATGCGATAGGCCTGGAGCATCTCAGTGGGGGTGAAGCAGCCCGGCAACATCGCCACATCGAGGTCACGCGCCGCAGCGATGATCTTCGGGTCGAGCACCGGCGAGACCAGGAACTTCGCCCCGGCCCCGACCGCGGCTTCGACCGTCTCGAGATCGAGGACAGTCCCCGCTCCCACCACGACGCCTGGTCGGCGCGCGAACTCTGCGATCAGCTCGAACACACCGGGTGTGCTGACCGTAAATTCGATCATGCGAAAGCCCGCCCCGACCGCCGCCTCCATGGCCGCCAGCGCCCGGCCTTGGTGTTGACCGCGGAAGATGGCGATCGCCCGGTGGCGCAGCACGGCCTCGAGAAACTGCTCCGGCGACATGTCAGCCACTCTACGGGATCATCGCCAGCGAAGTCACCTGGCGTTGGGCACCCGACCCTGCGGACCCGGTAGGTGTGCGTCCGACCAGCCTCATCGCAGGCGCAGGTGCACGTCGATCACCGTGCCGCGTAGCTCCTGACCGCGGCCATCGTGATAGCGAAAGCCGGCGCGCTCGACCTCGCAGTTGCCCCGCGCGTCACAACGGCGGTCGACCGTGTACCCGAGATCGATCGCCACCAGCTCGCGCGCACCAGCCAGGCTCAACTCGTTGGGCGTCGACACGCGGTCGCTATTCACGTCGCTCCACACCAGCAGGCGCCCCCATTCGGCATCCTCGGCGTCGATCCGACCATCCGCGTTGGCGTCGAGCTCGCGCAGCGCCACAAAGCCGTTTCGCGCCGCCTCGCCCGAAGCAAGCAGCGTCGCCGACCCGAAGAGCTCGCTGCCATCGTCGATCTTGCCATTGCCGTTGCGGTCGAGGGCCAGCCACGGCGTCGTCGAAGTCGGCCAATCCGTGATCACCGACATCGTCCCCGTCAGGTCGAAGCTCGCCGCCACGGCCGTGTTGAACTGCACGAGCTCGCTGCGAAAGGCCAGCACCAGCGGCGTGACCGAGCTGCCGCCTGCGTCCGAGCCGCTGCTGCTCTCATCGCCATCGTCCACAGCGCCGGTCTCGCTCGCACCCTCCTCGCCCTCGCTATCCTCGTCCTGCGCCTCGGACGAGCCAGAGCTCTGCTCGCCGTCCTCGGCGTGATCACGGTGGTCCTCGCAGGCGGCGAGCACGGTCAGGGAGCACAGGGCGATGAAGGTGGTACGGAGCATGACGGTCCTCTCCCCGCACACTGCACGCTCGGTGCCAACGCCCCGCAGCTGGCCTTCGGGCACACCAGGGGCCCACTGCTGGTCCCCAAGCGATCTCACCGCGACAGCCCTGTCAGCCACGCCACGCCGGCGCCATGACAGGAACGGCCCCGATCAATAGACCTTGAAGCTGTAGTTGAAGAACGCGCTCGTGACCTTGGTGCGCGCCCCAAGCTCGAGCTTCGCGCCCTTGATGAGCCCGAGGATGCACTGCACCGCCGGATCGCCCGCCGGTCGGTCGGTCGCCTGAACATTGGTCAACTTGCCATCGGAGGCGAGCAGCATCTTCACGCCGATGTCGGTCCCCAACGGCACGCCGTTGGACTTGCCGCACTCGGACGCCGCCGGCCGGAATGGCCGCAACACGCCATCGATCTCGGCGCCCGTGACCTCGATCGGCGCGTCCGGGTCATCGACGATGTCGTAGTTGACCGGCTCATTCGCCTCGGGGTCCACGGCCTTCTTCTTGCCGTCCCCCTTCTTCGTCACCGGTGCCACCACCGGCGGCACCGATTCAACCACCGGAGGCGCCGGCGAGACCACGGGAGGCACCACGGCTGGTTCCACGGCTGGTTCCACCGGCTGGGATTCGGGGGCCGGATCGCTCGGCGCCACGGGCTCGCGTGGCGGCGTTGCGGTCGTCTTCGTCGGCGTCGGCGCTGGTGGTGCGGTCACCGAGGGCTCGGGTGTCACCTCCGTGACGCCGATGCCCGGTGTCCCGGCGAGCACCCACGTGATCAGCCCCAACGCGATCAACGCGAGGACGATCGTCATCCCGACCCCCCCGCGCGATGCCACCACCACAGGGGCCGCGTTCAGGCTGCGGGCCGAGATCGGCCCGCTGACCCGTCGTCGCCCCGACGGGTCGGCGGCGATCGTCTTGTACACACGGGTGTCGTCGAGCAGCGCCCCGCGCATGTCGGCGATGTTCTGGAACCGCTCTTCGGGCTGCTTGCTGAGCGCCCGCATGATCACTCGTTCGACCGAGCTCGGGATGTTGGCCTCCGGAGCGACTCGACGCGGCGGGATCGCCGTGTCGAGCAGCTGCATCGCCAGCACCGTCGTCTGCTTGCCGCTATGGAAGGGGCAGGTCCCGGTCAGCAGCTCGTAAAGCAGCACCCCGACCCCGTAGATATCGACCCGTGGATCGGGTTTGGCCCCCCGGATCAGCTCTGGCGCCATGTACTCTGGTGTCGCCAGCAGCACGCCGCCGGCCAGCAGACCATCCGGCAGGTCTTCGTCGACGATGCGCGCCAGGCCGAAGTCGCAGACCTTGATGTAGTCGTCCCCGGTCGCGTGGCGAACCCGGAAGCAGTTGCTCGGCTTGAGGTCGCGGTGGATCACGCCCTTCGCGTGCGCCGCCTCGAGCGCGTCGCAGATGTGCAGGAACATCGGCAACACCCGCGTCCAGGGCAAGGGCCCGTGCCGCTTCAGCGTCTCGCTCAGGCTCTCGCCGTCGAGATACTCCATCACCAGGTAGGCCATCCCCTCGGCCACGCCAAAATCGACCACGTCGACGATATGGGGATGATGCAGCCGCGACGCCACCCGCGCCTCCTGCACGAAGCGACGCACCACCACGTCCAGGGCCGCCTGGTTGAAATTGGCGTTGCGAAGCACCTTGACCGCGAAGCGCTTGTTGCCCGCCGCCTGCTCTGCCAGGTACACCCGCGACATCCCGGCCCCGCCGAGCAGGCTCAGGAGGCGATAGGTCCCGAGCTCGCGACCGATGAGCCCGCTGTCCTCGCGCCCTGGTGGCGCGGCGCTTGGCGTCTCATCGACGACGGGATAGTCGACCCCGCTGAGCGCCGCCGGGTCATCCTCCCCTGGGGCCATGCTGGGCACCCGGATCACCCCGGAGGACTCGCCAGGAGCGGGCTCATATGTGTCGGAACTGGCGCTCATACGTGGGCATCGGAAGCATACCCGAGCCCGCTGGTGGCGATCGAATTCGGCGCCTCGGCCAGCGGCCGCCCGAGAAACGGCCCGAGCGTTAGCGCACGCATTCGCCGAACATCATCACCACTCCAGGTGTCCGATCTTTGCCCTCGCAGCCATCTGGCGTGCCTGCGATGACTCCCGCATAGTACCGAGACTCGAGCGATGACCCGGCGACCGCGCGCTCACCCCCTGCTCAGCTCGTGGCGCGTGCATACAGCCGCAGCCCTTGTGCTGCTCGGCCTGTCCTCCCAGACAGCCGCCGCGCAGGCCCCGGTTCTGCGTCCCACGGCTGCCCCGCCCGTCTCGCGGCCGACCACACCAGCATCGCGACCCGCCCAGCCCCCCGTGGTTCGCCCCGCCGCTCCCACGAGTCCGCCCGCCACTCGCCCCACCACGCCGGTGGCGCGTCCGATGCCGGCGCCACGACCCACTCCGCCGACCGACGTCGGCCCTCCCCCGAGCCTCCCCGATCTCGGCCCTCCCCCCAGCCTACCGCCAGCGGACG
>JBGAUO010000063.1:0-24517 GCA_044228605.1 Nannocystis sp. | reverse complement strand
TGACAACGCCCTCCAGCCCGAGCTCGATCGCCTGATCGCCGCCGACCAAAAAATCATGGCGATCAAACACGTCCGCACCGTCACCAACCTCGGACTGCGGGAGGCCAAGGACGCCGTCGAGGCCCGCATCAGCGAGCTGGCCAGCCAGGCACCCCACAAGCTCGCCGCCCCCTCCGCCGGCCCCCCTGGCCTCCAGCCCGAGCTCGATCGCCTGATCCGCGCCGACCAGAAGATCCTGGCGATCAAGCACTACAAGACCCTCACCAACGTCGGCCTCAAGGAGGCCAAGGACGCCGTCGAGGCCCGCACCCGCGAGCTCAACAGTTAGCGCTCACCGATCCCAGCCAGCGAGCGCGCCAGCTGCTTCTTGTCCTCGAGCTGCATCTGCCTGGCGATCTGGATCCGCTGCGCCTGCGGCGAGCCGGCGCCGTGCATCGACTCTGTCAGGTAACCGACCGCGTTGCGCCCCAGCGTCATGTTCTCGATCAGCCGCAGCACCCGCGCCCGATCCTCCGCGGAGGTCCCCGCCCGTCCGCGCAGCAGGCGATGCAGCAGCGGCCCGACCTCCGCGTCGGCGAAGTCCTGCTCCGACGGCAGCGTCGCCACCAGCCCGCCGGCGAGGTCCTGGGCCAGGCGCGCCAGCTCGTAGGGGAAGCGCGTCACGTTGTGCTTGCACACGTTGGCCAGCAGCTCGTCGTTCTGATAGTTGCCCGCCGGGGTCGGCTTCGACTCGTACGACGACGCGATGCCGGCCCCGTAGATCGTCTCATTGAGGTGCGTCATCTCGACCAGCTTGTCGCGCACGTGCGACACCTGGGACACCCCGTTGAGATCGGCGATCAGCGCCGCCGCCCCGATCAGCACGTCCCCGACCCCCGTCTTGCACACGTAGCTGCGGCGGTGGAACGCGGTGAAGCGCTCCACAAGCTCCGCCGCCGAGCCCGTCTCCCCGTCCATGAACACCAGCTCGTCCGGCACGAACACGTCGTCGATCAAGATCAGCGCCTCCTGCCCGCTGAAGCGCGCGTTGCCCTGATCGACGCTGCCGCCCTCGAGCGCCCGGGTGTCGCACGACTGGCGCCCGACCACGAAGCGCAGCCCCGGGTGATCGACCGGCACCGCGCACACGATCGCGTAGTCGCGGTCCGCCGGCGTCAAACGCATTGTCGGCATCACCACGATCCAGTGCGAGTTGATGCACCCGGTCTGGTGCGCCTTCGCCCCGCGGATCACCACCCCGCCGTCCCGGCGCGCGACCACGCGGACGAACATGTCCGGGTCATCCTGCTCGCTCGGCCCCTTGCTGCGGTCGCCCTTCGGGTCGGTCATCGCCCCGCCGATCACCAGGTTCTGCGCCTGCATCGCCGCGATGAAGGTCTTGAGGCGCGCGTGGTAGCGGGTCCCCTTCACCTGGTCGATCGACCAGGTCACCGGGTACAGCGCGTTGATC
This sequence comes from Nannocystis sp., assembly GCA_044228605.1. Taxonomy (GTDB): domain Bacteria; phylum Myxococcota_A; class Polyangia; order Nannocystales; family Nannocystaceae; genus Nannocystis. Next base: position 23,067 of record JBGAUO010000063.1, on the reverse strand, counting down.
GCGTCCATCCCCACGCAGCGCTGGAAGCAGGTGCCCGTGAGCTGCCCGAGGCGCCGCTGCATCTTGTTCTGCGCGACCACGTCCGCCACGCTCTCGGTCACGTGGAGGAAGCGGTTGATCCGCTGCCCGGTCGCGCCGACCACCGCGCTCGCCAGCGCCGGATCCTCGTTGGCCAGGTCGTAGGTGCGCGCCACCGCGTTGATCGACGGGCGGATCATCGGATGGTCGACCGGCTCGGCGATCCGCTGGCCCATGAAGTGCACCTTGAGCCCGCGCCCGCGCAGGCTCTCGACGTACTCGGCCCCGCTGGTGATCGGCGCGCGCGGGCGCAGCCACGTCGGCGTGGCGGTGAGTTGCGTGGTGGCGGTGCTCATGGCCGCCGAGCTTACGCGAGCGCGGTCGATCAGGGCGAGGGCGCCGAGACCCCGAGGTTGCGCGCCGTCGCGGCCCACTGTTTGCGCAGCGCCGCTGGCGACATCCCCATCTTCGCCGCGGCCGCGTCGAGGTCGTACTTCAGGCTGCCGAGCACCAGCTGCGCTTGCGGCCCGAGCTCGATCTCTCCCCCGCCAAACAGCGGCGCCGGGTCCTCCACGCCGATGTAGATCTCACGATCGGTCGCCGACGGGAACGCGTTGTGGACCTTCTCGAACAGCTCGCGGTCGGCCGGGCGCAGCGAGTCGTTGGGCAGGTTGCGCAGGTCGGCCACCACCCCCATCGCCAGCGTGCCGTCCTCGAAGCTCGCCCGCGATGCCTTGACCACCTTCGCCACGATCGGATCCTTCGCCGCGGCACGGCGATGGAAGTTGCGCAGCTCCTTGCGCTTCCCCGCGGGCGCGCCCGCGGCGTCCTTCCACGCGGGTGGCCCGTCGGGGACCGTCGCCTTCGCGTCTCCGGCCGGCGCGCTCGCCTCCTCGGCTGTGTACCATTCGGGCAGCGCCGTGACCTGTCGCCACAGATAGAACATCACGCCCGCGGCGATCAGCACCAGCAGCAGCAACACCAGCAAGATCCGCTTCAACCACTTCATCGCCGCCACGATAACACCCGGGTGTCAGCACGCCGGCCCGAGCTGCACGAGCGCGGGATCGTCGATCTTCCCGGCCAGGCGCGCGCGGCTCGCGGACAGCAGCGCCTCCGAGGCCGGCGAGCGCTGCGGCAGCGCGGCCAGGCACAGCGCCGCCCGCAGCTCGAAGTGCCGCGCGTTCTGCTCGTGGGCGCGGCCGATCGCCAGCGCGAAGCAGCCCTCCGGCGTGTCCTCGCCGCCCTCGCCGACGCCCGCGGCCGGCAGGAGCTCGCCGCGGCGGCGCAGCAGCGCCGACTCGAACACCCGCGCCCCCGATTGCCGCGACGCCCCGATCGCCTCCTGCAGGTGTGCCAGCGCCTCGTCCCGGCGCCCCGCGTGCTCGCACACCTCCGCGTAGACCCCGAGCACCCACGGCCAGAACACGCTCATGCCCGCGACCTGCAGCTCGACGATCGCCTGGTGCAGCAAGTCCTGCGCCTCCTCGATCGCACCCGTCTCCGCCATGGCCCAGGCCTCGACCACCTGCGCGAAGCTGTGCCAGGTCGCGGCCACGTGCTCCTGGCCTCCCAGGAGCGCGTGGGCCTGCGCCTGGGCCTCTTCAGGCGTCGGCGCGGTCGCCCCGGTGAGCTGGCGCAGGATCGCCGCGTGCCCGATCGCGAAGGCCGTGCTCGCCGGGTTCCCGAGCTCACGCGCGACCGCCAGCGCCACCTTGCAGCGCTCCTCCGCCTCGGCCCGATTGCCCTGCAGGTACAGGCAGATCGCCAGCAGCGACAAGCTGGCCACCCGCGGATCATGGTTGTAGAGGAACGCCAGGGGGCGATCGAAGTCCGGCGCATAGAGGGCGATGGCCCGCTCGAGGTGGGCCCGTGCACGCGCCAGTTCACCGAGGTGCAGCATCTGTGTCCCGAGCGTGCGGTGGGCGATCAACAGCGGTACCCGCTCACGCCTGCGCTCGGCGAACACCAGCAGCTGCTCGGCCAGCTCGATCGCCACCCGATGTTCGGCGCGCACGAAGTAGTACGTCCACAGGCCGAACAGCACCGGGAACAGATGCCGCGTCTCGCCGACCTCGCGGCACAGCTCGCGGGCGCGTGCGAAGGTCCGCTCCACCTCATCCGACGCGACCCCGCGCGCCGCGATCATCGCGTTGCCAAGCCCGATCTGCAGCGCGATCTCCTGCTCGGTCCGGGCCGAGCTCGTCGGCAGCCCGGGCAGCAGCTCGATCGCCCGCCCGAAGTGCAGCGCCGCCTCCTGCCCGACGCCGTTGCGGATCGCCTGCTCGCCGGCCCGCTGCAGATAGCCGACCGCGCGCTGGACCAGCTCGGGCCCTGGGCGCTGCGTCTCGCTCACCAGCGCCGCCGGTGCGACCACGCTGTACCAGTGGTGCGCCAGCAGCGGGTAGTGCAGCTCGACCCGGTCCTTGTACACACGCTCGTGGTACTCCGCGATCGCCTGGTGCAGCTGCTGGCGCTGCGCGAACGGCAAGAGGTTGTACGCGACCTCCTGCGTCAGCGCGTGTTTGAAGCGGTAGATCGGGTCGGCCACGCTGCCGCCCTTGAGCACCAGCATCCCGCGCCGCTCCAGCGCTGCCAGGTGCTCTGGCAGCCCGGCGCGATCCGCCTCGATCGGGTGGACCGCGCGCAGCAGCGACAGCGAGAACACCCGCCCGAGCACGCTGGCGACCTTCACCACCAGCTGCAGCTGCGGCGACAGCCGATCGATGCGGGCCGTGATCACCGCCTCGAGGTTGTCGGGGAACTGCGCCGTCTTGAGATCGCCTGCCTCTGGGGACAGGTAGCACTCGTCGCCGATGATCGACAGCAGGCCCGCGTCGCGCAGCGCGACGCTCAGCTCCTCGGTGAACAGCGGGTGCCCCTCCGCGCGCCCGTACACGAACTCGATCACCTCCTCGGGCGCCCGCGACACCCCGAGCTTGCGGCACACCAGCGTCTCCGTCTCGGCCAGCGACAGCGGCCCGAGCACGAGGTGGTGGGTCGCCGCGTCGGCCAGCACCTGGCGCAGCTCGGACGGCGCCGGATCCGTGTCGCTGTCGATCGGCCCGGTCACCAGGACGCACAACAGCGGGCCGATGCGCTCGCGCACCTCGGCCAGCAGCGCCCACGAGGCCGCATCGACCCATTGCGCGTCCTCGATGAGCAGCAGCGCCGGCCCGTCCTCCAGGTGCCCGCGCAGCACCGCGATCAGCAGGTCGCGTGTCATCTCGGCGCGCGCCTTGCCGGCGATCCCCGCGGTGCGCTCCGTCTCCGCCGGATCGAGCGCGAGCGCGGCGGCCAGCAGCGGCGCGCGCGGGGCTGCCTTTGGGACCATGTCCTTGAGGACAGCCTGCACGTGGCCCCACGGGTCACGCTCGACCTCCGGCCCGAGCGAGGGATCATCGAGCGCGAAGATCGAGCGAAACACCGGTGTCCACGCGTGATACGGCGCCGCGCCATCGGGCGCCTCGCGGGCTCCGATGAGCCGAAGCACCCCCATCGCCTCGGCCTGGTCGAGCAGGTCGTCCGCCAGCCGCGACTTCCCGAGCCCCGCCTCGCCCTCGACCACGACCGTCGCGCTGCGTCCGCGCAGCAGCTCGTGCAGCTTGCCGATCAGCACCACGCGCTCGCGCATGCGGCCGACCAGCGCCGGGCGCCCGCCCTGGCCCGCAGACTGCACCCCGGAGATCGATCGCGGCCCGCCTCGCCCCACCAGTCGCCCGCTGGCCGGCCCGTGGATCGCCACCGGTGCAGCCTTCCCCTTGACCCTGATCGGCGGATACGCCTCGAACAAGAACTGCGCCCGCGCCGACGCGAAGGTGTGGTTGTCGCACAGGATCGGCCGCGCCTCGTCGGCGGCCTGCATCAGCCGCGCGGCCAGGTTCACGACGTCGCCGAGGATCGTGTACTCGCAGCGCTCGGCCCCGCCGACCGATCCGCAGAAGGCCTTTCCAGTCACCACGCCGATGCGGGTCGGGCAGGCCAGTCGACCCAGCACCTCGCGCAGTTGCTGGGCCGCCTCGACCGCACGCACCGCGTCGTCCTCGTGGGCGAGCGGCGGCAGCCCGAACGCGATCATCAGCGTCGCCCCATCCGTGTAGACGCTGACGTGGTTGATGCTCCCCTCGGCGCTGTGCACGATCTGCTGCGCCGCCGCCATCACCTGTTGGGCCTCGTGCAGCGGCGTCTGGTAGGTCACCGCTGGCATGTGCACGAACATCACCGCGACCCGGCGCAGCTCGGCCAACCAGCTGCGCTGCCCCGCCGCGAGCCGCGACGCCACCGCCACTGGCACATAGCCGCACAAGGCCGCCTCCGCCTCCGCCGGCATCGCCGGGCGCTGCAGCGGCGTACAGGCGATCGGCGCGGCGATCTCCCGCACACACACGTAGCCGTCGCCGACCGGTGCGCCGCGCACATGCCCCGCGATCAGCGGCCACACCCGCGGCGCGACCACGACCTCGCCCGGCCGCGCGAGCGCCTCCGCAGTCAAGCCCTGGGCCAGCGCCGACCCCGTCAGCACCATCTCCCAGCGGCCGCCCAGCCCGCCGACGTGCACCGCGGCGATCCTGCTGACGCCGACCCCCACCCGCAGCGACAGCTCGACCCCGTCGGAGAAGCGATAGCCGTGGAGCCCGGCCTGGATCGCCATCCCGCACGCGATCGCCGGCAACGCCGCGCGCTGCAGATCGCGCGCCGTCTCCCCCGGCCCCAGCGTCCAGATCGCCGTCACGGCGTCGCCCGCGAACTTCACGACGTCGCCGCCGTGCTCCGCGATGATCGCCGTCAGCCGCCCGAAGTACCCGTCGAGCCCCGCGCCCACCTTCTCGACCCCCGCGGGGCCCTGACGCGCGAGCAGCTCCGTGAAGGCTGTGAACCCCGAGATGTCCGCGCACAGCACCGCCGCCAGGAAATTCTCGGCACACGGCGCCGCCAGCGGGCGCGGGTCCTCTGCCAGCCGCCGCGTCACGAGCACGGGGACATAGCTAGCCAGCGCGTCGACCAGGATCTCCAGGGCGTTCGCCAGCGCGTCAGGAGGCGTCTGCACCACGCTGGCCCATCGTACCGTAGGCCCGCGGCCCGCGATACCAGGGACCCCAACCAAAGGTCTGGGCCGGTCGATCCGGCGGGCGCGCGGTCGGGCCTGCGACCTGTGCTCTCGCGCACGATCGCCCCGGATCGCCCGCTATTCGCCTCCCTGGCGCCTCGTGTATTGTGGCGGGGATGATCGCAAATCTGTGGTCCCCGGCTCGAATGTGCCGCCACTGCACGACGCTTGGTGGCGTCGCGCTCGCGTTCACCCTCGTCGGGTGCGCCGCCGGTGAGCTCGGCAGCGCCAGCGACAACCCGTTCACCACCAACAAGCCTGGCAGCGACACAGACAGCCCGACTGGCACGATGGTGACCGACACCGGCACCGGCACCGGCACCGGCCCTGGCACCGGCACCACCGGCACGGTCAGCGACAGCGAGAGCAACAGCGCCAGCAACACCACGCCGAGCACCGCCAGCGACACCGATCCGGTCGACCCCACGGAGAACCCCGACCCCGACTGCATCGACAACGACGACGACGGCTTCGGCATGAACTGCCAGCTCGGCGACGACTGCGACGACGCCGACTACAACAACCACACCCCCGAGGGCTGCGCCAACTGCGTCGACATGGACGGCGACAACTTCTGGGTCGGCTGCGACCAGTACGGCGAGGTCAAGCCGGGCCCCGACTGCGACGACAGCAACAACAAGGTCGGGGCCGGCGACGCCGAGGAGCTGTGCGACGGCATCGCCCAGAACTGCGCCGGCGAGATCGATCCCCTCCCGCCCGAAGACATGTGCCCGACCACCGGCGACGCGCCCAACGTCTCCCCCGTCGGCGGCTGGAAGTGCAACGCCGTCGCCCCCGGCGAGGACGGCTGCGAGATCGCAACCTGCAGCTCCGGCTTCTACGACGCCAACAAGACCCCCGGCGACGGCTGCGAGTGCATCGGCACCGACCGCACCAAGAGCCTCGAAGCCTGCAGCGACGACCCCCAGGGCGCCCAGCCGGCGCTCGCCGAGGGCGGGGTCATCCCACCGATCAAGGGCGTCATCGCCTTCGTCGACAACGGCCCCGGCAACGCCATGGAAGACTGGTACTCCGTCTCGTTCCCGGAGGCCATGGCGATGGGCAAGCGCCCCTTCGCCGGCAACATCAAGATCAGCTTCGCCGTCAACCCCGGCGACCCTGCCAACCCCGACTACCGCTTCGAGGTCTACCGCAACTGCGCCGGCAAGGCCTTCGAGGGCGCCCTCGCCACCCAGTTCGGACCCGGCGCCCCACCGGCGCGCGAGTGGACCTTCGTCGACACACCAAACCCGCAGAACCCGAACCCAAACCCCAACTACAAGAACGACGTGGCCTGGCCCGAGAAGGTGTACGTCCGCGTCATCCGCGTGAACAACACCGGCACCTGCGGCGAGTACTCGCTGCAGATCGCTCGTGTCGCCAACTGATCGCGCGCCAGGTTTTACGCAGCCCTGACATCCGGCCCTCCCTCGCCCCATCCAGATCTGCGACGCTGATGAGGTGAGCCAGCCGCCCCGCGTCCTGATCGTCGAGGACGAGCCCGCGATCCGTCACGGGCTCGTCGAGCTCCTGCGCACCCAGAGCTTCGAGCTCGAGCTCGCCAGCGACGGTCACGAGGCCCAGATCAAGCTCTCGACCGGACACTACGACCTCGTCCTGCTCGACTGGATGCTCCCCGGCGTCGACGGCCTCACCCTCCTGCAGCGCCTGCGCGCCCGCGGCGACCTCACCCCCGTGCTCATGCTGACCGCCCGCGGCGCCGAGGCCGAGCGCCGCAGACACCGGCCACAGGGCGACCACGACTACGTCACCAAGCCCTTTGGCATCCGCGAGCTCATCGCGCGCGTGCGCGGACTCCTGCGCCGCGTGCGGCCGGCCGCGCCGCAGAGCTGCTTCCGCGTCGGTGAGGCCAGCGTCGACCTCGCGCGCCTCCTCATCACCTGGCCTGGAGGACAGGTCGAGCTCAGCTCGCGCGAGGGCCTGCTGCTCGAGTACCTGCGCGCCCGCCCCGGCGTCGCGGTCACCCGCGAGGCCCTCCTCACCGACGTCTGGGGCTACCACGACGGCAGCGTCCGCACGCGCACCGTCGACGTCCACATCCTGCAGCTGCGCGGCAAGCTGCGCGCCGTTCCGGGCGGCGACGACTGGATCGGCACGGTCCGCGGCCGCGGCTACCGCTTCGAGGCGGAGGCGCGATGAGCCTGCGCGGCGCCGGACGACGACGAGCGCTCGCGCTCGGCCTCGGCGTCGCCTTGCCGACCGTGCTGCTCGCGGTCGGCTGGTGGCTCGCGTCCTTGCGCGAGCAGGCCGGCCTCGCGCGCGAACACGAGGCCGAGCGCCGCCAGACCGCCGAGCGGGTCGCCGCAGCCGTTCGAGAGGGCCTCGAGGAGCTGCGCCGCCGCGAGGACGCGCGCCCCTTTTACCTCTACAACCACTTCTACAGCCCGCCCGAGGTCCTGGCCGTCGGCGACGCCGTCGCCGTCTCCCCGCTGGCCGCCGACCCCGACGACCCGCGGATCGTCGGCCACTTTCAGGTCGACCCCGGCGGCCGCGTGCGCACCCCCTACCCCGCCGACGACGACAACGCCGCCAGGACCCCGCGCGGCGATCGCATCGTCGCCCTCGCCAGCACGCCCGCGTTCACCCCGCTGCGCGCGCTCAGCTTCGGCACCCCCGTCGCCCCGCAGGACACCCGCCTCGCCCTCGCCGAGCCCGGCCCGCTCACCACCAACATCGGCCAGCTCTCCAACATCGCCTACCAGGAGCTCAGCGCCCAGAGCGACGACCCGCCCCCGCAGCAACAGCAAGCCTCGCGCCCGCGCAAGCAGGTCCCCGTCACCAGCCGCAACCAGGTCAGCTGGGAGGACATCCAGAGCCAGCAGATGCGCAACGTCCCGCTCGCGCAGGCCAACGACGCGGCCCCGCTGTTCCAGCAGAGCGCCGCCCAGCAGCTCAACAACGACGACCTGTCCCCTCCGCAAGGTCCCAAGAGACAGGTGCAACGTCCGCTCCAGCAGGCCGCGCCGCCCCCCGTACACGCGCCCGCACCCACGCCCACGCCCACGCAAGCGCCCGGCCTCGCCCAGGGCACCGAGGTCGACTACACGCCGATGGCCTACGCCACGCTCGGCGACACGCTCGTCCTCCAGCGCGTCGTCTCGCACGCCGAGACCGGCTCCGTCCAGGGCGTGCTGCTCGACCGCGACTACCTCGTCAACACCTGGCTGCCCGCGGTCGCCGCTCGCCATGCACCCGCCGACGCAGCTCCTCGCGTCGCCATCGACCCGGGCGCCTGCGCCGAGCCCTGGCCGCTCAGCGAGCACCTCCCGGGCGTTTGGCTGTGCTCAGCCGCCCCCGCGCCGCCCCCCGATCACCTGGCCTTTCAGGCAGGTGCCTTGCTCGGCCTGATCGTCATCGTCGGCGTCGGCGTCGTCGTCGTCGCTCGCGCGGCCCGCCGCGCCGACGAGCTCTCGGCCCAGAAGACCGCCTTCGTCTCCGCGGTCTCGCACGAGCTGCGCACCCCGCTGACCACCCTGCGCATGCACGCCGAACTCCTGCAGGAGGGCCTGGTCGCGCCCGGGAGCCTCGCCACGATCCACGAGGACCTCGTGCGCGAGAGCGTGCGCCTCAGTCGACTGGTGGAGAACGTGCTCGCCGTCTCGCAACTGGAGGAGGGCCGTCGCGTGCTCGAGCTGCGCACCGGCGATCTCGCGGCCGTCGTCCGCGAGGTCGTACTCGGTCAGGCACGACACGTCGCCAGCAAGGGCTTCTCGCCGGTAGAACTCGATCTACCCGACGAGCTGCACTGCCGCTTCGACGCCCAGGCGATCGAGCAGATCGTCGTCAACCTCCTCGACAACGCACTCAAGTACGCCGCCGAGAGCGACCTTCGTCAGCTCCGCGTCGCCCTCGTGACGGCACCGGGACGCGCCGAGCTGCACGTGCAGGACCGCGGCCCGGGCATCCCCGTCGGCGAGCGCGAGCGTGTCTTTCACCGCTTCTTCCGCGTGCAGCGGCCCAGCACGGCGCACACGCCAGGCACCGGCCTCGGCCTCTCGCTCGTGCGGGACCTGGCGCGCGCCCACGGCGGCGACGCCCTCGCCAGCGCGAGGCCTGGCGGCGGCGCCGACATCCAGGTGTGGCTCCCCCGCGACCTGGTCTGAGCCCGCTCGCGGCGCGTCCCTGATCCAGCCGCGAGCACGGCCTGGACCAAACCCTCACCCATGGCTTTACGGCCGCGACCCCGCCGGGCATTCTGATCGCAGCCGCTGCCCTGACCAGCAGCGTCGGAGAAGCCAGCCATGCCGCAGCGCCGCCCGATCCCCGCCCTCCTCACGTCCGTGCTCGCCTCGGTGCTGGCCCTCTCGATCGCCGCGCCGGCCTCCGCCAGTCCTTACGGACATGTCCTTCGGCACATGGCCCAGGAGCCAGCTCCGGCTCCGGCCCCGGCCCCGCCCGCACAGCCCGACGCCGGCCCGCAGCCCTACACCGGCCCGCAGCCCTACACCGGCCCGCAGCCCTACACGAACCCGCAGCCCTACACGAACCCGCAGCCCTACCCACAGACCTACTACCCGCCGGCCCCCGCCCCCGCCCCCGAGGCCCCACGTGGCCGCCGCAAGGCGCTGATGATCGGCGGCTGGACGATGTTCGGTGTCTCCTATCTGTTCACTGCGCTGGTCGGTGCCATCATCGCCGACACCGCAGACAACACGATCGGCGGCTGCGCAGACCCGGCCCGCTGCCAGCACCTCGGGTACTACATGATGATCCCCGTCGCTGGCCCCTTCATCGCCACTGGCTCGGCCAGGACGGCCACGGGCACGGTCTTCCTCGGCCTCACCGGCGTCATCCAGACCGCGGGCCTCATCATGGGCATCGTCGGCACCTCGCAGTTTGTCGCCGACGGCCGCCGCAACCAGTCCGTGATGAACAACGACGGCTTTCGCCTCACCCGCCGCGGCCTCCGCGTGAACGCCAGCCCGACCGTCCGCGGCGGTGTGATGGTCGGCCTCAACTACCGCTTCTGATCGCCTCCCGATCGCATCGTCGCCCGGAGCTCCCATGCTGCGCATCTCCCTGTCCGCACTCATCACCCTCAGCCTCGGCGTCAGCACGGCCCAGGCCAGCCCCTACGCCAGCTCCGTGCGCGCCGCTCGTTTGGCCGCGGCACCCGGCTACGCAGCTCCCGGCGAGCCCGCCCCCGTAACAACCCCGGCGCCCCAGCCTTACAGTCAGCCCGCGCCCCAGCCGGCGCCCCAGCCTTACGGTCAGCCGGCGCCCCAGCCTTACGGTCAACCCGCGCCCCAGCCTTACGGTCAGCCCGCGCCCCAGCCTTACAGCGAGCCGCAACCATATGCCCAGCCGCAGCCCGCCGAGCCGCCGCCGCGCCGTCGCGGCAAGGGCATGATGATCGCCGGCTACACCGTCTTCGGCGCCTCGTATCTGACGACCGCGTTGATCGGCGCCGCCATCTACGACAGCAGCGGCACCGTCTGCGACGACATCGTCGGCGGCAACGGTTGCCGGCGCCCCGGCCTCGTCCTGTTTGTACCCGTCGTCGGCCCGCTGATCGGCATCCGCGACCTCAGCTCCGACGGCAGCGCCACGGGCACCCTCGCCGGTGTCCTCTCCTTCCTCGCCCAGGGCGCCGGCCTCGCCCTCGGCATCGCTGGCACCGTCCTGTACGTCCGCGACGGCAAGCGCCAGCGCGCCGCCCAGCAACAGGCCGGCCTGCACGTCGGCCGCGGCGTCTACCTGCGCAGCGCCCCGCGCCTCGGCGGCGGCACCCTTCAGCTCTCCTACCGCTTCTGAGCCGGGATCAACGCAGCGACAGCGCGCGCAGTTCAGCGCCGCTGCGCGCGACACAGGCGATCGCCGCCGCCTCGGCGCCGATCGCCTCACGGGCCTCGTCGTCCGCGTCCTGCAGCGACACACCGCGCGCCAGGGCCCCATACAGCACGTCGAGGTAGCGACGCCACACCTCTGCCGGGACCTCGCTCACCGCGCCAAACACCACGTCGACGATCAGGACGAGCCGGCGCGCGAGCACCAGCGAAAAACCAGCCACCACCACCACGACACGCGGACGGCCCTCTGCCACCACGCTGCGCTCCTCAGGGAGCGACCACGCCGCCGCGTCCTCGGGACCGACCAGCTCGAGCACGTCGACGTCGGCGCGGACAAGCGAGTCAGCGAGGGAATCGCTCCCGGCCGCGACCACCACGACCCGCCCCGGCGAGCCGTCGCCGACCGCGTCCTTCGCCTGCGCGAGCACCCGCAAGGGCGTGGCCATCGCCAACTCGGCCGGCATGTGCTCGACGCCGTGCATCATCAGGCGCGCGGCGGCGGCGACCTGCCGCACCACCTCGGCGCGGTCGTACAGGCTCCCGGCCCAGCCGCACAGCGCCGAGAACCACACCTGCTGCAGCGCCGAGAGCATCACCGCCTCGCCGGCCGTCGGTCCCCGGTAGGGTCCGCCCTGCAGCGCCGCGAAGCTCAGCTCGAACAGCTTGGCGTGGAAGCTCGCCAGTCGCTCGCTCAGCGCCTGCTCACCCGACGCCGCCGAGCGGACCACCGCGCGCGCCAGGTTCGGGCGCCGGCACAAGAAGTCGGTCAGGAAGGCGAAAAAACCGATGACCCGCAGCAGCGGCGTGGGGCCGACGACCGGCGCGTCACCGATCTGCGTGCGCAGCTCGTGCAGCTCCTGGGTGAGCACCCCGAGCAGCAGGTCCTCTTTGCTGCGGAAGCGCTTGTACACCGTGCCGAGCGCCACCCCCGAGGTCTGGGCGACGTCTCGCAGGCGCACCGCCGCGAAGCCGCCAGCCTCGGCCAGCTGCACCGCCGCGTCGAGGATCCGCCGCGTCCGCTCGTCGGCGCGGAGGAGCTCGCTCCCGGCAGGTGCGTCACGCGTGGTCACAGCCTCGGTTTACCGGCCCCGGGCAGCCGCGGTCAACGGCGCCGGCTCTCGGCTCAACGCCGCGCGTCGACCCGCAGCAGAACGCCGTACTTCGGCCGCATGGTGATCTGGAACTGCGGCTCGATGCGGGCCCGCGGGCTCAGGGTGAAGCGATAGCGCTGGCAGATCATCGCCAGGATCAACGCACCCTCCATCAGCGAGAAGTGGTTGCCGATGCACATCCGCGGGCCCGCGCTAAACGGCAGATACGCGCCCTTGTGGCGCCCTTGCACCGCTTCGGGCGCAAACCGTTCGGGCCTCACCTCCGCGGGCGCGTCCCAAAACCCGGGGTGGCGATGCGTGAAGTAAGGCAGGTACATCACGACGTCGCCCGGCGCGACCTCGTAGCCGCCGAGCTGCGTCGGCGCGACCACATCACGGGCCCCGCTCCACGTCGGCGCATACAGGCGCAGCCCCTCCTGCAGCACCATCCGCGTGTACGGCATGCGCTGGAGATCGTCGGCCGTCGGCGTGCGCCCGGCCAGCACGCTGTCGACCTCGGCAGCCAGCTTCTCCTGGATGTCCGGGTGCGTCGCCAGCATGAACCAGGTCCACGACAGCGCCAGCGCCGTCGTCTCGTGGCCGGCGAGAAAGAAGGTGATGACCTCGTCGCGCAGCGCCTTGTCGTCGAGCGGCTGCCCGTGCTCGTCATGCCCCGCCAGCAGCGCGCTCAGGAGATCGTCGGGCCGCTCACCGCTCGCCCGGCGGCCACGGACGATCCCGTAGACCGTGTCGTCCAGGGTCCGCAGCGCCCGCTTGAGCTTGCGGTTGCCCGGCGTCGGCCAGCTCATCGGCACCCGCACCATCTCGTTGCCACGCGCCGACAGCTCGTCGAGCGCGACCGAAAAGGCCTCCGCCGAGCGGTCGATCGCCCCGCGCAGATCGAGGCTAAACAGCGTGTCGCCGATGATCCACATCGTCAACGCGAGCAGCTCCTCGTAGATATCGAACTCCGCGCCGACCTGCAGCTTCGGGGCCCACGACGTCAGCATCGTCTCGGTCGCCGCTGTCATCTTGCTGGCCAGCGCGGTCACCGTCCCCTTGTTGAAGCTCGGCTGGGCCACACGCCGCCGCGCGCGCCACATCTCGCCCTCGTTGGTGACCATGCCGTCGCCGACGAGCACGCGGAAGAAGTCGTACGAGGCGCCCTTGAAGAAGCTGTCGCGCTCGCTGATCAGCACCTTCTCCACGTCGTCGGGGTGGACGATCACCACCAGCCGCTTCGGCCCGAGCGTGACGCGAAAGATGTCGCCGTAGGTCCGCCAGCCCTGCTCCATCACCGGGAAGATCCCGTGCCTCAGCACCGCCAGACCGTTGCCCACGATCGGCCACGGACGCGGCCCAGGGATCGCCCGACCGCCGCTCACGCGCTGCGCCTGTTGCGACATTCCGCGAAAATAGAACATGTTCCACAGGCGGGCAAGGCCCGCGAAATTTGTATCCTTGCGGCCCTCCGGATGGCCGACCGACCCCCCTTCTCCCGCCGCCACCTCGCGTTCGCGCTCGGGGTCATCTGCTTCGCCAACTTCCTCAACTACCTCGATCGCCAGGTCGTGAGCGCCCTCGAGAGCGAGATCAGGCCGGCCTTTGGCATGTCGAAGCCGGAGTTCGGCACGCTGTGGTCGGCCTTCACCATCGGCTACATGGTGTTCGCTCCGCTGGTCGGCTACGCCGCCGTACGCTGGCGCCGCAACGCCATCTTCGCCGCCTGCGTGCTCGTGTGGTCGCTGGCGACGATCGGCTCGGGGCTCGCGGACACCAAGCTTGAGCTCTACCTCTGCCGCTTCCTGATCGGCGTCGGTGAGGCCGGCTGCCTCGTCATCGGCCCGACCCTCGTCGTCGACCTGTTCTCCGCAGCCGTGCGAGGGCGCGCGCTGTCGCTCTTCTACCTCGGCATGCCCCTCGGAGGCACCGCGGGCTACATCGTCGGCGGCGTCGTCACCGAACACTTCGGCGGCTGGCGCAACGCCTTCCTCGTCGCCGGCGCCCCCGGTCTGCTGGTCGCCCTGCTCATCCTCCTGCTGCCCGAACCGGCCCGCATCGCCGCCCCGCCTGGCACCCAACACGGCGGGCTCGCCCCGTACCGCGTGTTGATCAAAAACCGCACCCTCATGCTCATCATCCTCGCGCAGGCCTTCGCGGTGATGATCCTGGTCCCGTTGCTGCACTTTGGCATCGCGTTCTTCGAGCAGGAGCGCGGCATGAGCAAGGTCGAGGCCACGACCTACCTCGGGGTCATCGGCCTGGTCGGTGGCGTCGTCGGCAGCGTGCTCGCCGGCTTCCTCGGCGATCGCCTGGCGAAGCGAACCCCTGGCGCCTACGCCCTCCTCGCCGGGTTCGCCTACGCGATCGCGCTACCTGCCCTCTGGATCGGCTTCACGGTGCGCACACCCGGGGCGATCCTCGGGAGTATGTTGATCGGCGCGACCTGCCTGTTTCTCTGCATGCCCGCGGTCAATACCCAGATCGCCAACGTCGTCCGCCCCGATCAACGCGCCATGGCCTACGCGCTCGCCGTCTTTGTCCTCCACTTCCTCGGCGACATGGCGGCCCCGCCGGCCTTTGGCGCCGCTGCGGAGTGGATCGGCAGCACCGGCGAGACCTTCGTGCGCTTCGTCGGCGTGCTCGTGCTCGCCGCCTCGTGCTGCTTCGTCGCGTCCCGCACCGCGCGACACGACTTGGCCCGCATCGAGCCCGAACGCCCTCAGCCCGCGTGACCGTCGCCAGGCCGACAAACGGCTGCACGAGCGTCAGCGCGGGGCCCGGGCCGACGCCGGGAGGTCGTTCCACTCGAGGTAGTTCTGGGCCATGTCGTACTCGAAGAAGGCCATGCGCCGGGTGTCGAGCACCTTGCGCATGAGCTGCTGGCCCCCCTTCGGGTCGCTGCGCCAGCGGGCGAGCGCCTCGTAGAAATAGGCCTCGGCTTGCTCGCCCGAGTCCGTCGCTCCGCGCAGCAGATCGTCGAAGCTGAGCTTGCCCTGCGCGTGCCTGGCCAGCTTCCCTTGCCAGGTGTCGCCGCGGAAGTCCTCGAGGTAGCTCAGCACCTGGGGGTCCTGCGCGAGCCCCTGACGCAGGGCCAGCTCGTGCAGCCACAGGCAGAAGTACAGCTTGAGCGACGCGCGCACCTCGTCACGAGGCAGGGCCTGGCGAAACACCTCCAGCGCGAGCGCGTAGTAGCCGTGGTTGACCAGGAATTGCATCGGCTCGGCGTAGGCCTCGGCGCGATCGGGCGTGAGCGCGCGTGCCTGCCGGAAGTCCTCGGCGCCCTGCTCCGTGTCACCGACGAAGAACAGCAGCTTGCCACGCTCGACCAGCCGGGCGCTGCGCTCCTGCACACCGAGCGCCGGATACCCGATCAGCTTGTTGAGCTGGCGCAGCGCCGTCGTCAGCTGCGACCTCGCCTCGTCCTCGGCGCCGAGCTTGCGCCGCAGCTGCGCCAGCGCCGTGCGGGCCTGCGTCTCCCAGCGCAGGCGCGTGCGCTGATCCGCGAAGGGCAGCCCGAGCAGCGCCTCGTAGTGCTTCGCCGCATCGGCGTAGGCCCCGCTCTTGGCGGAGATCGTCGCCAGCAGATCGAGCGACTCGGCCAGCGGTTCGCGGGCGACGCTCTTGCCGAGCAAGTGCTTCGCCTCATCGACCCGGCCGACCTCGTAGAGGCCCTCCGCGACCGTGTAGTACGCCTCCGAGAGCCCCGGTCGGATCGGCCGTCCTGACCACAACGCGACCGCGCGGGCGTGGAACTTCTCGAGATCGCCGAGCCTCGTCAGCGCCGCGTCGGCGTCGACCCCGGCCAGCCGCTCAAGGCTGCTCTGCTTCAAGATCGCCTGATCTTGCCAGGCGTCGAAGATGTCCTCCTTGAGCTCGATCGTGCGGTCCAGGTGGACGATGGCCGCGTCGAGCAGTCCCTGCTGGCGGAAGCTACGCGACAGCAACAGGTGGGCGAAGGCGTCGTTTGGATAGCGAAGCGTCGCCCGGCGGGCCAGGTTCTCGACGATGCCCCAACCCTGGGTGATAAAGGACGGTGGGATCCGGCTCGAGTCGTTCTCGTCGTCGGGGATGAACTGCGCAGCCAGGGTCATCAGCGGGCCGGCGCTCTTGTTTGGAGCGCGCGCCCCGTCGAGGAACTCGACCAACTTCCGGGTCGGCACATCGAGCTCGACGCGGCCCAGCGCCTCGATCGCGCCGTCGAAGTCGTCCGCGCGCAGGTACAGGCGGGTCAGCAGGTAGCCGGTGACCTCGGCGCGGTGCGTCGCCGCGAGCCCCAGCTCCGGGTTGCCGCTGCTGCTGCTGGCCTCGATCGCTGCCTCATAGCGAGCGACGTAAAGATCGGCGAGGCGCTTGACCACGAAGGGCGACGGGAAGTTCGCCGCGGTCTCCTCGATCGCCGCCTCGAGCTCCTCATGGCGCAGCACCGGCTCGTCCGAGAAATTGCTGTTGCGCACCAACCATCCCTCGATCTCGGTCCAGGTGGCGACCGCGCGGGCGCGCCCCGCCTCGTCGCCGAATTGCTGCTCGACCGCGACAGCGAACAGCGCCGGACCCTCGTTTCCGCGCCGCGCCGCCACCGCGTAGATCCGGTGCGCAGCCGCCGTCAGCCCTGGCTCGACGCGCCGAGCCCCACGCAGCTCCTCCGGACGCCACAGCGTCGCCGCGAACTGCAGCGCGTTGGTCGCCTCCTCCGGGCGCTCATCCTTCAAGGTGCGGTCGATGTAACCGACGAGATAGTCGAGCAGCACCCGACGAAACGGCTCGCGCCGCGGATTCTCGAGCGCAAGTAAGGCGAACTGGTTGAGCCCGATCGCGAAATGATCGAGGTCGGGCACCGACTTCGGAACCTCGGGTCCCGTCGTCCCGACGGGCTTGGTGTGAGCGCAGCCGGCCGCAGTCGGGGGTACAAAGAGAGCGACGAGCAGGGCGAGGAGACGAGCCGAAACACGCACCGGGCCAGTGTACGGGCCGAGCCCGGGGCTGACCACCTCTAGTCGAAGCCCACCATGCGCTCGGACCAGCGCAACCCGAGCATGAAGGTGTGGACCGCGCCCGTGTAGCGCCCCGCGTTGCTCGGCCGCCCCTGCCCCGCGAGCACCAAGGCGGCCTCGCTGGCGTTGAGATCACCGCCGCTCTTGTGAAACGCCGTCGCCGCCTCCGGGTCGAACGCGGCGCTGCCGGGACGCACCGTGCTCGGGAGGAAGAGGTCGAGCGCATAACCCGGGACCAGCTGGAAGTCGCTCTTGCCGAGCCGCACCGTCGTCCCGACGCTGAGCCCCAGGCGCCAGCCGTCGCTGCCCGCCGCCGACAGCGCCGCGGTGCGCGTCACCGGCGAGCTGAAGTGACCACCCAGCATCACCGCGAGGTTCGAGCGGGCCCGGTAGGTGGTGTAGGCGTCGGCGCCGAAGACATCGCTGTGACCGCGGTAACGGGTGGTCTCCGGCAGCAACACGCTGCCGCGATCGAGCCCGACGAGGCTCAGGCGCTGATCACCAGGGTCGCCGCACTTGAGCACGCCGATGCCGTCGCGGTTGTCGTTGCAGAGGTCGATCCAGTAGAGGTTGGTGTCGACGCGCCAGACCTTGCTGCGCCCGAGGACGGCGGCGATCCCGATCGCCGCCTCGCGCGACCCGCCTTCCCGCATGCTCGCATCCTTTGGCGTCGCCACCGAACACGGCTGCACCTCACCAGATCCACGCTCGAGCTCGTCGGGTCGGCACACCGCCGCCTCGCCTGCCAGCACGTAGTCGCCGCCGTTGACCAGCGGACGGGTGCGGTAGCGCAGCCCGAGCGTCACACGATCCGACACATCGAAGGCCATGCCGAGTGTCAGAGCGATGTCAAAGCCGCTCGGCCGACCATCACGCGCCGGCAGCCAGCTGGTGCGCCCGTTGAAGCCGAGCCGCTCGGCGCACGCGGCACTCTCCACGGCGCTGCAGCGTCCCTCGCCCGCGGTCGTTGTGCTGGCCAGGGCGCGGCTGTTGTCGTAGCTGAAGCGGCTGCGCAAGCGGGGGAAGTGCACACTCACGCCGATGCGCAGGTTGGCGAGGATGTTCCAGGCGATCGCCAGCGTGTAGTCGGTGCGCAACGACGCCTGCCCGCCGTTGACCTTGCACGCCTCACTGTCGTTCTTGCCGCACAGCAGCGCCGATTTATCGGGATCCGGCGCGAGGTGCCAGCGCTGAGCATCGGTGCTCTGCAGGTTGAACTGGCTGCCGCGGTCGTAGACGCCGAAGCCGAACGCGAACGGCTCGAAGTAAAGACTGGCGGCCGCGAAGTAGCCGACGTTCGGATTGAGCAGCGACTGGCGATCGCCGAGAGCGTCGCCCGGGACCCCGTCGGGCCCAACCCCGTAACGACGGATCCACCGCTGATCGAGGCCCCCCGTCGCTCCCAGCTGCACCCGCGTGCCCGGCATTCCAGCAAGCATCGCCGGGTTGTGGTGCAGGGCCGTCAGCGAACGAGCCGCTGGCCCCTGCGCCTCGGCCACGCCCAACCGAGTCCCTACGCCGGGTGTCGCGTGCACGTTCCGGGCCGCAAAGAGCACCAGCGAGGCAGCCGAGATCGCCGCCATGATGGCGATTTGGTGGCTCTGCAAGGACCTGGGGGTTTGAAGCCACACCTTGGGCTCGGGGGCAGATGCGGCTTTCCCGCCGGCCTCCGCAGAGGGAACCAGCGCCACGCATTGCGCAGACGCGGGCGTGGAGGCCGCTGCGGAACGCGATGCCACAGGCCGGCGCATGGGTCCCGGAGGATAGCGCACCGCCCCGGCAGCGGGGCACGTTTCGGGCAAAAGCGACGCTCGCCCAGTTGACCCGCGAAGCTCGGACTTCATAGGATGCGTAGGTTCCCCTGCGCCCGGCCCAGCCGCCGCAGCCGCGAACCGCCTAGCGAGGGAAGTGCATGAGCAAGACGCTACGTCAGTTCCAATGTCGTGATGACCTGTGGGCCAGGGTCGATGCGCTCGCCAAGCGTCGCGGGATCTCGACCGACGATGTCGTCTCGGCCGCGCTTTTGCAGCTGTTCAAGAGCAAGACCAAGAAGGAGGGCGAGTCCTCCGCGATCATCCCGGCGCCCGCCGGCCTCGCAGCCGCACCGGCCCGTCCTGCCGCCAGCCCTGCGCCCGCCGCCGCCGCGCCGCCCGCTGCTGCAAGGCCCGCCGCCGCGCCCCCGTCGGGACTGCCGCGCCCACCTGGGCCGCCGCTGCCCGCGGCTCGCCCCGCCGCTGCCGGCCCGCCCGCCAGCGCTGCGCCGCCAGCTGCAGCCGCGACCGCCACCATGGGACTGCCGGGAAAGGCCCCATCGATGGCGCCACGACTTCCGCGGCCCGCATCGGCGCCAGCAGCCGCCGCGGTGCCCGTGCAGCCCTCGGGTCCACCCAGCGGGATGGCCCCCGCGGCGCCCAAGGCCGCCCCAGCACTGCCCCGCCCCCAGGCACCGAGCCCCGCGGCCGCGCCAACACGCCTTCCGCCACCCGCCGCCAAGGCCGCGCCGCAGCAGGTCCGCCCGCTCTACGTGATGTTCGAGAACCAGTGGTACGAGGTCGACAAGGAGGAGTACGTCATCGGCCGCGGCCAGAAGTTCAGCGACCTGCCCATAAAGGATGCCAACATCTCGCGGCGCCACTGCTCGATCGTCCGCCGCGGTCCCGACTACTTCATCAAGGACCTCGGCAGCACCAACGGCATCGAGTTCGAGGGCACCCGCGTGGACAACCACAAGATCCTCGAGGGCAGCGTGTACTTCCTCTGCGATCACCAGCTGCGCTTCTCCTTCACGCCGCCGAGCAGCCTGGCGTGATCCTCGGCGCGTAGCGGCCCGCGTGGCGCGTCCCTCTTCCCATCGGGCCCGCCTACGCGGGCCCTCTGAGCAGCCCCAGCTGCCGCTTCTGCCAGGTCCGCAAGGACATGAACCCGAGGCCGCGGTACGTGTCGCGCGGCCCAGGCCCGAGGTCCCCCGTACCCGCGCGCCGACACACGCAGGCGTCCCTGAGCGACCGGCCCAAGGCGCGCCCGTCGTCGCCGACGCCGGCCCTTTGGACACGCTCACGGGACTGCCGGGTGTCGGCCCCAAGACCGCGGCCAAGCTCGCGGAGCAGGGCCTACGCAGCTGCTGGGACCTCCTTCGCTGGATCCCGATCGACTACCGTGATCACCGGCGCCGCGATCGCGTCGATCAGGTCGACGACGGCGCCCTTGCAGTGATCGAGGCGACGATCCGCCGATTCAAGCAGAGCTTCTTCCGCGGCCGTTACCACGCCAACATGGAACTGGTCCAGGACACACCAGACGGTCCGCGTGTGTTCGTGGCGCGATGGTTCCACCGCGTCGGTGGCCTCGCCGAGCGCGCCGTCACCGGCCGTCGCGTCCGCCTGATCGGCAAGGCCCAGCGCACGGGCGACACCGTGGCCATGGTCCATCCGGAGCTGCACGACGTCGAGGCCGCGAGCCCCGCGATCGCCGTGCGCTACCCAGAGATCGAAGGTCTCGGCGACGGCAGCATCGCCCGCCTCTGCCTCGCCGCCCTCGCCCGCGCCGAGGCGAGCGGGCTCCGCGATCCCTTGCCCGAGCCGCTGCTCCAAAGCCTCGGCCTGCCCGCGCTGCTGCCCGCACTCCGCCTCCTGCATGCGCCTCCGGGGGAGCTCCCCGCGGCCGATCTGTGTGAGCTCCTGGCCGGGCGTTCGCCGGCGCACCGCCGCGTGCTCTTCGATGACCTCCTGCACGTCCAGCTCGCGCTCCTGCGTCAGCGGGCGGCCTATCGCGCCGCGGCGCCGCCCGTCGGCCTCTTGCCCGCCGAACACGACCGACGCGAGCGCCTCCGTGCCTGCGTTCCCTTCGAACCGACCGCCGCGCAGTGGCGCGCCGTCGACGAGATCGAGACCGACCTCTCCGCTCCGCGACCGATGCTTCGCCTCGTGCAAGGAGAAGTCGGTGCCGGCAAGACCTTCGTCGCCTTCGCTGCCATCCAGGGCATCGTCGAGGCCGGCGGCCAGGCGGCTCTCATGGCCCCCACCGAGATCCTCGCCGCCCAGCACCAGCGGAGCCTGACACCGTGGTGCACCGCCGCCGGCCTGCGGGTGGCCCTCTTGACCGGATCGACCACAAAGTCCGAGCGCAGCGCCCTGCTGGCACGAGCCCGCGGCGGCGACCTCGATCTCCTGATCGGCACCCACGCACTGCTCACCGAGGGGGTCTCGTTTCGCCGCCTCGGCCTCGTCGTCATCGACGAGCAGCACCGCTTCGGCGTGCGCCAGCGAGCCCTCATGCGCGACAAGGGCAGCGCGCCGCACCTGCTGGTCATGACCGCAACACCGATCCCCCGCACCCTCGCGCTCACGCTGTTCGGCGAGCTCGACGTGTCCGTGCTCGACGAGCTCCCGCCCGGGCGCACGCCCCCGCAGACCCGGCTGTTCGCCGGCCCGCGCAGCATCGTGCCCGCCCGCGAGGCCCTCGCTGGCCTCGTCGGCGGCGGGCGCTCGGCCTTCGTGGTCTGCCCGCAGGTCGAGGCCGGCACCCGCGAGGTCAGCGACGTCGAGGCAACCGCCGCCGACCTCCGCGAACGACTTCCTGGCACGGCGATCGGCATCCTGCACGGGCGCATGCCCGCCCGCGAGAAGGAAGCCGCCGTCGCCGCCTTCCGCAGCGGCGCGCTGCAGGTGCTGGTTGCGACCAGGCCCCCCCTGTCTGCCTGCTTCACACGCCCGCCGCCCCCGGCTCGGAGGCCGCAGAGCGCCTGCAGGTGCTGGTCGACACCTGTGACGGCTTCCGTGTCGCCGAGCGCGATCTGGCCGAGCGCGGGCCAGGCGAGCTGTTCGGGCTGCGCCAGGCCGGCGCTCCCCGGCTGCGCATCGCCGGCCTCGCGGGCGAGCTCACTCACTGGCTCGACGCAGCTCGTCGCGCGGCGCTCGAGATCCTCGCGCGCGACCCTGACCTGCGAGCCCACGCGGAGCTGCACGCCGAGCTGCTACGCCGGGCCCAGCACGGGATCGTCGGCGGCGACGCCGGCTAGCACCGGGGGATACGCTGGGCTATGCAAGGGAAGGTGCGGCGCCTGCTCTGCCTGTGTAACTCGATCTTCGAGCACGAGGTCGCCGCGTGCATCCGCAAGGGCGCCCGCAGCGTCGACGAGGTCGGCGACGAGTGCGACGCGGGGACCGGCTGCGGCAGCTGCCGCGGCACGATCAAGACCATGATCGAGGAGGAGGAGCAGCGCCGTCGTGCAGGCCACGGGCTCCCCGATGCCCTGCTGCAGCTGCCCCTGTTCGCCCGTCGCAAGCCCTGAGCTCTCAGCGCCACCACTTCAGCACCGCGAACAGGTTCGTGTACTCGTCCGTCCACATCCGCAGGTCCGTAGAAACCTCGCTCGTGTCCTCCGAGCCGACGACCGAGGGCGAGGCCAGAAACACCTCGTTGCGCGTAAGCAGCCCCCAGTCCGCGCCGTACACACCACGGGCGTCATCGTCGTAGCTGGCGATCCAGACGAAGCGGAGGTCGAGGGCCTCGGCAAACTGCTTGAGCACCGGCTTGATGTCGACGTGTCGGTTGCTCATGTTCGCCGCCAAGATCCCGTCGGGCTTGAGGTGGCGCATGTACACCGCGAAGGCCTCGCGGGTGAGCAGGTGCATCGGGATCGCATCGCTGCTGAACGCGTCGAGGATCAGGATGTCGAAGTGCTGGTCCGGCTCGCGCTCGAGCGAGAGGCGACCATCACCGAGCACGACTTCGGTCGTCGCCTCGGTGCGATCAAAGTAGGTGAAGTAACGCCGCGAGATCGGCTCGACCTCCGGGTCGATCTCGTACACTCGGATGTGATCGCCGGGTTGCCCGTAGGTCAGCAACGTGCCGGCGCCGAGCCCGAGCAGGCCGATCCGCAGCGGCGTCTTGTCGCGTCGTCCCGGGTGCTGCGTCAGCGCCACGCCGATG
Organism: Nannocystis sp.; assembly: GCA_044228605.1. Lineage (GTDB taxonomy): Bacteria > Myxococcota_A > Polyangia > Nannocystales > Nannocystaceae > Nannocystis. Next base: position 116 of record JBGAUO010000063.1, on the reverse strand, counting down.
CCACTCTCCACCGGGAAGTACGAGTTGTGCCACATCTGGCGGTCGGGGTGCCGGTACTGGAAGCCGTGGTTGATCGCGCCGTGGAAGAGGATCCGGCGCTCCTGCTCCGGGTCGCC
>JBGAUO010000062.1:0-24651 GCA_044228605.1 Nannocystis sp. | reverse complement strand
TCCGCTGAAGGGCAATGCGGTCGGCGTCGCCGAGAGCCGGCCCCACCCCGGCCCTGAATGGGGCGCCGTCGCGGCGCGGGTAGGGGGCGCGGGCTACGAGGCTGCCAAAGGCTCATCGTCCGCAGAAGGCTTCGGCGCGCAGGGCCAGGTCGTCGCCGACGGCGACGAGCTCGACGTCGTCGGCGAGCGCCCGGGCGCCCGGGGCGGTCCAGCCGAGGCGCATGGGCTCTTCGGGTGGTGAGAGGCGGTAGAGCTGGCCGTCGGCGGCGAGGCCGTACACGCCGGTGAAGTCGATCAGATCGCCGAGCCCGGTCTCGACGACCACCCAGGCGCCGTCGCGGCGGGTCACGACGGTCCCGCGGGTGCCGACGAGGATCGCCTCGTAGTCCCAGGCCGCGGCGAGCAGGTCGGCGGTGGTGCCGATGTCCTGGCGGGTCCACGGCCCGCGCGGATCGTCGGCCGACCACAAGACGCCGCCGAGGCCGCCGACGTGGATGCGGTCGTCGGCGACGACGGCCCGCAGCTGCCCCCAGCCGCCCGGGGGCGGTGTGACGAGGTCCCAGCCGGCGTCGACCGGGTCGCGCACGAGCACGACCTCGTCGCCGACCGCGATGACGTACTCGCGGTCTTGCGAGCCGTCGAGCCAGGCCGTGCCGACACGCAGCCACGCGACGCGCCAGAGGTCGGCGGTGGTGGCGGTGGCGACGGGCTGCCAGGTGTCGTCGGTGACCAGGCCGCGGATCAGGGTGCCGCCGGCGCCGACGGCGAAGCGTTGACCCGAGGGGCCGTAGGTGACGTCGTGGAGGTCGGCCGCGACCGGCCGGGACGCGCGCAGCTGGTAGTTGAGGTCGGCGGTGAGGACCAGGCCGTCGTCGCCGACCGCGAGCATCGAGCCCTCGGGGAGGGTGGTGGCGAAGTAGCCGAGGGCGACGGCGTTCACGCGGCTGCCGGGGGGGACGGCGATCGTCGAGACGTCGCCCTGGTGGCACAGTCCGTCGCCGCAGCCGGCGGCGAGCAGGGTAGCGAGGGCGAGCGTGGGTGGGCCGTGGTGGATCATTCGTATCCGTAACAGACTTCGCCGACCTGGCGGTGCGAGCCGGGCTCGCCGAAGACGAGGTAGGCGTCGCTCTCGTCGGGCAGGACGACGTGTGCGCCGGGGACGGGGTCGGCCCTCGGGGTGGTCGAGATGGTGCCGTCGTTGTCGATCTCGAACAGCTCACCGGCGGCGGTGAGGATCGCCGGGAAGACGTCGATGACGGCGGAGCTCGAGTCGATCGGGCGCGCTCGCCAGGTGCCGCTGGCGCTGTCACGCGCGAGCACCAGACCGCCGTCGCCGCCGATCAGGCCGTTGTGGACGGTCCAGAGGTCGGCGTCGGTGCCGGCGTCCTCGCGGGTCCAGGGGCCCTGCGGGGAGCTGGCGGACCAGATCACGCCGCCGCGGCCGACCGCGAGGACCTTGCTCTCCCGGTCGGCGTGCACCGCCCGCAGCTCGCCCCAGCCACCCTCGGGCGGGGCGACGGATGCCCAGGTGCCGGCGATCGGGTCGTGGCTGAACATCACGTCGTCGCCGACGATCAGGACGCGGGCGGTCGGGTTGACCACGCCGTAGTCCGGGGCGTTGTAGGTCGCGCCGTGGAGGTCGGCGGTGGTGCCGAGGTCGACCACTTGCCAATCGTCGCTGCCGAGTGGGGCGGCGGCGACGACCCCGGCTGCGCCGACGACGATCACGAGCTCGGAGGTCAGCACGACGGCGTGCAGGTCGACGGTGACGGGCCGCTGTACCTGCGGGTCGCCAAAGAGGTTGATCACGGCACCGCCGGCGCCGACGAGGTAGCGGTCGCCGTTGTTGTCGTCCCACAGCTCGCCGAGGACGGTGATGTCCTCGGGCAGGCTGTAGGGCTCGGGTGCGGCGACGGTGTCGGGGCAGTCGCCCTCGCAGGCAGGGACCAGCGCGGCGGCGGCGCCCGCGGACAGCAGGAGCGTCACCACGAGGCCGGGGCGAGAGTCACGAGGAGCCACGTTGCCACGATATCGGCTTGTGGGGCCGTGGCCAAGCGGCCATTTCGCACGGTGCTCCAGGCGGTCAGGGCAGGTGGGCGCGGCGCAGGGCGGCGGCGGCGAGGGCGTCGAGGACGGGCTCGTCCATGCCGATCGCGCCGGGGCTGAGGTGGAGCTCCAGGTGCGGGTGCTCGGCCTGGACGGCGGCGACGAGGGCGGGGACGTCGCGCTTGATGTGGCGGCCGCCGGGGGAGAGGAAGAGGGGGATGACGGCGATGTGATGGTGGCCGAGGTCGGCGAGGGTGATGACGGCGGCGGCGAGGCTCGGGCCGTGCTCGAGGGTGGCGACGTGGACCGGGCTGGCGGTGAGCAGGCGCAGGCGCTGTGCGGTGTGTTCGGCGGGGGCGAGCCAGTCGGGGTCGGGGCTGCCGTGCGCGAGCAGGACGATGGCGTCGGCGATCATGCGCGGGTGGCCCGGAGCTCGACGGCGAGGATCGACTCGTGGTCGCGCAGGCGCTGGAGGAGGGTGGGCGAGGGCTCGGTCTCGAAGGTGATGGTGGCGCAGGCCGCCTCGCCGCCGGCGAAGATGATGTTGCTCATGTTCTGCACGTTGACCTGCTCCTCGCGCAGGGCCGTGAGCACGCCGGCGAGCACGCCGACGCGGTCGAGGTGGCGGATGACGAGGCTGTAGCGGGTGCTGCGGTCGGCGAGGTTGACGCTGTGGTGGACCACGCCGTGGGCGGCGTAGTCGTGGACGATGCGCAGGACCTCCTCGGAGATGGCGGCCTCGGCTTGCTCGGTGGAGGCGCCGATGTGCGGGGTGGCGTAGATGTCGGGGAGCTCGGCGGCGAGGCTGTGGTAGCTGGCCTTGCTGTCGGCGGGCTCGCCCTCGAAGACGTCGAGGCCGGCGCGCAGCTGGCCGCTGCGGACGGCCGCGGCGAGGGCGGCGTCGTCGACCACGCCGCCGCGCGAGGTGTGGAGGACGATGCTGCCGGGGCGCAGGAGGGCGAGCTGTTCGGCGCCGACGAGGTGGTGGGTCGCCTTGCTGAAGGGGACGTGCACGCTGAGGACGTCGCAGGCGCGCAGGAGGGCGTCGAGCGAGGGCATCGGGGTGACGCCCATCTGCTCGCAGAGCTCGGCGGGGGGCATGTGCGGGTCGTAGGCGAGCAGCTTCATGCCGAAGGCGCGGGCGCGCAGGGCGACCTCACGGGCGATGACGCCGAAGCCGAGCAGGCCGAGGGTCTGGCCCTTGATGCCGCGGGCCTTGCCGAACTTGGCCTTGTTCCACGTGCCCTGGCGCAGCTCGAGGGTGGCGTCGACGATGCGGCGATCGAGGGCGAGGAGGAGGCCGAGGGTGAGCTCGGCGACGGCGATGGCGTTCTTGCCGGGGCAGTTGGCGACGAAGATGCCGCGGGCGCTGGCGGCCTTGAGGTCGATGGTGTTGACGCCGGCGCCGGCGCGGATGACCAGGGAGAGGTTGGGGGTGGCCTGCATCGCGGCGGCGTTGACCACGGTGGAGCGGACGACGAGGATGTCGGCGCGGGTCTCGGCGAGGGCGGCGGGCAGGTCGGCCTCGCCGAGCTCGGGGCGGTACACGACCTGGCCCGTGGTGGCGAGGATCTCGCGGCCGTGGGTCGGGAACTTGTCGGCGATCAAGACCAGCATGGCGCCTACAGATATCACAGGCGCGATCTGGCGGCGGGCGGAAGATCCCGGTATGTGTGGGGCCGTGCACGCGGCGCGGCGACGGGTGTTCGGGTTTGTGGGCTGGCTGTGGCTCGGGCTCGGGTGTGAGGAGCGCGGGCCGGTGAGCCCGGCGCCGCCGGTGGCGAGCGCGGCGGCGGAGCCAGTGGTGGCGGTGCCGGTGGTTTCGCCGGTGGCTTCGCCGGCGGCGCCGGTTGTTGCGCCCACGGTGGTGGCGACGCCGGGGCCGGCGGACGCGGGCAGCTGCCCGGAGCAGGACGATCCGGCGTACGGGCTCTTGATCGCGCCGCAGCGGCCGGCGGTCGGGCAGACCTTGACGATCCTGGCGGCGACGCTGGACGCCGAGGCGGCGATCGCCGTGCGGGTCGACGCGGGGCCGCGGGTGCGCGAGGCGGGCGCGGCTGTCCCTGCGGACATGTCCTTTGTGACCGGTGTGCCGGCGGCGACGATCGCCCGGCTGACGCCGACGGAGGCGGGCGAGTTGACGGTGGTGGCCGGGCGCGGGGGGGTCGGGCACGCGTGTTTGCGGGTGAAGGTGCGGGCGGCGGCGGTGAAGGAGACGCCGCCGCCGGCGCCCGGGAACCAGGCGTGGGCGAGCGTGCGGGCGTGGGACGCGGGCGAGGAGGCGCTGTACTCGGCGTGGGTGCGGGCGCTGTTTCACGCCGAGCTGGGGGCCGACCTGGCGACCACGGCGCTCGACAAGATCACGAGCGATCCAGGGCGCAACCTGCTGCACGGGTCGCTCGGGTGGGACGAGGATGCGAAGCACCCGACCGGGCTGGCGATGCGGCCGGACTGCGCCGACGTGCCGTACTTCCTGCGGGCGTACTACGCGTGGAAGCGCGGGCTGCCGTTTGTGTTCCGCGGGTGCTCGCGCGGGAGCCCGGGCAAGGCGCCGCGCTGCGGCGAGGGGACCGACAACGGCGCGCGGCAGGACGGGACGGGGCCGCAGGCGGGGCAGCTCGGGGCGGTGCAGTACTACATGCGGCGGACGCTGGCGTGGGGGGTGCACACCGGCAACGGGCGGGTGGCGATGACCGACGAGCGCAGCGACCTGTACCCGGTGCGCCTCGATCGCCGGGCGCTGCGGCCGGGCACGGTGTACGCGGATCCATACGGGCACATCCTGGTGCTGGTGGAGCTGTTCGAAGGGACAGGTGGGCGGCCGGGGGTGCTGTACGCGGTCGACGGGCAGCCGGACGGGAGCATCACGCGCAAGCGCTTCTGGGAGGGGAACTTCCTGTGGAACCCGGATCCGGGTCTGGGCGGGTCGGGGTTCAAGAACTTCCGGCCGGTGGTGGTGAAGGACGGGGCGGCGGCGCAGTTGACGGACGCGGAGATCGCGAGGGCGCCGGGTTACGGCGACGGCTCGCCGGCGCAGGCGGAGCTGTCGGCGCCGCAATTTTATGACGCGATGGAGCGCATCATCACGCCGGGGACACGCGACGCGTTGATCGCCCAGGAGGAGGCCGTGGCGGCGCTGTTCGAGCAGGCGCGGGTGCGCGTGACCTCGGTGGCGAACGGCGACGAGTTCTTCAAGAAGAACCCGGGGGCGAGCGTGCCGATGCCGGAGGGCTTCAAGGTGTTCGAGACGACGGGGGCGTGGGAGTCGTACTCGACGCCGGCCCGCGATCTGCGGCTGCTGATCGCCATGGATGTGGTGCGGACCTTCTCGGAGAAGGTGCGGCGCCAGCCGGAGGTGTTCGGGGTCAAGCCGGGGGCCGAGCTGGACGCGCTGATCGCCAGGCTCGAGCAGGCGCGCAGCGGGCTGGTGGCGGAGCCGCGCTTTCGCTTCGAGTACATCCGCAGCGACGGGTCGGCGTGGGGCCTGACGCTGGCGGACCTGCTGGCGCGGACCGACGCGCTGGAGGCGGCGTACAACCCGAACGACTGCCCGGAGCTGCGCTGGGGCGCGAAGCCGGGGAGCGAGGAGGCGCGGACCTGCGGGCGCACGGCGCCAGCGGAGCAGCAGGCGAAGATGCAGCGCTACCGCAGCTGGTTCGCCGAGCGCAAGCGTCCGGCGCGCGGGACCTGAGCGAGCTGTCTCGTGGGACAGGTCTGGTGGACCTGGCCCGAGGGACAGGTCAGGGCAGGCGCGGGGCGTGGGCGAGGGCGCCGAGGATCATGCCGATCATCGCGGCGGACATGGCGGGGTCGTCGAGGCGCTCGGGGTTTTTGCGCAGGGTGGCGCGGACCAGGCCGCCGAGGGCCTGGACGAGGGCGTTGGCGAGCAGCTCGGGCGCGGCGAGGCGGAGCTCGACCTGCTCGCAGAGGGCGGCGGCGACGAGGCGCTCGAGGTCGGCCTCGAAGCGGTCGATCGTGGGGTGGGCGCGGTTGGTGGTGGCCTGGTGCAGGGCCTGGTGGAGGCGCGGGGCGACGCGGTGGGAGGCGACGATGGCGGCGACCAGCTGGGCGACGGCCTCGGGCAGCGGGCGGGTGCGGATGCCGGCGAGGGCCTCGCCGAGCACGACCTGCATGGCCTCGACGTGGCGGCGGACGAGCTCGTCGATGAGGGCGTCGCGGTCGGCGAAGTACTGGTAGAGCGAGCCGATGCTGACGCCCGCGCGCTCGGCGATGGCGTTGGTGGTGGCGGCGTCGCTCCCGTGGCGCTCGAGGATCTGAGCGGCGGCCTTCAGGATGGCCTCGACGGTGTGCTGCGCCCGGCCCTGGATCGGGCTGCGGCGGGGCTGGGGACGCTTCTTGCGGGCGGGGCCGGGCATCGAGGAGAACGCGAGTGGCCAAGATCTGAGCAAAGACTCATCTTCTTCGCAAGTCCCGAGAAGGAAGATCGTCATGCGAAAGTTCATCAGTCTGCTGCGCTTCTCTAGCACCTACGTCCGCCTCGTCCGTGACACCGGTCGCCTCGATCTGGTGTTCGCCCTCGCCGATGCGCTGACGGACCCGAAGGAGATGTCGCCGACGCTCCAGGCGATGCTGGCGCGCCCGGGCGTGGCCGAGTTCCTCGCCAACCCGACGCCGCCGCTGCGCGCCGATCTGGCGACGCTGCGGGCGATGCCGGAGGGCAGCCTGGGGCGGGCCTTCGCGGCGTTCCTCGATCAGCGCGGGCTCGATCCGACGGGGCTCTATCACAGCGACGAGGGCGACCAGGGGTCCGAGGTGCAGCGCTTCAAGCTGCACATGGAGCGCACGCACGACCTGTGGCACACGGTGCTCGGCTACGACACCGATGTGGCGGGCGAGGTGGCGGTGCAGGCGGTGACGATGGCGCAGCTCGGGTCGGGGCTGGGGACGGTGATCCTGTCGGGCGCGCTGCTCAACTCGATGCTGTTCGCGCCGCAGGACATGGAGCGGCGGATGGAGGCGATCGTGCACGGGTGGCGGCTGGGGAAGTCGCTGCGGCCGCTGTTCGGGGCCGACTGGGCGAGCATGTTGACGTGGCCGCTGGCGCGGGTGCGCGAGCACTTCGGGATGCGGGCGGAGGACGTGCAGGTGCCGGCGATGGCGGCGTGAGCGGCGACGCCGGGGAATAAAGGTCGCGCGTGGCGTGCGATGGCGATGGCGCGGTGATGCGGGCGGACGGCGGCGGCGGTTGACAGGCGCGGGGGCGCGCGGGAGAACGCCGGGGCCGTGCGCCGCATCCTCTGTACCTTTCTGGCCTCCTCGCTGATCGCGGTGACCGGCCCGGTGCGATCGCTGCGTGCGGCGCCGGACTTGCGGGCGGCCGAGGTGCCGCTGGCGGTGGTCGGGCCGGAGGGGGATGTCCCGGAGGACAGGTCGGAGGGGGATGTCCCGGAGGACAGGTCGGAAGGGGATGTCCCGGAGGACAGGTCGGAGGCGAGGCCCGTGCCGAGCTCGGCGGCGGGCGGGATGCCGACGCTGGCGCGGACTGGCGCGGTGCCGTCGCCGACGACCGCGATCACGGACCTGGGGCCGGAGGAGGTCACGGTGGCGGTGGGGATCGGGACCTCGGCGCCGGGGTCGAAGGCGGAGATGGCGACGGTGGACGCGCTGGAGCGCGCGGCGCGGGCCTCCAGGGAGCCGCCGACGCAGGTCCGCAGGTTGCGGGCCGGGGCCGGCGAGGCGCGGTCGATCTGCCGCGAACGACGAGACGACCTGGTGATCTTGCTCGAGTACATGGCCGACCGGCCGGATCCGGTGCTGGTGGCCCGCGACTGCCGGCTGGACCGTGAGCTGGCGCTGCGGGGGGAGGAAGCGGCGGGTGAGCCGGGCCTGATCGGCGTGCTGTGGGACGAGCACCGGGCGCTCGTCCGCGGGGGGGCCCGCGAGCGCAAGGTGCGGATCGGTCGCAAGGCGCGGACGGGGCTCATCGCGGGCGGGGCGATCGTGGTCGTCGGTCTGGCGGTCGCGCTCGTGCTGGTCAACAGCTTGCGCCGCGAGACGGTCGTGCTCACAGTGGGGCCATGACGCTTGCGGCACGTTTTGGGCGCTGGTTTGTTTCTCTGGCGCTCACCCTGGTGGCGGCCGTGATGCTGTTTTTGGGGCCGGTCGGGGTCGCCCACGCGGAGTCGGGGACGCTGGCGGGCTGGCAGCTGTCGACCGCGACCAGCGAGCTGACGATCGGGCGGGTGACCCTGCGTTATGACCCGAGCCTCGCCGATGAGGCGCGGGAGCTGGCGGACTACATCCCCGAGGCGTGGTCGGAGATCGAGAAGGCGCTGGCGGGGGACCTCGACGATCGCCTGACGATCAACTTTGTGGCCCACGCGGGGCGGATCGCCGAGGGCACGGGGATGCCGCGCTGGGCGGCCGGTGTGGCGCACTCGGAGAGCGGCGAGATCGTGATCGCAAAACACGCGCCGGACGGCTCGCTGACCGCGCTGGACTCGCTGCTGCGCCACGAGCTGGCGCACGTGGCCCTGCACCGCGCGACCGGGGGCGAGGATCTGCCGCGCTGGTTCCACGAGGGGGTGGCCGAGAGCTTCGGCAACGAGATCGATCTGCTGCGCAGTCAGACGCTGGCGGGGGCGGTGTATGGCGCGGGGGTCCCGGCGCTGGACGAGCTGGAGGGCAACTTCCACGGCATCGACGCGATCGCGGTGACCGTCAGCTACGCGGCGGCCCGCGACTTCGTGAACCACCTGCGCTACCGCGACGACGGTTCGGATCTGCGTCAGCTGATGAGCGAGCTGCGGCGCGGGACCAACTTCGAGGCGGCGTTCGTCAAGGCGTTCGGGCGCAGCCTCGGCGAGCTCGACGGTGAGTGGCGCAGCGGGCTCAGCGGGCGCTTCGTGTGGTTCCCGGTGATCAGCTCGGGCGGGCTGCCGTTTGCGGCCCTGTCGCCGCTGATCGTGGTCGCGGCGGTGCGTCGGCGCCGGGTCCTGCGCGAGGGCTGGGAGCGGCTGGCCCGCGAGGACGAGGCGCTGCACGCCGAGGTGGCGGCGGTGCTGCGGCGGCCCGGGCTGATGCTGACGCAGGCGTGAGGTGGTCTTCCGCTGGGCTGTCCTCACGGACATGTCTGTGAGGCCAGGTGCTCGCCCTCGCCGCGGCCGCGGTGAGGGCGCTGTTGTTTGTTGGCTTTACAGGGGGGGCCGCGCTGAGCTATCTCGGCGGGCATGCAACGGATCGGCGCCGGGACGCTGCGTGGACGGGTGCTTCGGGCGCTGCCAGAAGCGATCGCGGGACTGCGCCCGACCGGGTCGAAGGTGAGGGAGGCGATCTTCGACCGCTTGCACCTCTCGCTCGCGGACGCGGTGGTGCTGGACCTGTTCGGGGGCAGCGGGGCGCTGACGATCGAGGCGCTCAGCCGCGGCGCGGCCCGGGCCACGGTGATCGAGAAGCACCCGAAGGTGCTTGTACACCTGAAGGCGCAGCTCCGTGAGTTCGCGCTCGAAGATCGGGCGCGGGTCTGTGCCGGGGACGCGTGCGAGGTGGTGCGCGGCGCGGCGGCAAGCTTCGGCGGGCCGTTCTCGCTGGTGCTGATCGATCCGCCGTACGCGATTACGGCGACGGTGCTGCCGATCCTGATGCCGCGGCTGGCGGCGGGGTGGCTGCAGCCGGACGCCATCCTCGTGTGCGGGTACGAACGCGCGAGCAGCGTGCCCCCGTGGCCGGAGGACTACACCGTCGAGGCGTCGCGGCGCTACGGCGTGGCGGGGGTGGATTTTCTCCGCTGGGAGGGTGGCTCCAGCCGCTAAGCTCACCATGACCGCGAACCCCGAGGCGCCGATGATCGATCTATCCACCAACGCCCGCGCCGCCATGCTCAGCACCTCGCCGACTCTGGCGGTCTCGGCCCGGGCAGGCGAGCTGCGGGCCCAGGGCAAGGCGGTGCTCAACTTCAGCGCGGGCGAGCCTGACTTCCGGCCGCCGGCTGCGGTGACGGCGGCGCTGACGGAGTTTCTCGCCAACAAGCCCGTGCACTACACGCCGGTGGCGGGCATGCCCGATCTGCGCGACGCGGCGGCGGCGGAGCTCGGCGCGTACCACGGGCGGCCGGTGGCGCGGACCGAGATCCTGGTGTCGTGCGGGGCGAAACACAGCCTCGCCAACCTGTTCATGGTGACCTGCTCGCCGGGCGACGAGGTCGTGATCCCGGCGCCCTACTGGGTGTCGTACACGGACATGGTGAAGCTCGGCGACGGCGTGCCGGTGGTGGTACCGACGCGGCGCGAGGACGGCTGGCGCTTGCAGCCCGAGGCGCTGGCGGCGGCCCTGACCCCGCGCACGCGCTTTGTCGTGATCGGCAACCCGACCAACCCCACGGGGACAGGTTACAGCGCGGCGCAGCTGCGGGCGCTCGGCGAGGTGATGGCCGAGCGGGCGCCGCAGTGCTGGCTGCTGGTCGACGACATCTATCGTCGGCTGGTGTACGGGGGCTTCGAGCACTCGAGCGCGTTCACGGCCTTGCGTGGGGTGACCGAGCAGATCGTGGTGATCGACGGGGTGTCGAAGAGCTTCGCGATGACGGGCTATCGCATCGGCTTCATGCTGGCGCCGGCCAAGGTGATCGCGGCGGCGTCGCGGCTGCAGGGGCACATGACCTCGGGCGCGGCGACGACGTCGCAGGTGGCGGCCCTGGCGGCGCTGCGCGACCCGAGCTGCGAGGCGGCGGTGGTGGCGATGCATGCGGCGTTCACCCGCCGACGCGAGTTCATGCTCGCGGGGCTGCAGGCGATCGCGGGGGTCGACACCTTCGCGCCGGACGGGGCGTTTTATCTGTTCGCGGACGTGTCGCGGCACCTCGGGCCGGGCACGCCCTTCGCCGACGATCTGGCGCTGGCGACCTGGCTGTTGGAGCAGAAGCTGGTGGCGACGGTGCCGGGCACGGCCTTCGGCACGCCGGGCTTCCTGCGGATCTCCTACGCGACCGACGACGAGAGCCTGCGGGCCGGGCTCTTGCGGATCCAGGAGGCGATCGGCGGGCTGGCGACGGCGCGCTGAGGCCTGGACGTGGCCTGGACGGCGGTTAGACGCGGGCGTCGGTGTCGAAGAGCTGCTCGAGCTCGGCGACCGACTTCTTGGCGTGGGCGATGAGGGCCTGCTCGTCGTCGCGGAGGGCGAACTGTTCGGCGAGGATGCGCTCGTCCCAGGTGCGGAAGGCGAGGGTGATGTCGTGGGCCTCGGGGTGGCCCAGCTCCTCGAGGGCCTGCTCGGCGAGCTCGAGGCTCGACAGGAAGGTCTCGCGGATGACCCGGTCGGCGCCGGCGGCGACGAGCGCGTGGTTGTGCTGGCGGTTGCGGCTGCGCGCGAGGATCCGCAGCTGGGGGAAGTGCTGGCGGGCGTGCTGGACGGTGTGGAGGGCGGCCTCGGTGTCGTCGACGGCGACGATGAGGAGGTGGGCTTTGGCGGCGCCGGCGGCGTGCAAGAGGTCGAGGCGGGCGGCGTCGCCGTAGAAGATCTTGCTGCCGAAGCGGCGCACGAAGTCGATCTGGGTCGGGTTGACCTCGAGGGCGGTGAAGCCGACGTGGGCCATGCGCAGCACGCGGGCGACGATCTGACCGAAGCGGCCGAAGCCGGCGATGATGACCCCGTGCTCCTCGTCGATCGTGTCGAAGGGGCGGGCTTCGCTGGCGGCTGTCTCTCGGGCCAGGCGGTCGCGCACGAGGAAGAGCAGCGGGGTGGTGGCCATCGACAGGGTGACGACGATGACGAGGAGGTCGGCGCTGTGGCGGTCGAACACGCCGGCCGCGACGGCGGCGCTGCACACGACGAAGGCGAACTCGCCGCCCTGGGAGAGGGCGATGGCGAGGTCCAATCCGCCGGCGCGCGGGAGCTTGAAGATGAAGCGACCGAGCAGGAGCAGGGCCAGCACCTTGACGACGACGAGGGCGAGGACCAGGGCGAGGATGGTGAGCGGCTGCTCGGCGGCGAGCTCGAGGCGGGCGGACATGCCGACGGCGACGAAGAAGAGGCCGAGGAGGAGGCCCTTGAAGGGGTCGATGTCGGCCTCGAGCTGGTGGCGGTAGGGCGAGTCGGCGAGCAGGACGCCGGCCAGGAAGGCGCCGAGGGCCATGGACAGGCCGACGTGTTCGACGAGGCCGGCGGTGGCGAGGACGATGAGGAGGGCGAGGGCGGCGGAGAGCTCGCGGATGCGGGTGCTGGCGACGACGCGAAACAGGGGGCCGAGGAGGTAGCGCCCGGCGAGGACGAGGCCGACGATGACGCCGAGGGCGAGGCCGACCTGGGCGTAAGGGTTGTGGCCGGCGGCCTCGGCGGCGCGGGCGGTGCCGAGGAGGGGGAGGACGGCGAGCAGCGGCGAGGCGGCGACGTCCTGGAAGAGGAGGATGCCGAAGGCGGCGTGGCCGTGCGGGCTGACGAGGGCGCGGCGCTCGGCGAGGATCTGCAGGGCGATCGCGGTGGAGGAGAGGGCGAGGGCGACACCGGCGACGACGGCGGCGCTGACGGAGAGGCCGAGCAGCCAGGCGATCGGCGCGAGCATGAGGCCGGTGACGACGACCTGGAGGCCGCCGTACTCGAACACCTGGGCGCGCAGCTTCCACAGGCGGGCCGGCTGCAGCTCGAGGCCGACCAGGAACATGAGGAACACGACGCCGAGCTCGGCGAAGTGCATGGTGGACTCGACCTCGTGGATGAAGCCGAAGCCGGAGGGGCCGATGGCGATGCCGGCGGCGAGGTAGCCGAGCACGGCGCCGAGGCCGAGGCGCTTGAACACCGGGACCGCGACGACGGCGGCGGCGAGGAAGATCGTGGCCTGGGCGAGTTCCATTCCCAGCCCAGGAGCTTAGGCGAGCTCGGGGCGGGTGCCGAGCACCGGGAGGCGGCGGACCTGCGCGCGCGGGGCCGGGGCCTTGGCGAGCTCGGGGCGGGGGGCGCCGCACACGGAGCCCTCGAGGCCGAGCTGGGCGAGCATGTCGAGGTCGTCCTGGACGGAGCGGTTGGCGGTGGTGAGAAAGTCGCCGATCATCATGCCGGAGGCGCCGGCGGCGAAGATGAGCGGCTGGAGCTGGCCGAGGTGGTGGCGGCCGGCGGCGATGAAGATGTTCTGGCGCGGGAGCGCGAGGCGGAAGCAGGCGATGATGTGCAGCATCTGCAGCGGCTGCAGGGGCTCGTGCGGGCCGTGTTGGGCCAGGCGGGTGCCCTCGACGCTGACCAGGAAGTTGATCGGGACCTCGTCGACGTCGAGGTCGCGCAGGTCCATGGCCAGCTCGGCGCGGTGCTCGGGGGTCTCGCCCATGCCCATGATGCCGCCGACGCAGGTGCGAAGGCCGAGCTCCTTGGCGTGGCGGATCGTGGTGATGCGGTCGTCGTAGGTGTGGCTGGTGACGATCTGGCCGAAGTAGCTGCGGCCGGTCTCGAGGTTGTGGTTGAACTCGGTCATGCCGGCGTCCTTGAGGCGCGCGAGGCCGGCCTTGCTGACGAAGCCGAGCGAGGCGTGGGCCTCGGTGAAGCCGGCTTCACGCACGGCGCGGATGCCCTCGACCATGTGGTCGAGCGCGCGCGAGCCGTCCTCGAAGCCGCGGGTGGCGGTGACGAGGCCGAGGGCGGTGGCACCCTGCGCCTTGGCGAGGGTGCTGGCCTGGACCATCTGCTCGTGGGTGAGGAATTTTTCGGCGCTGACGCCGGTGTCGAAGTGCTTGGACTGCGCACAAAAGCCGCAGTCTTCGGGGCAGCCGCCCTGCTTGGCGTTGACGATCGAGCACAGGTGGACGTGGTTGCCGAAGCGGCCGCGACGGATGCGGTCGGCAGCGGCGATGAGCTCCCAGGTGTCGACCTCGCCGGCGAGGTAGCGGGTGAGCGTGGCGGCGTCGAGGGCGTCGAGCTCACCGGCGAGGACGCGGTCGGCGATCGCGTTGGGGGCGGGGAGACCTGGGGCGCGCGCTTCGAGCTGCATGGCGGCGAGGTATACCGCAGCCGCCAACCGCCATACGCGAGCAGGCGGCGAGCAGGCGCTCACATGCGAGGGAGGTGCGGCGTGCATGCGCCTGCGCGGGGGGTTGTGCGGCCAAGGGCGAGGCTTTCGCGGCGCGGCGGCTGTGTTACCCTCCCGGCCGCCCTGCGAGGGGGAGATCTTGATGACCGCATCCACAAAACCCGAGGCCGCCGCTGGCGCGACGGAGGAGGTCGCCGCGGCGACGGCGACCGCGACAAAGGGCGAGGGGACGACCTCCGCCGAGAAGGCGGCCGCCGAGATCGCGGCCCAGTTCCACGGCCAGAGCAAGGACGATGTCCTGCGCGACTACCTGGGGATGCTCCGGATCCGCCGCTTCGAGGAGTCAGCGGCGCGCGCGTACACGCGCGGCAAGATCAGCGGCTTCCTGCACCTCTACATCGGTCAGGAGGCGATCGCGGTGGCGACCAAGCAGGCGATCTTGCCGCAGGACCGGGTGGTGTCGGCGTACCGAACCCACGGCTTTGCGCTCGCGCTCGGCAGCGACATCAAGCGCTGCGCGGCGGAGCTGTTTGGCAAGGCGGCGGGGTTGGTCGGCGGTATGGGCGGGTCGATGCACTTCTTCGACAAGGCCAACCAGCTGTGGGGCGGCTACGCGATCGTCGGCAACCATATCCCGGTGGCGGCGGGGCACGCGTTCGCCAGCAAGTACACCGGCGACAACGCGGTGACGCTGGTGTTCATGGGCGACGGCGCGGTCGGCATCGGGCCGGTGCACGAGGGCATGACGCTGGCCGGTGTGTGGAAGCTGCCGATCGTGTTTGTCGTCGAGAACAACCAGTACTCGATGGGCACGCCGCTCAAGCGCAGCGTCCCGGTGGAGGACATCACGGCGCGCGCGGCCGGCTACGGCTTCGCGCACGATCGTTTCCATGTGACCTCGGTGAGGGAGACCCGTGATCGCATCGCGGTGGCGGTGGACCGGGCTCGCAAGGACAACCAGCCGACCCTGCTCGAGCTCATCACGTACCGCTTTCGCGGGCACAGCATGAGCGACCCGGCGAAGTACCGGCAGAAGGAGGAGGTCGAGACCTGGCGCTTGCAGGACCCGCTCGAGCGGACCTTGTTGGCGCTGCAGCAGCTGCACGGCTTCGACGAGGCGACCCTCGACGGCTACGACGCGAAGATCATCGCCGAGGTCGACGCGGCCTACGAGTTCGCCGACGCGACCCCGCAGCCGCCGCCCGAGGCGCGCTTCGAGAACATCCTGGTGGGGGAGTAAGCCATGGCCATCCTGCAGATCCGTCAAGCCATCCGTGACGCCATGAAAGAGGAGATGCTCCGCGATGAGCGGGTGTTCCTCATGGGCGAGGAGGTCGGCCACTACAATGGGGCGTACAAGGCGAGCGAGGGGCTGCTCGAGCAGTTCGGGGCGCGGCGCGTGATCGACACGCCGATCGTCGAGACCGGCTTCGCCGGCGTCGGCATCGGGGCGGCGATGTGCGGGCTGCGGCCGATCATCGAGTTTATGACCTTCAACTTCTCGGCCGTGGCCTTCGACCAGATCCTCAACAACGCGGCCAAGATCCGGCACATGACCCACGGGCAGTTCGGGGTGCCGATCGTGTTCCGCGGGCCGAACGCGGCGGCGCACATGCTGGGCTCGACGCACAGCCAGGCCTTCGAGCCGTTCTACGCGCACATCCCGGGGCTCAAGGTGATCGCGGTGGCGACCCCCTACGACGCGAAGGGGCTGCTCAAGTCGGCGATCCGCGACGACAATCCGGTGGTCTTCCTCGAGGCGGAGCTGATGTACTCGGTGAAGGGCGAGGTGCCCGACGAGGAGTACACGATCCCGATCGGCAAGGCCGACATCAAGCGCGAGGGCAAACACGTCACGCTGATCACGTGGGGCCAGGCGGTGCCGATCTCGCTGAAGACGGCGGAGTTGGCGGCGAAGGAGGGCATCGAGGTCGAGGTGATCGACCTGCGGACGCTGCGGCCGCTCGACACCGAGGCGGTGCTGACCAGCGTGCGCAAGACCAACCGTGCGGTGGTGCTGTTCCACGGCTGGCCCTACGGCGGGGTCGGCTGCGAGGTCATCGCCCGCATTCAGGAGCTGGCGTTTGACCACCTCGACGCGCCGGTGCTGCGCGAGTGTTACGAGGACGTGCCCTTCCCCTACGCCGAGAACCTCGAGCACCTGTGCCTCCCGACCCCCGAGAAGGGGCTCGCGGCGGTCAAGAAGGTGCTCTACAAGCGCTAAAGAACGCAGCTCAAGGCCGCGAAGCTCCCGCAGAAGGAAACAAGAACGCCATGGCAACCGTGGTCCAACTCCCGCGACTCAGCGACACGATGGAAGAGGGCGTGATCGCCAAGTGGCGGATCCAGGTCGGCGACAAGGTCAAGCGTGGCCAGGTCATCGCCGAGATCGAGACCGACAAGGCGACGATGGAGTTCGAGTCCTTCGACTCCGGGACGGTGCTCAAGCTGATCGCCAGCGAGGGCGAGACGCTGCCGCTCGGGGCCCCGATCGCGGTGTTTGGCCAGCCGGGCGAGGACGCGGGCGCGGCCGTGCCGGCGGCGACGCCGGTGAGCGACACGAAGCCGGAGCCGCGGGACGCGAGCCCCGAGGTGAATGAGGCGGGTGCGAAGGAGACGGCACCGAAGTCGGTGATCGACGGTGCCCGGGTGCCGGCGTCGCCGTTGGCGCGCCGATTGGCCCGCGAGCACGACCTCGAGATCGGGGCGATCCAGGGGTCGGGGCCGCACGGGCGGGTGGTGAAGGCGGACGTCGACCAGGCGATCGCGGCGGGCAAGCCGGCGACGGCGACAGCGGCGGCTCCGACGGTGCGGCCGACGGCGGCTCCGCTCGAGGTGAAGGCGCCGGCGCTGGCGCGGCCGCCGGGCGCGGCGACGGCGGAGGTGGACGGCGACGGGCGTCCCTACGTGTCGCGGCCGTCGCGGACGATCAAGCTCAGTCAGATGCGCAAGACGATCGTCAAGCGCATGGGTCAGAGCAAGCGCGAGGCGCCCCACATCTACCTGACGACGGCGATCCGCATGGACCGGGCGCTGGCGGTGCGGGCCGAGCTCAACCTGGCGATCGAGGGCACGAAGGTCAGCGTCAACGATCTCATCGTGCTGGCGTGCGCCCGGGCGCTGCGTAAGCATCCGAAGGTGAACTCGAACTACACGGAGGCCGGCATCATTGAGAGCGGCGACATCCACGTCGGCGTGGCGGTGGCGCTCGACGACGGGTTGGTCGTGCCGGTGATCCGCTTCGCCGATCAGAAGTCGGTCGCGGCGATCTCGCGGGAGACCCGGGACCTCGGCGGGCGCGCGAAGGCCAAGGAGCTGCGTCCGGAGGAGATGGCCGGCAGCACCTTCACGATCAGCAACCTCGGGATGCTCGGCGTGGAGAGCTTCATGGCGGTCGTGAACCCGGGCGAGAGCGCGATCCTTGCGGTCGGCGCGACGGCGGACGAGGCGGTGGTCGAGGACGGCAGCGTCGTGGTCCGCAAGGTCATGCGCGTGACCCTTTGCTCGGACCATCGGGCGTTTGATGGGGCCGACAGCGCCCGCTTCCTGCAGACGCTCAAGGCGCTGCTCGAGGCGCCGCTGGCGTTGCTCGCCTGAGGGTCAGGGCGCGGCGAGGACCGTGCGCAGGGTGACGCCCGCGTCGCCCTCGACGCGCTGGATCGCGAGGTCCAGGAGGTCGATCGCGGGCGCGCCGGGGGGCTGGTAGACGAGCGCGAGCAGGCTCGGCTCGTCGCTGAAGATCCACTGGCCGCCGCGCTGGGCGTGGAGCAGCTGGCCGGTGAAGGCGGCGAGCTCGACGACGGCGCGCCAGTGGGCGGGTTCGTCGTGGTCGTGGGCGATCGGCTGGGTGGCTTCGAGCGCGGCGAGGCCGGTGAAGTCGCGTGCGAGGCAACGATCGCGCGCGATGCGGGTGGCGAGCCCGGTGAGGGCGAGGCGGACGATCGCGCCGAGCTCGGGAGGTTGGCCGGTGTAGGGGAGGTGGACGTCGGTCCACAGCTCGGCGCCGGCGGCCGCGATCGCGGCGCGCAGGAAGGCCGGGGGGGGATGCTGACACCTGTACTCGAGGACAGGTTGCGGCTCGCCGACCGGGAAGTCGCGGCGCGGGGATCGCAGGCGGATCGCCGCGTAGATGAGGGATAGCTCGGGCTCGGCCTCGATCTGGGCGGGCCTTCGGTGATCGGTCTGCAGCCAGCGGCTGCGGCCGTCCGGGTCGGTGTAGACGAGATCGACGCTGTCGAGGGAGCAGAACAAGGTTGAAACGCTACCACGGGGGGTGGGGGGTCCTGGTGGTCCGGGTTCCAGGGCGCGGCGGCTCCGTGATAAGGTGGCGAGGTGCGGGGATTGTCTCGACTTTGCCTGGTCGCTGCGGTGGTCGTGGCGCCGCTGGCGTGTGCGAGCCGGCAGCCGGCGAGCGGAGCGCTGCGGATGCCAGCGTCGGAGCGTGCGCCGCCGCGGAGCCGCGAGCAGGTGATGGACCGTGACCGGGCGTTGATCGCCGGGCTGGCGACGAGCCTGGCCTTCGGGATCGTCGGGCTCGGCGGGCTGCTGGCCAACTCGAACCTGGCGCAGCCGGCCCACACCTCGCCGCCGCCGGAGATGCCGGCGGTGCTGGCGGTGAGCAGCGGGGTGATGGCGGCGGGCTTCTTGACGGCGCTCCCGTTTGCGATCGCGGTCGAGCGGCATCGTCATCGTTATGCCGATTATTTCAAGGAGCGGACGAGCACGTCGCCGCGACCGGGCGCGTCGCTGCGGCCCACGGCGCGCCTGCTGCCGTCGTCGTCGCGGCCGTGAGTCGGGGGCCTCAGGGCGAGAAGGCGTGGTCGAGCTTGAGGCCGCCGAGGTTGGCGGGGAAGCGATGGCGGCGAAACAGGTCGGTGATGCACCGGGCCGCGGGGCTGGCGGCGAGGGTGGCGGTGGCCGTCGCGTCGCCGCTGGCGGTGATCTCGACGTGAACCGGGAACTGTTGCCCCTTGATGAGCCGGGTGTGTGTGGCGAGGCAGGCGCGGGCCTTGGGGGCGATCTTGCGGTCGATCTCCTTGCGCGCGGCGGCGGCGGTGAGGCGCGTGGGCTTGGCCGGCTCGCTGGCGGGTGTGGGGGGCGGCGTCGCGGCGAGGGCAGGTCGCTGCGGTGGCGTCGGGGGCGGGACGTACAGCGGCAGGCGAGGGGTGTGTGTCGGCTGGCTGAGGGCGCTGGCGTCGACGATCTGGGCCGACACGGGCTGCGCTGGGGCCGGCCAGAGGAGCCACGCGAGGGCGCCGGCTGAGGCGGCGAGGAGGGCCGCGGCGAGGGCCCAGCGGCGACGGCGAGAGGGTCGCGGCAAGGACTGGTGGGCGCGGGAGGTCTCGCGCCGCAGGGCCGCCCGGTAGGTGCCGGTCGGCACGGCGCCGCTCTCGATCGTGTTTCGGAGGGTGTCGGGATCGAGGGTGGCGGCGATCGCCTCGCCGAGCTCCGCCATGCTCTGGAAGCGGCGGGCGGGGTCCTTCTCGAGGGTGCGGAGGATGAGGGCGTCGACGGCCTCGGGCACACGTGCGGGGATCTTGCTGCGGAGCGGGGCGGGGCGGTGCTGGAGGTGGCCGAGGAGGATGTCGGAGAGGGCCTCTCCGACGAAGGGGCGCTCGCCGAGCAAGAGCTCGTACATGAGGATGCCGAGGGCGTAGATGTCGACGCGGTGGTCGGCGACCTTGCCGGCGAGCATCTCGGGGGCGACGTAGGCGGCGGTGCCGTAGACGGAGCCGCTGACGGTGCGCGGGCGGTCGCGGTCGAGGTTGCCGGCGAGGTCCTTGGCGATGCCGAAGTCGATGAGCTTGATGTAGTCCTGGGCGCCGTTGAACTCGGTGACGACGCAGTTCTCGGGCTTGATGTCGCGGTGGACGATGCCGCGGGCGTGGGTGGCGGCGAGGGCGTCGCAGATCTGCAGGACCATGGGGGCCAGGCGCTGCCACGGGAGCGGGCCCATGCGCGCGAGCAAGGTCGAGAGGTCCTCGCCGTCGATCAGCTCCATGGCCATGTACGCGAGGCCCTCGCTGGTGAAGCCGACGTCGATGATGTCGACGACGTGGGGGTTGCGGACGAGCGAGGCGGCGCGGGCTTCTTGCAGGAAGCGGCGGACCACGTCGGGCTGGACCGCCTGTTCGGGGTGGAGGATCTTGATGGCGAGCTGGCGCCCGACGGCGACGTGCTCGGCGAGGTAGACCGTGGCCATGCCGCCGTCGCTGATGTGCTCGAGGACGCGGTAGCGGTCGGCGATGACGGTGCCGATGGGGTCGCTGAAGCGCGGAGCTCCGTCCGGGAAGCCGGCAGGCGCGGGCGGGGGAGTGGGGGCCATCGAGCCCCGCGATCCTAGCGACGTGCGGGGACGGGCGGCGGCTAAAAGCGCAGGCGGAGGCCGCCCGGGGCGAGCGCCACGCGACGGGCGCGGGGCGTGGTCTTGCCGAGGGCGAGCAGGGTCGCGCCGGCGGCGAGGGTGACGGCAGCGAGCACACCGCCGACGATGGCGAGGCGGTTGCCGGCGATTCCGCGGCGGTTGTCGGCCAGGAGGGCGTCGATATCGCGCCCGGGATCGGCGGTCCGGGCGTCGTGCAGGCGGGTCTCGGCGCGGGCGCCGAGGCCGAGGCCGGTGGCCATGAGGGCGAGCGAGAGGCCGCCGACGCCGAGCAAGGCGCTGCCGGCGATGACGCGGGGATCGGGGCCACGGGTCGGCGCGGGGGCGAGGCGCAGCGGCGGGGCGGCCGGCTTGTGGGCGACGGGCTGGTCTTCGGGACAGGTCCCTTGGGGCAGCTGGGCGTCCAGCTCGTCGCGCAGCTGGGTGGCCTGGCGGACGCCGTCGAGGTCGCTGGCGAGGAGGCCGTGGGCGGCGTAGGCGGTGTCGAGGTAGTCGCGGGTGAGCGCGCGGGCGGTGCACAGTTGGCCGGTGTCGCCGCTGCGGGTGTGGGCCTGCCGGTGGGCGGCGACACTGTCGATGAGGGCGAGGGCGCGGACCTCGTGGTTTTCGCGCGTCTCCGGGAGGAGGGTGAGCACCTCGGCGATGCGCTGTGCGGCGGCGGCGAAGTCACCGGCCTGGGTGGCTTCGTTGGCGGCGCTGTAGATCGCCTCCAGGCGCGCTCGCTCGTCGGATTGTGGCGCCTGGACGGCGGCGTGGGCCGGGGTCGCCAGCGTTGGGGTGGAGAGGGCGAGGGTGAGGGCGGCGATCAGGGCACGCGGGCCGCGTGCGATGGCCAGCCGGCCCGCGCCGCGAGGAGGTTGATATCGACGCTTTCGCGGGCAAATGCGAGCCGCAACGAACACCGGTGTGCAGGATCACCGATGGCGGGCGCCGGTGCAAGCCGAGGAGGGTGATAGGATCGGCGCGATGTTCGTGCGGAGCCAGCGACGAGCCGGCCGGCGCTCGCCGGGGGTTGCCGCGGTCCTGGCTTGTGGGGGGCTGCTCGGTTGTTTTGTGCCCGACTTTCTGGCCTACACGCCGTGTACGAGCGGTGACGCGTGCGCGGAGGTGGGGCTGCTCGGGTGTCTGACGCTGCCAGAGAGCGAGCTGCGCGGGGTGTGTACGCTGGCCTGTGGGGACGACGCGGACTGCCCGGGGGCGATCGAGGGCGACGCGCCCGGGCGTTGCGTGGGCATCGGGGGCCAGCGGCTGTGTGTCCTTTCGTGCATGGATGGAGAGACATGTCCTGAAGGACATGTTTGTGCCGAGGTGGCCGGGGTCGACGAAGGCGCCGCGTCGCTGTGCTTCCCGGAGGCGGCGCCGTGAGGTGGCTTTGGCTCGGACTGTGGCTCATGCCGGCGGCGGCGACGGCGACGGCGCCGGTGCACGCGCAGACGCAGTTGTTGGCGGCGCCGATGCGCGGGGCGGGCGATCTGTTCGGGCAGGCGATCGCGGTGGACGGGGACTTCGCGGTCGTGGGGGCGCCTGGGCGGACGGTGGTCTACCAGAAGGCGGGGGCGTTCTATCTGCTGCAGCGGGTCGACGCGACGTGGTCGGTGATCGCGACCTACGAGGAGCCGGTGACGACGGCCCCGGACCGCGAGATGGGGTCGTCGCTGGCGATCGGCGACGATCTGCTGGCGGTCGGTGGGCCGGGGCACAGCAGCATCGGCGTGGTGTACGTGTACGCGTATTCGATGGCGACCGGGTGGGTGCTGCAGACGTCGGTGGGGTCGCCGATGCCGACCGTGTACAGCCGCTTCGGGACGGCGGTCGGGGTGTCGCAGGGGCAGGTGCTGGTCGGTGAGACGCCGACCACGTTGCCGGCGATGACCGACATGGTGATCGGCAAGGCCCACGTGTACGACGCGGCGAAGAGCTTCGCGGTGACGCAGACCTTGACGCCGCAAGACAGTCAGATGGGCGATCGTTTTGGTTACGCGATCGCCGTCGACGGCGACACGGCGGTGATCGCCGCGCCGGGGAAGGAGAGCGCGCGCGGGGCGGTGTACGTGTTCACGCGCAGCGAGGGGGTGTGGGCCGCGGCGCAGAAGCTGGTGATCGCGGGGGACAGGGTGGAAAACGACTTCTTCGGGCACGCGCTGGCGCTGGCCGGGGACAGGGCGCTGGTCGGGGCGTACGGGCGCTACGGTCAGCTCGGCGCGGCGTACCTGTTTGTGCGCAGCGGCGAGACGTGGACGCAGACGCAGGAGTTGACGGCGGAGACGCCGATGCCGAGCGAGGTGTATGGGGCGCGGGTGGCGTTGACGGCCGAGCACGCGCTGGTCGGGGGGTGGGGCTTCGAGTTTGTCGACGCGATCGGGGGGCGTGGGGGCGGGTACCTCTATCGCGGGAGCGGCGACCTGTTGACGCTGCTGGCGGCGCTGCGGGCGGACGACGGCGTGCCGGGGGATCTGCTGGCGGTCGGGGCGGCGTTGTCGGAGGGTTCGGCGCTGCTCGGGGCGCCCTACGACGACGCGCCGACCGATCCGGTGTTTGACGCGTCGAAGGCGCCGGGTTCCGCGCGGGTGTTTGGGCTGGTGCAGGCGCCGGGCGAGCCGTGTGTCGACGATCTCGACTGCGAGGCGATGGTTCGCTGTTGTGACGCGGTCTGCGTGGAGGTCGAGGCGTGCGAGGTGACCACGTCGAGCAGCGGTGGTTCGGTGGGCTCGAGCGGGACCGTGGATCCGCCGACGATGGGCTCGGGGACGCCGGAGGGCACGAGCGAGGCGGAGCTGCCGGGCGTGGTGTTCGCGGCGGGGGAGGCGGGCTGTGGCTGTGTTGAAGCGCCGGGTCGCGGCGCGGGCGCCGTCGTGATGGGGTTGGTGCTGCTGAGTTTGCGCCGGCGCCGGGTGGCCAGTCGCGGTGGTGGTGTGTAAGAGTTTGTTTGGTGCTGCAACGATCGCGGCTTGGGGGGCGAACGTGGGGGATGCCCTCACGTACCTTGACTGCCATCTCGTGGATCTCCCTCTCGTGGAGCTCCCTCTCGTGCATCTGTGCGGCGTTGGTGGCCGGCTGTTACAGCGGCGCGGAGGTCGAGGGCGACACGAGCGCGACGCCGGGGGCGGCGGGCAGCGAGGAGGGCGGGGAGAGCAGCGAGCTGCGCTGGGCCGGTGCGGGGGAGGATAGCGGCGGCGTGCCGCCTCCGCGGGCGCTGGACGCGGGCAACTTGCCGCCGGAGATCGTCGACCCGGGGCCGCAGAGCGTCGGCGAGGACGAGTGGCTCGAGCTCGCCGTGGAGGTGCGAGATCCAGACGGGGACATGCTGCGGGTGTGGGCGCTGGGGTTGCCGCCGGGGGCGAGCTGGGAAGAGCCGGCGCGGGTGCTGCGGTTCCGGCCGGACTTCATCCAGGGCGGGCGCGGGTGGACGGTGACGCTCGTGGCTGATGATGGGGCGCGTCGCAGCCTGCGAACGATCGCGGTTGAGGTGGTCGACAGCGTGCGCCCGCCGGAGCCGGAGATCGTCGGCGTCGAGGACGTGGGCGGCTTCACGAGGATCGCGCTGACGCAGCGGACGGACGAGTACCTCGACAGTCCGGGGTACGCGGGGCGCGAGTTCCAGGCGAACGTGATGGTGCCGGATCTTGCCGACGAGTCGGCGCGCTTCCCGGTGCGGATCGGGCTGCACGGGATCGGCACGGCGACGCCGCCGAGCAGCGGGAGCAGCCACGAGTTTCGCATCGGGCCGCACGATCCGGAGAACACGTACTGGTGGGGCTACGACGCGGGGCTGCCGGACGCCGACCCGCTCGGGGTGGACGTGCCGGACTACACGCAGCGGCGGGTGATGCATCTGCTCGGCTGGGTGCTCGAGAACTATCCGCAGGCGGACGCGGAGCGGGTGTACGTGGCGGGCAGCTCGATGGGTGGGGCCGGGGCGATGACGCTGGGTCTGTGGTACGCGCGCCACTTCGCGTACGTGAGCGCGCAGCTCGGCCAGTCGGTGCCACGAAACCACCGGCCGTCGCGCATCGCCCAGCTCGAGGGGCTGTGGGGGCCGAGTGATGCGCCGGTCTGGGACGTTCTCGATCTGACGCGGTTGCTGGCGAGCTCGGGCGAGGCGCGCGGGCAGTACCTGTTTGTGCGTCACGGGAAGGACGACCCGACGATCCATTTTGGTGCGGCCGTGCGGGCGAGCCCGCGGACGGGCGAGCGTCTGTACGACGCGCTGCAGCTGCGGGGTGTCGGGCATCTGGCGGTGTGGGACGAGGGGGCG
>JBGAUO010000061.1:0-24851 GCA_044228605.1 Nannocystis sp. | reverse complement strand
AGGGATCCTTGCAGTGGCGACGAGCGCCGACGGTGCGACGCTGGCGGCCGTCTCCGTCGACGGCGCGGTGCATGTGTGGTCGGGGTGGGGGAGCGCCGCGCCGCGCGTGCACCCGGCGCTGTGGCTGCAGCTGTGGGGCGCCGGGCGGCTCTGTTCGTCGGCCGACGAGCGACAGGCGCAGATGATGATCGACCGCGCGAGCGCCGAGCAGGACCACGCCCGCTGCGAGGCGATGCGGGCCTGCATGGCGGCGGCCGACATGGCCCGCGCGAACGCCTGCCGCGTCGAGTTCCAGCGGTCACAGGCGAGCATGGCGAGCTTCGACCCGGCACGCGTGACGACGGCGTCCCCGGCCGGCACAGGGCAATTCGCGCC
Source organism: Nannocystis sp. (assembly GCA_044228605.1). Classification (GTDB taxonomy): domain Bacteria; phylum Myxococcota_A; class Polyangia; order Nannocystales; family Nannocystaceae; genus Nannocystis. Next base: position 24,476 of record JBGAUO010000061.1, on the reverse strand, counting down.
GCTGGTGTCGGCCCATCCGAGCCGGCCGGGGACGCAGTCGGATGGTGAGGCGCGGGCCTCACCCGGCCGGCGCTGACCTCCACGCCGCCGCGGCCCGCTCCGCGAACGCGGCACACGAAGCTCGTCGCCACATTGGCGGCATGTCGTCCGCCGGAAGCCCTTCTCGAAATCACCGCACCCGGCGAAGCCCTCCAGCTCCGCCCTCACGAAATCGTCGTCATGCTCGGTCCACTGTTACGATTGGCGCACGTGCTCACGGAGCAGATCGGCGGGGTGTGATCCACCACCATTCCCCTGGCGCCCCGCGCCCCGCTTCACCGTCGGCGAACTCGCGCGGCACACCGGCGTCACCGCCGCCCGGCCTCACGCCGTCGACCCGCGCGCGTCGGCCGGTTCGCCGGCGAGGAACCGCGCGACTGCAGTGCGGGCCGCCTCGCCATCACTGCGGCCCATGTCGAAGGCGCGGCGGATCCGCTCCGGGCTGGCGTAGTCCCACTTGTGGATCGGTACGGGCGCAGGCGGGGCGAGGTAGCGGACGTTGCCCGCGGGGGCCTCGGGCGGGCGCGGACGGTTGAGCAGCACGAGCACCGAGGCGCCTCGCGCCCGCTCGCCCAGCGCCCGCACCGGGACGGGATCGACGAGGCAGCCGTCGAAGTAGGTGCGGCCGGCGACACGCTGGACGCGGGTCACCGGCGGGCTCGCCGAGGAGCGCAGCACGCGGTCGGCGAGGTCGTCGAGGAGATCGCATGGTCGCGCATCCAGGCCGTCTGTCGGTCCCGCGACCCCTTGCGGTGCGAGCCGTGGGGCCGGTGGCCGCCGAGCCGACGAGCCAAGGGATGTGGAGATGCATGCCGAAGGCGGACTCGGTCAGTGCAGGCCTCGCCGTCGGGGAGCGCCGTGACGGCGTCGTGGGCGAAGGGCGGGCGGAGGAGTAGAGAGCGAGTCAATCGACCACGAGAGAACCGCTGTACGTGCGCGGCGGTTGAAGATCGAGTTGTCGCCGGCGAGGGCGTCGCGGGCCTGGTCCCAGCCGCCCAGCCCTGGCGGGGCCTGCGTGGCGCCGCCGTTGATGTTGAGCATCGAGGGCGAGGCGTCGAGGAGCACCATGATGCGCGGGAGGCCGGGCACGCACACGGGGGCGACCACGTCCTCCTGGATCTTGACGATGACGGCCTTGAGGGCGTATCGCGCTTCGCCCTGGGGCTATTTTTGAACTCCCACAAAATATGGTGGTCGATGTGGGGTCGTTCGAGTGGTCGATGTGGGGTCGTTCGAGTGGTCGATGTGGGGTCGTTCGAGTGGTCGATGCGGGGTTGTTCGAGTGGTCGATGCGGGGTTGATAAGCAGACGCTCGAAAATGGACTTATCGAAGTCCTTGATAGTCCGTGCCTTTTATCTGTAAAAATAGCGGCGTGTCCGTCGACCTTAGGCCTGTCCACAAAGAACTCCCGCTGACACGCAAGCGTGCTCCCGCGAGGGACACGGTCATGCACCCCCATGGCGCCCGTCGGCGCCTTGAATTCTGGGGTCACGAGGAGGCCGCCGCCTGGTCCTGATCGACACTGAGACTGGAGGCATCGGTGTCGTGAGGACGGGCACGCTGGAGGAGTGCGTGGCTGCCTTCGAGAGCGACATGGGTCGCGCGTGGTCGGCCGCGATCTGCGCGTTCGGGTCGTACCAGCCGACGTCGAGCTTCTGGCCGTCGACCAGGCCCGAGCTGTCGGAGGGGATCGTGGTGCCAGCGAGGTTGGGGTCGGGGTCGTGACCGAAGCGGATCAGGCCGAGGATGAAGTTCTCGGCGATGTAGCCGTTGTCGAAGTTGACGGCCTGGGTGATGGCATCGACAGCGGCTTGCCAGTGGGTGGTGTTGGCGTCGAGCAGGTCGTTCATCGAGCTCGAGTTATCGAGGAGGATGCCGAACAGGGGGAGCGGCGTCCACCGGCGTGGGCACGGCGCCGCCGACGAAGGCGAGGCCGATACCGGCGAGGAGCCCCGCTTGCGCGCCAATTCGCCACCACGAAGAAATCGAGCCGGGACGCTGCATATCTCGATATTGTAGCGACTCTGGGCCGGTAGCAGCGGTCGGCCGTGTGAATCGGCCGTGCAAAAGGCGTGCGGGCGCAGGCCGGGCGCAGCGATTGCGCTGTGGTTCGCAGGTGTCAGCGTGCGGGCGGGTTGCTCGGGCGCAGGTGGGCGATGCCGTCGCGCAGGCCAGCCTGGAGGTTACGCAGGGTTCGCAGGGTCTCGGCGGGAAGACGGCTCCGGAAGCCGCTGGTTCGCCGCCTATTTGGATAATCCAGTGAGTTCGGCGCTCACCTGCCACAGGCGGGCGGCGACCTCGGGGTCGTGCGAGCGCGCCGACGACCTGGCGGGCCTCCGCTTGACATAGTAGCCGCCGCTGACCCCCTCCATCTTCGGCGACGAGGCGAGCCACACCAGCGTGTCCGCGCCCTGGGCGGGGGTCAGGAAGAAGGGCCGCATGAGCCGGAGCAGCAGGCCGAAGATCCCGCCCTGGCCGCGCCCGAGGTCGGTCTTCACGCCGCCCGGCTGCATGATGTTGACGGTGACGCCAGTGCCCTCGAGCCGCCGCGCGAGCTCGTAAGTGAAGTGGAAGTTGGCGAGCTTGGACTGCGCGAGCGCTGACCTCGGACGGGCTGGAGACCGTCTTTGTCGTCAATCACCTGTCCTATTTCCTGCTCACCAACCTCCTGCTCCCGGCCCTGAAGGCCGCCGCTCCGGCGCGCGTCGTCAACGGCTCCGGCGGCATCGAGGGCGCGGGCAAGATCGACTTCGACGACCCGCCGCGCGGTCGATGTCGAGCGCCGAGCAGACCGATCGTGGACCTTCGCACGAGGTTGCGGAGCTTCCGCTGCGGCGCTGGCGGAGCAAGTTTTTTTAGAGCGCGCTCACCGGCTCAACCGGGGACCACCGCTCCGCAGGGCAGCGAGATACCGGCGACCACCAGCCCGAACGGCCCGTGCAGCTCGGACGGTGTCCGCGAGGCGACGACCGACCCGTCCGGCGCGAACACGTACAGGTCCGACGGGGCCGTGCCGTTGCCGTCCTCGAAGTCGCCGGTGTAGCGATTGCCGTCCTGGTCGATCGTCAGCGGCACCGGCCACAGCAGGCCCGGGTTGGCGATGATGCTCAGGACCATCGACGGCGACTTGGGGACCACGCTGGCGATGCCGACGCCCTCCGAGAGGGCGACCAGCAGCTCGCCCTTGTCGCCGTATTGCAGGCCCTCGGCGTTGCCCGGCACCTCGAACGAATCCAGCACCTTGAGGTTGGTGCGATCGACCTTGTATACGATGCTCTTGGGGACCACCTGGCTGGCGACGAACAGGTCGCCCGACGGGTCGCAGGTGATGCCGGTCAAGTTGCCGGTCGGCAGCTTGAAGGTGGTGAGATGGTTGTAGTTCTCGTCGTACTTGTGGATCTCGTCGGTGCCGCCGGTCGAGGTGGTGGTGTAGAGATTACGCTGGATGTCGAAGATGACGTTCTCGGTGCGCTGGGCCTTGACCTTGGGGTGACAGGTCTCGATCTCGCCGGAGCCCGAGAACAGGCAGAATTGGTCGTAGGACGCGACCACCAGGTGCCCGCGGTAATCGAACACCATGCCGGCGGGGCCCTCGACGCCGTCGAAGCTCGGGTGGGTCCAGGACGTGACCGGCTGCAGGGTCGCGTCATACTCGTACACCAGCCGGTCGTTGTACCCGACCACGAAGACGTGGCCCTTGGTGAAGGGCGGCGGGGGCGGCGGGCCGGTGGTGTCGTCAGCGGATCCGCTGGACTCCGTTGTGTCGCTGGTGGTGGTCGTCGACGCGGCGCTGGTCTGCGTCGAGTCGGCGCCGGTCGTCAGCTCGCCGGTCGTCGGCCCCGGGCCGGTGCCTGTGGCGCTGACCGTGCTGGTGCTCAGGTCGCCGGTCGGAACTGTGGTGCTGTCGCCCGTCACCGTCGCCTGGGTCGAGGGATCGGTGGCGCTGACGTCGTCGCGCCCGCCCGACGGGGTACACGCGACGAGGAGGGCCGGGAGGAGGAGCGCGCGGTGGCCATGCATCGGGCCACGGTATCGCCAGGGCTCGCACGGCGCAACGCCCACGGGGGTGGAGCGCGCCTTTCAGTAGCGACGCTCGCTTCCGGCGACTCCGCCGAATGCCCCGGCGGAGAGCTCGAGCTGACGCAGCCGGACCGGTTCGACCTTTTCGGTCAGCTCGGCAGCACGGGCTTTGTGAGCACACCGGCGAGCCGCAGCAGCGCGAGGGTGACCGGGGCGGTGTTTATGGTGGTCCAGCGATTCCGCAGCGACCTCGGGCTGTTCGTGCACGTGCACGCCCTCGTCACCGACGGCGCCTTCGAGGAGAGCGGCGGCGAGGTGCGCTTCATGCCCGCGTCGACGCCGACGCCGGAGCGGCTTACGGCCGTGCTCGCGCAGGTCCACAAGGCCGTCGCCGCGGTCACCGGGGACGACGACCTTGACATGGACCCCGCGCTCGCGGCCTGCGTGCAGCTCGGGCTCGCGGGCCCGCACCTGGTCCCGCCGCAGGAGCCCGCGACCCGCCCGCCGCTGACGGTGACAGCGTTCAGCTGCTGCACGATGGAGGGCTTGAAGGCGAAGACCCGCTGAATCGTCGAGCAGTTGAGCAGATGGTGATTGAGGTCGCGCGCGCGAACGCCCGCGAGGCGGCCTGATATAGCGCATAAGGGGTCTAAAGCGAGAATTTGGTGGCGAGGGTGAGTACGGAGGGGCCCGGTGAGCTGCGGCGGAGCCGGCGGTCGGGGGATTTTGGGCGGCCCTGGGCCGTCGGCGGTGGTCGCGGCGTGGAAATTCATGCCGAAGGCGGAGAGGGTCATCGGCGGTGGCGCGGACGGTGAGTCGGGCGCGGGGCGCGGGCCGGCGAGCGAGAGCTGCAGCAGCTGCTCAAACTCGGCGAGCGCTGTCGATCCCCTCGTTACGCCGCCGTCAGGCGTGAACGGTTACACACGATCTTCACTTCGCCTGGACCAGCACGCGCATACCACTCCCGAACAACACGGAGACCTTGCCCGGCTCTGCGGAGCGAACCTCGCCGGGTCCAAACGTCGTGTGCTCAATGCGCTCGCCGACCTCGAATCGCTCGGTCGCCCGATATGCCCGCATCGGAGCGGCCGGATCCGGGAGCGCCAGATACGGTTCGGGATTGGTCGCGCGCGGGGTGCCTGCGCGAATCCGCTCGAGCGCCGACGGCCAAGCCCACGCCTCGGGCGACCCGTCGTAGCTGGTTACCCTCGGGATCTTGATAGCACCGTGCTTCTTCATGGTCGTGACCTGGCGCTTCCACCAACGCGCGGTGTCGGTGGGCGCGGGCTTGTAGCGGTTGCCGATCCAGTTCAGCGTCGTCAGTCCGATCCGATGCCGCGCGTCTGCTCGCACGTCCCACCCGATCACGCCGACATGCCCTGGCCCAAAATAGGGTGTAGTCCGATCGTACCCGGCGCGGAGCTCGCTCCAGCCGAGCCATGGATCCGCGACCTCGCCGTCCGGGCCGTCGCCAGCGGCGAGGAGCGGCAGCGGCCCGCTTGGAATATGCCACAGGCGGTGCGACCGGTCGGTGACCGCTGCTAGCTCTCGCTCGGCGATCCACTTCCCGGTCCCGGCCGATACGATGAACGCGATGTCCGGATCGGCGTTGTAGATCGCGAGCAGCTGTGCCGCGTCGACATCGTCGAGATACATGTCCAGCGATGGCATGCCGTAGGCTATCGCGCTTAAGGGGTTTAAAGCGGGAATTTGGTGGCGAGGATGAGTACGGAGGGGCCCGGTGAGCTGCGGCGGAGCCGGCGGTCGGGGGATTTTGGCACGGTCGTGGGCGCGAGGGGAAGCGCGCGCACCACGTCGGTGGGCTCAAAGGTCGACATGCGCCCAGTTGGCCTCGACGAGAAGTTGGTGGCCACCGGCGTGGTCGGAGTGCTGGCGGCCGCCGCGTTCTGGCCGAGGGGGAAAGGGAAGCGCTGAGATGGCTGACCCTGTCCTCACGATTGACCAGGCCATGGTGGCCCTCAAGACCGAGAATCAGTCCCTCGCCGATCAGTTGCGTCAGGCGAGGTGCGACCTCCACCGTCTGGGCGTCGCAGATCAGAACCGTGTCCTCGTCTATGCCGCGTGCACGGGAGCCGCGGGGGTGCTGGTCGGGGTCGCCATCGAGATTAGCCTGGTGTCACCACGACCCGTGGCGCGCCCGAAATAGCGTCCAACCAGAAACACGAGGAACCCACGCTTCCCCTCGCGGCTGCCTGCTCCGCGCAGCGGCGGTGATGCACGCGCGCGCGCAGCACCCAGCACAAGTAGTCGCCGCTGGACCGCCAGCGCCGGCAGATGGAGCGCGAAGGGCTCGAGATCTCGACCCAGGCGATGCGGGAGAGTGGGGTCCGACTGATCACCGTAGATGATATATTAGCGACCACGATTAGGGCTCGGGGTCGTCGCGCGCGCGCAGGGGAGGTGCACGAACGGGTCGCGGTGGATGTGATCCTCGATTATCTCTGGCCAACAGCGCTCCTCCCGATGACTCGCGGGGACACCTGGGCTACCGGTGATCGCCCTCGGGCTGGGTACGCCAGGTCGGGGGCGTAACGGTCCAGGCGGGTCGTGGCGGCCTCCTGGTGGCCAGCGGGCGGGACGGGGTGTCCCGCAGGTTGGCCACCAGGGCGAGCATCGTCGGCAGCGCGGGTCGTGATCTCGCCTGGTTGCTGAGCGGCCGCGACCGGCGGGGTGGATGCAGAGGCGGGCGCCGTGCCCGCATGTCCGAGGCCGGGCGTCAGCCAGATGTTCGCGGTCCAGCGCCGCGGCTCAAGACCGTCCTCCATGCGTGGACTCTTGGCCGCACCGGTACTCGGGCCTGTCGAGAAATTCCCGGCTGAAACCTTTTAGCCGCGCTGGCAGCCCGTCTATTGTTGCTTGGCGCCGAGGCACGCCTGCAGCGCGTCGCTCGGGGTCCAGCCGCAGCTCCCACCCCCCTGGCGCTCACATTTCGCGGACTTGTAGCAATCGTACTCGGGCCGATATTCGCAGGTGGTCACGATCTCCGCCCCGACCTCGGCGCACACCGTGCCCGAGCAGCCGGTCGGCGCGCAGGCCTTCGCCCCGCCGGCCTCCGCCGGGCAGCTGAGCACCTCCCAGCCGCAGCTGGCGTCCGCGTGCTTGAGACAGCGACCGCTCGGGCCCGCGACCGTCACACCGTCCGCGCACGGACTGTTCGGCATCCCGAGCGCCGGACCGCAGGCCTCCACAGCGCACAACCCGGCGCCGGGCCCCGGCGTCACTGGCTCAGGCGCCGGCTTCGGCCCGCACCCGACGACCGCGAATGCGACGATAATGACGAATGAACGGACGCGGCTGTGCATGGCCGCAGACAACCTCCTACGGCCCCGTGCAGTCGAACCGCGCGCGTGGCCCAGCTCACGCGCACCGGGGCTCGGTTCTGCCGCGTGGCCCACCTTGCTTGCGCCCACATCTCGGCTTGCTTGTTCTCTTTGGACTATCTACCGCGTTTGGCGGGTGGACGATGCCGCGGGTGTTGGCATCGGCGAGCGCCACGTCGCCCAGCGACCCATCGGCTTCACGGGACCCGGCGGACCGGGCGATCGGGTTTCGCGTAGGAGAGACGGCCCAGCGGGGAGATGCCGAAGTAGGTATCGAGCGCCGTCGATGCCACCATCTCCAGCCCGACGAGCTCGATCGAGCCATCCGCGGCGAGCGCGGCCTCCTCGAGCTGGACGAGCACGACCTTTCCGAGGATCAACGTGGTGCCATTGATCGATACGTCGAGGCGCTCGGCGAATTCAAGCCCCAGCCGGAAACGGGACTCGGCGACGAATGGCGCGTGGAAGCTCCCCTCGTGGTGCTCGGTCAATCCGGTGGCGGCGAACTCTGAGGTCTCCCGCGGAAAGCGCGCGGAGCAATGATGGGCGGCCTCGAAGAGCCGGGATGGAGGTGATTGATCGTCCAGACGCCGGTGGCCTCGATGTTGGAGAGCGTATGGCGCTCCACGGTCCCGTTAGCGTCCAGCTCGCACGGTGCAGAACAGAAATCCACCGGCATGTCCGGCTCGCCCGGATGGCACTCCGGATCTGGTCCAGCTCGTATGTCGCCCTGGCGCTCGTGTTCCTGCCCGGGTGTCGTGCGGCTGCCGCCGGGCCACCGCGTCGTCGCCGTCGCGGCGGCCGACACCGTCGCGTTCGTGGTGGCCGACGACGCGACGCCGCCGAGGTACACGGTCGTGCTCGCGAATGAGCTGACATCAACGGCCCGCACGCCGCAGTGACGGGGCCGGTACCCGGAGTTCCCCGCCGGCAAAGCCAACGTTCGCCCGCAGACCTTCAGTCCCTGCCAAGCCGCTCCAGGAACTCCGCCGCGAGCGCGCGGTGCCGGTCCTGCGTCCCCGGGCTCATCTTCTCCCACGTCCTCGCCATCATCGAGAGGCGCGGGTTCTTCAGGAAGAAGCCCCGGTGGTCGGCGATGAAGGTCCAAAACAGGCCGTCCCAGATCCCACACCAATCGCCTTTGGGCTCGTCGGACATCTTGCACACATAGTTCGATCCGGAGAGATACGGCTTGGTCGTGAAGGCGCCGCCATCGGCGAATTGCGACATACCGTAGATATTCGGGACCATGACCCAGTCGTAGGCGTCTACGAACAGCTCCATGAACCAGCGATAGACGTCGTCGGGCCGGATCCGGCACAGCAGCATGAAGTTTCCAAGGACCATCAGCCGCTCGATGTGGTGGCACCAGCCCTCGCCGAGCAGCTGACGGATGACCCGGTCGACCGGAGGAATGCCGGTGGTGCCGTCGTAAAAGCTCCCCGGCATCGGCCGCTCGAAGCGCCAGAAATTGCCGCCGCGAACCGCGACGCCGCGGTGCCGGTAGAGCCCATGCATGAACTCCCGCCAGCCGATCACCTGGCGGATGAAGCCCTCGAGCGAGTTCATCGGCACCCGATGCCGTTGTGCGTGGGCGAGCGCGCGGTCGACCACCTGCCGGGGATCGAGCAGGCCGACGTTCAACATCGGCGTGATCGCCGAATGGAACAGGAACGCGTGGCGGGTGGAGATGGCGTCCTCGTAGCCGCCGAACGACGCGAAACGCTCGTCCAAGAAGCGCTGATACCACGCGTCCGCCTCGGCGCGCGTGACGGGCCAGCGGAAGCCCTCGAGGCGGCCGCAATGCCCGGGGAATCGACGAGAGACATATTCGACGGCGTCGCGGACGAGGCCGCCGGCCGGGGCCCGGGGCGCCGCCGGGACGGGGTGGTTCGCGGGCAGGCGCTCGCGGTTCTCGGTGTCGAACGACCACTTGCCGCCGACGGGAGCGCCGTCGTCCTCGAGCAAGATCCCGAGGCGGCGGCGCTGGGTCTCATAAAAGCGGGCCATCGAGGACCGCTTCGGTCCGGCGCAGAAAGTTTCCAGGGTGGCGGCAGGCGTGAGGAAGTTCGGCGAGGGATGCACCGTCAACGCGACGCCGTGCCTGCCGGCGTAACGGCAAATGCGCCGCATCAGCACGTCATCGGCGGGATCGCAGAGGTGCAGCGCGGTGGGGGCGACGGGGAACTGGGCCGCCAGCAGCGCGACGCTGTCGGTGTGGGAGCCCTCCGGTGACTCCACGATCGTGACCACGTGCTGCGCCGCGGCGAGCTCGGCCGCGTAGGCCTGCATCGACGCGCGATGCAGCACGAGCTTCTGCCCGTGCAGCCGGAGCGGCCAGCGCGGATCATTCCCGAAGAACAGCGGGTCCTCGATGAGCAGGACCGGCCGACCCCTCGCCACGCCGGGATGCGCGGCGAAGAGCTGGTGCGGGTAAACAATCGTGGCGTCCATCGACCTCACGAGACCCGGCGGACCGGGCGACCGAGCTTCGCGTAGGCGAGGCGGCCCAGCGGGGAGATGCCGAAGTAGGTGTCGAGCGCGGTCGATGCCACCATCTCCAGCCCGACGAGATCGATCGAACCATCCGCGGCGAGCGCGGCCTCGTCGACCTGCACGAGCACGACCTTGCCGAGGACCAGCGTGGTGCCATTGATTGCGATGTCGATGCGCTCGGCCAATTCAAGCCCCAGCCGGAAACGAGACTCGGCGACGAATGGCGCGTGGAAGGTCCCCTCGTGGTGCTCGGTCAGGCCGGTGGCGGCGAACTCCGAGGTCTCTCGCGGAAAACGCGCGGAGCAGTGATGTGCGGCCTCGAAGATGCCGGGATGGAGGTGATTGATCGTCCAGACGCCGGTGGCCTCGAGGTTGGAGAGCGTGTGGCGCTCCACGGAGTCGGGCCGGCTGACCAAACCGAGCACCAGCGGGTTCGAGCCGAAGTGCACGATGCTGGAGAACGGCGCGAGGTTCGGCTGGCCCTCGGGTGAGCGCGTGCCGATCAGGGCGACGGGTTTTACCCCCGGGAGGCTGGTGGCGAACTGGACGCGGGTGAGCGAGTCCATCGCGGCGATGTCGGCGGCGGTGATTGTTTTCATGTGAAGATCCGGAGCGAGGAGAGTCCCCCATCGGGGCGGAGGATCTGGCCGCTGAAGGAGCGCGAGGCGTCTGAGAGCAGGAATGCGATGAGCGCGGCGAGCTCGTCCGTCTCGCCGATACGGTGGAGCGGATGGCGTCTTCCGGCCGCCTCGCGCTTCACCTCGCTGTTTAGCAGCGACGCGGCCAGCGGGGTGTCCGTGAGCGACGGAGCGATGGCATTGACCCGAATCCTGGGCGCGTACTCGGCCGCCAGCGAGCGGGTCAGGCCCTCGACAGCGCCCTTCGCGGCGGCGATCGAGGCGTGGAAGGCCATGCCCTGGGCCACCGCGATGGTCGAGAAGAGGACGATGGAGGCGGAGGGCGCGGCCTTCAGGGCCGGCAGCGCGGCCTGGATCGCCTTTATGGCGCCGAGGCAATTGATCTGAAAGTCGCGGATAAAGTCGGCGGCGGTGAGGCGGTGAAAGGGCTTCAGGGAAATGGTGCCAGGGAAGTAGACCAGCGAATCGAGCTCGGCGGGGAGGTGCAGTGATACCGGCTCGAGAGCGTCGAATGGTTGGACGGGGATCCCGAGCTCGGCCAGCGGGCCCGGGCGGCGAGCGGCGGCGAGGACTTGATCGCCGCGCTGCAGCAGGGCGCGGGCCGTGGCGAGTCCGATGCCCGAGTTCCCGCCGATGAGAAGGGTGGTGCGCGACATGCCGCAATCTGTACGGCTCCGCCCGATTCGTCAAGCAACCGCGCGCACACGCCGGGATATGCGCTGACCGTTTCATAGCACAATGTCATGTGAGTGCCGCGGCACCTCGCCGCCATACGGCCGTCGGAGCTGCACGACGCGCAGAAAATACCGGAGAGGCGACTTGGCGGGACACATGCCCTGCGAATCCCTCGGCCATCCGCCGGCCCATGCACGAGGGACAGCAGCCGCGCGATTTGCAGGAAAAGGGCACCCGCAGCTCGTCGCCGCAGCTGCGGCAACAGGTCCGCACGAAGCCGAGCTCGAAGTCCCCGTTATGCGCGTGCACATCGTCCGCGGCGGCGACGAGGTGGCGGTCGTCTACACGCTCGAGGCCGCCGCGAACGTGCCGGCGCTGTTCGAGATGGCCCTGACCCACTTCGTGAAGACCGCCCGCAAGGGCACCCGCGGGGCCTTCACGCCGCATCGCGTGGTGTTTCGCCACCGCGGCGATCCGGCCGGGCTCGCCGCGCTGCTCGGCGCCCCGGTCGAGGTCGGCGGCGCCGACAACCGGGTCGTCTGCGACGCGGCCGCGCTCGCGCTCCCGCTGCGCGGCAGCAACCAGGCGCTGCTGCAGGTGCTCGACGCCCACGTCGCGCTCGTCGACCGCCCGGCGCCGCAGCCCGACGCCGACGAGGTCACCCGCACCCGCCAGGCGATCCGCGAGCTGCTGCCCGCTGGCCACCCCTCGCTCGCCCAGGTCGCCCGCCGCCTCGGCGTCGGCGAGCGCACCCTGCAGCGCCGCCTGCGAGGCCGCGGCCTCGGCTTCCGCGCGCTCGTCGACGACGTCCGCAGCGAGTGGGCCATCCGCAAGCTCGCCGGGCGCGAGGTCTCCGTCAGCGAGGTCGCCTTCGCCCTCGGCTACGCCAGCCCCGGCGCCTTCAGCCACGCCTTCCGGCGCTGGACCGGCCGCAGCCCCGGTCAGCGCGCCTGAGGCCGGCCGTCGTGTTCTCGCCATTGTTTGTCGCGTCGGCGCATCGACGGCCCCCCGGCGCGCGCGTATGCCTGCCCGCCGTCACCCGAGGCGTCATGTCCATCCAGCGAATCGTCACCCCCCCGCTGCTCGTCGCCGGCCTGCTCTGCGCCGCCTGCACCCCCACCGACGCGGCCGACTCGAGCGCCACCACGGACGAATCGTCGTCGTCATCATCGTCGTCATCATCGACGGTCCCCACCACCACCGCCGCAGCGACCACCGGCGCCGCCGAGTCGTCCGGCGACCCGCCCGATCCGGACACGAGCACGACCACGAGCGACAGCGGCGACAGCACCAGCGACACCTCCGCGAGCACCGGCGAGCGGCCCCCGCCGGTGTTCCTCGACAGCTACCCGCTCACCGCCCAGTACCCCGAGGGCGGCATCTACGAGCCCGGCGACCACGTCTTCTACGTCGGCAGCCTCGGCGACGGCTCGGTCCACCGCATCGACGCCGCCACCGGCGAGGAGAGCGTGCTGTTCACCGAGGCCACGCCCGGCACCTGGTGGACGCTCGGCATGGACGTCGACGTGCAGCGCCGGCGCCTGTGGGTCTGCGCGATGGACGACCGCTCGCCCGACCCGCGCGCCGGCCGGGTGTGGATCTTCGACCTCGACGAGGGCACGCGGATCGCCGACCACGACCTCGCCGACGCCGCCAAGGAAGCCACCTGCACCGACGTCATCCTGACCGCCGACGGCGTCGGCCACGTCGCGGACCGCGAGGTCGGCAACATCTACACCGTCGACGAGCAGACCGGCGCCACCCTGTTCACCTCGAGCCCGGACCTCGAGGCCGCCTTCGTCGGCCAGAACGCGCTGGTCGTCCTGCCCGATCAATCGGCGCTCCTGAGCCTGCTCTACCTGCCCTCCGGCCTCGCCCGCGTCGACCTCGGCGACGGCTCCGTCACGCCCGTCGAGATCTCCGGCAAGTTCTCCGACCTCAGCCCGCTCAGCGGCGCCGACGGCATGACCCTCGTCGACGGCACCCTCCACGTCGCCTTCACCAGCGTCGTGATCGCCGTGACCCCGACGCTCGCCGACTGGTCGGCCGCGACCTCCGTCGCCATCGACGTCCCGAGCGGCCAGACCGACATGGTCGCCACCCCGAGCGGCCTCTACCTGCTCAACGGCCAGTCCGTCGTGTTCGCCCTCGGCGGCGACCCGGACCCGTTCCAGCTGGTCCGCTACGTCGACCCGTGAGGCGGTTGCGTCTCCGGCTCCCTTGCCTGGACCTCACCGGCCGCCTCGCTGACCTCGTCACCGGCCGCGGGCCGCAGCTCCCGTAGAGCACGACGGGTCTTGACCCACCCACACCATGGTCCCCTCGATCTCGCAAGGGCACCGGAAGTGCCGAGCGTGGCCCCCCCCTCGGCCCGTCGACGAAAATCGCAGATGAAAACCCATCAACGCTGAGCGTGGCCTGCACCGAGGTCGTCGGCGCGGATCAATCGACGTAGCCCTTGTCGCCGGGGCCACAGCCGGGCCATTGTGCGCAGATCTCTGGCGTGCCCTGGCAGTTCGTGCTGATCGCATACGTGGTGTACCACTCCTCGCGGGTGACCGGCATGAAGACGATCCAGCTCTCCTCGGTCGTGGCCTGCGCGAGGCTCTCCCAGAAGGGGAAGCGCTTGAGGGAATTGTTGCCCGGCACCCCGTTCACCCCGCCGCCGAAGCCCCAGTAGGTGTTGACCCCGATCCACAACCGGTCGCCGACGAACTTGTAGCGCCCGTATTGCACGGCGGGGCGGTCGTTCCAGTTCGTCCAGTCCGGGTGCGCGCACGAGTAGCCGGCGGCCGTATTGTCGGGGTCGGCGGTAGCGGTGAAGATGACCATATCCACCTCGACCGTATAGGCCTGGACCGTTACGCCCCCCGAGAAGAAGGCGGCGAAAAAGGGCGTCCGAAGGTAGTTCGTCCGCGCTGGCGCGGTCGTAGTGGCGCTGCGAGACGAGTGCCGCCGTCGGGCCGCGAATATTGGCTTGCGTCATGTCCATGGGGGCAGATCGCTGCGAGGCGCGCAAGGGCCGTCCAGGGCGGCCGGTGGCCGCGTACCCTGGACGGCTCCGAGCACCCTGCGACACTCCCCCCCGACATGGCGCGGGCAGCCCGAACACCGGTCCCTCGAACTACGTGACCGCGACACCATCACGCAGCCTGGCGCTGCTCAGTTGATCACCCGGGCCCCTGTGAGTCAGCGCTTGCCCCGATTCAGCGTGTCCAGCTTGACCCCCATGACGAACTTTCCTGTCCTGACGGTCTGTGTCACTGCAATCGTCGTGTCACTGACGTCGCCAGCCTCGACCCCGGTCACAACGTCGACGTCTGCGACGTCCTGGTTGACCTGAACGTCAGGCGTGCTAGGCGAGGCTGGCGGGTGCTCGGTCGGGCCCGTCCCCGCAGGGGTCGTCCTGACGCCGCGAGCAGGAGCCGTGAAGTGGGCTGCCACCGCATCGATCTCGGGCTCGCGCCGTGGGCGGGCGGCCCGCAGCCGCGCGAAAAATGGGCCGTCGAGCAGACCCCGCTTCTTCAGCGCATCGACGATGGTGTATGTGATCTCGGCGGACGACGCCAGGACGCCTGGGAGTACGGCCTCGAGATCCTCGGCGCCGGAGGTCGTGACGGCGATCCTTCGTATCTCCTCGACAGTGAAGAACTGCATGAGGAGTTCCACGAGTTCAGAGAGATCTTCGGGACGCGTCATCGTGGCATTATGAGCCGGGATGATGAACAAACGCAATCTGAATGCCGGGTTATCACCCGGGGATCCGCATATCATCGTCTCGCTGCTCGCCAGCGCTGGCGCCCCCGTCGTCCCACAGCGGTGCAAAGCGCCCGCGTGCGAGTCGCTTCGCGTACAGGCGCAGCCCGGTCCCGTCGAAGTGCAGCACCTTCGCCGTCTTCCTCCGCCGGTTCGTGAACAGGTGCAGCGCGCCCGACATCGACCGGCTGCCGGTATGCGAACACTGGAACGCGGCCTGGTCGCCGATCACCTCAGCCCTCAGCCTCCGTAAGCGTCCTATGAGCCCATGGTGACGACGCCCCCCTCGGGGCGCTATCTGTGCCTCGGAGGTTCGATGTCAAACAACGAGGAAGGCTTGAGTCTGGTCGAGGGTGGGGCGCTGATCGTCGACCGTGTTGTGCCAAAGCCCGGCACGTTCACGCTGATCATGTCCGATACCATGTGCTTCGAGGTCACCGAATCAGGCCGGACGCTGCGGCTGGACTTTCGGCCCAAGACGCTGCGTGAGCGGGCAGCGGCGTGGCGTCGGAGGTATGGCCTGTGACGGCGGCGGAGAAGCGCTGGCGTGCCCAGGTCGCCGGCTGGGCGCGGAGCGGCCTGTCGTGCAGGGAGTACGCGGCCAAGGTCGGCGTGAATCCTGGGACCCTGGCGGGGTGGAAGTCGAAGCTGGGGCGCGGCGAGAAGAGCGCGGCCAGCTTTGTCGAGGTCACGGAGCAGATTGCGCTCGGCGGTGAGGCCGACGCCGGCGAGCTCGAGCTGGTCCTGGGTCGTGTGCACGTGCGCGTGCGCGGTCGGGTCGACGCCGAGACGTTGACGCGAGTCCTCGACGTCCTGGAGGCGCGCGCATGATCCCGTCGTCGGTGAGGATCTTTGTCTGCACGCAGCCGCACGACATGCGCTGTAGCTACGACACGCTGGCCCTCGCGGCCCAGCAGGTGATCGGCGAGGACCCGCGCAGCGCGCAGCGGTGCGCTGTTCGTGTTCAGCAACAAGCGGTCGAATCGCCTGAAAATCCTGTGGTGGGACAAGAATGGGTATTGCTTGCTGAGCAAGCGGCTCCACCAGGCACTGTTTCGGCTGCCCGAGCCATCTGGGTCCTCGGCCAGCACGGCGCTCATCGACGGGCGCGGCCTCGCGGAGCTCCTGCGTGGTGTGGTTTCGACGCGCCGCAGGCAGGTGCGAGATCGCTCTTGACGGTGGCGCGCAAACCGCTATGAAGGGGGCGTGCAGCAGGAAGCTCGCATGGACCTCGAAGCTCGTGTGAGCGAGCTGAGCGTCGAGCTCGACCAATCGCGGGTTGAGCTCTACCAATCGCGGGCCGAGCGTGAGCAGTACACAGGTCGCGGACGTAGTCAGTTGCGTTCGCTCCAATACGTTGCGGACGCATTTCATGCGTCAAGACCATGCTCGAAGCATTCCTTAACAAGTAAGACAGTTCTTGTTACTGTCGCGGGGCGGCATAGCCTCTTCATAAACGGCATCAAGATGCCGAACGTACTCAGCGCACTCTCATGTCGAGATTTAGCCATTATAGGCAACATTAACTTCCAGCACTCGTATACCTCCTCGGGTCGAACTTGGGTTATCCGCCTAGCGATAGAACTCAGAGATTCTCTTATCATCCACGGCTCATCGAGGCTATTTAGCATGGATATCGATGGCTGCAGCAGACTCACCGGCAACTGGTGTCCGATTTGTGCGATTATATTGGAGCGCTCAATTGGCTCTGCCGCGGCGGCAAGGCTAAGAATTTCCTGAAAGTGTTGAACAGACAGTTTCCGGCTGGCGGCCAACCAGCCAAATGCCTGGGCTCTTAGCGAAACAGGCATTTCAACGCCGTCAAGGAGTTTATCGATAATCTTATTCGGGGCTGCGCGCGATTCTACAAAGCATTGATCCAAAAATACGAACTGTGCCGGTGACTCTGTCACGCAAAACAACGCCGCAAGAATCGCCATCCTATGTTTTGCCTTAGCAAAACATCGAACTACGGCAAAGCACTTCTCCGGTTCCCAATCCTTGATGTGAATAATTAATCGCATTACAATATCGAACTTTTTACCAATAATATCGCCCTCCGATTCACCCTCAAACAACTGTGGGTTGTCTGCAAGAACCAACTTTTCTATACAGTCAGCAACCATTGATCGAATTAGTTCCTTCTGGGTCTTCTGAGTGGCTTCGGCAGGGGGAACATTTTGGATCCCCAAAATTGAGGCAATCCATTCCCAACTCCTGATCAACGAGTATGGCTTATCAGAATTGCTATTCTGGCTCGTCTTTGAACTAGCTGAGGGTTTAATCGCCGCGAGACAATCGGCTTTGGTGTGCACATCGGTGATTTTACTGAGAGCCACCACAAATCTGCCCCTAAGATCCTCAGAAATAAATGGACACATCAGCGATAGCAATCCCCATTTACGCGGCGGATCTTTAATCATGTTGATTTTCTCAAATAAAGCATCCGCCTCAGTTGTTGACAAACAGTCGGCAACACTCCTCACTATATGATAAGCATCGCTCGAAGATGGTATCGAGCTTACGATTCCCCTCAGAAGCCATCGTCTTTCTTTCTTTTTTAAACCTGTCGCTAAGCCTTTAAAAGCTGCGGCGTGCACTTTAATATCGTCGATGCGCGGCAATAAGGATAAGACGATATCGATAACGCCCGCACGAGTCTTGGCGTGTGTATATTTTGCAATTTCAGATAGGAGACACACCTTGTGCCTGTCTTGCGAAGCGGATTCCGCCAGCGTTATTGCCTCATTAATCAGTACAGTCCGCTGCGCGTCAGAAAGATGTTCATGAAAATTTGATAAAGCTATCGCAGGTTTCCATGACTTAGTTCTGCGATTCACACTAAAAGCGTCCTCAAGGATTTTACCCGTTTCCGGCGCATCCATATACATGGCAACCCGGCACCATGCGTCAGCATAGGATTGGCGATCCCTTATATTTAGTGAAATCCTTAGAGCTTCGGAGAGTTGCTCCGGAGATAAATAGGGGACAACTGTTTTCAGAAAATCGACGGCCGCGCGTTGATCGTCACATAGTTCTGTAACACGAAATGTTTCCTCGATAATTTTTTGTCTATCCACCGGGCCTATCAATGGAAGAAATTGCATCAACAGATCCAAACGGTCCTGCGCATCGGCTAACTGGATAAAGAAATCGGAAGTCGGACCGATATCTATCTTTAATAATTCGTATAGCGCCTCCGTGGTCCGCTGTGGTCTATCTGAGGTGTATCTCCATGCGTCCCTTAACGAGGCGTCGATCCATTGTTTCCATAGCGGGCTTGCAAGCGCCGCAGTCAATGAGACGAATGTCTTCAGCCTGAGGGGTGTACTTTTAATCTTGGACACGATGCTGATAGCAATTGGAAGCATGCTTGAGGGCAAGGCAGTTAAGATTGGTAAAACCTCTTCTTGATATGTAGCCTTATGGAGCAGGGCGGCAGCGTACTCTTCTTTTTGGCTCTCTTCCTTAAGCTCCATGATCAGGGCCTGGGTGTGTCCTTTGTGAACTAAATACGATTCGGTAGCAGCATTCCCCGTGACCATGCCGTCGATGCTCTTGCGGCGCTCAATGAGGAAATTCCTTATCTCTGCGCGACAGTTCGGCGAGGTCGAGCGGGCGAATATCTGCAATTCCTCAATTGGTTCTTGTCCCACAGGCAGTTCTGACATCAATAGTATAATTTCCGGATCGAGGTCAGTCTTGCCAGGGCGCTTCTGTTCGGCAATGGCGACAAGACAACGTATTAAGACAATCAAATGCTTGCGCGGCTCTTCGATTTTGGCGATCTCTGCGAACAACTTTTCTAGCGCTGGCTCATCCAAGTATGGACTCATGGTTTGTGTAAATTTAATCAACGTTTTGAATGAATCCCAGTCATGGTCGTAATTCAGCACACCATCCAAGCACTCTCTAACAATATTATCTCTTACGCCCGGAGACAGGCTCGGTAGCACTCCGGAAAATAGATTAACCCGCTCTGAGAGCGATTCGCAACATTGGGCGGTGCGGATTATCTCATCCAACAGACGCGATCTGTACGATTCCGGAACGTACTTGAGCATGCCGAGGAGGCGCTCCCCGCGCTGCTTCGCATGCCTAAGTCGCATCACATATGACACCGCTCTTTCAAAACTCCACAGATCGTGTTTCACTAACGCATCCAGGAGTGGAAGTGAGATGTTGTCAGCAACCGTACTCGCCACTGATAACAGCATAGTATATTGGACGTGTAAAAACAACAACTCGTCCCTTGTTTGCTCATCTTCGGTAAGATAACTATCCATGACGCAGCATCTGCAGGCGCACTCGATGTCAGACAGGTATGAGCCCATCTCCCCAAAAAAAACCTTGGCCTGCCTCCATCGTTTACCCAAAAATGCGGGCTCTATTGACAACATTTTATGCATAAGATCTGGTCTGCCCCCTCGCTCAAGGTGACAAATAACGTGTTTTAGACCATACAATTTCATAATCCCATGTTGAGATTCGGTGACAAGAGAGGGAAGTTGATTCTCAAACCCTCCCCATGAAGAGATGAAGTAGTCAGCGAATTTGCAATGAATCTCAGAGAGAGCTATCCAGAATATGTTTTGAACAAGACAACCGTCTACTAAAATCGATTTTCGCGACAAAAAATCCTCAAATGATTTATGGTAAATGGAGTATACGATGTCGTCCGAATTGTTGCCGTTGGATGCAAGCAAGAACTGCCCCGTAGTCCTCAGGCAATGTAATACATGTTCAGTGGACAGCTTAGATATCGCTGCAATCTGTGTCACGGAAAGGTTCTCCTGAGCGGCGGTGATAATCCCAAGGACAATCTTAGGAATGAAAAGTTCTTTCTCTCGACTAAAGGCTTTCCGCAGATTTTCAACATATAGTGCGTCTAGACCTGTCGGAAGCTCGATCGCCTGTTCGAAAGAGCAGTCGCCTCTGAGCAATGAATCTGTCACCAGCCGTGCGTATAAAAAATTACCGTTTGCCTGTTGACACAATTTTTGGACCATCACGTCGCTGAACCCTTTTATCTTCTGTTTGAGATACAGCAACATGTCTTCATCTGCTAGTCCTCGATGTGTGGAGTCGGAAAGATTTACAATTGTAGCGCTGCGGAAGATCTGCTCTATTTGCATGCCTTGCCTACTGGTTAATATGAAACGGACGTTGGGCGGTAGCAATTCGGTTCGCGAGATAAGTTTTGGGATGCTCATGCGTCCGCTGTACTCCAGTGACTCGTCTATCCCATCGACGAGAATAATAGTGCGAAGCGCCGGATCCTTCTGATGTAAATCGGACAACGGCTTGATGACCGATCGATAGAACAGATCCTCCGGACTAGTCTCCGGCAAATAGACATTGCCAATGCTTACCCCTATGATCGTTCCGTGATTGACACCAACCTGCTGATTTGTCGAAATTCTTGTTTGTGATTCGTTGTCTATGGTTGAGTTGCTGTACTGCTTATATTTTTGTGAGAGTTGCTCTGAGAGAGCGCTGATGAATCCCAGTGGGTTTATGAGTCGGACATCTCTTGTCGAGCAAAAGTGGGCTGCGGCCAGCCAGTCTCCCTTGAAAAGCTCCGGGCTTCCTTCGTTCTGCTTCGCTTTTGACGAGATGTAGAGGTGTGCCGCAATGGCAGTCTTGCCTGAGCCGGGCTCGCCGGTTAAAACGAAGTATCGTGAGCCATGTTTTGAAGTGAGCCAATCATGAATCTTCTGAAGCACCCATTGGCGCCCAGTGAGATTTGATTCGTGTTCTTCTGCCAATTGATCGTTGATGGCCATGTTTTCTTTCGTCGGCGGGGTTCTGAGTCGGTGTCCGGAGGTGACCGTCCCGCTCGAACGTGAAGATCATCCGGCCCATCCGGCCTTCATCGCTGCGAGCCGTTGTCGCTCGACGCTCGCCTCGATCTCGGAGTGCGGTACCGTCTCGACCGCGCTCCAGCGCGGTGGCGATGATGGCCTGTCCTTCAGATGAGAAGTCCGCGAAGTCGCCGGCCGGGCCGAAGTCCAAGTCATCGACGCGGAAGGATGCGCCAAGGTCATGGCCACGAGGGTAGCGCGTCGACGCGCGTCGCGTCCACCTGCACCAAATGTCAAGGCCGTGCTCCAACCTCACCACCGGTGCGCATCGGCGGACTCAGGACGCCTCCCGTACCCAACGAGAAGTACTACGTCGACCTCGGCGAGGCCGGCCACGCGCCCGAGTGGGGCGGCGCCTACGGTATGCGGTGGACCGGCGATGAGATCCCCCGCCAGCGGCGCCGCCAACCTCCTCCTGTCAAGGGTCGGGGTCACTGATCGCCTCGAAGTCGGCACCTCCGGCTGGCTGTTCAACGTTCCACCGCCTTGTTGAGCAGCGCCCATGGGTTAGCCTGGGTTTGCCTTCCGGAGCAGCCTGCTCGGGAAAGATCGAGCAGATGGATCGGCCGCCGCGCCGACGAAGGCCGTCGACGACACGGTGTCGACGAGTTGGTGTTGTTGCTCGAGCGCGGGGTGGATGTCGGATGGGTGGAGATCGCCGTCGTGGTCATGAGAGGCGCAACCTTCCGGGCCGCTTCATCATACGCCACCCGTGGACCGGCCCGATCAAGTGCCGCAACCCAGCGCGGCATGTGGGGGGGCCCGCCCGGTGGCGGCGAGCATTCACGGGCGCTGGGCAGCACGGAGTCCGACCCGCAAGCCGACCCGGGTACCGCAGCGCCTCTCGACCCCGGCCCGCCTGTGATCGCCGTACCGCCCCCGCCCGCCAGCTCCGGTTGCGCGAGGTGCAACGCCGGCGGTGGCCTCGGCTTCGGCCTGCGGTCGCGGCGGCGAGTGCGAGCTGTTCCCCAGCTCGCTCTCGTCCCACGATGTCGTCTTCCACGGCGACACCTACGAGGTCTGCGCTTAATGCGGACTGCGTGAATGGTTCGCAGCGGGGTGTACGGTGAGCCATTCCTGCAGCTCTGCGCGCTCGGTCCACCCGATCGCCGCGACGGCGGCCTCGGCGAGCGCCCTGGCCTTGGGCCGGTCGCCGCGCTCCCAGGAGATCCGGGCCAGGGCGAAGTTCAGCGAGGCGAGACAGGCGGCGCGCTCGGTGGCGGCTTCGCAGCCCGCCAGATCGCGCTGCAGCGCGGCGCGGCCGGCGGCGCGGTCACCGGCAAAATAGGTGGCGAGCGCCTGCTTCGCCTGGGCCGGCCAGCGCAGCGGCGAGGGCTGGCCGCCGGCGTCGATCGCGGCCAGGGCGCGCGCATAGTCGTCACGGGCCTCGGCGTACCGGCCGAGCCGATCGCGGAGGGTGGCGATATTGTAGTGGGCCGTGGCGACGTTTGCGTGATTCGGGCCGAGGGCCTTCTCGAACACGACCCGGCTGCGCAGCGCATATTCGAGGGCCGCCGGGAGATCGCGGCCCTCGGCCACGACCGCGGAGCTCAGGCCGCCGAGCGATTCTCCGGTCGACGAGTGCTCCGCGCCGAGCACCTCCTCGCGGATCGACAGCGCCTCGCGGTGGTCGCGGATCGCGTCGTCGAATCGACCCATGCTGGTCAGCACATTGCCGATGTTGGCCAGCGACATGGCGACCTTCGGGTGGCGCGGCCCGAACACCTTGCGGCGGATCGCCAGCGAGCGCTCGTGCAGCGCGAGCGCGCGCGGTAGCTCGCCGAGCTTCTCGTCCGCGCCGCCAATGTTGTTCAGGGTCGCGGCGACGTCGGGGTGCTCCAGGCCGAGCACGGCCTCGCGGATCGCCAGCGCCGCCTCATACTCCGTCCGCGCCGCGGCGAAGTCTCCGGCCCGAAAGTTCACGTTGCCAGTGCTGTTGTGGACCGCGGCGACGTCGGGGTGGTCGCCGCCCAGCGCGGCCACGAGGATCTTCCGCGCCTCGGCGTAGCTGGCCCGGGCGGCGTCGAGGTCGCCCTGCTCACGCGCGACATCGCCGAGCACGACGTGGAGTCGACCGAGCTTCGGGTGCCCTGGCGCGAGCTGCGAGGCCTGCAGCGCGAGCGCCCGCTCGAGCTGTGCGCGCGCCTCGGCGAACTTGCCCTGACCCTCGTAGACCCGCGCCTGCGCCGTCGCCAGCTCGGCCTCGCGGGCGGGCGTGGCCCCGGCCCGCCGCAGGCTCGCGGCGGCGATACGCGCGAGCATCAGGCCCTCGGCGGGCCGCGCCGCGACGGCGCCCACGACCCGCACGAGCTCGGTCCACGCGCCGAGCTCGACGAGGTCGTCGTGACCCTCGACCGCGGCGTCGGCGGCCGCCAGCAGGCTGGTCTCCGCGGCTTGCAGCTCGCCGGAGTGTGCCTCGATCCGACCCGCGAGCAACAGGGCCTCGGCGACCAGCGGCGGGTGAGCGAGGACCTGCGCCTTGGCCAGCGCGGCGCGGGTCATGGCGAGCGCAGCCGCGAATCGCCCGGCCTCGTCGCTGGCCTCCGCCGCGCTCAATTGGGCCTTGATGTCGTCGATCTCGGCCACGATCGCGGGGTCCTCGCGGGGGCGGGAAGGACCTCGAGATCTGCGCATTCTGCGACCGGCGGCAATGCATGGACGAGGTCGACCGTGTGGTCCAATATCCCCACGTCGGCCGTGGCCAGCAGATCCACGGTCGCGCGGGCGGCCTCGCGGCGGCGGCCGAGGCAGCGCATGCGTAGATCCAGCGATTCATCGGACTGCTCGCCGCGTATGTGGGTCGCCTCGCAGGCGTCACGATGACCCGCGAGCCAGGACCCCGTATATGCATCGAGGACCGCGGACGCGCGCTCTAACACCGTCGCCGCGTTCGCGCGCCCGGTGGCGAGCAGGCCGTCGCGGACGACCGCGCGGCGGGCATCGTCCCACACGCCGCTCCACTGCGCCGGGCCCCCTCCGCACAGCGGGGCGCGCTCGTCGGCGCCCCGCCACAGCAGCAGCCCCGCGAGCAGGGCGACGACGGCAACCGCGGCGAGCGTGAGGCGGAGCCAGCGACGACCTGTATCAAGGGACAGATCGTGCAGCAGCGCGTCCATCGTCGGATAGCGCGCGTCCGGAGCGGTAGCGAGGCCACGCAGCAGCGCCCGACAGATCGCGGGCGGCACCCGCGAGCCACGCGGTGGCGGGCGCAGCCGGCCCTCGGTGACGCAGCGCGCCAGCTCAATGACCGTGTCTCCCGCGAAGGGGCGCTCGCCGTGGAGCGCCTCGTAGAGCGCGACGCAGAAGCTGAAGATGTCGGTGCGGGCATCGGTGGCGGCGCCGTCGTGCTGCTCCGGGGCCATGTAGGCGGGAGTGCCGAGGATCGTGCCAGCGAGGGTCATCGACGAGATGAGGCGCTGGACCGAGGCGCGCGGGTGCGGGGCGGCGCCGGGGCGCTCGCCGGGCTCGTGGTCGGTGGCGCTGCGGGCGAGGCCGAAGTCGAAGACGCAGACGCGGCCGTCGCTGCCGACCATGACGTTCTCGGGCTTGAAGTCGCGGTGGATCAGGCCGACGGCGTGGGCGGCCGCCAGCCCGCGCCCGGCCTGCGTGAACACGCGGAGGATCTCGGCGCGCGAGCGCGGCTGCT
>JBGAUO010000060.1:0-24885 GCA_044228605.1 Nannocystis sp. | reverse complement strand
CACGCTCGGGCGCGTCGCCATGCTGTGGCTCGGCTTCGGCCTGGCCTTCCACGCCGTCAACTTCACGCTGCTCAACGTCGGCGCCTTCGCCCTCGCCACCCTCACCGTCGCCGGCCTGCTCGCCTATCTCGGCGTCATTCGCCACCACGCCCTCGTCACCAACATCTTCGACCTCGGCATCTTCGAGAACATCCTGTGGCACACGATCCACGGCGACCTACTCGGCACCAGCATCTTCAATAGTGGCACTTTTAATAGTGAGCACTTCGCCCCTTTGCTCCTCGCCCTCGCCCCGCTCTACGCGATCGTCCCGCGCGCCGAGACCCTGATCGTCGCCCAGGCGCTCTGGCTGTGCTCCGCCACGATCCCGCTGTGGCGCTGGACCACCCTCAAGCACGGCAGCAAGCCCCTCGCCGCCGCCCTCTGCCTCGCCTATCTCCTGTCCCCCTTCCTCCACTCGAACGCCCTGTGGGACTTCCACGACCTCAGCCTCGGCGTCCCGCTGGTCCTGTGGACATTGTGGGCCCTCGCCGCCGACCGCCCGCGGGTCTTGTGGCCCTGCGCCGCCGCCCTGCTGTTCGTCCGCGAGGAGATGGCCCTCGTCGCCCTGCTCCTCGGCCTCTACACGATCCTCGAAGGCGAGCGCCGCCGCGGCGCCCTGCTGCTGCTCGCGTCCCTGCTCTACTTCACCCTCGTCGCCACCGTCCTCGCCCCCCACGCCGGCCTCGGCGCCTACCCTCAATCGCTGCACGGCAACCTCACTCAATCTGCCAGCTACGGCGACCTCTCGGCCGTCATCCTCGGCGACCCGCTGTTCCTCCTGTTCGAGCTCCTGCGCTCGTCCAAGTTCGGCCTGCTCCTCGCCCTGCTCACCCCCCTCGCCCTCCTGCCCGCCCTCGGCGGCCGCATCCTCCTGCCGCTCCTCCCCGGCGTCGCCATCCTCGCCCTCAGCGCCAACAAGTCGGTCGCCCACCCCGGCTTCCACTACACGAGCTTCTTCCTCCCGATCGTGTTCGCCGCGGCCCCGCTCGGGCTGCTCCGCCTCGAGCGCTGGCTCGCTCGCCCGCTCGCCCGCGAGGCCGCCGCGGCGATCGTCGTCGCCGCCCTCGCCTTCAACTGGAGCTTCGGCGCCCTCGGCCCCAGCACGGCCTTCCGCGCCGGCTTCTCCACCATCGGCTGGACCCTCAGCCCCGCCGAACGCGAGCGCCACGCCTGGCTCACCCAGCTCGCCGCCAGCCTCCCCCCGGACGCCTGCGTCGCCGCCACCGGTAAACCAGGCGCCCACCTGGCCGGCCGCCGCTGCCTGATCCGCCTCGGCGACCGCGACGACGTCGACCTCGCCGTCATCCTCGTCTCCGAGCTAAACCCCCGCACCACCGCCAGCCTCCGCGCCCTCGAGGCCGCCGGCCTGCGCCTCCAGAGCGAGGCCCACGGCATCGTCGTCCTCGCCCGCGACCCGTGAGCGCCTGCACGAACTTCATCGTCACCGCCACGCGGGGACCTCCACCATCGCCGCTGCCGCACGAGACCTGAGGGTTCGCTGCATCGCCCACATCCGTGGGCCACGCCGCGCCGGGTGCTCGGCCCACCAGAAAAACTCCCGGACGAAAACGCTTGACCACGGTCGTCCTCTTCGCATCCGGCATCGCCATATCGATCCGGTGCCTGGAGGTCGCCGTACTGGAATCGCTGGTGCGCACAATGCCTCCGGCGCCGAACAACGTCAGGACCAGGACATGCATTCCCACAACCATCCCGTCCACCAACCCCGCGTTGCCCCCACCCGGCTCGGCCACCTCGGCCGGCTCGCCCTGCTCGGCGCGACGCTGGCCGCCGCCCCCGCCTGCGACAGCCCGGCCGAGAGCGACGGGCGCCTCGATCTGCGCGACCTGGACCTGTGCAAATACGACGACTTCTCGGTCGACATCACCGGCGGCCCGAGCAAGGGCCTGCATCTCGAGGGAACGGTGTACTTCATCCAGAAGCGGCCCGAGCTGCACATCGGCGGCATGCTCCAAACCATCGACGGTGAGATCATCCCGATCTCCGCCGCGGTGACCGAGCAAAGCGACCTCTCGCTGACCTTCCACACCCCGGGCGGCTTCGTCCAGGGCCTCGGCCGCATGGAGGGCGAGCTGTGCGCCGCCGACGACATCGTCGGCGCCGCGATCGGGCCCGTGATCGCCGGCGGCACCGATATCGCTAAGTCCGACTCGGGACACTGGGCCATGCTCAAGCCGTCGCTCCTCACCGACTTCCCGGACGGTCCATTCCACTTCCCCGGCGACCTCGTCAACCAGGGCGGGGACGAGTTCACCACCAACGTGACCGCCAGCGATTGCTACGCGAGCGGCGGCGTGGTCGAGCTGCGCTGCGGCCCCCTGTGCCTGTTCACCTACGAGGCCTGCCGCGGCGGCGACCACAACGACGAGGTCATCATCAACGGCAACCAGTCGTAGCAGATCGCCCGCGCGCCACCGCACCGCTCGGCGTGCGCTCGCGCCCCCATGGGACCCGCGAAGATCACCGCCGATCGACCACCGGGGGGTCGGTACTTCACCAGGTGCCATGACCCGCACCACGCTCCTCGTCCCCTGCATCGCCGCCCTCGCGGCCCTCCTCTCGGCCCCGCTCGCCCGCGCCGCCGCGCCCGTCACCGGCACCAACGCGGGGACCTCGACCACCGCCGCGGCCGCGCCAGCACCTGTCCCCGCGGACAGTAGCGCCAGTCCCTCGGGACCTGTCCCCGCGGCCAGCAGCACCAGTCCCTCAGGACAGGTCCCCGCAGACAGCTCGGCCCCCGCGCGCTGCCAGGACCGCCGCGACCTCGCCTGGGTCCGTCGCTGCACGCCGACGCGCAACACCTTCGAGCTCGGCGTCTTCGCCGGAGTGCTGTTCCCGGCCGCGAACTCGCACGAGCTCTTCGACCCCTACAAGCAGCGCGACGCCCGGCGCATGGGCAGCGACTTCTGGCGCCCCTACCAGACAGCAGCGCCCGCCTTCGGCCTGCGCGCCGCCTACTTCCCGCTGCGCTTCCTCGGCGGCGAGGTCGAGGCCGGCGTCATGCCGACGCGGGTCGTCGAGGCCGACGGCCCCGGCGCCCGCGCGACGCTGTTCAGCGCCCGCGCCCACTTCGTCGGCCAGATCCCCCTGTGGCGGGTCGTCCCCTTCGTCGTGCTCGGCAGCGGCGGCATCGGCACCACCGGCGCGCTCGGCAACGACTTCGACCCGATGACCCACTTCGGCGCCGGCGTGAAGGTCCTGCTCGGCGAGCGCACCCTCGTGCGCCTCGACCTCCGCGACAACGTCGCCGCCCGCAAAGAGGTCGACGCCGGCGCCACCAGCTACCCGGAGATCTTGCTCGGCTTCTCGACCGTGCTCGGCCGCAAGCCCGCGAAGAAGACCCCCGCGAAGGACAGCGACGGCGACGGCTTCCTCGACCGCAGCGACGCCTGCCCCTTCGAGCCCGGCAGCGCCCCCGACGGCTGCCCCGAGCGCGACCGCGACCGCGACGGCTTCATGGACAGCCAGGACCGCTGCCCGGACGTCCCCGGCATCGCCCCCGACGGCTGCCCCGAGCAGGACCGCGACCTCGACGGCTTCCTCGACTCCGTCGACAAGTGCCCGGACGTCCCCGGCGTCGAACCCGACGGCTGCCCGATCCCCGACAGTGACAAGGATGGTTACCTCGACAACGTCGACCAGTGTGTCGACAACCCCGAGACCTGGAACGGCTTCGATGACCACGACGGCTGCCCCGACACGATCCCCCCACCCGTGCCCAGGGGCACGATCAAGGGCATCTACTTCGACCTCGACAAGGACACGATCAAGCCGCGCTCGCGCCCGGTGCTCGACCGCGCCGTCGAGGTCTTCACCGACTTCCCCACGATCCGCCTCGAGATCTCCGGCCACACCGACAGCACCGGCTCGATCGCCCACAACCGCGACCTGTCGCGCCGCCGCGCCGAGTCCGTCAAGCGCTACCTCGTCGAGCACGGCATCGACACCGCCCGCATCGAGACCCGCGGCGCCGGCCCCGACGAGCCCGTCGACACCAACCGCACCCCCGCCGGCCGCGCCCGCAACCGCCGCATCGAGTTCACCCTCATCGTCGGCCCAAAGCCGTGATCACAGCACGATGACCGCCGCGTCGACCGGCTCCGCGTACAGCCGCGCCACCTCGCCCGCGCGGCGGGTGAGCACGGCCCGCTGATTGATGTACCCCTTGTCCGTGATCTCCCCGGCGTCGAGCGCCGGCGGCTCGCACAGCAGCAGCGCCCGCGCGACCCGGCGGCTGCTCACCGGGTGCTCGTGGTTGTAGCGCTGCAGCCCCGCCTGCACCGCCGCCCGCACCCGCGGGTCGGCCAACAAGGCAGCGACCTCGGTCTGCTCCGGCGCCAGCGCCCGGCACAGCGCGAGGTTCGGGAACACCAGCAGGCCGACCTCGACCTGGCCCTCCCCGGCGACCACCGCGTCCTGGATCAGCGCCCCCGCGGCCGCCAGCGCCGCGACCCGCAGCGCCCCCACGTTCACCCAGGTCCCCGAGGTCAGCTTAAAATCTTCGGCCACGCGACCATCGAACACGATGCCCCTGCGCGGGTCACTCGGGTCGGCCAGGCGCCCGGCGTCGCCGGTGCAGTACCAGCCCTCGTCGTCGAAGGCCGCCGCCGTCTGCTCCGGCTCCTGCACGTAGCCCGGCGTGATGTTCGGCCCGCGCGCGCGCATCTCGAGCTTGCCCTCGCGCGGCACCAGCTTGACCTCGCAGCCCGGCGCCGGCAGGCCGATGATCCCCGCGTGGGCGATCGGGAAGTGCACCGTCGTGATCAGCGGCGAGGTCTCGGTCGAGCCCCACGCCGAGGCCATGAACAGCGGCGGCCCGTCCGGGCGGGCCTGCTGCGCCACCGCCTCCAGCCGCGCCCACAGGTGCTGCGGCAGCGCAGCGCCGGCGTAGAACACCAGGTCCAGCGCAGCAAACAGGGCCGCCCGCAGCGACGCATCGGCCTCGAGCAGCGGCAGCAGCACGTCGAAGCCGCGCGGCACGTTGAAGTACAGCGTCGGCGGGTGCATGCGCAGGTTCTCTGCGCTGCGCTCGATCGACCCCGGCGCCGGCTTGCCGTCGTCGATGTAGAGCGCCCCGCCGTGATACAGCACCATATTAAAATTGTGATTACCGCCGAAGGTGTGGTGCCACGGCAGCCAGTCGACCAGCACCGGCGGGCGCGCGGCCAGGAACGGCCACGACTGTGCGATCGCCTGTTGATTACTGCACAGCATCCGCTGGGTGTTGAGCACCCCCTTCGGTAGCCCGGTCGAGCCCGAGGTGAACAAGATCTTGGCCACCGTGTCCGGCCCGGTCTGGGCGTGCGCCGCGTCGGCCCTCGCCTCACCTGTCTCTTCAGACAGCTCATCAAACAGCTGCTGCCCCGCCGCCGCCCCGCCGCTCACCACCGTGTGCAGCCCCGGCCGGGCGATCGCCGCCAGCGCGCGCGCGAAGCGGGCCCCGTCGATCGCGTACACCAGCCCCGGCGACACCTTGCCGGCGATGTGCCGCAGGTTGGCCAGGTCCTGCGACAGCAGGCTGTAGGCCGGCGACACCGGCACCGCCGGCACCCCGACGTACATCGCCGCCAGCTGCAACAACGCGTTGTCCACCCCGTTGTCCGACAGCAACAAGACCGGCCGCCGGGGCCCGAGCCCGCGCGCCAGCAGGCCCGCGCCGATCCGCCGCACCGCCGCGAACACCTCGCCGTAGCCGAGCACCCGCCAGCCCGCCCCCGCGCGCTCGCCCAGGAAGGGCCGCTCCGGCGCCACCTCGGCCCAGGTCCGCAGGCGCTCGCCGAGCGTCGCCGGATAGGCCGCCAGCGCGTGCGGCGAGCGCAGCACCAGGCTCCCGTCGGCGCGGTAGCTGACCTCCACCTCCGCCGGCGCGAGCTCGAGGCCAGACCGTGCGCGCGTCATGGCGAGGCCCTCCTCACGACTCGCAGCGCACGCGCCCGAGCTCGGTGAGCAGCGCGCTGCCCACCTGTTCGATCGACCAGGAGAAGCCCTCGTCGTCGTAGCTGTTGAGCCACAGCTCGGGGCGGCCGTCGGCGTCGAGGTCGAGCGCGCCGAGGATCGTGTATTGCACGCCGACGCCGGGCTCCCCCTTGAGCTTGCGCGGCCGCGCGTCGGCCTCGGGCGGCACGAGGTAGATCGCCGCGAAGGCCGGGCCCGCGTCCTCGTCGGCGCCCGGCAGCGTCACGCTGACCAGGCGCTCCGGCTGCTTGTCGCCGTCGAGGTCGATCTCCGCCAGCTGGCGCAGCTGCAGCGCCTTCGTGTCGGCGAGCGCCGGGTGCTCCTGCAGCACCAGCGCCGCCAGCGTCGCCGTCAGCTCGGGCGCCGCCTTGGCGGCCTCCTGCGGCGTCATCGGCGGCAGCACCTCGACGAAGTTCGCGTCCGCCGGCGCCGTCGCGTGCCCGCGCAGGAGCTCCGGGGTCGTGGCGACGACCACCGCCGGCCCGCCGCCGCACTCCGCCGTGCCGGCGCCCGTCACCTTGGCGACCGCGCCGGCGTCGAGCTTGACCTCGCTGCCCGTCGGCATGAGCGCCAGACAATCCGCGCCCGAGCTGAACTTCGGGACATGTGCCTCGTGACAGGCGATCGGCGCCAGCCCGGTCTCGCCCGCGATCATGAAGACGCGCCCGTGGGGCTTCACCGGGGCCGCCGGCGCCGGCGTCTCGATCGGCGCCAGCTTCGGCGTCGACGCGGCCGCGGGCGGCGATTTTGCCTCACCACACGCCAGCAGCGAGGTCGTCAGCAGCGAGGTCGTCAACAGCGAGAGGGCGCGCATGGGCCCGCACCCTATCACGGACTCGCGGCCCCTCGACAGCCGCCCCGGCGCCGCGATACCACAGGGCATGCACTTATCCGCTTACGCCTCCACGTTCTGCTTCACCCTCGCGCTGCTCGCCGGCTGCGGCGACGACAAGGGCGGCACCATCACGACCGACGACGATCTCAGCGGCCCCGGCAGCACCTCGACCACGAGCGAGACCACGAACCCGACCACGGACCCGACCACGTCGACCACCGGCACCACCGGCACCACCGGCGACACCGGCACCTCCCTGGCCAGCGACACAACCCTCGCCGACACCACCGGCACCACCGGCACCACGACCGGCGACACCGGCACCACCACAACCGGCGACACCACCGGCGCCAGCACGACCGGCGGCGGCGGCCTCGGTGAGGGCGAGATCTGCCAGGACAACCCCGACGGCTGCGCCCCGGGCCTGCTGTGCTGCTACCCCTGCGGCATCCCGGATTGCATGAACAAGTGCATCAAGCCCGACCCCAACACCCAGATGTGCCCGCTGTTCCCCTGAGCCCCGCCATGTCCCGCACGCACGCCGCCCTCGCCCTCGCCCTCGCCCTGCTCGCCGCCTGCCCGCCGGCCCAGCCGCCCCCGCAGCCGCCCAGCGAGCCAGCCCCGCCTCCGGTGGTCATCACCCAGGAGCACAGCCTGGTCTCCGCGGCCGGCCCCGAGACCTGGGTCGGCAGCGTCACCGTGCTCGGCGCCAACCTCGAGGTCATCGCTCGCATCGAGCCCGACCCCGACAAACCCGGCGCCTGGCGCGGGCGCCTCGACATCCCCATGCAGGGCGTCAAGGACTTCCCGCTGCAAGACGTCGACCTCACCCCCGAGGGCCTCGAGTTCACCCTCGCCCCCCCGGGCGCGACCGAGGCCCAGCGCGCCATCTTCGTGATCGCCCGCGAGCCGGGCGCCGCCACCGGCAAGGGCGAGCTCAGCCAAAACGGCCAGAATTTCCCGCTCGAGCTGCGCCGCCTCGCCCCCGGCGAGAGCGTCGCCGACCTCGGCCCCAAGCGCCCGCAGGAGCCGAAGCCGCCGTTCCCCTACGCCGTCCGCGAGGCCCAGATCAAGAGCCCCGTCGACGCCGTCGTCCTCACCGGCAGCCTCACCGTCCCGACCGCGAGCGGCAAGTCCCCGGGCGTCGTCCTGCTCACCGGCTCGGGCGCGCAGGACCGCGACGAGGCGATCATGGGCCACAAGCCCTTCCTCGTGCTCGCCGACCACCTCACGCGCAACGGCATCGTCGTGCTCCGCTACGACGACCGCGGCGTCGGCGGCTCGGGCGGCAATCAGAGCAACACCACGCACGAGACCCAGCAAAAGGACGCCAGCGCCGCGCTCGCCTGGCTGCAATCGCAGCCCGAGGTCGACCCCACGCGGGTCGGCATCATCGGCCACAGCGAGGGCGCCAACATGGCGATCCTCACCGCCGCCGCCGACAAGCAGGTCCGCTTCATCGTCCTGCTCGCCGGCATGGGCGTCTCGGGCCAGGAGATCTTGCCGATGCAGATGGCCGCGCTGCTGCGGGCCGGCGGCGCCCCCGAGGCCGAGCTCACCCCGCTCGTCGCCCTCGAGAAGAAGCTCATCGCCGCGATCATGAAGAAGAAGCCGCGCCCCGAGCTGGAGACCCTCGCCCGCGACCTCACCACCCGCCAGCTCGCGCTCAGCAAACCGGCCACCCCGCCCACCTCGGAGCAGATCGACACGATCGTCAAGTCCAGCCTCGACGCCTTCGACACCCCGGCCTTCCGCTCCCTGCTGCGCCACGACCCGCGCCCCTCGCTCAAGAAGCTCAAGATCCCCGTGCTCGCCCTCAACGGCACCCTCGACCTCCAGGTCCCCGTGAAGGAGAACCTCGGCGAGATCGAGAAGGCCCTCAAGGCCGGCAAGAACAAGGACTTCACGGTCAAGCCGCTCACCGGCCTCAACCACCTGTTCCAGCCCGCGACCACCGGACAGATCGAGGAGTACAGCAAGATCGAGCTGACGATCGCCCCCGAGGCGCTCACCGAGATCTCGAGCTGGATCTCCGCACATACCGCGGCCGCACCAGCACCGGCACCGGCACCGGCACCGGCACCGGCACCGGCCACCTGACGCGCGCCTGAATCACAGCTCGTCGGCCCGCGGCGACCCTTCGTCCGCGGTGAACAGCCCGGCCTCGACCCACGCCCGCAGCCACGCCACCGCCTGGCCCGCCGCGCGCTCGACGTCGCCGTCGATCGCCGCGCAGACCTCGGCGAAGCTCCCACCCGCCAGCGCGACCGCGAGGGCCGCCGCCTCCTCCGCCGCGACATCTCGGTGGCGCACGACCAGGCCCGAACGCCACACCAGCGTGCATTCCCCATCGCCGCGGACCGCCACCGGCGCAGCGCCCTCATGGCAAGCCCGCGCCAGCGCCGAGAAACACACCCGCGAGCCCACGAGCGTCGTCGTGGCCGCGGCGCGCAGGCGCAGCGCCGGCCACTCGCTCGCGGGGATCCGCGCGAGCTCGCCGACCCCGAGCGCCGCTTGATCGCGGCGATCGATCGCATCGACGATCGTCCACTCGACCGCCGCCACCGCGGCGAGGCCGGCCACCTCGCGGCCGAGCGCATGCCCGGCGATAAACCCCGGGAAACCGGCGCCGAAGCGGCCGAGGTCCGGCGCGCTCGACGGGCACACCAGCACATAATCGGTGGCGAGGTTTTGCAGCCGCTCGGCCCCCAGCAACCACGCCGTCACCGGAAATTGCTCGGCGAGCACGTGATGCAGCCGCCAATAGTAGGAGTTCGCGTAGATGTCCACGCGCGCCACAGCATCGAGCCCGGGGCTGCCCACAAACACCTCGTGGAACAGCGCCACGCTCGCAGGGTCCGCCGTCGCCAGGAAGTCCGCGACGCCGGTCGGGTGGGTGATGGCCCGCCAGAACAGCGCCTGCGCCTCACATAAGCCCGGCATCGGCCCCCAGGATCACCGCCGCATGCGCGCGCGCGGCCGCGGCTTCGTCGCGCAGGACCTCCCACGCCGGGATATCCTCGTCCCACTCGATCACCGTCGATACGGCGCCATATCGCCGCAGCGCGTCGTCGTACAATGCCCACACTTCGGGCGGCACGGCCCCGCGGTGGTCGTCGAATTTGTAGCCATCGCGGTCGCTGTGATTGGCGAGATGAAACTGCCACACCCGCGCCGACGGGACCCCCGCGAGGTAATCGCGCGGGGCGAAGCCATGGTTCTTCGCGCTGACGAGGATATTGTTCAGGTCGAGCAAGATCAGGCAATCCGCGGCCTGCGCCACCGCGGCCAGGAACTCCCACTCGGGCATCGTGCTGCCGCGAAAGCCGACGTAGCTGGAGACGTTCTCGAGCAAGATCCGCCGGCCCAGGTGCTCCTGGACCCGCGAGACCTGGCGGATCACGTGCGCGAGGGCCTCCTCGGTGTACGGCAAGGGCAGCAGCTCGTGGCTGTGGCGCCCGCCCAGGTGCCCCCAGCACAGATGGTCCGAGATCCACGCCGGCTCGACCCGGTCGGCGAGCGCCCGCAGCCGGTCCAGGTAGACCACGTCCGGCAGCTCCGGCGATCCGGGCCCCAGCGACACCCCGTGCAGCACCACCGGCATCGTCGCCCGGACCCGCTCGAGCACCGCCGCCGGGCGCCCGCCTCCGCCGAGGAAGTTCTCGCTGATCGCCTCGACAAAGTCGACGCCGAGGCCGCCCGCCAGCGCCCGCCCGTAATGCGGCACACGCAGGCCGACCCCGTGCCCGAGAAACGGGCGCAGCGGGCTCACCGGGGCAGGCTCGCGCGTGGACATCGTTCCCTCGCGGCGACGGTAACACGAGCGCGTGTGCCAACGTTTGCGCGACCGACAGCGAACGATTGCGTTCGCCGCCCGCTTGCCGGAACCTCGCCTCGTATGCACAAGACGACCTCGCTCGCCCTCCTGCTCCTCCTCGCCGCGCCGGTCGGCTGCGAGAAAAAGCCCGCCCAGAGCCCCGAACCGGGCGGCGCCGCCACCCCGGCCGACCCGGCCACCCCGGCCACCCCGGCCGACCCGGCCACCCCGGCCGCGGACGCCGGCGAGAAGAAGTGGGCCGACATGGACCGCGCCGGACGCAAGCGCTTCATGGGTGTCACCGTGTTCCCGGCGATGAAGAAGCTGTTTCAGGACCACAACCCCAGCGAGTACCAGGGCTTCAAGTGTCAGACCTGTCACGGCGACGACTGGACCAAGCCCGAGGTCGACTTCAAGATGCCGATGGTCGCCTTCCCGCTGTCCGCCGACGACCCGATCAAGGCCGGTCGCGACTACGACGCCAAGGTCACCGCCTTCATGGTCGACGCCGTCATGCCGACGATGGCCGACCTCCTCGGCAAGAAGTACGACAAGACCACCGGCAAGGGCGAGTTCGGCTGCCTCAGCTGTCACCCCTCGGCCTGAAGCCACAAACCTCGGAGCCACAGAGCCATGAACCACAAGCTCGCATCCTCGGTCGCCCTCGCCGCTGCCACCCTCTTCCTCGCCGCTTGCAACAAGGGCGGCGAGCCCACCAAGGCGCCGGAAGGCGCCAGCCCGGGCGACGCCGCCAAGCCGCCCGCAGACCTCGCCAGCGACGCCAAGGTCAACTGCTTCGGCATCAACGAGTGTTCCGGGCAGAGCGCCTGCGACGTCGCCGGCTCGCACGAGTGCGCGGGCCAGAACTCGTGCCGGGGCAAGGGCTGGATCTCCATCCCGAAGTCCGAGTGCGACAGCAAGGGCGGCAAGATCGTCGGCTGATCCGCGCCTCCGCGGTGGTTGACACGCCGCGTTGGCGGCAGGACGATCCGGTGCGATGACCCCCAACGACATCGACGTCCTGGTGGTGGGTGCCGGCCCGACGGGCCTGGCCCTGGCCTTCGAGCTGCGACGACACGGGCTGCGCTGCCGCGTCGTCGATCAGAACGAGGGACCCTCGATCTGGTCCAAGGCCCAGGCGATCCACGCGCGCACGCTCGAGCTGCTCGAGCGCGCCGGCATCGTCGACGAGCTGCTGCGCGACGGCAAGCGCATCCGCCAGGTCAACATGTACGGGGCCAGCGGTCGCCGCGTCGCGCACATGGCCATCGAGGGCCTCGACACCGCCTACCCATATATCTACAGCCTGTCCCAGCGCGACACCGAGATCGTGCTCGCGCGCAGCCTCGAGCGCGCCGGCGGGGTCGTCGAGCGCAAGGTCCGTCTCGCCGGCTTCACGCAGGACGAGCGCGGCGTGGACGCCGTGCTCGTGCACGCCGACGGCCGCGAGGAGTCGGTGCACGCCGCCTGGCTCGTCGGCTGCGACGGGGCCCACAGCACCGTGCGCCACGCCCTCGAGCTGCCCTTCGAGGGCAAGGGTTACGCGGTCCACATCATTCAGGCCGACGTCCGCGTCCTGCTGCCCTTCCCGGTCGAGGACGACGAGGCGATCGTGTGCTTCGGCGAGGGCACGCTGGTGGGCCTCCTGCCGCTGCCTGGCGAGCACCGCTATCGCATGCTGGTGCCGCGCCCGCCCGGCGACGAGATGGAGGCCACGCTGGAGAACTTCCAGGCGATCTTCGCCCGCGTCGGCCCGCCCGGCGCCGTCGTCGACGACCCGGCGTGGACGATCGCCTTCCGCCTGCACTGCCGCATGGTCGGGCAATACCGCGTCGGCCGCGTGTTCCTGGCCGGCGACGCGGCCCACATTCACAGCCCCGCGGGCGGTCAGGGCATGAACATGGGCATCCAGGACGCCTTCAACCTGGCCTGGAAGCTCGCGCTGTGCCAAAGCGGCCGCGCCCGCCCCGAGCTGCTCGACTCGTACCACGCCGAGCGTCACCCGGTCGCCGCGGCCACCCTCGCGGCCACCGACACCGCGACCTCCGGCCTCGCCTTCAACCTCGGCCTGCACAGCGCCACCGCGCTCGAGCTGCGCAACCGCCTGCTCGGCTTCGCCACCAGCCTGGGCTTCCTCCGGCGCAAGCTCTCACGCGCCGCCTCGATGCTCGACGTTCACTATGCAGACAGCCCGATCGTCGCCCAGGACCGTCCTTCGCTGCTCGGGGCCCACCTGTTTGGCGAGCGCAGCGACGAGGCCCCGTTTGTGCGCGACTGGTTCCACTTCGGACACGGGCCCGCCCCCGGCGAGCGCGCCCCCGACGTCTTCGACGCCGAGGCTCTGGCCGCGCCGCGCCTGTTCGCCTCGCTCGACCCGCAGCGGCACACGCTCCTGCTGTTCGACGGCGCCGCCGCGTCCGAGGCCGGATACCGCGGCCTGGTCGCGCTCTCCGAGCGGCTGGAAGCACGCTTCCCCGGGCTCATCGCCGTGCGGATCATCGTGCCGCACGCCGAGCGACCGGCGCCGCTGGCCAGCTGGCCCGGGCAGCTCCTGCAAGACGCCGACGGCCAGATCCACGAGCGCTACGGCGCCCGCTCGGAGTGCCTCTATCTGGTGCGCCCCGACGGTTATGTCGCCTACCGCTGCCAGCCCGCCGATCACGACAGGCTGCTGGCGTACCTCGAGCGGATCTTCGTCTAGCGCTCACTTCGCCGCGGCGCGGCCGCGGCGAAACAGCCGCCGCAGCCGGTCCCCGATCGTCGCGCCGGCATACACGTAGGCCTCGATCGCCAGCAAGATCAGCATCGGGTCGTACGGCGCCCGCAGCCGCGTGTCCCCGAAGTAGATCGCCGCGGTGACGAGCAGCGCCCAGATGTGCAGCGCGAGCATCCCCTGGCGGATCACCGTGCGGCGCCTGAAGCAGGCGAACGCCATCATCAGCGCCGGCGCCGCGATCACCATCGTATACAGCGTCTGCCACTTCGAGGCCGGCACCCGCCAGCGCCCCGAACCGGAGTCGGGCCAGGGGACGTTGTAACCCGACAGCATCAAGATGTTGACCGCCGCGTACTTGAGCTGCCCGAGGACGCCGGTCTTGGCGATGCACTTGCGCTTGAGCGCGCTCAAGGGCTCGGCGTCGGCGATGTAGCCCGAGTAGGTCAGCTCGGCGCCGAGCGCCGGGTCGAGCTGCACCCACGAATTCGGCGCGCTGGTGGCCCGCTTCGCCAGCTGCAGCAAGGGCGGCGGTCCGAAGAGGATCCGCCCGCCGCCGCGGCCCTTCGGCGGGATGGCGATCGCCTTCTTGTTGTGACAGCGCCCGAACAGCTCGTTGAAGCGGCCGTTCTCGCTGACCAGGCCCAGGTGACCGGTGTGGTGATAGACCCGCGCCGCCGAGAAGGCCAGCACCCCGGCGATCGGGATCGCCGCGAACACCAGGTGCTTGAGGCGCGCCTGGGTGTGCTTGCGAAACAGCAGCCAGACGACCCCGAACACCACGATCGAGAGCAAGATCTGCGGGCGGATCGCGGTCGCGATCGCCGCGTGCACGCCGGCCATCCACGCGTCCCGGCTCTTGCCGTCCTGCACCAGCCGCAGCAGCGCGTAGCTCGCGGCGAGCAGGAACACCGAGAAGGGCACCTCGCTCAGCGTGTAACCACCGAGCGAGATCAGCGGATAATAAAAGACCAGGATCATCCCCAGAAGCGGCGGCACCCAGGCGCGCGACGAGACCCGCTCGGCGATGCGATAGCCGTAGTAAACCACGGCCGTCCCGAGCATCGCGTAGAACACCCCGACCGCCTGATAGTTCGTCTGCCCGAAGATCAGCTTCACCAGCGCGATCAAGTAGTGCGTCCCGTACGGGAAGAACGCGTGGTACTCCATCGAGTCGCCGAAGCGATTGATCAGCTGGTCAGCCCGGCTCGCGTAGCCGCGCATGTCCGAGGAGATGTAATCTCCGAGCGGATGCACCAGGAGATTCCAGTGCAGACGCACCGCAAACGCCGCGAGCAGCGCCGCGAGCAACCAGCGGTTTCGGTGCAACCAGGGCCAAAAGCCAGAGAATGCGCGCACAAAATACCCCACGTCGATCAGCTCCGTCGGGTCCCCCGCCGGAGGCGGCCCCATATCATCGAACCCGCGAGAATGTAGCCCTCGAGCGCCAACAACAGCAGCATCGGGTCGTACGGCGCCCGCAGCCGCGTGTCCCCGAAGTAGATCGCCGCGGTGACGATCAACGCCCAGACGTGCAGCGCGAGCATCCCGTGGTGCGTCACGCTGCGGCGCATGAAACACGTGAGCGCCATCAGCAGCGCCGGCCCCGCGACGACCACCGCGTAGATTGTCTGCCAAATGCCGGCCTGGCGGCGCCACAGGTCGCGCCCCGAGTCGGGCCACGGCGTGTTGTAGGCGACCAGCATCACCACGTT
Organism: Nannocystis sp.; assembly: GCA_044228605.1. GTDB lineage: Bacteria > Myxococcota_A > Polyangia > Nannocystales > Nannocystaceae > Nannocystis. Next base: position 9,787 of record JBGAUO010000060.1, on the reverse strand, counting down.
GACCGCCGCATACTTGAGCTGACCGAGGTAGCCGGTCTTGGCGATGCACTTTCGCATCAGATCGTTGAGCGGCGCGGCATCGGCGATGTAACCCGTGTAGGACAGCTCGGCGCCGAGCGCCGGGTCGAGCTGCACCCACGAGTCAGGCGCCGTCTTGGCCCGCCTCTCGAGCTGGATGAGCGGCGGCGGCCCGAAGCGGATGCGCCCGCGGCCCGGCTCCGCTGGCGTCGCCGAGGCCTTCTTGTTGTGACAGCGGCCGAACAGCTGGTTGAAGCGGCCGTTCTCGCTGACCAGCCCCAGGCGCCCGGTGTGGTGATAGAGGCGCGCCGACGAGAACACCAGCACCGCGGCGATCGGGATCGCCGCGAACACCAGGTGCTTGAGCCGGGCTTTGGTGTGGCCGCGCAGCAGCAGCCAGACCACCCCGAACACCGCGATCGACATCAAGATCTGCGGGCGGAACGCGGTGGCGATCGCCGCGTGTACGCCGGCCAACCAGGCGTCGCGGCTCCTGCCGTCCTGGACCAGGCGCAGCAGCGCGTAGGTCGAGGCCAGCAGGAACACGCCGAAGGGGATCTCGCTCAGCGTGTATCCGCCGAGCGAGATCAGCGGATAGTAGAAGATCAGCAAGATCCCGAGCAGCCGCGGCACCCAGGCGCGCGACGACACCCGCTCGGCGATGCGATAACCGTAGTACACGATCATCGTCCCGAGCAGCGCATACACCACGCCGATCGCCTGGTAGTTCTCGCGGCCGAAGATCAGCTTGAGCAGCGCCAGCAGGAAGTGCGTCCCGTACGGGAAGAACGCGTGGTACTCGATCGACGCGCCGAACTTGTCGATCAGCTGGTCGGCGCGGCTGGTGTAGCCGCGCATGTCCGAGGCGATATAGTCCCCCAGCGGGTGGACCCACAGGTTCCAGTGCACCCGCACCGCGAACGACGCGAGCACCGCGATGATCAGCCAGCGGTGGCGGTAGAGCCAGCCCTGAAAGCCCCTGCCAAGGCCCTGGGGGTCGCGCTGGGAGTCTGGTGTCGAGACGGGCAAGGCGAAGCTAGCGGTAAAAAAGAGGGCGGACTCTACCCGAAAGCCCCCGTGTCCGCGAGCTTGGGGGGCACGAGCCAGGGCCGCGCCGTGCTTGACACACGGCGCGGCCGATGGCGGGGCAAAAGCCCCGCGCGGGCGCTTTAGAACTCGACCCAGGCGACCTCGCTGAGGTCACCGAGCAGCGAAGCCTTGAGGCCGAGGTCCGAGAGGGTGAGGACGCGGTCACCGATCACCAGCGAGCGGCGGATCGGCGGGAGCCAGCTGTACTCGTCCGGGTTTTGCGGCGCCACCGCGTGCTCGATCTGACCGACCGGGAGGATGCCCTCCTGGGCGTCGATCGTGTAGCCGACCGCGCCGGCGAACTGCGTCTCGGTCATCGTCACCTCGTCGTAGGTGTACGACTCCATCGGCAGCACCGCGAGCTTGCTCTGCCCCCAGTACAGGAAGGCCTTGGGGTCGAAGATCGCCTCGGACCAGCCGAAGGCCTCGCCAAACGCGGCCTGATGCAGGCGCTTGGGCGCCTTCAGGTCGGACACATCGAACAGGCTCAGCTGCAGGCTGGTCAGCTGCCCCTCGTCGGTGCCGTCGTAGCCGACGCCGAGGATGAGGTCCTCCGCGATCGGGTGCAGGTAGGCGCTGTAGCCGGGGATCTTGAGCTCACCGGCCGCGACCGGCTGCTTCGGGTCGTGCAGGTCGATCGTGTAGAGCGGGTCGATCTGGCGGAAAGTGACCACATAACCGACGTCGCCGATGAAGCGCACGCCCTGGATCTCCTCGCCCTTGCCGAGGCCGCCGACCTGCCCGATCTGGACCAGCTCGTCGCCGCTCTGGCGCAGCACGCTGACGAAGCTCTCGCTGGTGGCGCTGTCCCAGCTCTGCTGATCGGTGGTGGCGATGCGCAGGTCGCCCTCGTGCTCCGACAGCGACCACTGGCTGCGCACGCGCCCGCGGACCGCGCCCGAGGCGACGTACTGCGCCTGCTCGGCGCTCGCCAGCGAGAACTTGTGGACATACGACTCGAGGCCGGTGCCCTCGCCCTCCTCCTCGGTCCACTGCTGGGGCCGCCACGGGGTCGTGGTGACGTACAGGTTCTGCTTCGACGCGTAGATCGTCTCGCCCTCCGAGAACACGCCGACGCCCTTGCCGAGCGCCAGCGAGGCGTCCATATCGACGGTCAGCACCGACAGCGTCGACAGGCCCGAGTAGCTGCCGGGGTGGCGCACATCGGTGCAGTCGAGCAGGAGGCCCTGGGTCAGCTTGGCCTCGCCGCCCGAGAGGTCCTCGAACACGTAGTGCGGCAGCCAGTTGTCGACGGTCGAGGTCTCGACGATCGCCAGGTTGTAGAGCTTCGCCTGCTCCTTGGCCTTGTTCCACTCGATCGTCCACGGGTCCTGCGGCTCGCCCTCGCGAAAGCCCACCTCGCCCTCTTTCGGCGCGCCGGCGCCTCCCGAGCTGCTGCCCGAGCTGCCCGAGGTCCCCGGCACCGGCGGGGGCACATCGCCGCCGCTGGGCGACGCGGTGGTGACCGCGCTGCCGGGCTCCTCGCCCCCGCCCTGGTTCACCGCGTCCCAGTTCATGAACTCGTACGGGCTCTTGAACGCGAGGCCGGTGGCGCTCGAGCGCACGACCACGCGGGCCACGCCGTCGATCAAGCGCGCGCTCACCAGGTCGCCGTTCACGTAGAGATTGCTGACGATGCGCAGGTTGTCGGGGTCGCTGATGTCGACCTCGACGAGGCGGGCGATCGAGCCGGCGTCTTGCGGGAAGAACTTGCTGAGGTCGAGGCCGGGGACCGGCTGCGGGAGCGGGAGCGGGTCGGCGGGCAGCGGCTCGCCGCCGTAATCCACGTAGTTGTTGACGTAGCTGCGCAGCAGCAGCAGCGCCCGGTCCTCGTGCATGAACATCTGCGCGTCCCAACCGCCGTCGCCGAGCGCCAGCGAGCCGCGCTTCTGCGGGGTCGCGCCGGACGCGTCGACGAAGTGCAGGTTGCCCTGCGCCAGCGCCAAGATCCGCTCGCCGTCGGTCTTCACCAGGTCGGGCTCATCGACGCCGACCTCCTGCACGTTGGTGCCCGAGTAGTCCTTGCCACCCTCGCCGCCGCCGTTGCCGTCGTCCACCGGATCGCCCCCGCTGTCGCCGCCCTCGCCGCCCGACGGGTCACCGGTGCCGCCCTCGCCGCCCGCGAGCGCGATATCCTCTTCGTAGCCCCAGGGGTTGCCGTACTCCTCGATGATCTCCTTGGCGTTGCCCTTGGCGTAGCTGAGCAGCTCGTCACAGTCGTCGAAGCCGTAGAGCACGCGGGGGTCTTGCTGCTCGGGGCCAGTGGAGCGGTCGGCGCAGCCCGGTGCGACGACGAGGAGGGCGAAGAGAGAGGCGAGCGGGAAGAGGGAGCGATGCATGGTCAAGTTCTCCAAGAAAGGTCGGTAAGGTCGTGCGAAGCGGCGGGGAGTTTGGAGCCGTCCAGCGCGACACGCTCCCATAAGCACGGGGCGTGCCAAGCCCGTCATCCGGCCCGCAGAGCCCGTCCGTCGTGGTCTTCGCGCGCCCGCCCGCGGACCCGCGACGTCCCTGCCCTGAGACATTCACCGCGGGCCTGACATCCGAGGAGTGAGCGCCCGCACGGATCCCACCTGGCCTTCGCCACCTGTCCTTTCAGACATCTCCAGCGCAAAAAAAAGGCCGCCCTCGCGCGCGCGCGGGCGGCCATCACCGGGGCGGAGCGCTCAGGTCGCCAGGCTACAAAACGCCTCGTAGTCGATGAGCTCGATCTCCTCGGGCCGCTTGTTGCAGACCCGGCACTCGGGGTCCTTGCGCAGCTTGAGCGTGCGAAACTTGGCCCCCAGCGCATCGAAGACCATCAGCCGGCCCGACAGCGACTGGCCGACGCCGAGGATGATCTTGAGGGCCTCGTTGGCCTGCAGGGTGCCGATGACGCCCGGCAGCACGCCGAGCACGCCCGCCTCCTGGCACGACGGCGCCATCCCGGGCGGCGGCGGGTCGGGGTAGAGGCAGCGGTAACAAGGCCCGTGCTCGCCCGCCTCCGTGTTCGACAGGAAGCTCGTGATCTGGCCCTCGAAGCGGAAGATGCTGGCGTGCACCACCGGCTTGCCGAGCTTGAGCGCGGCGTCGTTGAGCAGATAACGCGTCGGAAAATTGTCGGCGCCGTCGACCACCAGATCGTAACCCGCGAGGATCTCGAGGATGTTCTCGGAGCTCAGGCGGGTCTGGTGGGCGATGACCTTGACGTCGGGGTTGAGCGCCTGCAGCGTCATCCTCGCGCTCTCGACCTTCGGCATGCCGAGGCGCTCCATGTTGTGGAGGATCTGGCGCTGCAGGTTGCTCTCATCGACGAGGTCGTCGTCGACCATGCCGATCGTGCCGACGCCGGCCGCCGCGAGGTACAGCGCCGAGGGCGAGCCGAGCCCGCCCGCGCCGAGGCACAGCACCTTGGCGTCGAGCAGCTTGCCCTGTCCGAGCTCACCGACCTCGGGCAGCATGATGTGCCGGCTGTAGCGCTTGATCTGCTCGGCGGTGAGGCTGCGCGGGCGCTCGAAGGCGTGGCCGGCCTGCTTCCACGCGCGAAAGCCCCCCGCCATCGAGCTGACCTTGGTGTAGCCGAGTTCCTGCAGCGAGCGGGCGGCCAGCGCCGAACGGTTGCCGCCGGCGCAGTAGAGGATCACCTCGCGGCCGCGCTCGGGCACGAGGTCCTCGATCTTCATCTCGAGGAAGCCGCGGGGGATCCACTCGGCGCGGGGGATGAAGCCTTGCTCGTACTCGTCGCGCTCGCGGATGTCGACGAGCACCGGACGCTCGCCGCTCGCCTGGATCACCTGGGCCCGGGTCTCGTCGACCGACACCTCGTGGATCGTTCGTTTCACCTGACTGAGAAGGTCGCTAAAGCTGGCCACGGCAGTCTCCTCGGCCGCGCGCGCGACCGGCGGAGGTTCTACCAGAGATCCCCAGGGGGCTGACAAACGCCGTCCTGCGGCCCTGCTCACGGGACCTCGCTGGTATACTCCGCGCCCTCCGTGTCCAGCGCCACGCAACCGCCTCCCGCACCGTCCAGCCCCGCAGCGGGCAGCGACAGCGCCGCCCTGCAGGCGCTCGCCCGCAGCCGCGAGCGCCTGGTCGAGCAGCTGCACCGCCGCATCGTCGGCCAGCAGGGTGTCATCGACCTCCTGCTGACCTGCCTGTTCGCCGGCGGTCACGGCCTGTTTGTCGGCGTGCCCGGCCTGGCCAAGACCTTGCTGGTCAGCAGCCTCGCGCAGTGTCAGGGCCTGCAGTTCTCGCGCGTGCAGTTCACGCCCGACCTCATGCCCTCCGACATCACCGGCTCCGAGGTGCTCGAGGAGGACCCCGCGAGCGGGCGCCGGCAGTTTCGTTTCGTGCCTGGCCCGGTGTTCTGCAACCTGCTGCTCGCCGACGAGATCAACCGCACCCCGCCCAAGACCCAGGCGGCGCTGCTGCAGGCCATGCAGGAGGCCCGGGTCAGCGCCGGCGGCCGCACCCACCCGCTGCCGCAGCCCTTCCACGTGTTCGCCACCCAGAACCCGATCGAGCAGGAGGGCACCTACCCGCTGCCCGAGGCCCAGCTCGACCGCTTCACCCTGCAGATCGTGGTCCGCTACCCCGACGAGGAGGCCGAGCGCCAGATCGTCGCTCTCGGCAGCGGCGGCGAGGAGCCGCTCACGCCGGTGCTCACGCCCGCCGAGCTCACCGCCCATCAGGCGCTCGTGCGGCGGATCCCCGTGCCCCCGTCGGTGATCGCCCACGTCGTCGCCATCCTGCGCGCCACCCGGCCTGGCGAGCCCGGCTGTCCGCCCGCGGTGCGCGAGCTGCTGCAGTGGGGCGCCGGACCGCGTGCGGGTCAACAGCTGGTCGCCGCGGCCCAGGCCCGGGCCGCGCTCGACGGTCGCCCCGCGGTCACGATCGCCGACGTGCGCGCGCTCGCCGGGGCCGCGCTCGAGCACCGCCTGGTCCGCAGCTTCGCCGCCGAGAGCCGGGCCGTCTCCACCACCGAGATCTTGCACAAGGTGCTGACCGCGGTGCCGGGCTGACCTGTCCTTCGCGCCATGTCCGAAGATCCCGCCCAGGCGCTCGCCGCCGTCGTCCCGACCGAGCTGCGCGAGCTGCTGCGCGGGCGCCAGCTGACGCTCGCGCGGCCGGCCGGCGGACCCCACGCTGGCCGCCACTCCGGAGCCCGCGCCGGGCAGGGCGATCAGTTCCGCGGCCACCGCCCCTACACCCCCGGCGACGACCCGCGCCGCATCGACTGGCGCGCCGTGGCCCGGCGCGACCGCCTGGTGCTGCGCCAGACGGACAGCGAGGACGCGCTCGCCACCGTCCTCCTGCTCGACGCCTCCGGCGGCATGGCCTATGGGACAGGTGACAGCAACAAGCGACGCCACGCCGCCGCCCTCGCCGCTGCGATCGCCCACCTCGCCCTGCGTCAGGGCGACCGCGTCGGCTTCGCCTGCGGACGCGCCGGCGAGCTCGAGTGCAGCCAGCTGCGCCCGCAAGGTGGCGCCCCCCGCCTCACCGCCCTCGCCCAGGCGCTGCTGCGCGAGCCCGCCGGCGTGTGCCCCTGGCCCGCCCTGCTCGCCGCCGCCGCGCCCAGCCTGCCCCGTCGCAGCCTCGTGCTCCTGTTCTCCGACTTCCTCGACCCAGACCCCGCCTCGGACCCCACCACCGCGGACCCCGACGCCGCGCTGCTCCACGACCTCTCCGCCCTGCGCAGCCGCGGCCACGACGTCGTGCTCGTCCAGGTCCTCCACCGCGACGAGCTCCAGTTCCCGTGGAGCGGCCGCGACCTGTGGCGCTTCGAGGACCCCCGCGGCGCCCGCCCGGCGCGCGAGGGCCACGCCCCCGGCCTGCGCGCCGCCTACCTCGAGCGCCTGCACGCGCACCTCGACCGCCTCGACCGCGGCTGCGCCGACAACGGCCTGCACCTCCACCGCTGCGTCAGCGACCAGCCCCTCACGGTCTGCCTGCTCGCCCTCCTCGCCCGCCTCGCCGGCCGCCCGCAGCCCGCGGAGGCGCGGCCATGATGCTGTCTCATCAGACATACGACATGTCTCAAGAGACAGCTCCATCGTACCTGTCCCATAAGCCAGATTCGGAGGCGCGCCGGTGAGCCTGCTCGCCCCGCTCATGCTGCTCGGCCTGCTCGGCCTCGCCCTGCCCTTGCTCGGCCACCTGCGCGGCAAGGAGGAGCCCAGGACGGTCCGCTTCGCCGGCCTGCGCTTCCTCGCGGCCGGCGACGAGGTCGTGACCCAGCGCCGGCGCCTGCGCGACGTCCTCCTCTTGCTGGTCCGCCTCGGCCTGCTGGTGCTGCTGGTCCTCGCGCTCACTCGCCCCGTCAGCACCGGCAGCGCGCGGGTCGCCGTGCTCGGCGAGGCGCACGACGCCGTCATCCTGCTCGACGCCTCCTTCAGCATGAACCTGCGCGGCGACGACGGCGTCAGCCTGCGCGCCGCCAGCGAGGACGCCGCCGCCGCGATCCTCGAGGCGCTCCCGTCGGGAAGCCGCGTCGGCCTCGTCAGCACCGACCCCGGCGGTCCGCGTCGCGAGCTCAGCGCCGACCCCGACCGCGTGCGCGCCGCGATCTCCGAGTGGGTCGCCAGCCCGCCACGCGCCGGCGCCTGGACCCTCGAGAGCGGCCTGCCCCGCGCCGTCGCGCTCCTGCGCCAGGCCGGCGAGGGCAGCCAGCGCCGGGTCGTCTACGCGATCGGCGACTTCAGCGGCCGCGGCCTCGCCAGCCTGCCCGCCACCGCCGCCGCCGACATCCCGGTGCTCCCGGTCCCCGCCCGCGGCCGCATCGACGATCCGCCACCTGTCCCGGAGCACATGTCCCTCGAGTCAGCCACCTGGGTCCCCGCCCGCGAGATCGACCCGCGGGCCGTGCGGATCTCCGGCGAGCTGCGGCGCCACGGCGGCGGCGGCGAGCGACAGGTCCCCGTGCTCCTGCGTGTCGACGGTGAGGTCGCCGCCCGCATCGAGGTCATCGCCCCGGCCGACGGCCGCGCCGGCTACGAGTTCACCCACACCAGCGCCAGCCCCGGGCCGATCCCCGCCTCCGTCGAGCTCGTGATCGAGGCCGACCCGCTGCCCGGCGACGAGATCCGGCACCTGTGGCTCGCCAGCGAGGACAGCGTCGAGGTGGCGATCGTCAACGGCGACCCGAGCGAGATGCGGGCCCACGACGAGGTCTACTTCCTCGCCACCGCCCTCGCCTCCAGCGCCAGCGCGCACCGCCTCCGGGTCCACAGCCTCGCGCCCGATCAGCTCGAGACCCGCCTGCGCAGCGGCGACCGTCTCGCCGACATCGACGTGCTCGTGCTCGCCAACCTCCGCGCCCCCGCCGACGACATCGCCCCCGCCCTCATCGAGCGCGTCGCCGACGGCATGGGCCTGTGGATCTCCGTCGGCGACCGTGTCGAGGCCAGCGCCTACAACGAGCGCCTCGGCGTGCTCCTGCCCCTGCTGCTGCGCGAGCCGATCATCGTCGGCACCGCCCCGGGTCGCAGCGAGGCCCGCACCGAGGGCCTCGCCCCGCCCGACCTCACCCACCCGATCTTCCTCGGCCTGCAGGGCGAGCTCGGCCTGCTCGGCACCCGCACCCGCCGCGTGTTCCTGCTCGAGCCCGACCCGACCCGCAAAGCCGAGGTCGCCCTGGCCTTTGGCAGCGGCGCCCCGGCCCTGCTGTCGCGCCCCTACGAGCGCGGCCGGGTCGCCCTGCTCACCACCTCGATCGACCGCGACTGGTCCGACCTGCCCCTTCGGCCAGGTTTTGTCCCGCTCGCCGAGCGCATCCTCGGCTGGCTCGACAGCAGCCACCCCGGCGCCGCCGCCGGGCAGATCGTCGCCGGCGAGGTGCGACAGATCGCGGCCGACGCCCCCGTCACCGTGTCCACCCCCGACGGCCGCGAGCTCGTGCTCCCGCCCGAGCGCCCCGGCGAGGTCGTCCTGCGCGACACCTATCTCCCCGGCCACTACAAGGTCACCCGCGGCCCCAGCGACCTGCTCACCTTCGCCGTCCAGCAAGACCCGGCCGAGAGCGACACCCACACCGTCGCCCCGCGCCCGCCCAGCCTCGACGGCGACCAGGTGCTCGCCGCCGCCCAGCACCCGCGCTGGCGCCCGCTCGTGCTCCTGGCCGCGCTCCTGCTGCTGGCCGAGACCCTCCTGCGCGCCCGCGGCCGGCGCCCTTAAACGAACGAGGCCGCAGGGCAACCCCCGCGGCCTCGTCTCACACCACCGTCGCTCAGGCGGCGGGGGCTTCGGCGGCGGCCTCGCCCTCGGCGGAGCCCTCGGCACCCGCCTCGCCCTCGGCGCCCGCACCCGCGTCCGCACCCGCATCCGCAGCACCCGCACCACCCGCGGCCGCCGGGGCCTTCGGGAACGAGCCCTCACCGGCGAACGCGGCGGTCAGCTCGGTGATCGTGGTCTTGGCCTCGGCCGGGATCGCCTTGACCTTGTTGACCGACTCCGGGATCGACGCCTTGATGCTGACGGTCAGCTCGGGGATCGAGGTGAGGCTCGCCTCGAGCGAACCCTTGGCCTCGGCGGTCGCGTTGGCGATCTCCTTCTTGAGGAAGGAGGTGGCCTTGGCGCCCAGCGCCGGCACCTTCAGGGTCAGCTTGCCGATCGCGCCCGAGGCCTTGGTGGCCCGCTTGGGGATCGTCAACACAGCCTCGCCCGCGGCCTTGATCTTGCCGAGCAGCGCCTCGACATCACCCTT